>NC_007292.1:0-600000 GCF_000011745.1 Candidatus Blochmanniella pennsylvanica str. BPEN
ATGTTCTATCCCATTCATTTTGACGTTATTGTTGTTGGAGGAGGTCATGCTGGGACAGAAGCAGCTTTGGCTTCTGCTAGGATGCAATGTAATACGCTTTTGATTACTCATAATATTGATACTCTTGGACAGATGTCTTGTAATCCGGCCGTTGGTGGCATAGGGAAAGGACATTTAGTGAAAGAAATTGATGCGATGGGTGGATCGATGGCTTATGCTATCGATCAATCAGGAATTCAATTTAGAGTACTTAATAGTAGCAAAGGAGCTGCTGTTAGAGCAACACGTGCTCAGGCAGATAAAATATTATATCGTCAAGCAATACGTAGTATTCTTGAATATCAAAAATTTTTGTTGGTTATTCAAGCGTCAGTAGAAGATTTAATAGTTAGTGGGAACAAGATTGTTGGAGTAATTACTCCAAAATTAGGAATGAAATTTAGTGGTACGTCTGTTGTGTTGACAACCGGAACCTTTCTCAATGGTAAGATTCATATTGGGATGAATAATTTTAGAGGAGGTCGATCTGGAGATTCGGAGTCATCGTCATTGTTATCAGAGCGATTGAAAGAATTGTCTTTTCAGATTAGTCGGTTAAAAACGGGTACTTCTCCTCGTGTGCATACCAAAGGGATAAATTTTGGTTCTTTACGTGCACAATATAGTGATGATCCCATTCCTGTGTTTTCATTTATAGGATCTACAAAACTACATCCTACGCAGGTGCCTTGTTATATTACCCATACTAATAACAAAACACATGAAATAGTTAGATCAAATTTATATCAGAGTCCTATGTATACAGGTTTAATAAAAGGAATAGCACCTCGGTATTGTCCATCTATAGAAGACAAAATAACTCGTTTTTCAGATCGTAATGCTCATCAAATTTTTTTAGAACCTGAAGGTTTGACAACACCTGAAGTATATCTTAATGGTATTTCTACTAGCTTACCTTTTTGTGTACAAATGCAAATGATTAAATCAATTCAGGGATTAGAGAATGCTTGTATAATTAGGCCAGGTTATGCTATTGAATACGATTTTTTTGATCCTCGTGATTTAAAATTAACATTAGAGAGTAAAATTATTTCTGGATTATTTTTTTCTGGTCAAATTAATGGTACTACTGGTTATGAAGAAGCAGCTGCCCAAGGATTATTGGCCGGAATTAATGCAGCTAGGTTTTCCAAAAATAAAGAAGGATGGTACCCTAGAAGAGATCAGGCATATTTAGGGGTGCTTGTAGATGATCTCTGTACACATGGAACAGAAGAACCTTATCGTATGTTTACTTCGCGTGCTGAATATCGTCTGTCTTTACGTGAGGATAATGCTGATTTAAGATTAACTGAAATCGCGCGACAGTTAGGTTTGATAGATGAGTCACGGTGGAAAGCTTTTTGTTGCAAAAAAGAAAACATTGAAAAAGAACGTCAGAGATTACGTAATACTTATATTTTCCCGTATAGCTCAGATGTTGCACAATTAAATAATTTTCTTAAAACACCTTTAACACATGAAACAAATGGCGAAGATCTTTTGAGAAGGCCAGAAATTAATTATAAAAAGTTATCTCAACTAAGTACTTTTAGTCCATCTATATTGGATCGTCAAGTATTCGAGCAAATTGAAATTCAAATAAAATATGAAGGTTATATTCGTCATCAACAAGAAGAAATAAAGAGACATATTTATAATGAAAATACATTGTTACCGACTGATATAGATTTCAATATTGTTTCTGGATTATCTCAGGAGGTCATTGACAAACTCAATAATTATAAACCTTATTCTATTGGGCAGGCTTCTCGCATTTCTGGTATCACTCCTGCGGCTATTTCTAATTTATTGGTTTGGTTAAAAAAACAAGGTTTGTTAGAGCATAATACATGCTAATCTGTTGAATAATGTATTTTCTATTAATCAAGGTATTATTTAATTTCCTATATAGGGTGTTTGTGATTGTTACAATATGGAGAGAGTTGATCGTGTAGAAAACCGGTATATTTATGTCTTTTCCAATAATAATTTTATAGAAATAATAATAGTAATTAGATTATTATTTTAATGGGTTTGTTATGTATGGCATTATTTTTAATATTATACGGTTGTTTATACGTATCTAAATTTGCGCTTTGAATTTTTTTGAAAATAGGATTATACTGAACTTTTAGTTGTATACAAGTGTATTATTTCATATTTTTGAATAAATATACGTGCTGTACTAATGGTTATTAATTACAAGATAAATTACTTGTCGACCGAACTATAGTTCGGTCGTGTGTTTGTTTCTGTAAGTTGTAACATATTATGTGAAATTTACTAATTAATTCATAGTGTCATTTTAATTCTCTTTTATTGCATTAGTATATGGTTGTGTAAAAAGAGAGAGAGTGTTCTTGTTATTTTCTATTAGTACTAATTTTTTAAAAGTTGATGCAGGCACTGTCGTTCTTTTCGGATACAACATCATTGTAAGTTATATATAAAAATGATTTAGAATTTCGACATGTTAGTGACAAGTTGTATATCGAGGTTGTAATGTTGTATTATACAAGAACATTGTAAAATATTTATAGTATATTGCAGCCAATATTTTTTGAAAGGTGGTTTATGTCAGGAATCAAAGGCACTTCCCAAGAATATATTGGACATCATTTATATCATCTGCAATTTGATTTAAGTACTTTTTCGTTAGTGAGCTCGGAGAATACTTCTTCATTCTGGGTATTAAATGTAGATTCGATGTTTTTTTCAATATTATTGGCTACTTTATTTTTATTAATTTTCGGTCGTTTGGCTACAGTGGCAACTTATGCGGTTCCCACAAAACTGCAAGTGTTTATTGAGTTAGTAATATTGTTTATTGATAGCAATGTAAAAGATATGTTTCATGGTAAAAATAAACTAATTGCGCCATTATCTATGACGGTTTTTGTTTGGATTTTTTTAATGAATACCATGGATTTATTTCCCATAGATTTATTTCCTGCTATAGCTAAATTGTTAGGATTACCTGCTTTACGTGTTGTGCCGTCTGCCGATGTGAATATCACTTCTTCGCTAGCTTTAAATGTATTTGTACTTGTTATGTACTACAATATTTACGTTAATGGCGTTCATGGTTTTATTAAAGGACTGATGTATCATCCATTTAATCATCCAACATGTATTCCTATTAATTTTATTATTGAAGTTGTTAGTTTGTTATCTAAACCAGTATCACTTAGTCTTAGATTATTTGGCAATATGTATTCTGGTGAGTTGATTTTTATTTTGATATCTGGTTTATTACCATGGTGGGGACAATGGGTTTTAAATTTACCATGGGCTATTTTTCATATTTTAGTCGTTACATTACAGGCTTTTATTTTTATGGTTTTAACGGTGATTTATTTATCTACAGCCCATGACTCCTGTTAAAATGAATCATGTAATACAGAAGATTGCAGAGAGGTTATTATGGAACATTTAAATTTTGATATGTTATATATTGCTGCAGCAATAATGATGGGATTAGCAGCAATTGGAGCGGCTATCGGTATTGGCATCTTAGGTAGTAAATTTTTAGAGGGGGCTGCACGTCAACCAGATCTCATTCCGATCCTTCGAACTCAGTTTTTTATTGTTATGGGATTGGTTGATGCAATACCAATGATTACTGTAGGTCTTGGTTTGTATGTGATGTTTTCTGCGGTTTAACAATGAAAATTAATTGCATGTATTTATTATATTGATTATTAAATATCAGGATTTGCGCTGTGAATCTTAATGCAACAATATTAGGTCAAACTATTTCATTTGTTTTGTTTGTTTGGTTTTGTATGAAGTATGTGTGGTATCCATTTATATCTATTATTGAGAAACGCCAAAAAGAAATTTCTGATAATTTAGTTTCTGCTACTCATGCCAAAACAGAATCTGAGCGTGTCAATGCTGAAGCTTTGCTTTGTTTGAGACAGGCTCGGGTCAAAGCTCAAGAAATTATAAAACAAGCAAATAAATGTAAAATGCAAATAATTAATGAAGCTAAACATGAAGCTGAAAAGGAGCAAAGTAGAATTTTATCTCAAGCGCGAGAACAGATTATTTATGAAAGAAAACGTGTTACTGACGAATTAAGAAAGCAAATTAGCGAACTTGTAATTGAGGGTACAGAGAAAGTTATAGAACATTCTATAAATGAAATGATTGATATAGATCTTTTAAATAATATTATTAATACGTTGTCATATAAGGATTAGATGTCTAGTATGCTTGTGGTTGCGCGTACGTATGCTCAAGCTATATTTGATATAGCTGTAGAACAGAAAAATATAAACAAGTGGAAATCAGTTCTTGATTTATTTTCTGAGATTAGTCTAAATAGACTAGTACAATCTTTATTTTTTAGATGTTTAGAACCAAAAAGATTGTCAGATATATTTATTGCTATTTGTGAAGATTACCAAAAGAAACAAGTTGATACCTTCAGTAAAAATATAATCTATATTATGGCGGAAAATAATCGTTTATTATTATTACCAATTGTATTTAAAGAGTTTACTTATTTATGTTCTATATATGTTCATACTGTAGAAATAGAAATTATCTCTGCTTGGCCTTTGAAGTATAATCAGCTGAAAAAAATTACTGATATAATGGCTAAACGTTTATCTAAAACAGTGAATCCAGTACACAAAGTAGATAAAGATATATTGGCTGGTGTAATTATTCGTATTGGAGATACTGTGATTGATGGAAGTATACGTGGACGTATTTTTCGCTTAAATCACGTACTACAATCTTAATATTTTAACAGTAGTTAAAAGGTATAAACAAAAGATTATGCAATTAAATTCAAATGAAATTAGTAAATTAATTAAGCGACGTATTGCCCAATTTGATATAACGTGTGAGATTCGCAATGAAGGTACTATTACTGCTGTAGGTGATGGAGTAATCCATATACATGGATTAACTAATGTCATGCAAGGTGAAATGATTGCTTTGCCATCAGATCAGTTTGCTGTAGCATTGAACTTAGAACGTGATTCTGTCGGTGCTGTAGTTATGGGTTCATATTTAAATTTGTCTGAAGGAATGGTGGCAAAATGCACAGGAAATATATTAAGAGTGCCAGTAGGAACAGCGTTGTTGGGAAGAGTAGTCAATGCATTAGGGGTTCCTGTGGATAATAAAGGAGTCATACAATGTTCCTGTTATTTTCCGGTAGAAGCTGTTGCTCCTAGTGTAATTGATCGCAAATCAATAGATGAACCTATTCAAACAGGATATAAGTCAGTCGACTCTATGATACCTATTGGACGTGGTCAACGTGAATTAATTATAGGAGATCGTCAAACTGGAAAATCTGCATTAGCAATTGACGCTATTATTAATCAGCGTTATAGCGGGGTTAAATGTATTTATGTTGCTGTTGGTCAGAAGGCAACAACTGTAGCTAATGTTGTAAAAAAACTAGAAGAACATCGTGCATTGTCTAATACTATTGTGGTTATTGCATCTGCTTCTGAATCAGCTGTATTACAATATTTAGCTCCTTATTCTGGATGTGCTATGGGAGAATATTTTAGAGATCTCGGGGAAGATGCATTAATTGTATATGATGATCTTTCTAAACAAGCTATTGCTTACCGTCAAATTTCTTTATTACTACGACGTCCTCCTGGGCGTGAAGCATACCCAGGGGATATATTTTATTTACATTCTCGTTTGTTAGAACGAGCTTCTAGGGTTAGCTCTGACTATGTGGAGCGGTGTACTCACGGAAAGATAACAGGAAGAACTGGTTCATTAACTGCAATACCTATTGTTGAAACTCAAGCTGGAGATGTTTCTTCGTTTATTCCGACTAATGTTATTTCTATTACTGATGGTCAGATTTTTTTAGAATCTCATTTATTTAATTCAGGAATTCGTCCTGCGGTAAATCCAGGTATTTCGGTATCGCGAGTTGGAGGATCTGCTCAAACTAATATCATGAAGGTATTATCTGGAGGCATTCGCACTGCTTTAGCTCAATATCGTGAATTAGCTGCTTTTTCTCAATTTGCTTCAGAACTAGATGATGTTACTCGAAAGCAATTGCAGCATGGTCAAAAGGTAACTGAATTATTAAAACAGAAACAATATGCACCTATGGCTGTTTCATGTCAATCCATCATTTTGTTTGCAGCAGTGCATGGTTATTTAGAAGATGTTGAGGTTTCAAAAATAAGTGATTTTGAGTCTGCATTAATATTGTATATGACTTATACGGAAAAGGAGCTGATTAAAATAATTGATCACGATGGTGTATATAATATTGATATTGAAAATAAATTTAAAAGTATTCTTGAGACTTTTAAATCAAATCAATCTTGGTAAACTCAAATGCGTTATCGTTGTGGAATAGGAATATGTCTGGTCTGAAAGAAATACGCGGGAAAATAGATAGCATTCGCAATATACAAAAAATTGCCAAGGCTATGGAGATGATTTCTGTTGCTAAGATTTATCAAACTCAGAGACGTATGTTAATAAGTAAACCATATGCGGAAACTATTCGTAAAGTAATTGATCATATTTCTTCAGGGACATTAGAATATAAACATTCTTATTTTTTAGAACGAAAAATTCAATCTGTTGGTTACTGGGTAGTTTCGACAGATAGAGGATTAGCAGGAGGGTTGAATATTAACTTACTTAAAACATTATTGTATGATTTTAACAAATGGAGTAACGAGGGAATAACGATTAGATTAGCTATTATTGGGTCAAAGGGCGCTTCTTTTTTACGCTCCATAAAGCAAACAGAGATAGTCAGTTGTGTTTATGGAATTGGAGATGCTCCTAAAATGTCAGCTCTAATTGGGTCTGTGAGAGTAATGTTGCAGTTGTATGATAATAACCAGATAGATAGATTATATTTAGCGTATAATAAATTTATTAATACCTTAACTCAGAGTCCTCAGATTTTACAGATTCTACCAATCATTTCCTCAAAAAACTCTATATTACAAACTAAATATTGGGATTATTTATATGAACCTGATTCTAAAGTTTTGTTAAACAGTTTATTACAAAGATATATTGAATCACAAGTTTACCAGGGAGTAGTAGAAAATTTAGCTAGTGAACAATCTGCTCGAATGATGGCGATGAAGACAGCTTCAGATAATGGAGAAGTTATTATTAATGATTTAAAGTTATTTTATAATAAAGCTAGACAAACTAAAATTACAGAAGAACTTACAGAAATTGTTTCAGGAGCTTCTGTAATATAAACTTAAAAGATAGTTAGAGGTATAATTAATATGAGTTCTGGAAAAATTGTCCAGGTTATTGGAGCGGTGGTTGATGTTGCGTTCAATCAAGATGTGGTACCGACTGTATACCATGCACTTGAGGTGCATATTGATAGTTTTAATAAAAAGTTAATATTAGAAGTAGCGCAACAATTAGGTGGAGGTATAGTACGTTGCATTGCAATGGGTAATACTGATGGATTACGTCGTGGGTTAGTAGTAATTAATTTAAAACACTCTATTGAAGTTCCGGTAGGAAAAGAAACTTTAGGTCGTGTAATGAATGTATTAGGTGAACCAATTGATATGAAAGGACCAATTAAAGAAAAAGAAAAGTGGTCTATTCATAGATCTGCTCCACTTTATTCCGAATTATCTACTGACCAAGATCTTTTAGTGACTGGTATTAAAGTAATTGATTTAATGTGCCCGTTCTCTAAAGGAGGAAAAATAGGTCTTTTTGGAGGAGCAGGAGTTGGAAAGACCGTAAATATGATGGAACTTATTCGTAATATTGCCGTAGAACATTCTGGTTACTCAGTGTTTGTTGGTGTTGGGGAGCGCACTCGTGAAGGTAATGATTTTTATAACGAAATGATAAACTCTGATGTTATTAATAAAGTTGCTTTAGTATATGGTCAAATGAATGAACCGCCTGGAAATAGATTACGTGTGGCTTTGACTGGTCTTACTATGGCGGAAAAATTTAGAGATGAAGGACATGATGTATTGTTATTTATAGATAATATATATCGTTATACTCTTGCTGGTACTGAAGTTTCTGCATTATTGGGACGTATTCCATCGGCGGTAGGCTATCAATCTACATTGTCAGAAGAAATGGGTATTTTACAAGAACGTATTACTTCTACAAGTTTAGGATCAATTACTTCTGTGCAAGCAGTGTATGTTCCTGCAGACGATCTTACAGATCCATCTCCTGCTACTACTTTTTCGCATTTAGATGCAACTATAGTTTTAAGTCGTCAAATTGCTGCTCTTGGTATCTATCCTTCGGTAGATCCATTAGATTCTAATAGTCAACAATTAAATCCGCTGATTGTAGGGCAAGAACATTACAATGTGGCTCGTGATGTAAAGTCTATCCTTCAACGTTATCAAGAGCTTAAAGATATTATTGCGATTTTAGGTATGGATGAATTATCAGAAGAAGATAAATTAATAGTATTACGTTCGAGAAAAATTCAACGGTTTTTATCACAACCTTTTTTTGTTGCTGAAGTATTTACTGGATTCTCTGGTGTATATGTTTCTTTAAGAGATACTATTCAAGGATTTAAAGAAATCATAGAAGGAAAATATGATCATATTCCAGAGCAAGCATTTTATATGGTAGGCACTATAGAAGAGGTTATAAAAAAAAATAAAACGCTTTAAATTTTTTATTTTATTGATAAAAGGTCTGGATATCAGAATGTCTGAATGTACTTATTACTTAACTGTTGTTTCTGTTGAAAGAGAAATATTCTCTGGCGTAGTTCGTAAAATTCAAGTAACAGGTATTGAAGGTGAAATGGGTGTTTTTCCAGGTCATACTCCGTTACTTACGTCGATTAAGCCAGGAGTATTGCGTATAGTAAAATCACATGATAATGAAGAATATATATATATATCTGGAGGTATACTTGAGGTTCAAAGAAATATAGTGACGATATTGGCGGATACAGCCATCCGAGCGGAAGAATTAGATGAAAAAAAAGCCAAAGAAGCTAAACATGAAGCTGAAAAACATATTAAGAATTATCGCCATAGCTCTGATATAGATTATATTAAAATAACTTCAGATATATCTAAAGCTATTGCAAAACTTAGATTAATGGAATTAACTAAAAAAAATAAGTATATGTAACTAGTAATAATATTTCTATTTGTTGTATAAATAATTTTTCTGTTTATGTATATGTAGTTATATGTTTAATGTAATAAAAATAGTTTATAACCAAAAATAAGAATCACAAAAAATATATAAAGATAAAGATTATGTCGTATATTAATTTCAGCGCGATTATCCTTGCTGCCGGTAGAGGTAATAGAATGTTGTCTGATACACCAAAGGTGTTGTACCAAATTGGTGGTAAGTTTATGTTACAACATTTGATTGATTCTGTAATGCAGGTAGGTGTGAGCTCCATATATGTAGTGCATGGATACAAAGGAGAAATGATAATAAAAGAAATTAATACGAATCAATACAAAATTCCTGTATATTGGATATTGCAACATGATCTTACTGGGACTGGAGATGCTGTTCAGAGAGTGTTACCTTTCATCAGTGATGACGAAGAAGTTCTTGTTTTATATGGTGATGTTCCTTTTGTTTCTTATAAAACATTACAACGATTGCATGTCATTAAATCCCAATGTGATATAAGTATGTTAACTGCTACACTACCTAATCCAAAAGGATATGGGCGTATTGTTCGGAACCAGGAAGGGAGTGTTGTTAGTATCATAGAACATGATGACATCATTAATGATGATCAAAAAAAAATTAAAGAAGTTAGTACTGGTATTTTTATTGCTATTTCTAATCATTTAAAGTGTTGGTTAAGCACATTAACAACTCATAAGTCAAAAAATGAATTTTATTTAACAGATATAATTCAGATAGCTCATCAATCAGGTTACAGTATACATACCATGTGTCCTGATGATACATTTGAGATCATGGGAGTAAATAGTAAATCAGATTTCGTTGATTTAGATAAACAATATCAACAAAGAAAAGTACAATGTTTATTATCATCAGGGTTGATGATTATTGATCCAAATAGGTTTGATTTAAGAGGAACGTTAGTACATGGGAAGGATGTGTACATTGATATAAATGTGATCATTGAGGGGCATGTTTCTTTGGGGAATAGAGTTAAAATAGGAGCAAGTTGTATATTGAAAGATACGATAGTTGCCGATGATGTAGAGATATACCCATTTTCAATAATTGAAAATACAACAATAGGTTTCCAAAGCAAAGTTGGACCATTTGTTCGGTTGAGACCAGGAACTGAATTAAAAGAAAAAAGTCATGTGGGAAATTTTGTAGAAATAAAAAATACCCGATTGGGAGAGCAATCCAAGGTTAAACACCTTAGTTATTTAGGTGATGCAGAAATTGGTAATCAAGTAAATATCGGAGCTGGCACTATTATTTGCAATTATGATGGCATGATGAAACATCAAACTATTATTGGTGATGACGTTTTTATTGGAGCTGATAGTCAGCTGGTAGCTCCAATCACTATTGGAAAAAATGTAACTATTGGAGCTGGAACTACAGTAACTCGAGATGTGGCAGCTAATGAAACTATTATTAGTAGAATACGACAATTTTCCATTTTAAATTGGAAGCGATTAAAAAACAAAAAATAAAATTATTTTTTGTTTAAGAATTATTCGCCAATCAAACATTATATAAACATAGCTTATTCAGAAATTATTTCTTTCTATATCTTTATCAAAGTGTATATGTTGGTTTGCATGTGTAGTCTATTCATTATTAATCTATAACCTATATGTAATTATAGCAAAAAAAAACGATTTCATTCTTGAAATTTATATTTATAAAATATTATAAAAATTATTTATAAGTTCATAAATCATCATTTTCCAATACAGAATGTAGAGAATATTCTTTTTAATAAATCATCAGGAGTAAATTTTCCAAAAATTTTGCTTAATTCTTTATGTGCTAATCCAAGATCTTCAGCAAAAAGTTCATTAATTGACATAGTAGATAATAGTTGTGTTTGGGCAGAAAAAAGGTATTTAGAAGATTTTTCAAGTGCATTTAAGTGACGTCTACGCGCAATGAAATTTCCTTGATTTTCAGAAAGATTGCTTTTGCAATCTTGCTGTATTTTAGACTTGATATTATTACTTAAATATTCTTGTAATAAGTCTGTTCCATCATTAAATAAAGCCGATAACGTGATAATTGTATAATTATTTATTATACTAATTCCGATTTGATTTTTGGTTAAATCAGATTTATTATGTATAATTGTGATAGGGGTTTTTTTATTTTTACAAAACAGCACTTTTTCTACATGTTTTAATGTGATATCATTTTCCTTATTTGTTACATCGTTAGGATCAATTACCCATAATATATGATCTGCGTTACTTAATTCTTCCCATGTACGTTTCATCCCAATTTGTTCTATTTCGTTATCGCTTTTTTTTTGTAGCCCAGCAGTGTCAGTAATATGGAATGCTATTCCATTTAATTGGATATACTCATGCAATGTATCTCGTGTGGTTCCGGATATCGTACTGATAATTGCTCTATCAATGCCAACTAATGCATTAAATAAACTAGATTTTCCAGCATTTGGTTTTCCAGCAATTACTATTTTTATCCCTTCACGGAGTAAAACACCGTGATAGGTTGATTTATACATTTTTTGTACATCGCTTATGATGTTCCTCAATTTTTTTTTTATATCTTCATATGGTATGATACTAATTTCGTCTTCTGAAAAGTCAATAGATGATTCTGCGTACATGCGTAGATTAGTAAGTTGTTCTAATATTATATATATTTTACGAGAGAAAATTCCTTGTAAAGAATTTGATGCTGATTTTGCAGCCTGATATGAAGTAGCATCGATAATATCAGCTATTGCTTCTGCTTGTACAAGATCTATTTTGTTATTTAAGAATGCTCGTTTGGTAAATTCTCCTGGATGTGCTATTCGAATATCAGAAGATGTTTTTAAAATACGTTCCAATAATATATCTAGGATTATTTGACCTCCATGTCCATGGATTTCTAGTATGTTTTCCCCGGTAAAAGAATTTGGTTCAGGAAAAAACAAGGCTATCACTCGTTCTAATATGGATCCGTCCGTGTCCAAAAAAGGTAAATATTCTGCTTTTCTGGGATTTGGTATTTTTCCTAACAATTTAGGAGCAATTTCAGGAACTGATTTTCCAGATATTCGTATAATTCCAATACCTCCACGGCCTGGAGGTGTGGAAATAGCAACCACTGTATCTATTGTATAGTTCATAATTTTTATTATACTTTAAAACATATTATAATGCGAAGATATACTTGAGTTATAAATTTTTTTGAATATTTTTATTAGTTATTTTTATTGTATAATCCTCGTTTTTCTAGTTCTTGATAAATCATGTATTGTTGAATAATGGTGATGATATTGCTTGCTATATAATATAATACTAAACCAGATGGGAACCATAAAAAAAATATAGTAAAAATGATTAACATGATAGTCATCATTTTTTTCTGTATCGCATCAGTAATTGTAGTCGGCGACATTTTTTGTATAAAAAACATAGTAATTCCCATTAATATCGGTAATATGTAATAAGGATCCTGAGCAGATAAATCATGAATCCAGAAAGCAAATGCAGCGTGCCTTAATTCTACAGAACCTGATAACATATAATATAAAGCTAAGAATATTGGCATTTGGATTAATAAAGGTAAGCATCCCCCCAATGGATTCACTTTTTCTAACTTATATAATTCTATAGTTTTTTGATGGTATTGATACTTATCATGTTTATATTCTTCTTGTATTATAGACAATTTAGGTTGTAGCATACGTATTTTTGCCATAGAAGTATATTGTGCTTTAGTTAAAGGATACATGATTAGACGTATAATTAATGTTATTATAATAATAGATATTCCCCAATTTTCTATGTAACTGTAAATAAAGCTCAATAATTTAAACAATGGTTGAGAAATAAACCATAACCATCCGTAGTCAACTAATAGATCTAAATTTGGAGCTATTGCTTTCATTTTTTCTTGAATTTTTGGACCTATCCATAATATAGATTGGAATGTACCTGTTTCTCCTATCGGGAGATCTATTGAATTAGATTGAAAACCTATAGAAGCGCTATTATTGTTATGGTAGGTAGTATAAAATGTATTATTCCCTTGAGTAAGGGGAATCCAAGCTGTCGCAAAATATTTTTGTGACATTGCTATCCAACCTTTAGAAGTATTAATTTTTAAATTCATATTTTTTATATCTTTAAAGCTGTATTTTTGATATTTTTTTTTATCAGTAGAGTATGCTGATCCTCGATAGGAGTATAAAGGAAAATTATCTCCGTTATCGCTGTTATTATGTGATTTGGGATAATGTTCGGATTGTACTATATTACCAAATAACTTAATTTTTAATGGATAAGTGCTCATATTATTTACGGTATAGAATACATATATAGAGTAATCATTTCTATGAAAAATATAATTCTTAGTATATGTAATCCCATCGGAAGCGTAATGCGTTAAAGTTAATTGTAATTTATTTTCATTTTTTGGTATGATATATAAACTTTTATCAGTTGCGGTAGTGTATATAAATTTTTTATTATATGACCGGCCCGGTATGTTTTCAGTTATTAGCCCGCTGTTTGTTTGATATGTAAATGCTTGTGATGTACTTAAGAGATGAAAAGGTTCTTTAGAATGTAAATTCTCTAAATAATTCACGAGATATGCCTCTTCAATATCTCCCCCATAAGTATTTATTTTGAGTAACAACACATCTGTTTTTACTGTAATCACATGATTTGTATGATGTACATATTTTATTGCATCATTATCTTCAGAACGAATTAATGGATATGTATTTTCATGTATATTTATTTTTTGAATATTAGTTCTCTGATGATATTCTGTTTGCCATATCTGCCATAGTATAAACGACATAATTAAAAAAGCTATCACAAAGAAATTACGTTGCGAATCCATGTTGATTATGTCCTGAATATGTGAATGTGAATAATATTTAAAATCTTCATTGTTATTTAAAGTTAAAGGATGGCATTGCAATATACGAATACATGTCATCCAGATACCTCGTAACACCCCGAATTTATGTATTGATTCCACCCCATATTGAGAACATGTTTTTTGAAAACGACAATGATGGCCCAATATAGGACTGACACTGACTTGGTATCCATATATCAGCCATATTATGCTTTTTTCTATTAACACAAATGGTGATACCATAATTTTTCGAGTTCTTGTATCAATGTTTTATTTTTGTAATAAATAATCTCTTTTGAGCGAATAGTTAGAACAAAGTCTTTAGCTAATAAGTTATGTTGACATGTACGAAAAGTTTCACGAATATGTCTCTTTATTCTATTGCGTTCATGAGCATACTTAACATATTTTTTTGAGATAGCTAGCCCAATACGAGGATACCCTAATCGATTGGATCGACTGAACAAAGTGATTCCAGTTGTTTTGACGCGTTCTGGCTTTTGAAATACAAAAATAAACTCATTTAAATTTAACAAGCGTGCCCGTTTAGGTAAAAATTTTCTATTCATTTGGTTGCTGCACTAATAAAATTTTAGTGAATATTTAAAACAGATACAACCAATCGAACGCGCCCTTTAGACCTACGCCTTGATAATATTTTACGGCCTTGTCTTCTTGACATTCTTACTCTAAACCCGTGCGTTCTATTGCGTTTTAATATGGAAGGCTGAAAGGTGCGTTTCATATTTACATTCTTGTGTATTTATTTGATAATGAGAACAAAATTATTTAATTATTGCTATCTAATTATTAGATGCTGATAATTGAAACTCATATTATAGGATATAGTATATAAAGTCAAAATATTTAAAGTTTGTTTTATCATATTTGATAATAATTATTTTCTTAAGAATAGCACTAATGGAGGTAATTACTTGCATGGATATGTTATTCAGTTTTTAATGCGTTAATGTGTTTATGTTTCAATTTTACATATTATACTATCGCGATATGTGTTTGAGATTTTTAAAGTGATATCACATTGTTATGTGATTATTTAAAATGTTGTCTTTTACTGAGTTTGGTTATGAATTTTGTAATAGATAGGAAATTATTATATCAATCTTTGCAAAAAGTAGTGGGCATTCTTAGCGGACGCCCGAGAATGCCCATATTAACTCATGTGTTATTAGAAGTGAATGATAATTGCTTATGTATTACTGCTACGGACTTAGAAATAGAGATAACAGTTCGCGTTATATTACAAGATAAATATCCCATTGGGTCTGTGATAGTACCAGGGCGTAAGTTTTTTGAAATTTGTCGTAGTTTATCTGAATCATCAAAAATCTCCATAGTATCAAAAGACAAAAAAATGATTATTTGTTCTGGATGTAGTAAATTTTATTTATCTACGTTTTCTTCGTTAGATTTTCCTAAATTAGAAAAATGGGGCAATAATCTAAAATTAGTTATATCCCAGGCTATTTTAAAAAAAATGATTGAATTAACTCAATTTTCTATGGGCCATCAAGATGTACGTTATTGCCTAAATGGGATATTATTTGAAACTAAAGAACATATTTTGCGTATTGTTGCGACAGATGGACATCGATTAGCAAGTTGTGAAATAACTATGGATTTATTATTACCCAATCAATCATCGATTATACCTCGTAAAGGAGTTATCGAAATCTTACGTTTGTTAAACGTTAAAGAAAAATTAGTTAATATTCAAACAAATAGTAATAATCTCCGAATGGAGACAGAGAATTATACTTTTACTTCTAAATTGATTGATGCTGTGTTTCCAAATTGTCATGATGTTTTTATAAAGCGTTCAAAAAATGTTTTGGAAGTAGAATGCGGTATTTTGAAGCAGGCTTTAAAACGTGCAGCTATTCTTGCAAATGAAAAACTTCGTATCGTTCGATTTACATTAATTACTAATCAATTAAAAATAACCGCGCATAATTTTGAACATGAAGCATCGGAAGAAATTTTAGACGTTTTATATTCAGGAAAGAGTATTAAAATATCTTTTAATGTAGATTATTTGATCGATGTTCTTCAGGTAATGGATACTCAGTTTTTACGGTTTTATTTGACAGATGAAATATCCAGCGTGCAAATTGAGAGTACCGAGAAATGTCATGGAGCAACATATATCGTCATGCCAATTCGGATATAATAATGATTTACAGATTGTAACCTAACATGTATTTTAATGTTATCAAATGTGATTGAATTGATAGCACGCAGTAACAATAATACTAGAACATATAAATTAATCTACGTGATTATATATTTAAAAATTAAAAAATGTAGGTCAGTATACTTTTCTTATGAAAATAAATATTTGTGTCATAAGAAATAATTATGTATACATGTATGCGTGTATATTTGGTAAATGTAATAGTTCGATTGGAGTTATCTTTGGTTATATGTATTTTTGAAAAAATTAGTTCATATTATATGTGTATTTATACAGGAATAAGATCATGTTGAGTGCTTATGATTCTTCAAGTATTAAGATCTTAAAAGGGTTGGATGCAGTACGAAAACGTCCTGGGATGTATATTGGAGATACTGACGATGGAACAGGATTGCACCACATGGTATTTGAGGTAGTAGATAATGCTATTGATGAAGCTATTTCGGGGTATTGTAAAAAAATAGTAGTAATAATTCATCAGGATCATTCAGTATCGGTTCAGGATGATGGACGCGGTATTCCCACGGGTATACATGAAGAAGAAGGAGTATCTGCGGCTGAAGTTATTATGACTATATTGCACGCTGGAGGTAAATTTGACAATAGTAATTACAAAGTATCAGGAGGATTACATGGTGTTGGAGTATCAGTAGTAAACGCATTGTCGGAGAGATTAGAGTTAGTAATAAAAAGAGATTTTAAAACCTACAAACAGGTTTATTGTGAAGGAAGACCGTTATCACCTTTAGAAATTATAGGCGATAGCAAACATAGTGGCACCATAGTGCGATTTTGGCCAAGTCTTAAAACGTTTACGGGTAAGACTGAGTTTCAATATGATATTTTAGCTAGACGTTTTAGAGAATTATCATTTTTAAATTCTGGAATCGTAATTATTTTGCGTGATTGTCGTAACAATAAAGAAGAAAATTTTCATTGTGCAGGTGGAGTGAAAGCTTTTGTAAAATATTTGAGTGTCAATAAAACACCAATTCATCCTAATATATTTTATTACTTAGGTAATAAGGGGGAAATTAGTATAGAGGTTGCATTACAATGGAACGATAACTTTCAAGAAAAGATATATTCTTTCACTAACAATATCCCTCAACGGGATGGAGGGACTCATTTAGCAGGATTAAGAGCTGCTATTACAAGAACAATGCATTTTTATATGGATAAAGAAGGATATAATAGAAAAGTTAAGGTTGTAACCATAGGAGACGATGCTAGAGAAGGACTTGTTGCTATATTATCTATTAAAATACCGGATCCAAAATTTTCTTCTCAAACTAAAGATAAATTGGTGTCATCAGAGGTGAAAACTGCCGTTGAGTCATTAGTTTATGAAAAGTTAATAGAATTTTTTTTAGAAAACCCAATAGATTCTAAGAATATAATAAATAAAGTTATAGGGGCTGCTCGTGCTCGAGAAGCAGCGAGAAAAATTAGAGATTTGACACGTCGTAAGGGTTTGTCAGAGTTTTCAACACTTCCAGGTAAATTAGCTGATTGTCAAGAAAAAAATCCAGTTTATTCTGAACTATATTTGGTAGAAGGAGATTCTGCTGGTGGTTCTGCAAAACAGGGTAGAAATCGTAAAAATCAAGCAATATTACCGCTTAAAGGGAAAATCTTGAATGTAGAAAAAGCACGTTTCGATAAAATGTTGACTTCTCAAGAAGTAATGACATTAATTACTGCTCTTGGATGTGGCATTGGTCCAAATGAATATAATCCAGATAAATTGAGATACCACAATATCATAGTCATGACGGATGCAGATGTTGACGGCGCGCATATTCGGACTTTGTTATTGACTTTTTTTTATCGCCAGATGCCAGAAATTATTGAAAGAGGACATATATTTATCGCGCAACCTCCTTTATATAAAGTTCAGAAAGGACGCCAAGAACGATATCTTAAAGATGAAGAGGCAATGAGTAAATATCAAATATCAATAGCAGTAGGAAGTTCTCGTTTTTACATTAATCCTGATACGCCTCCTTTGAAAGGAAAAATATTGGAACAATTAGTTTTTGAATATTATTTAATACAAAAAATTATTGTTCGTATGGAACATCAATTTCCCAAGATACTATTGAATAGATTAATTTATCATTCAGTTTTATCTGAGGAACAATGTTATTGTTATGAAAGCGTTAAAATATGGATGAGATCTTTAGTTGACTCTTTGAGTAGTTTTGAAGAATATGGCAGTAGTTACGATTTTGTTATTTTAAAACATCATGAGAATGAATATTTTGAACCCATATTACGGATACGAACATATGGAATCAACATAGATTATGTATTAAGTATTGATTTTATTAAAAGTCATGAATATAAAAAACTAGTATCTTTTGGAATGCAAATGAATGAATTGTTTCTTTCAGACGCATATATAGAATATGGGATATATCGTAAACAGGTACATTCTTTTGATCAAGCAATGGAATGGCTTATGCAAGAATCTAGAAAAGGATTAGTAATACAACGTTATAAAGGATTAGGTGAAATGAATCCAGATCAATTATGGGAAACAACTATGAACCCAAAAAACAGATGTATGTTGCGTGTCACAATAAAAGATGCGATAGAAGCTGATCATTTATTTACCACACTCATGGGTGATTTAGTTGAACCAAGACGTGCATTTATTGAAAAGAACGCGTTAAAAGCAACAAATGTAGATTACTAAATTATAAAGATAATTTTTTTTATATGAATTTTATATAGAAAAATGGTTTCGTGAGTCAATAGATTGTTATTATGTAATTATGTATTGATATTATAGGCGCAAATTGTATTATAATACAAGTGGGTGATATTAGAGTGAAAGATATAGTAATTAAACCTTATTTATTTTTGTATTCATAAAAATTAGCAAACACTTGATTAGGAGTATTATTATGCATAATTTTGATTTTTCTCCGTTGTATGGCTCTGTCATTGGATTTGATAGATTAGTGAATTTTTTGGAGATTGGACAAAATAATGGAAATTATCCACCTTATAATGTTGAATTAGTTAGCGAACACAAATATTGTATTTCTATTGTAGTAGCCGGTTTTACAAATAGTGAGTTGGATATTACAATGCATGATAATATGTTAGTAGTAAAAGGAATACATATTGATTCTCATCAAAATTCTAAAAATTATTTGTATCAAGGCATTACTGAGCATAATTTTGAAAGAAAATTTCAATTATCTGAACATATTCAAATAACAGGTGCAAATTTGGAATATGGAATTCTTTATATACATTTAGAAAGAATTTTACCAGATACATTAAAACCAAGGCGTATAGAAATTAAATAGGTGAATTTATTGTTATATTTATTTGCTAAAGTGCGCGATAGTCAAGCCGGGCTTTATTAATTGTATATATATGGAGCTCGGTTTTTTTTTGGTAATTTTTCGATGTTTAATTAGTCATTAGTTACTTATATGTATAAGTTTTATACTAAAATATTAGATTAATTTTTTCGAACGTAGTTCATTTTTTAGATAAGCATAAAAAATTGGGGCTGCTATTAAGCCTTCTAATCCAAATATTGATTCTAGTAAAAGCATTGAAAGTATTAATTCCCAAGGGTTAGCATTGATTTTATTTCCAATAATTTCGGCATTCAGAAAATATTCTAACTTATGAATTAATATTAAATAAATGAGCATCATTACTCCGATACTTAATGAGATGGATAAAGCTGCAATAGTAATCATAATATTGGAAATAAGATTACCAATAATTGGTAACATACCAAAAATAAAAGTAATGACAGTTAAGGTCTTTCCTAATGGTAAAGATTGCCCAATTAATGGTAGTAAAACAAAAATTATAATAGATGTTAACAATGTATTCACTGAAGAAATTTTAATTTGAGCAAAAACAATGTTACGAAACGCCCTAGAAAGATTATATATACGTTCTGATAATTGAGTAATAAAAAATGTATCATGAGTGTGTTGTTTTGTAGATTTGGAACAAGATACTAAAACACCAACTACTACTCCTACTAGTAAAGCAATAAATCCGTGTAGGAAAGTATGCCCCATATTTCGAATAAGAATTAAGTTTGACTCAATCCAATTAAATATTTGATCTTTTAGTTCTTCGGTAGTATTTGGTAAAAAAGAGGGTAAAAAATCAGGAAGTCTTTTTTTAAAATCAGAAAAAATTCTATTAATTTCAATAGAAATAGTAATTTTATTAATATCTTCTGTGAAAAAATTAGTACAATTAATAATTCCTATAGTTATAACAATAGATATACTTATAATAATGAATGCTACTGCAGCCCCTCGAGCACGATTTATTCCAATAAATCGTTCAAAGTAAGACGCAAAAGATACTATAATTTCATAAGTTAAAAATCCAGAAAAAAAACAAGGAAATAAACCTAATGGTATTACGATCATTATAAAAATAAACATTATTAGATAAGAAATTATTATAATTGGTGTTTCTTGGGAAATCATTGTTATACCCTAATGCATGTAGAATTTCTGCAATATGCAATTCCTTATCAATATTAAGGACAAAACCATGGTGTTCATTACATATGAATGTGGATTGTTTACTTCGTTTATATAGCATATTTATAAAACCGATGTAGAATCAATATGTTTTAAATAATTTATTTTAAAAATATCTCGTAATTATATATATGTTTAGAAAAAATAATATCTATTTTGATAGATATAAAAATGTAAGTATTGGTATTTTATAATGCTCTATACATGTATAATGCATACTGATTTTTTAATTTAAAATATTTTTAGTTACATGATAGCAATTATTTTCTATAAACATAGATTCAGTTTTCATTATATTATAAATATTATTAATAATAATTCATGAATAGTTGTTATTATCGTAAATAGATGTGGAACCACAATGATCCTTTAAAATAGATAAAATAAAATGTACGATAACAATGATGCAAAAACTTTTCAAGGACTAATACGGGCATTAGAAAGTTATTGGGAAGGTTGCGGTTGTATTATAGCTCAACCATTAGATATAGAAGTTGGAGCGGCTACTTCACATCCTATGACTTTTTTTAATGCTATTGGCCCAGAACCTGTCGCTGCCTCTTATGTTCAGGTATCTCGCCGACCGATGGATAGTCGATATGGTTACAATCCAAATAGATTACAACAATATTATCAGTTTCAAGTAATTATAAAACCTTCTCCAAAAAATATGCTGCAATTATATTTAGATTCTTTAAAAAAAATTGGATTAAATCACATAAAAAATGATATTTTTTTTGTTGAAGATAATTGGGAAAACCCTACGCTTGGAGCATGGGGATTAGGTTGGGAAATTTGGTTGAATGGTATGGAGATAACACAACTTACTTATTTTCAGCAAATAGGCGGATTAGAATGTAGACCTGTTACTGGAGAAATAACCTATGGTTTGGAACGCTTATCTTTATTCCTGCAAGGAGTAAATCATGTTTATGATTTGATTTGGAGTTATAGTTCATTAGGACCTGTTACGTATGGAGATTTATTTCATCAAAATGAATTGGAACAATCAATTTATAATTGTGAGCATACGGATATTGAATTTTTATTTAAAATTTTTAGTCAATATGAAAATGAGATAAAATATTTAATCACTATGACACGACCATTGCTTATGCCAGCATATGAACGAGTTTTAAAAGCAATACATATTTTTAATTTATTAAATGCTAGGAAAGTAATTTCCATTACAGAAAGAAAAAATTATATTTTACGTATTCGCAAATTATCAAAAATGATAGCAGAAGCTTACTATGCATCTCGTAAAAAATTAGGATTTCCTATGTGTATGAGGAAATTATAATATAATGCAAGGATAATTTTATAATGAAAGTATGTACTTTTTTAGTAGAGATTGGTACTGAATCGTTACCATCTAAAATTTTAAAAAAATTAGGAAAAGACTTTTTTTATCAAATTATTAGTGGGTTTAAAAAAAATAATTTTGTTTACGATAAGGTTAATTGGTTTGCATCTTCATGTCGTTTAGCAGTCAAGGCTAATTTAATAATAAAAAGTGATTTTAATACTAATATTGCATGTGTTGATCAATCAGATACTGGTGACACATATGATAAATATATTAACAATACAGATACTCAAATCAATCATATAGTTAATAATATAAATATTAGAAGTGGTGTGTGCGTGAATAATGTTCAAAGAACATTGGAATGTGATACAAATATAGTAATACATAAAAATTTAAAATATTTATTGTGTAAAATTATTAGTTCCGCTTTAGAAAAATTAAATAATTATGAAATGATGCGTTGGAGTGACATAGATATTCCATTTATTCGACCTGTTCGTACTGTGACTATATTGTTAGATACATATCTTATTCCGGGTTATTTTTTTGGAATGAAAACAGATCGGGTATTGTATGGCAATAGATGTATGGAAGACGATAAAATTACTCTTGAACATGCAGATCATTATCCAGATGTTTTGATTAAAAACGGTTGGGTAATAGCAGATTACGATATACGTAAAAATATTATATGTTCGGAGATAGAAAAAGAAGCTAGAAAACTTGGGGGAGTTGTAGATGTTCAGGATGAAAAAATTTTGTTAGAAGAGGTTACTTCGTTAGTTGAATGGCCTGTAATTCTTTCTGGCCAATTTAATAATAAATTTTTGGTATTACCACGCGAAGTAATACTTCATATTATGAAATACGATCAAAAATATTTTCCGGTGTATAATGTTATCGATGGAGTTTTATTACCGTATTTTATTTTCGTATCGAATACGATTTCAGATAACTATAAGAAAATTATTGCTGGACATGAAAATGTGATAATTCCACGTTTAATGGATGCAGAGTTTTTTTTAATGCAAGATAATAAATGTCGTTTGGAAGATTATATACCTAAATTAAATTCTGTGCTATTTCATAGCAGGCTTGGTACTTTGCGTGATAAAAGTTGGCGTATAGCAGAATTATCTGGATGGATTGCTGAAAAAATAGGTATAGATATAGAACAGACAAAACGCGCTGGGTATTTGTGTAAGTGTGATTTAATGAGCAATATGGTATTTGAGTTTCCTTCAGCTCAAGGAACTATCGGTATGCATTATGCTCTCCGTGATGGTGAGTCAGAAGAAATAGCATTAGCACAAAAGGAACATTATCAACCACGTTTTTCTAAGGATACACTTCCTACTACTCATATTTCTTGTGCTGTATCTATCGCAGATAAAATGGATACTATATCAGGTATATTTGGTGTGAAAGAGTTACCGAAAGGTAATAGAGATCCGTTTGCTTTAAAGAGATCTGCAATTGGAATTTTACGTATTCTTATGTATAAAAAATTACCAATAAATTTGTTTGATCTAATACAAAAGTCAGTAAAATTATATGGTTCGCAATTAATTAATACGACAGTTATTAATGATATTCATCATTTTATGTATAATCGTTTACTTTCCTGGTATTCCTCGAGAGGTTATAAACTAGATGTTATTAAAGCAGTTTTAAGTGTTAAATCTGATAGCGTAGTAGATATCGATGCCCGAATACGAGCAGTTACTGATTTTTTTGGATTACAAAAAGAGGAAAATGTTAAGGTAAATTTAATTTATAAACGCATATCTAATATACTATTAAAAAATAAAATATCTTGTAATGAGGATGTGCAACATTTTTTATTAAAAATACCAGAAGAAATATGTTTAGCCATGGAGGTGATTTTGATAGAAAAGAGGCTACAGGTATTGTGCATGCACCATCGTTATTATGATGCACTAACTATTGCTATAACAATAACAAGCGCAGTAAATGCATTTTTTGATAATGTTATAATTATGGATGAAAATGAAGATGTAAGAATTAATCGATTAACCTTGCTAAATAAGGTTAAAAATTTATTTTTAAGGGTAGCGGATATTTCTTTATTAAAATTTTAAATATACGAATATACATCTCAAGACACTTACGGATTGAGATTTAGAAAGTGGTCATAAGTTTTACATGAATGTTAAAAAATCTGACCACTTTAGTTAATTAACAAGCATTTTTATACTTGATTAAATTGTGCGTATACTTCATCCCAGTTGACTACATTCCAAAATGATCTAATATAATCTAAACGCCGATTTTGATATTTTAAATAATAAGCGTGTTCCCACACATCTAATCCAAGAATTGGATATCCATTTGTTCCGGAGATATCTATCCCCATTAATGGGTTATCTTGATTGGCAGTAGATACTATAGATAAAATATTATTGTGTTTTATGAGCCATACCCAACCAGATCCAAAACGACTGATAGCAGTTTTTTCAAAATGCTCTTTAAAAGAAGAGATACTTGAAAAGTTATATTCTATTGCATCTTTTAATGATCCTTGAAGTATAGTATTCTTTTTAAGATACTTCCAAAAAAGGCTATGATTGATATGTCCTCCGGCATTGTTGCGTAATATGGTTTTTTTGTGATTAGGTAAATGATTTAATTTTTTTATTAATTCTATGACAGGTAGATTGGAAAATTCAGGTAAATCAATTAGTGCTGCATTAGCGTTATCAATATATGCTTGATGGTGTTTTGTATGATGAATCTTCATAGTTTTTTCGTCAAGAAATGGCTCTAAAGCATCATATGAATAAGTTAAAGAAGGTAATATGAAACTCATAATAAAAATTTCTCCATAGTTATGTAAATATTAAAGCATAGTAATTCTAAGAACAATTTAAATTATACATTTATTAATAAATAATGTATACAAGTAGATTATTTATTAATAAATGTATAAAAATAATTGCGTTATTAAAATGATATTTATGTATATATTGATTTTTAATGAAACTTGATATTATAAATAATATAATTTGAATAATATATTCAGGGCTTATCTTATTGATAAGATTGAATTGGTAATTTTATATTTTATTGCTATTAATTGTGTTAATGAGAACGAAAATATTTGTATTTAAATTGCAATTATATATTATTATTACTTATAGTACGGTGAGTAGCGTAGTTTGGTAGCGCAATACGTTCGGGACGTATAGGTCGAAGGTTCAAATCCTTCCTCACCGATATAAAAGTAGTAATATATTTTTATTTAATTTTTTATGCGAAATGATACCGTAATCAAGATCATTTAATAAATAAATAAATGTATATCATCAGATATACATGTGTCCCGTTTAGATATATAAACTCGATACAACGGAAGATTTCAAATTTGGCTACATAATAGTTACTAATTTTTAGGTTTTATTATATGGATAATAATCCGCTATTAAATTATTCTATATTCCCTCCATTTTCTTCTATTAAGATAAATCATGTAAAAGAAGCTGTACAAAAGATTTTGACTAATTGTTATAATACGGTAGATCAGATTGTATCTGAAAAACGTATAACTTGGGATACGTTATATTATCCGTTGATGATTGCAGAAAATGAATTGCAACGCATTTGGTCTCCGATAACACATTTAAATTCTGTACAGCATAATTTAGCATTACGTAAGGTTTATGAAGAAAGTCTGTCATTTATTTCTGAATATAGGAATTGGATCAATCAACATGATGGATTGTATAAATCTTATCAATCATTACAACGTGGAGATTCCGGTCAAAAGTTGAGCATAATACAGAAAAAAGTATTAAATAATATTTTACATAATTTTAAGTTATCGGGGATTTATTTATCTCCCCAGAAAAAAAAAATATATGCATATATAACTTCTAGATTGTCCCGATTAAGGTCAAATTATGCTAATAATGTATTTGATGCAACGCTAGGTTGGAGCAAGTTAATTACTGAAAAAAAGTTATTATCTGGGATACCAGATCATGCATTGGAGATTGCTCGTTTAGCAGCACAAGCTCGTGGAGAAAAAGGATGGTTATTTACACTGCAATACCCTAGTTATTCTTCAGTTCTTTTGTATTGTGATACCAAAGAACTTAGAGAAGAGTTATATTGGGCTTTTAATACTCGTGCTTCTGACCAAGGACCTAATAGTGGAAAATGGGATAATACTTTAGTAATGGATGAAATTCTTGCATTACGCTATGAGTTAGCAAAAATATTAGGATTTAGAACTTATTTTGAAAAATCTTTATCAAAAAGAATGGTACAGAGCCCAAAAAAAGTATTTAATTTTCTTATGAATTTATCTATCCAGATACGTTCTTCTGAATATAAGGAATTTTTAGAAATACAAAATTTTTCTAAAAAAAACAGTTCTTGTATATCTTTAAATCCATGGGATATTGCATATTATAGAGAGAAACAGAAACAATATCTTTTTTCTATTAAAAATGAAGAACTATGTTGTTATTTTCCTGAAAAAACAGTACTTCATGGAATGTTTTCAGTAGTGAATCGTATTTACGGAATTACTATTAAAGAGCGTTCTAATGTAGAAACATGGCATTCTGATGTACGATTTTTTGATATTTTTGATGGAGAAGATAGATGGATGGGAGGATTTTATTTAGATATGTATCTTAGAGATGATAAACGTGAGGGTGCTTGGATGGATGAGTTAGTAGGTAAGATGTATCGAAATGATACTATTAGCCAAAAACCTATCGCATACTTAACTTGTAACTTTAATTGTTCAGAGAAGCAAAAATCATCATGTTTGTTAACGCATCATGATGTGATGACTTTGTTTCATGAATTTGGCCATGTACTACATCATATCATGACACGTATTGATATTCCGGAAATATCTGGAGTTAATGGAGTACCTTGGGATGCATTAGAATTACCTAGTCAACTTATGGAAAAATTTTGTTGGGATCCCGATGTATTACAATTAATTTCTATGCATTATCGAACAAAAGAACCGCTACCTGGTTATATCATAAATAATTTATTAAAAACAAAAACATATCAATCATCATCTTATCTTTTACGTCAAGTGATATATGGGTTATTTGATTTACGAATACATCATGAATATATACCAGGAGAAAAGAGGAGTGCATTAAAAATATTTAACGAAGTAATAAAACAAGTATCAACGTGTCATCTTTCAATGGATTGGGATCGTTTCCCTAACTCTTTTCTGCATGCTTTTTCTGATGATTATTCTGCGGGGTATTATAGCTATTTATGGGCAGATATGTTAGCATCCAACGTTTGGTGTCGTTTTCAAGAATTAGGTATTCTTAATTCAAAAATAGGGAAATTATTTCTTAATGACATCCTTGCGTTGGGAGGTACTATCGATTTGAAAAAATGTCTGGTAAAATTTTGTACACAAACTATGACAGTAGAACCTATGCTAAAGTATTACGGGATCCCTGTTTCTGTTGACCATTCCATGCCAATATAATATGCACAAATTATTAAAAATATTATTTTATATGTGAATCATTCTTCAATTAAGAATGATAGATTGATGTTTTTTAATTTTTATTATAGACAAAGAATGTGAGGTTTTTATTTTTTAAAATAATATGTGTATTTTTTGAATTATTTATTAAAAGGATTATCGATATACTGATATTGAAGATTTTTTCATATTAGTTTTCATGCTAGATATTTTGATAGTCATGTGTAAAGAAATCTGGATAATCGTGTTATCTATAAATAAAAGTGTTAATTAATAAATCGAAATGGTAATAAGTATTATTTTTTAATGCTTACAAAATTCTTCATTTTAAAAATATCATTTGAAATGAAGAACTTTCTTTTTAATAAAAATATAGAACAATATTACAAGTTTGTTGATTTAATTTTTTATTTATGTTTTATTTTTTATATTTGAATATATTTATGTAATAACCGTAGTATAGCCCAATAAAAACTCCCGCTGAGCACGATAGAAACAGGTACAGTTAATGACCAAGTTATTAATATATTTTTTATTGTTTTCCCTTGTACTCCCCATCCCCGAATTAGCATACTTCCCGTAATGGATGAGGATAACACATGAGTTGTGGAAACAGGCATACCAGCATAACTTGCCGTACCTATGGAAATAGCTGTGGTTAATTGAGCTGATAAACCTTGTGCGTAAGTCATCTCTTTTTTTCCTATTTTTTCACCAATAGTGGTAGCAACTCGTTTCCATCCAATGATCGTTCCCAGAGATAATGACAATGCAACAGCTAAAATAATCCAGGTCGGTGCGTATTCAATTGTGTGCAGCAAATGTTCTTTTAAATGTTTAAGAAAATTTTTGTTTTTATATGAAGTTTCTGGAAGTACTATGATTTGGTCTAAAATATCTACTATATATATGAGTAATTGTCTCATTTGGGAGCGTTGATCTATGTTTAATTGCGCATAATTATCTAAATTTTCAAGTAGTAATAAAGCGTTATTAATAATAGTAAGAGTTAGTGACAAATCATGAAAAATTTTTCTTAGTTGTATCTCTGTTTCTGAAGTAGATAGACATTTATTAAAATATGTTACGTTATTGTTATTTATAAAAAATTGCGTAGAGTCTTTAATGGAAGGAACGATAACTTTTAGTTGATTTAATGCTAATGATATAGGCATAGATGTGATTTCTGATGGTATGATAGTTTTAAAATTGTTATAGTTTTGAGTATAATATTCATAAAAATTGTTAACGGCATTTCGAGTACGGGCTATTTCATGACTGCTAGCATGCATATTCAGCATGAAGTTCGCTGGAGCTACTCCTATTAACAGTAACATAATGAGTCCAATTCCTTTTTGCCCATCGTTTGCTCCATGAGAAAAACTAACTCCAGCTGCAGATAAAATTAATATAATACGAGTCCATAATGATGGTTGGGGTCTTCCATATTGTTGCGTTTGTTGAGTTGGAGTAATATGAATGTTTTTATGTTTTTTGTTGTTATTCCAGTATCTACATAATATTAACATAATTATTCTAGCTAGTGTCAAACCTATTATTGGTGATATTATTAGTGATAAAAAAATATTAATTAATTTTGGAATATTCAATCCTTGCATCATTGGACAATGCGTAATAATTGCGTGCACTAATCCGATCCCAATTAATGTTCCAATTAAAGTATGAGAACTAGAAGTAGGTAACCTGAAATACCACGTTCCAAGATTCCATAGTATTGCTGCAAATAATGTAGAAAAAATCATAGCTAAAATATGGTTAGCATTGGTATTCATAAAAAAATGTGTGGGAAGTAAGTGGATAATTGTATATGCAACACTTAAACCGCTCAATGTTACGCCTAAAAAATTAAATATTCCCGACATTAACACTGCGCTATGAGAACGTAACGCGCAGGTGTAAATTACAGTGACTACAGAATTAGCAGTATCATGAAAACCATTAATAGCTTCATAAACAAATACGAGAATCAATGCCAGAATCAACATAATGCTGATGTGTATTTCTAAGTTAAAGAGAAAATGTGACATAAGAAATACGCCATTATTAAAATGATAAAATTCGTATTATCTAAGAGAATCTATGTAGAGAAAAAGAAAATTATATTTTTTTATGATGATCATGTGCATATATGATATATTTTGCTATTGTATGATCATGTTTTTTATAAAAATATTTCATGTCTGCTTCCTATTGTAGGGCACAATATTTATTGGTTTAACAAATTGGCAATGGATACAATTACAGTAATACGTAGTTATTTCATGAAATACAAACGAAATAAATATCCGCAATGCCATTCTATATACTATGATGATGATATCTATCATTGATAGTATTATCGGTAAAAGTTATAACGATTATATTATTTACTAATTTTATGTCAAACAGGCTTTTTTTTATCAAAAAGTGCTATAATTTAGCACAGTTAATGCGCATTAATCAACCTATTGGGTTTTTTCTATTACTATGGCCTACTTTATGGGGGCTGTGGTTATCACACAAAGGTATCCCTGATAAAGTTGTTTTGATAGTGTTTGTTGCCGGAGCACTGTGTATGCGCTCTGCAGGTTGTATAATCAATGATTATGTTGATTACGATATCGATGGTCATGTTCAACGTACTAAAACGCGTCCTTTACCATCTGGAATGATCAGGAAAAAAGAGGCATTAGTGGCGTTATCGATACTTCTTTTTATTGCATTCATATTGGTTTTAAGTTTGAATTTTATTACTATCTTTTTATCTGTAGTAGCCCTAATATTATCTTGGATATATCCGTATCTTAAAAGATATATTTATTTTCCCCAAGTAATGTTAGGATTATTGTTTAGTTGGCCTATTTTAATGGCGTTTACTGCAATTAATAATCCCATAAATAGTACTGCTTGGTTATTATTTCTAATGAATACTGTATGGACAATAGTATATGATACGCAATATGCTATGATAGATCGGGAAGATGATATATATGTTGGAATAAAGTCATCTGCTGTATTGTTTGGTGACATGGATAAATTTTTAATAGGAATATTGCAGTTATGTATTGTATTTATATTGGGAATTATTGGATGGAAGGAGAGATTTACTGTAGTATTTTATTTTTTTTCATTATTTGGAGTCATCATATTATTTATGTGGCAACAAATATTAATTAATAAAAGAAAACGAATAAGATATTTTCAGGCTTTTTTAAGTAATAATTATGTAGGTATGTTAGTGTTCATAGGTATTGCTTCGAGTTTCCATTAATTTAAATATAATCAATTTCACTCTAAACAATAAGAATATGCAGGATAAACGTATTTAAATGAATACGATTGCTGTGTGTAAGAAAATATTAATAATAAGTTTGTGGTTAATTTTTATGTAGTTTTATAGATTTTGAACATTAATAATTTTAGTTTAAGTTAGTATTAATACCATAGGTATAGTTGCAACATCGATTTTTACTTAAATTGATTGATGCGTGTCATTACGTTAATTAATGACGTATATATTAGTATTTTATTAATGTCATTACATATATTAAAATAATTAGGGTTTAAAATGTGGTCGCAATTCAAGGGTAATACATTTCGGACATAGTCCGTGTGCTTCAATAACATTATTAAACATAGTAAATCCTGTAATTTTAGCCGTATTTTGTAAAATTTCTTCGATTCCTTTTGTAGTTTGTTCGGTAACTTGTTTGCAACTCTTACAAATAAAGAAAGCAAAATTATGTGATAATTCAAAAAAATAGCGGCATAACATAAAACTATTGGTAGATTCAATGCGATGAATAAATCCTTGTGCTAATAGAAAATTTAAAGCACGATAAATAGTAGAAGGTTTTGCATGAGGTAGTGAAGATTGTCGCAGTAAATGCAGTAAATCATAAGCGCTTATAGCTCCGTTATATTGGGACATCAATCGTAATACAGCCAAGCGTTGCGGTGTCAAACGCACGCATCGTTGTTCGCATAGTTTTTTAATTTGAGTTAATATTTTTTGGATATTAGTATTCATACTGTTCCTTAATTATTAATGATGTGTTTGTATTGCTATCAGCATAGGACGTATAAATAAAAAATTATTAGGTATGTACTGAAAAGATGATGCTAAAAAGTAATTATATAGTATATAAAAAATTATGGATTTATAAAATAAATACATCTTTTGTATTTATAAGTATACAGTTTACAGTAAACGAATATGAATGATATTACAGGATAATTACACATAAGCGATGTTATTTTTCGTTTATAACAGATGTTTATTTGTTGTATGTTTTTAATTCATTAATAAACTGTAAGTATTTTCAAATTACGTTAATAAAAAATGCTGAGATTATTTAATATAACAGTGTATTTTTTAATTTTATTTATATTATTTTAAATAACTCTAATGTATGTACGCATGATGTCTGTAAATATGGTTTTATGATTTATATCAGTGTAATTATTTTAGGTGTTTTATATGGTATTGTAATAGTGGAAATTAAATTTTTCGTGTTTAAAATTTAGATATTTCTTGTTAAGGAAAATAGAAATTTATGCGGGGAAAATATTAAAAATGCATGTTTCTCATGATCAGCAAGTAAATAATATGAAAATACCACCGTATTCATTAGAAGCTGAACAATCAATGTTAGGTGGTTTAATGTTAGATAATACTCAATGGGAATATATATCAGTACAAATAAATTCTGATGATTTTTTTAATTATGCTCATAGAATTATTTTTACTGAAATGAAACGTTTACTGGAAACAAATAAACCTATTGACTTAATAACACTGTCAGAATCTTTAGAGATTCAAGGAAAATTGGAATTAGTAGGAGGATTTGCGTATTTAGCAGAATTATCAAAGAATGTTCCCAGTGCTTCTAATGTAGTTGCATATGCAGATATAGTACGCGAACGATCAGTAATACGCGCAATGATTTCTATAGCAAATAAAATTGCTGATGCCGGATATAATCCTCAAGGCCGAAGCAGTGATGAGCTATTAGATTTAGCTGAATCTCTCATTTTTCAAATTTCACATAGTAAAAGCAATCATAATATTAATCCAAAAGGAATAGACCATATTTTAGAAAAGACAGTCGCTCATATTGAGCAGGTATGTAATAGACCAAAATATGGTGTTACTGGTGTTTCTAGCGGATATAGAGACTTGGATAAAAAAACTGATGGTTTACAAAAATCTGATCTTATAATTATTGCCGCTCGCCCTTCTATGGGAAAAACTGCTTTTGCTATGAATTTGTGTGAACATGCCGCAATGACTGAAAAAAAACCAGTATTGATATTTAGTTTAGAAATGCCTGGCGATCAAATTATGATACGTATGTTAGCTTCATTATCTCGAGTTGATCAAGTACGTATTCGCACGGGACGACTGAATAATGAAGACCGAGAAAGAATTACTAGTGCTATGGAACTTCTTTTGGAAAAGCGTAATATATATATTGATGATTCCTCGTGTTTAACACCTGCTGAAGTGCGTGGACGGGCTCGTAGGTTGTTCCGTGAACATGATGGTTTGAGTTTAATTATGATTGATTATTTACAATTAATGAGAGTACCGTCTTTATCTAATAATCGCACATTAGAAATTTCAGAAATTTCTCGATCGTTAAAAGCTTTAGCTAAGGAATTGAAAGTACCAGTCATAGCGATTTCTCAGTTAAACAGAGGTTTAGAACAACGCACTGACAAGCATCCCGTTAACTCAGATTTGCGTGAATCCGGAGCAATTGAACAAGATGCTGATCTTATTTTATTTATTTATCGTGATGAAGTGTATCATGAAAACAGTGAAATGAAAGGGATTGCTGAAATTATTCTAGGGAAACAACGGAATGGTCCCATTGGCACTATACGATTGATGTTTAACGGAAAATGTTCTCGATTTGATAACTATGTTAAATCTGGTCAATATTAATATTCTATTAGTGATATGGATTGGTTATAGATATTATTATATGAAATAATTTATGTATTTATTCTATGATAAAGTTTTGGTATCTGTTTTATAAAAAATGGCCATAATGTATGTATATTATTTTTAATATATTTTATACTGTAACAAATATAACACATGGAATGAATGATTATTTGAAATTTACTATTATATATTTATTGTAAATATGATTTACATTTGTTCATAAATACATTAAATAATTTTAAATTATTTTTACTAATATAGTGCGGTGTTAAGTGAAGAATATTGATTTTTAATATCATGCATTTTATTGCGTGGGTTTTTTGTAAAGATATTAGTAATAATATTGATTTTTATTTAAGTATATTAAATATACGGGTTTATTAAACGGCAATAGCGTGATTACGTTAATAAAATATTAAAAATAAACCATACGATGTAATGAATGGAGGAGTTGTGGCTAATAGGGGAATTAATAAAGTTATTTTAATAGGGTATCTCGGTCAGGAGCCAGCAGTTCGTTATATGTCTAGTGGTAGTATGGTTACTAATATTTCAGTAGCTACTACTGAATCCTGGAAAGATAAACAAACTAACGAATTTAAAGAAAAAACTGAGTGGCATCGTGTGGTGTTATTTGGGAAATTAGCAGAAATTGCATCAGAATATCTGCATAAAGGTTCTCAGGTATATATTGAAGGATCGTTAAAAACTAGAAAATGGCAAAATCAAAATGGACAAGATCGGTATATTACTGAAATTATTGTTAATATCGGAGGCGCAATGCAAATGTTGGGTAGTCGTCATTCAGGAGAAAATGTATCGTTAGATAATCAGAATGTAATGAATAGCGGCGATAAAACCATATCGAATGATGTATCAGTGGGTGACCCGGCCGATGTTAATTTCGATGACGAGGATATTCCTTTTTAGATGGGTTAAATGTATTAAAAATTAATGAGTCATTTTCATTATTGTATAGGCGGTATAGGTTGGATTTTTCAATAATTATTTTTTACGTTCATATACACTTATAAACACAACATGCGTAGTATACTAAAATATTTGATATTATTGTTGTGTTTTTTAAACATAAAAGCACATCAAATATGTACTTATGTTCTTGCTGGTATTCAATCCATGTAATTATATTAAAGCGTGTTAAATGTTCCTAAACCTATTGCAAAATATATATCTAGGATGTTGCGATCAGTATAGTATTACATATCAGTACTATACTGATTGTACTTAAATAACAAAATTATAAAATTTATATTGTTAGAGTAAATATAAAAATATTTCATTTCTTATGAGTAGTGTATAATTAAAGGTCGCATATATTCATATATAATTTTATCATTTTGTTTAACACTTTATAGGTGTGCCATGCTTATTCACAATATGAAGTACATATAAAAAATAAATACTATATTTGTAGAAAAATACTTATTTTTTTGGATATGATTGAGATTTAAAGTATGGAGATTTTTTTTACGATTCTGATTCTTACTTTAGCTGTCTCTATTTCAGGAGTTATAACACGAATTTTGCCGTTTCAAATGCCATTGCCTCTCATGCAAATTGTATTAGGGGCTTTATTAGCTTGGCCTAGATTTGGATTACATGTAGATTTTAATCCTGAGCTATTTTTATTGCTTTTTATCCCCCCGTTATTATTCTCCGATGGTTGGAAAACCCCAATGCGTGAGTTTTTACGTCATGGAGGTGAAATTGTTATATTAGCATTGGTGTTGGTAATTATTACTGTGGTTGGTATTGGATATTTAATTCATTGGATGATACCAGACATGCCTCTTGTAGCAGCGTTAGCACTGGCAGCGGTTTTATCTCCAACTGATGCAGTAGCGCTTTCAGGTATCGTAGGAGAGGGACGTATTTCTAAAAAGCTTATGGACATTCTTCAAGGAGAAGCTTTGATGAATGATGCGTCAGGATTAGTATCTCTTAAATTTGCTATTTCAGTAGCTATGGGCACTATGGTTTTCAGTGTGAGCGGAGCTTCTATAGAATTTATTAAAATATCTATGGGTGGTTTATTAACGGGGATAGCTGTTACTTGGGGATATAGTAAATCATTAAGGTTTATTACTCATTGGAGTGGTGGTGATCCTGCAACTCAAACAATACTTCTTTTATTGTTACCTTTTGCGGCATATTTAGTTGCTGAGCATATTGGAGTATCTGGAATATTATCGTCAGTTGCCTCAGGAATGACTATTGGCCAATCAGGAATAATCCGTAATGCCCCGTTAGCTATGCGTTTGAGGGGAAATAGTGTTTGGACAATGTTAGAGTTTGTGTTTAATGGTATGGTGTTTATTATGCTGGGATTGCAATTACCAGATATTTTATCGACTTCTATTTCACAAGCAGCAATGGATCCAACTACTAAAACATGGATGTTATTTGTATATGTAATTCTTATTTATTTCGCATTAATGATACTTAGATTTGGATGGTTGTGGTTAATGAAAAATATAAGTTTATATTTTATGACTAAACGTCCAATGGTATTTAGCGAATATAGTGTACGAGAAATTTTAATTGCTTCTTTTGCTGGAGTACGGGGTGCTATTACATTAGCAGGAGTACTTTCAATACCACTTTTTTTAAGAGATGGATCAGCTTTTCCGTTTCGTTATCAATTAGTTTTTATTGCCACTGGTGTTATTTTATTCTCTTTATTATGTGGTGTAATTGTTCTTCCGTGGTTGTTGCAGGGAATTATAGTATCTGATAAATTATTACAACGAAAAGAAGAGCGTATGGCACGGGCTATAGCAGCAGAAGTAGCTATTGAAAGTTTATATAAACTAGAAGAACGGTTAATGCATAGCCAAGAAGAAAATATTGATAGTCAAATTATTAATGAGGTAAGCGCACGTGTTATAGGTAATTTACGCCGTCGTATAGACGGAAATAATGATGTAAATTCTATGTTAACTGAAGAGTTAGAGAGACGGATGAGGTTAAACGCATTACGTGCTGAAAGAGGAGAATATTATCATTTACGTGCGCAACAAAAAATTAGTAATGAAACGTTAACTAAATTGTTACGCGACTTAGATTTTTTAGAAGCTTTATTAGCAGAGAATGAATAATATTACCTTATTTAATAAGGGTGATTGCAATTTTTATAAATATTTATATCATTAATGCTGAGAAATTTTAAGGAATTAACAGGAATTGATGTAAAGATCACACATATTCCATTGTCATAGTTTTTGATATAGTAAAGCGCGATTACATATATTATAAAATATATTATTATTGTTATGGTTGTTACATATTAACGCAAGATATAATTTGTTAATAAAAATGAAATTTTTTATGAATATTTAATTACGTAAACCAGTTGACTTAAACGATGGATGATCTTATCCTTTGTTGAAAAGGTAATTTAAAAAATTGTTAAGGGTATATCTCTATTTTGGAAGTTATAGATATTAATGTTAGTGTTCTTGTGTCTCGTTGTAAGTTTTTATAAATAGTTGATATATAATTTTAGATGTTCAGTATATATATTACTCAATGCACATAAAAAGATGTTGCGTTGAGTTTTGTTTTTTCAAGTGATTGTGTTTAATAAATAATTTATAGGTTATGTGACATTTTTTTTGATATGAAGGTTAAGAAATTTTCTATAAATTAATTTATATTTAGTTAGCAGTTTCTTGGCGTACGTTTGTGTTGTTTAATGGGGATTTTTTGGAAGAGAATTTAAATCAGTTGATATAATTAATTCCGGATTGATGTGAAATAAAAAAATAACTCATTTTAATTAAGGGGTAACTATGATGATTAGAAAGTTTAAAATTACCCTTGCTTGGAAAATTTTTTTTGCTTTAAACTTGGGTATTGTTTTAGGAATTGTATTGCATAATCAAACAGAATTAAAAGATTGGATGATCACGACATTTCTTTCTCCAGCTGGAGAAATTTTTATTCGTATGATAAAAATGATCGTGGTTCCCATTGTAATGGCTACATTGGTGGTTGGAATCGCTGGTATTGGAGATGCAAGAAAATTGGGAAGTATTGGTTTAAAGACTATTATTTATTTCGAGATTATTACAACACTTGCTATAGTACTTGGTGTAGCTTTTGCTAATTTGTTGCATCCTGGTTATGGAATTGACATGTCTCTTCTTTCGAAAACGGATATTTCAATGTACGAGCAAACTACATCTGAAATACAGTCAAATTTGGTAAATACTATGTTATCGTTGATTCCTTCGAATATTATTAATTCTATGGCTAAAGGAGATATGTTACCAGTTATTTTTTTCTCGGTAATTTTTGGACTTGGATTAGCTACATTGCCAGAAAAAACTAAAACTCCATTATTGGACATTTTTAATTCTGTAGCGGATACTATGTTCGAAGTAACACATATAGTGATGCGTTATGCTCCTATTGGGGTGTTTGCTTTAATTTCAGTTACAGTTGCGACTTTTGGATTCAGCTCTTTGTTGCCTCTTACTAAACTTGTATTATTAGTTTATGGTGCTATTGTTTTTTTTGCATTAGTAGTATTAGGTATAGTGGCACGCATATGCAATCTTAGAATTTGGAAATTAATTTGTATTTTAAAAGAAGAACTGATTTTATCTTTTTCTACTGCTAGTTCAGAAACTGTATTACCACGTATTATAGAAAAAATGGAAGCTTATGGAGCTCCATCAACTATCACTGGATTTGTAGTGCCTACTGGTTATTCTTTTAATTTAGATGGATCAACTTTATATCAAAGTATTGCTGCTATTTTCATTGCACAATTATATGGTATTGAATTATCTTTAAGTCAGGAAATTATTTTAGTATTGACTTTAATGATCACTTCTAAAGGTATCGCTGGTGTTCCAGGAGTTTCCTTTGTAGTATTGTTAGCTACATTAGGTAGCGTAGGTATTCCATTGGAAGGGTTGGCGTTTATAGCAGGTGTGGATAGGGTTTTAGACATGGGTCGTACAGCGTTAAATGTTATAGGCAATGCTTTAGCGGTGTTAGTAATTGCAAAGTGGGAGAATCAGTATGATACAGAACAAGCTCTGATATATGAATCAGAGATGCTATCTAAATGAATAATATGTTTATTATTCGTAATTATTGCAAGAATAAGATTAGATTATACAGTATTTGGTATTATCAGATCTTTCTTTTTGAAAGAAAGAATGTATGCAATAATGATGAAAAAATTTCAGTCATATTATGACTATGTTGTTTTTATATAAATAAATACAGACAAAAACATAAACTATATCGCGTCTGTATTTATTTATATGCTTTTTATTTTTAATAAATAACCGTGAGAGCATTTCTATAATAATAGGGATTATGCGAAATAATTTGTTCGTTTGTTGTTTATTAGTGTTTTATTTTCACGATTATTATTAAATTTATAAAATACGTGTAGCAATAGCATCGATTTCTATTTTAGCATTCTTTGGTAATCTAGAAACCTCTACACAGGAACGTGTTGGTAAAATTATATCTTCATGTAAAGAAGATGAATGAAAAAATTTCATATAGCTGACATTTATAGTAGGAATATCATTGATATCAACAATGAATAATGTAGTTTTAATAATATTATTGATTTGTAGACCAGCGGTTTCTATGATATTTTTGATATTTTCTAGTGATTGATACGTTTGATCGTAAATGTTGTCGGGGATAACATTTGTATCTGGGCGCATTCCTATTTGCCCAGATACAAATGTTATGTTTCCTATGTCTATCGCTTGCACATAAGGTCCAAGAGGGATGGGAGATTTTTTTGTACTGATAACCTGAAGCATATAATTTATCCTAATGAATTTGCGTTAAAAATAAGGTATTATTTTTAGTATTTATATAAAAAATAATAGAATCCTATTCTATTACTATTGATTAAAATTAGTGGAATCAGGAAGTAATGTTGCCAGAATCAGAGCTTTGACAGTATGCAAACGATTTTCGGCTTGATCAAACACTACACTATACGGAGATTCGAATATGTCATTTGTTACTTCTATTCCATTTTTTAAATTATATTGTCGTGCTATTTTTTTACCAATAGTGGTTTCACTGTTGTGTAATGCCGGTAAACAATGTAAAAATTTTACATTTGGATTATTGGTATTTTGGATCATACGATGATTTACTTGATATGGAGATAATAAAGAAATACGTTCTTTCCATACTTTTTCATTTTCTCCCATAGATACCCATACATCAGTGTATAGAAAATCTACGTCCTTTATTCCGATAGGGATATCTTCAGTAAGCGTGATATTTCCATTATTACGTTGTGCAATATTTTGACACTTTATAAATAGCTCTTGTGTTGGCCAAAATATTTTAGGTGATACTAATCTTAAATCGAATCCCATTATTGCGGCAGCTTCTAATAAAGAATTACTGATGTTGTTTTTTGCATCTCCTATATAGGCTAATTTCATTTGATGAAACATTTTATGGGGTAGTTGTTCTTTCATAGTCATAAGATCAGCAAGTAATTGTGTTGGATGAAATTTCACAGTAAGTCCATTCCATACTGGTACTCCAGAATATTGTGCAAATGTAGTAACTGTATCTTGACTATAACCACGATATTGAATCCCATGATACATCCTTCCTAATATTTTAGCAGTATCTTTAATAGATTCTTTATGCCCAATTTGACTAATATTTGGAGTCAAGCAGGTCACACACGCGCCTTGATCAAATGCTGCTACTTCAAAAGCACATCTTGTTCTAGTTGAATGGTTTTCGAAGATGAGTACAATGTTTTTGCCGTTTAATTTTTTAATTTCAGTATGTGTATTTTTTTGGTGTTTTAAATAACTGGATAATTGTAATAGATAATAAATTTCATTTATAGTGAAATCTATTAATCGTAAAAAAGACCGTTTATATAATTGATTCATATGACATTTACCTATCTGTTGATATTTATATAGATAATGTGGTTATTTATATTTCAATGCAAAATGTCATTTAAAAAAAATTTTATTATATTAAATTTAAGTTTTTTAAATGTGTAGAAATTAATTTTGATGAAACATAGCGTGACAATTATTTAACAATTAATTAAAAATAAAGAAATAAATTTATTATTAAATTTTTAATACTTAAAATACGAATAGAAAATTTATTCTCCAAGTTATTTTATTTAGATATTGTTATATAAAATAATTACAGTTTCTTCATGATAGCACATTGATCAATCAATTTATTTTGAATTAGTTCATAATAATTTAATAGTGCTTGTTTGTCTTTGATGACAGATTTTGGCGCCTGATTAATGAAATTATTGTCATCTAGTAGTTTTTGTATTGTTTCAATTTTACGATTTATTAATTCTGATTCTTTTTTTAATCTATTTATTTCGTTTTCTTTGTTAAATGTGTCTGGTATACGTATTAATAGTTCTGATGAATCTAAAGGCATTGTCATTGATTTTGGATAGATTGTGCCTTTTGATATGAAATGGATACTTTTTAATTGAGCAATATGACATAAAATTTTGGAATTTTCTGTAATGCGTTTTTTAACTTCTGATGAAGTATCTCTAAATACTATCTGTAGGGGTATATTATATGATATATTCATGTTTACACGAGCGGTACGTATTGCTAAAACGGCGTTTTTAATCCATTCAATATCTATTACGGATTTCATGTCAATCACTGATTCATCATATTTTGGAAATGGTTGTAACATGATAGTTGTTCCGTTATTCCCAGTAACTGTTTTAACTTCTTGCCAAATCTTTTCTGTAATAAAAGGAATAATTGGGTGTGTTAATCGCAGTAATGATTCTAATAATGTGATTAATGTGTAACGTGTACCTCTTAGTTCTAATGCATTTCCATGATAAAGTATTGGTTTCGTTAATTCTAGATACCAATCACAAAACTGATGCCAAATAAATTCATGTAAAATATTTGCTATTTCATCAAAACGATAAATTTCTAATTTTTTATGAAAAATTTGTACTGTTTGATGAAATTTTGTAATGATCCAACGATCTGCTAAGGAAAATGATTTTTCATTGATATTGATAGATATACCACAATCTTGATTTTTGGTATGCATAAGAACAAAGCGACTAGCATGCCATAATTTATTGCAAAAATTACGATAACCTGTTAGTCGTTGCATATCCCAATGTATATCGCGTCCAGATGATGCTAATGCTACCAATGTAAATCGTAAAGCATCAGTTCCGTGAGGTTTAATTCCATTAGGAAATTGTTTTATAGTATTATTTATAATATGCTTAGATAATTGCGGTTGTAACATGTTTTTTGTACGTTTTTTTAATAAATTTTCTATTGAAATACCATCTATTATGTCTATTGGATCAATAATATTTCCCTTAGATTTAGACATTTTTTGACCTAATTCGTCGCGTATAAGACCAGTAATATATACAGTTTTAAAAGGAATTTGTGCCGATCCGTTATCATTTTTAATGAAATGCATAGTTAACATAATCATTCGTGCGATCCAAAAAAATATGATGTCAAATCCACTGATTATAATATTAGTAGGATGAAATACATTTAATAAATTAGTATTTTTGGGCCAACCTAAAGCAGCAAATGTCCAAAGACTTGAAGAAAACCATGTATCTAATACATCTTTCTCTCTATGCAATATTACGTTATTATTTAATTTATTTTTTATTCTGATATCTTTTTCGCAGTATCCTACGTATATTGTGTTGTTATCATCATACCAAGCAGGGATTTTATGTCCCCACCAGATTTGACGAGAGATGCACCAATCTTGAAGGTTGTTCATCCAACTGAAATACATATTTTTATATTGTTTCGGAACGAAATTAATTATATTTAAATTTACCGCGTCTATCGCGTGTTGTGTTAAATGTTTAACGCGTATATACCACTGATCAGTTAACATGGGTTCAATTATAGTGCCAGTGCGATCACTATATGGAATTGTTAAATCGTGAGGTTCTATATTATGTAACAATTTAAGTGCATTGCATTCGGAAATTATTTTTTTTCGTGCATTATCACTGTCAAGATTATGGAATATTTGGGGAATTTTGCAGTATAATTGATCGGTAAGTTGTCCAGAACTGTTAAATACTTCTAGTTTTTTAAGAATTTTGCCATTAAGTGAAAAAATATTTATCATAGGCAATCCATGTCTTTTTCCTATAATATAATCATTAAAATCATGGGCAGGAGTAATCTTAAGACAACCAGTGCCTTTAAACATGTCTACGTTTTTGTCAGAAATAATAGGAATACGTCTGTTAGTTATGGGTGCAATAACGTATTGTCCAATATAATTTTTATAGCGGGTATCTTCCGGGTGCACTGCAACGGCAGTATCTCCTAACATAGTTTCTGGTCGCGTTGTTGCGACAATTAAGTGATGAGAATTCGAACTGATAGTAGCATTATCTAATTTATAATATATATACCATATAGAGCCTTTTGTTTTTTTATTTATAACTTCTAGATCAGAAATTGCGGTTTGTAATTTACAATCCCAGTTTACTAACCTTTTTCCTCTATAAATTAAATTTTTTCGATATAATCGAATAAAAGCTTCTGTTACTGCATAAGACATTTCTGTGTCCATGGTGAAACGTTGTCGTTTCCAATCTACTGAATTTCCTAATCGTTTCATTTGGTAAGTAATAAACTGTTCAGATTGACTTTTCCATGCCCAAATATTTTTTATTAATTCATCTCGTGTGTAATCATGTCTAGTTTTACCTGTATTATTATAAATTTTATGTTCTACTAGCATTTGAGTGGCAATTCCAGCATGATCTGTTCCTGTTTGCCATAAAGTATTCTTTCCTTGCATTCTTTGATAACGAATCAAAACATCCATAATAGTTTGTTGAAATGCATGTCCGAGATGTAATTGTCCTGTAATATTAGGAGGAGGCATCATAATGCAATAACTTTCTTGAGATGTATTTCCATGGGGACTAAAGTAGTCTCCATATTCCCAAAATTTATAAATTGGTTCTTCTATGTTTTTAGGATTATATATTTTTTCCACGATATAATTACTCATTCAGTTGGTGTATTAACAACGCTTACCTGAAATCCATTTCTTTTGTAAGATCGGTATCTGTATCTTGCCCATTTTTTTAAAATGTCAGATATGGGAACGAAATCTATTATTTCGTTAAAATTTAAGAAAAAATTCATATTTTTTAGCATAAGGTTTATTAATAGATCTTTTGGTTGATTATCGTAGCAACATTGACTCCAGTATATGACGATTGGAGCATGCTGGATGGTTTTTCCGAATAGATTATGTGGCACAAATGAATTTTGGTCAAATGTCCATAATATTTTGTCTATTTTTGTAGCTTGATGTTCATTTTCACAAGTTACTAAGATGGTTTTTCCAGATCTCCATTGTGTGCTTATTAACTTACAAGCAAGCTGTTCTATGTAATTAGGTCTATTTTTTTGTTCAAATTCTTGAGATAGTAAATAAAAAATACTTCGTTTCATATGTTATTAATTTTTATTATTTTTATAATCAATGATAATTGATTATAAAAATAAAATATAAATTTATTTTGGTGTGATTCTGTTATAAAGTTAGTATTGATTAATAAAGATAATTTAAATTTTATGGGATGATCTATTAATCAGATATTGTGATAAAAGCGCAACGGGTCGACCTGTTGCGCTTTTATCACAATAATCAGATATCCATGCTGTTCCAGCAATATCTAAATGGGCCCAACGATATTTATAGGCAAACTGATGAAGAAAACATCCGGCTGTAATAGCGCCACCAGGTCTACCTCCAACATTTGTCATATCCGCACATGTAGATTTTAATTGTTTTTGGAACACTTCGTCTAATGGTAATTTCCAAACATAATCTTTAGATTGTTGTCCAGCCAGAATTAGTTCGTCGGCTAAATTTTTGTTGTTAGACATTAAACCGCTAAAATGATGTCCTAAAGCGATAACACAAGCTCCAGTTAATGTAGCTATATCTATTACAACATCTGGTTTATAACGTTCTGCATATGTCAATGCATCACATAGAACCAAACGACCTTCAGCATCGGTGTTTAATACCTCCACTGTTTTTCCAGATAAAGTAGTCAGGATATCACCTGGACGAAATGAAGTATGACTTATCATATTTTCACAAATAGCAAGTATTCCGATAATATTTAATGGTAAATCTAGTTCTATGGCTATACGCATAATTGCATATACTACGGCAGCTCCGCACATATCATATTTCATTTCGTCCATTTTATTTGATTCTTTGATAGAAATTCCACCAGAATCAAAGGTCAAACCTTTTCCTATAAGTACAATGGGAGGAACATTAGCCCCTTCAGGATGCCCTCTGTATTTAATTATAGGCATTGTGGGAGCATAATTAGACCCTTTTCCTACCGCTAAATAAGCATTCATACCTAATTTTTTCATTTCTAAAGCATTGATTATATTTATTGTGACGTTATCACAATTAGATAATTCATTTACTTGATTTACAAAGTAATCAGGAGTACAAAAATTAGGAGGCATATTTCCTAGGTCTTTAGCTATTTTTATTCCATGAACGATAGATAATCCATCTCTAATAGATTTTTTACAACATCCTAATTCATTTTCATTAGGTATATGTAATATTATTTCATTTAGTGATTTATTCAGTGTAGTTTTTTTGCTATTTTTAAATTTATTAAAAACATACAACTCTTCATTAACGATTTCCATGGTTTGTCTTATTTTCCAATAATTATCGTATCCTTTTATATTTAATTCACTTAAAAAAAGTAATATTTTAATTATAGGTATCTCTTTACATAAGATTGTTATTTTTCGAATTAATTTTCTATAACAATTTTCATCAAAATCAGATTTTTTACCGCACCCAACTAATAAAATTTGTCTATTATGTAAATGAGGAACATCGTATAATAAGAGCGTTTGTGCGACTTTTCCGTGTAACGCGCCACGACGCAACAATGAACTGATGTATCCTTTGCTTACGTCATCAATTTTTTTTGTTGAAGGAAATAAATTTAATTCTTCAAATGTACCAGTAATTATGCAACTATCAGGATATAATTCTTGATGCCCGCTAGTAACGCTAAATTTTATCATAATATTTCCTGTATATAAATATGTCAAATGACATACTCAAAAAATAAATCAGTCACAATATTTACAATTTTTATATTTTATATAAAACATTGAAATACATCAGGGTGAGATTGTGTTGTGTTTATAACGTAATGAATAATTTTCTTACATTATAAAAAACGAATATGTATCATTTTTTAATACCACAATCTGTTATTATTACGATACTTATTTTTTATTTAAAAACAAGTTTTTTAGGTAAAATAATGATATTTACCAAATATATATTGAAAGAAATATTTAGAAATCAGTTAATCATTCTAACATTATTATTTTTAGTGTGTTTTTGTCAAAAATTGATCAAAATGTTGAGTTTGGTGATAGATAGTGGTATTTCAATATATTTGATTTTTCTATGTCTTGGATTAAATATGCCAGAATCAGGAAAATTACTTATTCCCTTTAGCGTATTTTTGAGCGTTTTAGTAACGTTTTATCGATTACATGCTCATAATGAAATTATAGCTATGTATTCTTGTGCCGTAGATAAATACATTTTTATAAGAAGTATATTTTTTTTTAGTGGGATCGTTGCTACATGCACTATGATTAATATCTCGTGGTTATCTCCTTATTGTTCAAGTTATCAAAGTAAATTACTGTATAAAATTAAGGAAAACATTAATTTAGTTATTTTGTCAGAAAAAAAATTTCAACCATTGGCTACTAAATATTTAATTTTATTTTCGGATAGCATTCAGGGAAATAAATTAAAAAATGTGTTTTTGTCAAAAACAAATCCAGATAAAGATAACAGTATGTTTATAATTATTACTTCAGATCAAGGCAGTGTTTGTAGAAATCCTGATGGCTCCCGATTAATTATTTTAAAAAAAGGTACATATTATGAAATTTATAATAAATGTGAGTTGTGCCAGGATGTGCTTATTACTGATTTTTCTCAGTATCAAATGTTAATCAATAGTACTATTAAAACATTTTATGAAAAAAATGAATCTGTTGATCATATGTTTATGCATCAGTTATGGCGTTCTAATAAATCAGAGATGCGTGCAGAGTTACATTGGCGTTTAACTTTATTAGTATCTATTTTTCTTATGCCAATGATCACAACGTTATTAATTACTGTTGTTTCGTATAATTATTTAATAAATTTATTGGTAACTGTTTTTTTATATATAATTTTTTTTATTTTTCATATTTTATTACGTTCCTGTGTTCTTTTAGATAACATAAATCCTATAGTATGGATGTGGGTTATTAATAGTATTTATCTATCGATAGTTTTATTGCTTAATTCATGGGATACTTCTTATATAAAAAAATTAGTTTTAATAATGTGTTATCGTTATCATATAAAAACATAGTGTATATGTACAACATTTTAAATTATTACATTGTAAAAACGGTAATATCAAGTACAACAACGGTTTTTTTAGTGTTATTATCTTTATCTAGTGTAATTAAATTAATTGATGAATTGCGTAAGATAGGAGAAGGAAATCATTCTTTTTTTGACGTTATTATTTACATGATTTTAAGTTTGCCAAAAGATTTTGAATTATTTTTTCCCATAGCTACTTTATTAGGTGGGCTTTTAGGTTTGTGCATGCTTGAAGTACATAATGAATTTATAGCAATGCAGATTTCTGGATTTAGCAGGTTACAGATCACTTTATCAGTCATAAAAGCTTCTGTTCCTGTATTATTATGCAGTATCATTTCTAATGAATGGATAGTGCCTAATAGCGAAAAAATAATGTGCATGTATCGTAATCAATCACAACATGATGCTTCTTTACTTTCTATAAAGATTAAAAATCTGTGGTTCATAGATAAGAATGATTTTGTTTGTGTTGAAAATGTAATAGCCTATAATGAATTGTTAGGAGTAAAGCTATATAATTTTAACGAAGAAAGAAAGCTAAAAAAGATATGTTATATCGAACGGGCAGTGTTTGTTGATAAAGTATGGCATTTGATTAATGTAAATGAATTGGATATTTCTCAAAAAACATCCGTTGTTAATAAAAACATACCACATTCTAAATGGAATGCTGAATTAACCCCATATAGATTATCCATGATGATTACTCATCCAAATTTTTTATCTATCTCTAAATTATATCATTGCGCTAAATATTTTAATAGGATTGGGCAAAATTCTAAATATTATCAAGTGATTTTTTGGAAGAAAATATTATCCCCTATCTCTGGATCCGTTATGACCATAATGGCATTAGCGTTTACTTTTGGCCCATTATATAAAAAAAAGATAGGTATTAGATTATTCGTAGGAAGTATAGCGGGGTTTTTATTTTATATTTTAAATCAAATATTTGGAATATTAAGTGCTATACACAGTGTTTCTCCAATAATTGGATCAATATCACCCAGTATAATATTTTTGGTAATTAGTGTTATTATTATGCGGATATATTCATAATTTTGTGAACATAAAAATTTTTAATAAATTTTATTATACTATACTAGTTAAAAATATTTTTTTAGTAAATTCTCGTAGCCATTTATGAGCGGAAGAGCGGTTGTGTTTAGAATGCCATGCTTGAATAATGCTTTTTTTTCCTAAATTTAAATCAGTATTAAAATGTGTGATTGGTATATTTAATTTTTGTATCATTGTTAATATAAATTCTGGTATTATCGCTAGTGCATCTGAATGAATTATAGCGTTTACAGTAGTGATATATTCTGGGGTAATACCAATTAAGTTACGCTCCGACCAAAAATATTTACTATGTTCATCGGAGTTGGTTAAATACTCATGTTTGGTTTTAATGAATTGATATTTTAATAAATTATCCATATTTTTAGTTTGAGACAAAATAGGATGATGATTCCGAGATATTATACAACATTTGGATACGTAGATAGTTCGAATAGTTATTTCTGGGTTAAGTGCGCGCATTTCTCCTATATATAAATCTATGGTATGGTTTCTTAAAAAATTATCATCGTAGTCTGAGTCATTTACTAAATGAATAAATGCTTTGGGAGCTTTATCTTTCATTTTTTGAAATAAGATGGTATTAAGGATAAAAAGAATAGCGTTGTTCGATGCAATAGTAAATGATATAGTGGTAATTTTAGGTTCAAATACTATGTTGTTGTTGAATATTGATTCAATACGGTTCACTAATTCTTTAATATTTTCTTTTAGAGAGATTGCTTTAGGCGTAGGGATTAATTTAGTTCCACTACGTACTAAAATTTGATCATTAAATAGAATGCGTATTTTGTTGAGAGATTTACTAATAGCTGGAGCAGTGACATTTAATTTTTTTGCCGCTAAGTTTACGCTATACTCTTCGAGTAGTGCATTGAGAATTATTAGTAAATTGAAATCAAAATTATTCATATAATAAATTTTTATGTAATATTTATTTTACCCTGTATTATAATGTATAAATATACAAGAGTAAAATATATTAAATGTATTTAAGAATAATATGCTCGTCAATCACAGATATAATCGAGCACACGATACGATTGTATTTTTATAAGCATAAGCAGTGTCAGTGATGATATGGTTGATATAAGTAAAAATTATTACATTATTATAATGTAGCCCATTAAATGTGTATTTAGCAATTGTTTATGTTGCTACGATGACATATTTGTAGATGGTTTTGTAAATATTTTTAATATTTTTTAAAATGATACCTTGTTAAAAAATTGTATTATGTTTACAAATCTAATGTTTAAATTGAATGATTGTGAAGAAATTGATTCTGTATATTGAATTCTTTTGAAAAATTTGGTAAATTTTAGTGGCTGCATAGTTTTATATCAGATGGATTTGTTAGATATGTTCGTGTTTTGCCGAAGTGGCGAAATAGGTAGACGCAATTGACTCAAAATCAATCACCTTAATGGCGTGCCGGTTCGAGTCCGGCCTTCGGCAGTATTATATCAGTATCAAGTAATTATAAAAAATAATCCTAGATGAACAAGTATTGAATTTTAATTTTTTATTTTGAAATTATAGTAATCACGTTGTGTCTGTTGTGACAAAAATGTCATATGTTTATAAAGTAAGTTTTATTTTAATTAAAATCTAATAATTTTAGTAACAATGTAAATTGTAGCATAAAAAATCTAGAATATTTATATGAATTTATTAAAGTTAAAAGGATTATATGTTGATTTGTCTTTTTAGTGACAAAAAAGTAGTTGGTTTTTGTTTCATGTATGTTATGTTATAACATAACTAAATTATTAAGGAAATTTATCGTTGTCGTATCACTCTAAACAACGTTTGTCTATTGGTATGAAATTGTTTCTTACTTCAGGTTTGATTCGTATGCTCATAGTACTGGTTGTATTGTTATGCTCATGGGCTGCCATTCTTTGGTCCTCTTTGTTGCCATGAATAATACAATTTAAAACTATGATGACATTATATAACTTAATAGCGGGTTACTGTGGTCGCAATGTTAGTCCATCTGTAAGTGGTCGAATCAAGTATGGTAGCATGATTGCTATTATAGGACCCAATGGAATAGGAAAATCTACTTTATTAAAAACATTAGCTGGGTTGTTGCCTCCAGTTTCCGGTCGATTGGAATTTGGAAAAAAAGGTAGACCTCGTATGGGTTATTTACCTCAAAACAGAAATATAGATCCCTATTTTCCATTAACTGTATTCGACGTAGTATCTATGGGTTGTTGGCCGAGAATAAATTTATTAAAAAGACTGAATCAACATCAAAGAGCAGTAATTTGGCGTGCTTTAGGTCAGGTAAAATTGTTAAATGTATTAAATCAATATATAGAAACTTTATCAGGAGGGCAAGTGCAACGTATGTTATTTGCTAGAATATTGGCTCAGCAAGCATCATTAATTTTACTTGATGAGCCATTTCAAGGAATTGATATAAATACTTGTAAAATAATGATACGTGCTGTAAATCTATTGTGTAGACGTGGATGCACTGTGATTGCTGCGTTACATAATAATAATGAATTCATAACTGAATATTTTCCTAATACATTGTTGTTAACTTGTTCTCGTAGTATTTGGAATTCATCCATATAAATGCGAAAAATTTAATTTTATGGTATTGTGAACTGATTATATACATCCATGTATATGGGAATATTTATTTCGGGGAAAGAAAAGGTTTTTATGATGATTCATATGTTATTTGATCCTTTTATTAATTGCGGATATATGCGAAGAGCTATAGTTGCTTGTTGTGTATTATCTATCAGTATAACGCCAATAGGTAGTTTTTTAATGTTGAGGCGTATGAGTTTAGTGGGAGATGTGTTATCTCATGCTATATTACCGGGCGTAGCGATAGGGTATTTTTTTTCAGGAATGTCATTTATGATAATGAGTATAGGAGGATTTATTTCTGGTTTAATGGTTGCAATATTATCTACTTGGATTAGCGAAAAAACATTGTTGCAACAAGATGCTAGTTTTGCTGGACTCTATCTTGGATCTTTGGCATTTGGAGTTGTATTGATGTCGTTACATGGTCCTAATGTGGATTTGTTGGATTTGTTATTTGGATCTATTTTATCTGTAAATTTATTAAATTTAGAATGTATTGGGATCATTAGTACTATAACTTTACTTACTATCGCATTATTTTACAGAGCTTTAATTATTGAAACATTTGACCCAGATTTTTTAAGAGATAACAATATTGAAGTATCGAGATGTATTCAAATATTTTTTTTATCAATAGTTATGTTAAATTTAGTAGCGAGTTTTCAAGTAACTGGTACTTTAATGTCTGTTGGTTTAATGATGTTACCTGGGTTATCAGCTCGGTGTTGGGTTAAGAGTTTAATGCATATGTTATTGTTATCGGTATTTATTGCTTTTTTTTGCTCGTGGATAGGGTTGATTGGATCATTTTATATGTTTTTGCCTGCAGGGCCTACTATAGTGTTATGTGGTAGTATAATTTTTTTAATTTCAGTGTTGTTTGGCAGGAATAGAGGTATTTTATTTTTTGTTATATACAAAAAATAAAATTTTTTTCGTGTTTATTTAATTAAATTTTTTCTTATATCTAACGAGGAATTCAGTGTGTTTTCAAGATATAATTTTAGATATAAATGATTGGATTATATAATAATGCCGTGTATAATATATCTTAACATTAATCCGTATATGTTATGTTAATAACAGCAATATATCTTGATTGTCGTTTAAATAGATATCTGGAAGGTCTAAATAAATTTGAATATTGATTCAAGAGGGTTCAGGGTAATATGAAAAATAATTAGTTTTGGGTGCAATTAGAATAATTGTAAGATATAAATAAGAATAAATTATTAAAATAATTTATTAGAAATATAGCTGATAATATTCTTCATATCTTGCTATTTATATTTGTAAAAAAAATAACTATTCTAGTTAAAGTAGTGCTAATTTATTAAAAATATAAATGTATTTCATATTTAAAATATCATCAATTTATAATTGTTTTTCTTGATTACTATATTTAGTATAGTATCCCCGTTTAAAAATTGCTTCTAGGTTCTAATTATCTAGTTGATAATGCATATATTTTATTATATGGTACATAAAGTATCTGTTATTAGTTATTTCATATTTACTTTAATTTAGAGTGTTAAATTTGATTATTTATAGATTAATTTACATGATATTTGTAATATGTATATTACAAATTATTTTTTAAATTATTCGGTGTGGTTTTTGAGTTTTAAATTGTTAAAATTGTTTGGTTAAATTATTTTATATATAAATACGATTTATATCGTGTCTTATAGCTTAAATATATCTCCCAAGTATACTTGTTGTACGTGTTTGTTATTTAATATTTCATTAGGAGATCCATGAGCAATTGATTGTCCTTGATTAACTATATATGCTCGCTCACATATACGCAATGTTTCTCTTACATTATGATCGGTTATTAGTACTCCAAGTTTTCGGGTTTTAAGTTGTTTAATAATTTTTTGTATATCTGTTATTGAAATTGGATCGACTCCAGAAAATGGCTCGTCAAGTAATATAAATTTAGGATTAGCAGCCAATGCTCGTGCAATTTCTACACGTTTTCGTTCTCCTCCAGACAATGTCTGTCCAATATTATTTTTTAAATGACTAATATGAAAATTATTCATTAATTCTATAATAAGCTTATTACGTTTTTTTGTATTAAGATTACGTTGAGTTTGTAATATAGCCATTAAATTGTCAAATACAGTTAATCGACGAAAAATCGAGCTTTCTTGAGGCAAGTAGCCAATCCCTAATCGAGCTCTACGATAGATTGGTAACGTGCTAATATCTTTTTCGCCAATTAAAATACTACCGGAATTGTGTTGAACAATTCCTAATATCATATAAAATGTCGTAGTTTTTCCTGATCCGTTTGGGCCTAATAATCCAACAATTTCTCCAGAAGTTATGTATAAGCTTATATTTTTAACTACATATCGTCCTTTATAAATTTTAGATAGATTTTTTATAGTCAGTGTTGTCATAAAATTAAACTATAACTAATTATATAGTGTCTGTTAAATATGTTTTTAGATGGATTTTTTTGATAAAATTGTTATAACTTTATTTCCTTGGTTGGAAATGGCTTTTATTTGTTTGTTTTTTATTGAGTATATGATCTTATCACTTTGTATAGAATTTCCTGATTGTTTTATATAAGCATTACCAATTAGAGTAATAGTGTCATCGCTGGTATTGTAATGTATTATCGATGATTGAGCAAATATCATATTTCCCATTTTTTGTGTTTGATTTAAAGTAACAGGATTTCCGTGTGCTTCTATCATGGATAGATGATGTGTATCTTCTGTATGAGAGATTAATATTTTATCTGCGTAAAGATCAATGTTTTTATATTTAAGCATAACTCGATCTGTAAAGATTATTGTATTAGTCAACATATTAATTGATTGACATTCAGAATATATTTGAAGTATTTGTGATTTTTTGTATGCTAAAGCATGAGAATATGTAAACGCTAAAAGTATATTGATATAAGTAAGTATTATTTTGTATTTACCATATGCGTTGGATTTCATAACAAGTTTGTACGTTATCAATTAATTTTGCCGTTTGTGTATGTAAATTGGCATGTATTTTCATCCCAATAGAATAAAAATAATGACCATGTATAATTACTTTTTTGTTTGAAATAATATCTTGAGTTATTAAGTTAATTATCGCTTGATTTGTAATAATGGATTGAAAGTATCTATTATGTATTAAATTATTGATATATACATATCCGTATAAGTGTAGTGTTGTTTTGTAACTTAGTTTAGCTTGATTTGCTGTAATTTTCCATGTTGGGATATTTTTGTCATCAAAAGCTATAATGCTAGGACATGTAAACAAAGTAATTCTTTGATTTGAAAAATGTTGAATGCGGTGCGCTGTCAATTTAAATTTCAGTTGTCCTGTTTTACTATATACGTTAATCGTTACATCGGTGCCTTGATGAGTGCATATATCATTCCGAGTTAATGGGTGTAATGATGCATTAAACATAATTAATGATTTTTTTATAATAAAAGATAGCAAGATTATTATCAATACGAATAAAATTGAAATAAAAGTGTATTTTTTATTTTTTTTCAGTGATTTTGAAATATAAAACATTATGTGGGATCTCATATTTAATGATTGTAATTTAATATTTTTTATTTTTAAACGACAAAAGATATTCTTGGAGAGATGGTTATGATTTAATATTATTGTTACGATTGTTGGTTTTAACTTTTTTTTGCATGAAATACATATTAAAATAACTAGATATTTAAGATATATAATATTAAATATTTTTAGATTGTCTTTTACAAGACAATGCATAAGAAAATTGTATTAAGATATAAATTATAAATATAGTTGTTAATACTTCATATTAATATTGTTGGCATATTATATTATATAATTTTTTTGTTTCTGTGATATACAGATTTGCGGGATATTGTGTATTTTCAAACCTTTATCTATAACAAGATCGCGTATGTTAAGTAGCATTGCTAAGTCGTGTAAATAGTATTCATTATATATGAATATATTCAATGTGAGCAATTGTTAGTTAATTAATGAATTTTAATGTAAAAAACACAATTACTGTTGATTTACATAAATTTGCAATTATTTAATAAGTAATTAAATAAAACACCTAAATTTATTTTTTAAATAGATTTTAATGATGAAAATCATAATGCATATCATATATGTATTTATATACAGAAAATAGATTCTTAATTTTTGATATATATTTGTAATGAAGTATTATGCGTATTTTAGAAAAATAACTTGTGTCATAAAAATAATTATGTTTTTAGGTGAAAATATGGAGCAATCAGGAATATTTTATCATTAAAATATATGATGTATAATCTTTATAAAAGATTAATTTAGTATCATTCTTAATGATTATTTATGTTAAAGATTTGTTGTTATTTATTCGTTAATATGGTAGACAGAGTGTCTGTGATCACTTAATGAGTTTTTAATGTTTCAGTAAAAATATTAAATAAATTATATATTATAACTTATTACATTAATCGGATGTGTATATTTTAATTTTTTATTTTTATAGAAAAATATTATTCTTAAAATTAAATTGTTATTTATGATGATAAATATAGTTAGAATATAGAGTATAAATAATTAAAATAATAGATTATTAATAATAGATGGAATGATTGACAGTTGCTTTATAAATAAAGATATAAGCGTTAAGTGATTTTTTGAAAATAAGTATTAGAGTGTATTTAAATAAAAAGTGTTATTATGATTTTTAAAAATTAAAAAAGAAGAATTTGATTTTTAATAAAGTTAAAAATTGAAAATTGGAAGGTATTTGAACTTTATAAGAAAATTTTCATTTAAGAATATTTAACTATAGGTATTAAATTACATTTACGCTAGAATTAGATTATCCAATATTATTTATTGATCGATAGTGATGATTCAAGAATTATTAAAATTTTTGTTAAATTGTTATTTATTTTTGATGATATTAATAATTAAAAATATGTATAACCTAAAATGGTTAAAGATATCATCTATCCATGATAGATAGTGTGAGAAATTATTAATTATAGTTGTTGATTGATTGTATGTAGTGTATATAAAAATGTAAGTAAAGTGCTATTTATTTGATGTTTATTGAACGGATGCATTACAACATTTAGTGTGATTTTAGTATTAATATGTGAATATTGTTTCATCATTAAAAGTTATTAAGATATAGTTGACATTAGTTTAAATTAGCGACTAATAATATTAATGTGAATTAAATAATCATTGATATGTACATTAGGGTTGTATGAATTACAATAGTAAATAATATCAATTATAATTTTATTACTCTTTAAAGTTTTAGTATTGAAGTTATAAGAATATGTGTATTTGTATTGAGCAATTACAAATAAAATAGACTTTATATTTATAATAAATAAAAAATAATTTTTAATTGTATAGATGCTGCTTATGATCAATATCTCTCTCTTTAAAGGGAGATGATAACTCTGTACCAGTTAATTATATGATAGATTATATAAATAATCAATTTTTATTTTTATTATAAATGAATATAATTGTCCTGATTAAAAGGGATTATAATTGATTTTGATATATTAAGTATATGTTTTTTGTATATAATATTATTATTGAATTAATAATTAAAATAAAACTTTTTCAATATAGAACATTACAGCTTATAGATACAATAATATATATTTTAACAAGAATAGTTATTTATAGTATTTATGCCAAAAAATAGAATTAGATCTTATTTATTTTTCATATTTGGATAAATATTTTAGCAGCAAATACTGATATTGTAGGAATGAGATATATAATTATTTTGATTTATAGTTGAAAGGATATTGTTATATGTTTTTATTTCTTAGAAATATAGAGTTTTTCATATTTATGCATATTAATATAATTATATAAAAATATTCTATTTAATAACGGAAAGTATTGATATTTTTTGATTATTTTGTGAATATTTTATATTGTAATTTATTTCTTAGAAAAAGTGAGAATAGCAACTAATTAATTAAGTTATATTAGTTATTTTAGTTTAAATCATGCATTATTTAAATGCATAATGAAATATAAATGATTGATATTTTGAAATAAAAACAACAATAGAATAATAATTCTATGGCATAAAAATATGAGAACATAATTCTGCGTTTTGCTGTTATTATAATTATTCAAATGGTGGACATTATGGACGTGGATGATATTAAAAGTATTTTATTAAAAAATTTGGTATTAGATGAAGCATATGTCTCTTTATATAAGGATAATTATCAAATTATTGCTGTAAGTCATATTTTTTATGATGGTATGACTGAATTAGAACGGCATAAAATTATATATGCTCCTCTTATGAAGTATATATTAAATAATGAAATTCATTCAATATCTATTCAAGCATTTAATCCTCAGGAATGGAACAAAAAGCGTGGATTATGCGGGGTGTGAAGTAATTTTTAAATTAATATGAATTAATTATAATGATTGATATTAGGTCATGACAGTGGATAGATTTTATATTCATGGTCCTACTCCTTTAAGTGGTGAAGTGAATATATCAGGTGCTAAAAATTCTGCATTACCAATTTTGTTTGCTACGTTATTAACTGAGGAACCGGTAGAAATTTTTAATGTGCCTAAATTAAAAGATATTGATGTTACTATAAAATTATTAACACAACTTGGAGCAAAAGTGGATCATTGCGATGTAGTTTTTGTAGATACTAGTAGTGTTAATACGTGCTGTGCATCCTATGATCTAGTTAAATCCATGCGTGCTTCCATTTGGGCATTAGGACCATTAGTAGCACGGTTTGGAGAAGGTAAAATTTGGCTACCTGGAGGATGTTCAATTGGGAAAAGATTAGTAGATTTACATGTTAATGGTTTGGAGCAGTTGGGGGCAACAATTATCTTAGAAGAAGAGTATGTTACAGCTTCTGTGAATGGACGATTACATGGTGCTCATATTATCATGGATAAAATCAGTGTTGGAGCTACGGTTACTATCATGAGTGCTGCTGCATTAGCAGAGGGAGTTACTATCATTGATAATGCTGCTCGCGAACCAGAGATTGTTGATACTGCTAATTTTCTTATTATGTTAGGAACTAATATTAACGGAGCTGGAAGCAATAGAATTACTATCGAAGGGGCTCAAAAATTAGGAGGGGGAAAGTATTCAATTATGCCAGATCGCATTGAAACTGGTACCTTTTTAGTTGCTGCCGCTGTTTCACGTACAAATGTAGTATGTTTGGGGTCTCGTCCGGATACGTTGCGTTTTGTGATAAAAAAATTACGTGAATCTGGTGCTGATATTAATATGGGTAAAGATTGGATCGGTTTGAACATGCATGGGAAAAGACCTAAAGCTGTTACTGTATGCACGAAGCCGTATCCAGGGTTTCCTACTGATATGCAAGCACAGTTTACTTTATTAAATATAGTCTCCAAAGGAAAGGGAAAAATTATAGAGACTATATTTGAAAATAGGTTTATGCACGTACCAGAGCTTGTTCGTATGGGAGCTCGTATTAAAATATTAAACAATATGATTGTTTGTCATGGTGTTGATTCATTAATTGGTACTCAAGTTATGGCAACGGACTTGCGGGCTTCTGCAAGCTTAGTATTGGCTGGTTGTATTGCTGAAGGCTTGACGATAGTGGATTGTGTATATCATATTGATCGAGGATATGATCATATTGAAAAAAAGTTAAGAAATATGGGAGCTCATATAAAACGGGTTACTAATAAATAGTCTTGTTATCAGGTGTGTAACAATTTTTAATTTCGATGATTTTTAGTGATATTATTAGAAGATATATTTCTGAGTTAATTAATATTATCCCAAATAATCACAATTTATTTTAATATGTATTAAAATACGATTTATAATAATTTTTAAAATATTAATTAGAATTATTCGTATATTTATGATATTTAATTTTTAATGTGTTGAAATATCAATTTCAATTGATATGGCTTCATGAAGTATAGGTTTATTATCATTTTTTTAGTTGTGATGTTGTTTAAAATAGAGTCAAAATTAACGAAGTAGTAAGAATATATTTGTATCTCCACGCATAATATTAAGTGCTATAACTGATGGTTTTTCATTTAAAATTTTACGTAATTGAGATAAATTGTGTACTTTCGTACGATTCAGTCCAACAATTATGTCGCCTTTTTGTAGGCCAATAGAGTAAGCTGGAGAATCTTTCACTACGTCTTCAACCTGCACTCCTTTTGTTCCATCCTTTAAATATCCATTACTTAGAGAAGCTCCTTGTAATGCTGGGGTTAACATTTCCTCGCTGGTACTCACAGAGGTACTATCATCTAATAAAACTGATACTGTTTGAATTTTCCCATCTCGTAATAATCCTAGTTTTATAATTTTACCTGGAGTAGTAGTACCAATTTTCACCCTTAGTTCTGCAAAATTTTTTATTGGTTTTCCTTCTATGGATACAATAATATCCCCCGCTTTAATATTTGCTTTAGCGGCTGCAGTACCTGGTAGCACCTCGCTGACAAATGCACCACGCTGCGCATCGATATTAAGTGCTTTAGCGATATCAGCGGTCAATTCTGTGCCTTTTATTCCTAATTGACCTCTTTTTACTTCTCCAAATTCAATTAATTGTTGGCTTAAATTTTTCACAATGTTGCTAGGAATAGCAAAACCAATGCCAATATTTCCTCCTCCAGGCGCTAAAATAGCAGTATTAATTCCAATTAATTCTCCATGTAAGTTTACTAGTGCCCCTCCAGAATTTCCTCTATTTATGGAGGCATCAGTTTGTATAAAATTTTCTAATCCTTCAAGGTTTAAACCACTTCTTCCCAATGCTGATATAATACCAGAAGTTGCTGTTTGACCTAATCCAAAGGGGTTGCCAATCGCAACAGCAAAATCACCAACTTTCAAAATATCAGAATCAGCCATTTTTATTTCAGAGAGATTTTTAAATTTTAATAATTGAAGTAATGCTAAGTCAGTTTGTTCATCATGTCCTACTAGTTTAGCGTCAAATTCGCGACCATCGTTAAGTTGTATTTTAATTTTATCTGCACCATTGACAACATGGTTATTGGTAATAATGTAGCCTTTATTAGCGTTAATAATCACTCCAGATCCTAGTCCTTCGAATGGTCTAGATCCAAAATTTCCTCCAGGGATATCTGGTCCAAAAAAATATTTAAATTCTTTAGGCAATGTAAGTCTTCTCGCAGGTTGAATACCTTCAACATGTACACTTACTACTGCTGGCAGTACTGTATCTAACATGGGAGCTAAACTCGGTAAGAGTCCCGATATTTCTGTAGAAAATGTTGTGTGATTTATAGAAGATTCAGCATATGAAATTCCCAATGTGAATAATATACTTAATATTTTTAGGAAATGTGTTATCTTCATAGGTAATTAATTTAATTAGTTATATTATATAAAGAATAATATTGTTTTAAAAATGTTCATAGAGTCTTAATTACTAAAATTCGAATTTCTATTTTATTTTTGGTAATTTTTAACGTCCACAATAGATTTAGACAGATGAATTACCTATATTGCATATTATTATACTATGTGCATAGTATAATAAGAAATCGAATAATTTATATAAACTAATAAAAGTTTCCTTATATTATTCATTATCATGATTTTTTATTGTATTTTCCGTATTACTGGAATAATCTAACGGCGCTGCTATTGGTAATTGTTCGTTTTTTATAGTTGTTTTTTTTGTATTAAATGCGTGTATATCATCTTGTATATGTGTATTTGGTAAAAAAAAATTAGCGCTTTTTTTGACGTTATGAGATAAGTGACGGTAATCATCTTCTATTTTGTTTAATAATTTTATAGTGTAAATAAAGTGATTACTTAATTCCTTTTGGTATTCATTTAGTTTAACTTTTTTATCTTGTAATTCATTATATAAAGTTTTTTGATTATGTAGTAAATAGCGTGCTTTATAATACATTATAAATGCTCCTATAATAATTCCAATTATTAAGCTTACTAATATACATATCCATATCATGATAATACTCCTAAATTATTTTATTTATGTGTTCATTTTTGTATGTTAACTGATTGATATATAATTTTTGCATATGTTGATATGTTATCGGTATAATAGTTCAAGTGGTAAGTATCCAATTATCTATTAGCTACGACGTACGTTGTATAGTATAATTTTATTCTACTTAATTTTCTTTATCAATAAGTATTCGTATAGAATGCTATGAAGTAAGTAAATAGATAGAGGTTTTAGTAATATTCTTTTAAAATAAATATTTGAATAATTTTAAAAATGAAATGATGCTAAAACGTCTCTTAATTATATCAATTATTTGCTTTAATTGATATATATATATTTTAGAACAAAAATATTGTATGAAGTAAATACTAACGTATACTTGTTTTAGGTTCAAAGATGTTGGAGACATTTGATTTTAATAGCAGCACGCTGTGCCTTACAGCAATCAGGTATCTTATTTTTATATTTATTAATTACTTCATATTTAGTTAATATGATTGAATTTTTATATTGAGTTGGGTTTATCTTTATGAAAACTTTTATGGCAAAATCACATGTAATTAAGAAAACATGGTATATTATTGATGCTAAGCATAAGATACTTGGTCGTTTATCTACCGTGATTTCTAGATATTTAATTGGTAAGCATAAAATAGAATATGCTCCTCATGTCGACATTGGAGATTATGTTATTGTTTTAAATGCAAAAGAGGTATCTGTAAGTGGCCATAAACGTGATGATAAAATATATTATCATCATACTGGATATATTGGAGGTATTAAGCAATTAAATTTTAAAAGGATGATAAATAGATATCCTGAAAAGGTGATTGAAATTGCAGTAAAGGGTATGTTACCTAAAGGCCCCTTAGGGCGCATGATGTATTGTAGACTTAGAGTGTATTCAGGAAATGTACATGCGCATGCTGCTCAAGAACCTCAATTTATAGATATAGATTGTTAATGAATAAAAAGAGATGGAAAATAAAGTATGAATTTAAATCAATATTATGGTACTGGACGAAGAAAAACTGCTTCTGCTCGTGTGTTTATTAAGTCTGGGATAAGTAATGGAAGAGTTATTATAAATAAACGTACATTAGATCAATATTTTCCTAGAAACAATACACAGTCAATCATTATTAGGCCTTTGAAAATTACTAATTTATTAGATAAATTAGATATATATATTACTGTAAAAGGAGGAGGTATATCTGGTCAGGCTGGAGCGATATGTCATGGCATGACACGTGCATTATTGCAGTATGACGAGAAGTTACGGGGTGTATTGCGATCAGTTGGGTTAGTTACTAGGGACTCTAGAGAAGTAGAAAGAAAAAAGGTGGGTTTACGTAAAGCACGCAGGCGGCCTCAGTTTTCTAAGCGTTAATACTTTTATTGTAATATATGTATTAATTGGTATTATCTCAACAATTATATATAAAATTATTATCAAGAATAAAAAATTATAGTAAGTATTAGATGTAATTAATCGACAGGTGTGATTGATAATTAAATTGAATATATGCAATTTCAGCGTATTGGGCAAGTGTTGATTATAATTGGTAGATGTGTATTTCTTAGAGAAGATTAGAAATCTATTTTTATTTTTTATTTATTACTTTTAGGATTGTAGATCGCATTTAAAGATAGGCATAATATCCGAGATTTAACTAACTACTTTTATAATTAAACACGAAAAAATAAAAATCTCGTCCAAAAAAGTGGTTAGTTAAATCTCGGATATTATGCTTTTTGATGTTTATTTGAGAATAATTTTAAACGATTAGTAACAAGAGTATGTTTATCACAGGAGATAACCATCCTTTGTTATGATTATAATTGTTGTTTTATATATAATTTTTATTATTTGAGTATATTATATAATTTATAATGGTTTTCGTTTTAATAGTGGATGCATAGTAATCATGTGATTTTAATTGATACAACAAGTAACTATTGTTCTGTTCATACAGATGAAATTATTTTTGATATAACAGTATACGATGTTTTTTAGTGAAAATTAGAATTAGTTTAATTTAAATGTAAGGAGAAAACATATTCTTATCATAAAAGATGTGATTTACATAATTTATGGAGGAATCTCAATAATCTCGCTTATATTTATTTAATTGATGTATAGGGTGATGTTATTACCATTTTTAATGGTATTGTTAATTTTTGTTTAATTAATTAGATGAATTTTATTCATCTAATATGGGTTTATGTATTTGTTACCGTCGATTATATAGTAGCTGTATGTAAGTATTGTATTAATTGATATTTAGGCAGTGAGAGTTTATCCATAGTGCATTGTTTTAACTATTATTAGTTTAATAAATTTAATAAGTGTATCCTTATTCCATAAGGACATTATTTTTTTTGTAAATTAGATATTTTATTATATTTTTTAAAATGTATTCTTCTTAAGAATTGATTATGGGTGTAAATGAAAGCACAATATAAAATTCAAAAGATTTAAAGCTTATCGGTAAGAGTATCGTTATGTTGTATATTTGTAAGTGCATTTAAAATAAAGCAAACTTATAGATGTGTAAATTAAGTATATTAATTAATTTTTTTGTGTAGTATGTGCTTCAATTAAGGTCATTTTATAATTTTATCTCTGAGTCTTAGCGAACAATAGCCATTATTAAATATAGTAGGAATTAAAATGTTATTTTAGTATGTAGTATTGAATGGGAATAAAGTAAAAGGTGGCTAAAAATTAGGTTTAAAACGAATCTCTAATAAGAATATCATGAGAATAAATGTTTTTTAATAATGTTTGTGAGCGTTATCTATGTGTAGGCTCATGTAAAAAGTTTTAAGGATGTGATAGTAGAAGATAGTATAATGTATGATCTGATAATTACGCTAAATTTTAAGAAGTATAGGAAAAAGCAGTAAATACATTTTTTACTCCGTCTATTGCATGTGCTATTTTTTCGGCGCATTTACTTTCTTCATGAGTAACTTGTCCCAAAAGAAATACTTCTTTGTTCTCTGTAATTATTTTAATATTGGAGGCATGTATATTACTTTTTATAAAAAAATTTAAGCGTATTTGAGTACTAATCCAAATATCTGTAAGAATAGATTGTATGCATATTGGTTTATCTTGACGAATTGCATTATAAATGTTTTTTGTTCCATTAATTTTCATTACTGTTTTTATAGCTTCTTCAGCGCAAGACATAGAATGAGTTTGTCCAGTCAATAACACATTGCCTTGGTATACAGCGTTTTTTATTCTTGTTGATTTTTTAATGTGTTTGTTTTTTTTAAGAGCATAAGCAATATGATTTTCTAAGATATTATCATCTAATTGCGTGCCTATAGTACGAGGATCATTCCATGCTGTAGTTATAAATGCTGCAGTCCCAATAGCTAACATACCTGAACAACAAGCTTGTAACATTAATATAGAAAATAAAATTAATAATGCCTGTGATATATGACATGAAGTATTCATGTGCACGCATTCACGTATTCGAAACCGAAAAATATAATACTAATGTTGGTTTTTATTAGATTGATGAGTAGACTTATTTTAAATACACTATTTTGAGATGTAAAGCTAGCAATAGTAATTATGTCATAGATATAGTATAATATAATCATTAAAGTATATATAAAAGTTATAATATATTTTTAAAATTTATTTTAAATATTTAATCATATTTACAATTTGTTTTTAGAGTATACCACATGAATAGAGGATTTTGTTGAAAAATTATGTTATAATTAAAAATTGTTGTTATTTAATGTTGTCAAATACATTAAAAGTATATTTTGAGAGCTGCACACTAGAAATATATTAGAATTTTTTAAAAAAATAAGATTAATTCATTAAATTTAATATTATTTATCCGCATATTTGTAGTGCAATTTAATTGCAATAGATAATGGGTTGAGTTATTTGTATTTTTATAAAAATTCCGTATTAGAATGATAAATTAGTATGTTGAAGTTTTAATAAAGAATGTGCAAATATTTTTTGTTTATTTGATAAGTATGAGATCTATTGTAGTAGATATTGATATGTGAAGAATATGCTGCCATCAATACCCAATTTTGTATCTGCGTTGTATATAGTGCCGACTCCTATTGGAAATTTACAAGACATTACGTATCGGGCTTTATCAGTGTTACGTCAAGTAGACTGTATTGCAGCAGAGGATACACGTCGTACTCGTATATTGTTAGATTTTTTTTCTATTCATACATCTTTATATATATTACATCAGCACAATGAATACAAAAGAATACCAATGTTAATCTCAAAACTACAAAGAGGATTGAGTATCGCTTTGGTTTCCGATGCGGGTACTCCATTGATTAATGATCCAGGATATTGTTTAGTGCAATCTTGTCAGAAATTAAAAATTCGAGTTATTCCTTTGCCTGGTCCATGTGCTGCTATTACTGCATTGTGTGGATCTGGTTTACCATCGGATCGTTTTTGTTTTGAAGGATTTTTACCACATAAACATAAATTACGCATAGATCGTTTACGAGATTTATCAGAAGAATCACGTACATTAATTTTTTATGATGTAAAACATCGTATAATAGATACTTTAAAAGACATGGTTAGTGTTTTTGGGTTAGATCGTTATGTTGTGTTAGCTCGAGAATTAACTAAAATATGGGAATCTATTTATGGGGCTCCTGTTGGTCAATTATTATCTTGGGTACAAAAAGATCATTTCCGGATTCAAGGTGAAATAGTTTTAGTTGTAGCAGGAAATTGTTTGAAAAAGAATGAATTGTCTCCAAAAATACTTCGGGTCATGCGATTATTAGCATCTGAATTACCTGTAAAAAGAGCTGCAATTTTAGCAGGATATATATATGGTGTGCAAAAGAATATGCTTTATAAGCAGTATATAGATGAAAAATTAAATAAAATTAATGGATTAGATGTTATTGATTGATGACATAGTATAGAAAGAATGGTTATAATATTTTGAGGAGTTAACTAGACAATCGCTGCTTTTTTGTGTTTACAAGTGATTATATAGTTGTTGTAATTACAAATGAAGGGGAGGAAAGTCCGGGCTCCAAAGGGCAGAGTGCCAGGTAACACCTGGGGGATATTAATCTACGACAAGTGCAACAGAAAGAAAACCGCCGATAATTATTTATAATATGTTATAGAATAATATGGGTAAGGGTGAAAAGGCGTGGTAAGAGCACACCATCCGAATTGGTAACAATTCGCGTTATGTAAACTCCACTCGGAGCAAGGCTAAATAGAAGTTCAACAGTATGGTCCGTACTGAACTTGGGTAAGCTGCTGAAACTAGTGTGTGAATGCTAGTTTAGATGAATGATTGTCCGAGACAGAACCCGGCTTATCGGTTAACTCCTTTTAAAAAATTTTGAATATAGTCATCGTGTATGCTGTTGTTATTATTTCATAATGCAGGATATTTTTAGTATTGTATATTTAAATAATGTTTCTTCAGGAAAGATTATCTAAATTGTATTTAGATAGTAATCAAAATTACATTTAATAATTTGTGAGTTGTTGATCATAATATATTTTATGAGAAATGGTTGTTGTTTTTAGAATAGATATGTTTTGTACGTATTGTAATTTAATTTTTTAAAGATTTAATTAGTAGTTGGAATACATATTTTTAAACTAAATTTAATAAGAATAAAATAATAGTAGTCTTTATCAAAAGACGTTATGATATAAGAAGATATAAATAGATATCAACATTATATGCTGATATGCTTTATAAAAAATTATAGATTGGTTGTTTTTATAACGATTTTTCTGAAAAAAATTGAGAATTATAGTAATTAATTAGAAATTATTTATTTTGAAATGGAATCAGGGTGTTATTTTAGATTTTAATGAGGTAGTATATTTACGCTGTTAAAGGAAAAGTCATTTAATTAGGGTAAATTTGCTAATATAAATTATATTTATTTGAATAATTAAATATTTTGTGCGCTATGGAATTCAGTAAGTAATGAATATTTTAAAAGAATTACTAAACGTAGTTTTATGGCAAAACAATATTGTGTTTTTCCCTAATGTGAGATTAGCATTAGCTATTTATTCGTTAGCATTTCTTATTCTTTTTTTGGAAAATGCTATTATTCCAGCTGTTTTTTTGCCTGGAGATAGTTTGTTAGTGATATTAGGGGTATTAGTCGCAAAAGGTGTTTTAAACTTTGCTATTACTTTAGGAATTTTAACGATAGCTGTAAGCTTAGGCAGTTGGATTAGTTATTTACAAGGTAAGTTTTTGGAGAATAATAAAATTTTAAAACGTTGGCTATCTCTGTTACCTAATAAATTTTATCAAAGAGCGAATTATATGATCCATAAACATGGATTGTCCGCTCTTTTTATTGGTCGTTTTATAGCATTTGTGCGAACCGTTTTACCTGTTATTGCAGGAATATCTGGGCTAAGTTCCTTTCGTTTTCAATTATTCAATTGGATCAGTTCGTTTTTGTGGGTGTTTGTATTTATTGTATTAGGTTTCTTTTTAGAACGACTAGAATTTTTTCATACATATTATAATATGTAATAAAAAACTAATTATTATCAATAATAAGAGAAATGTAGGGTTTTATATTTTTTGATAATAAAAATGACCATGTGTACCATTCTGATGTGTTTTTTGTTATTAAGAATAAAACGTTAGATTTTTGACTGAAGAATAAATGATTTTTTTAAATACTTTAAAACATAAGGAATGGCCCCTGCTGGATTTGAACCAGCGACCAAGCGATTATGAGTCGCCTGCTCTAACCAATCTGAGCTAAGGGGCCTGGATGACTATCAATATGACATAAAGAACGTTCACCATTATATTAATAATTTTACCCCATGTACATAATAACTTTATTTCATTCATTAAATAAAATATTATGTTACATACATAATATAATATTTTTTATTAATTTTAATTTTTGCTACATTGTGTGATTTTTATTTATTGATGTGTTTGATTATCATAATGTATATCAATATTTTACAATAAAAAAAATAGTTATTTTTGATGTTATGTGTTGAATAATGTATTTATAAAGCTATATACGGTATCATGATTATAAAGAAACGAGTAATCATACTTTTTAGATGATATTTACTTAATCATCCAAAAAACTTCGCAATATTTCAGATCGACTAGGATGACGTAGTTTTCTTAAAGCTTTCGCCTCTATTTGACGAATACGTTCACGGGTTACATCAAATTGTTTACCCACCTCTTCTAGAGTATGATCAGTATTCATATCAATACCAAATCGCATACGCAATACTTTAGCTTCTCTTGGAGTCAATCCAGAAAGTATATCATGAGTAGCAGTACGTAAATTATCTGAAGTTGCTGAATCTAAAGGTAAATCATGATTAGTATCTTCAATAAAATCCCCAAGATGAGAATCTTCATCATCTCCTACAGGAGTTTCCATAGAAATAGGTTCTTTAGCAATTTTTAACACTTTTCTAATTTTATCTTCTGACATAAGCATACGCTCTGCTAGTTCTTCTGGCGTTGGTTCATGTCCTATTTCTTGTAGCATTTGTCGAGAAACTCGGTTAAGTTTATTAATAGTTTCTATCATATGGACTGGGATTCGAATAGTACGTGCTTGATCGGCTATCGATCTAGTAATTGCTTGACGAATCCACCAAGTAGCGTAAGTGGAAAATTTATAACCACGACGATACTCAAATTTATCTACGGCTTTCATTAAACCAATATTACCTTCTTGTATTAAATCTAAAAATTGTAATCCTCTATTTGTATATTTTTTAGCAATAGATATAACTAAACGAAGATTAGCTTCAACCATTTCTTTTTTAGCTCTTCGAGCTTTAGCTTCTCCAATAGACATACGACGGTTAATATCTTTCACTTGTTCTATTGTTAGTCCTGTTTCTTTTTCAATTTGATGTAATTTTGATAAACTATTCTGCACATCTTCATCAACTTTATATAATTTTTCTGACCATGATGTGTGCATAGATAAAGCTGTATTAAACCATGTTTTATTCGTTTGGTTTCCTGAAAATAACGCTATGAAATTTTTTTTTGGCATTTTACTAATCTCGACACATAATTTCATAATTAAGCGTTCTTGTTTACGTACTCGTTCCATCATAGAGCGCATATTATTAACTAAATAATCAAATTGTTTTGGAACTAATCTAAATTGTTTAAATATTTCAGAGAGTTTTAAAATTTCTTTTGATGATTTAATGTGATTTCGTCCATTATATTTAATTGTTTTACGTGTTATATCATACTGATTACGTAGTGCTGTAAATTTTACATAGGCTATTTCTGGATCAATGTTATTTTCATCATTATTTTCTTCTTCATCGTCATCAGATATTGATTCAGTTGTAACTTCAGCAGTTATGTGATTGATGTTTGTGTGTATTGATATATTTTCATTTATATCAGGATCTACAAAACCCGTAATTAAATCTGAAAGGCGTGTTTCACCGGTTTCCACGCGTTTATATTGTTCTAAAAGATAAGTAATTGCTTCTGGATATTCAGAAACTGAACATTGTACTTGGTTTATTCCGTCTTCAATTCTTTTAGCAATATCTATTTCACCTTCTCGTGTTAATAATTCTACAGTACCCATTTCTCGCATATACATTCGTACTGGATCAGTTGTCCTGCCTAACTCTGAGTCAACGTTAGTCAATGCTTGCACAGCTGCTTCTGTTGCATCTTCCTCATCATTAGTAGAATGAGTGTGTTCGATTAATAAAAACTCGTCGGAATTAGGGGCTTCTTCCATGACTTGAATACCCATATCATTCATCATTTGGATTATATTTTCGATTTGACCAGGATCCACGATGTCTTCTGGCAAATGATCATTAACTTCAGAAAAAGTTAAGTATCCTTGTTCTTTCCCGAGTGTGACGAGCAACTTAAGTTGTGATTGTGGGTTATGTTCCATAAAATACTCCCACGTTTCAAAATAATATTTATATTTAAAAGTTTAATAGTGGTGTAATATCCCATCTATCGATGATATGTAGTAAATGATTGCAAAAATAATTTCATTCAGGAGGTATCTTCATGATTGTTTTCATTAGTGACATTAAATCCAAAGAGTTTGTAATTTTTATATTAATGTTTCGATAATGTTTGATTTAATAACCATAATTCTTGACGTTCTTGCGTTGTTAGACCAGATGTACGATCACGAGCAATAAGTAACTCTTGGCGTTTTTCAAGAGTCAGATTATATAATTTGGTCAAAGCATCAACAAAAGTAGTCTCTATCATATCATTTGTAATTAAATGATTCCAATATGCTAGCGATTCAAGTTTTGAAAAAAATTTATTTCCACGATAATGTTCTAATAATTGCGCAGAAGTTGATATTGGATATGTTTTACATATTTGAATTAAATCAATAAACATTACAATATCATTCTGTTTCAATTGTTCTAATCCTTGTACACTTGGTACTAATTTAGAAAGTCGTGGATTTTGTATTAATAATCCTACCAGTATGTGCCCTATGCTGTTATTTACATAACATCTGTTTATTTTATTAGTATATGTAACAGGTTTTCTTGTTAGCAATTGACTTAATTTATTATCATCTAAAATCCCTATTTTATTGCCTAATTGTTGCAGTAAACATAATTTCAGTGTTTGCCCTGGAATTTTTTTAAGTATAGGTAATATCAGACTACTTAATTTAACTCGACCTGATAATGTTTGTAAATTTGTTTTTTTTGATAATGTTTCAAATAAAAAATTTGATAAATCTTGTGTTTGAGTTAACCTTTTTAAAAAGTTGTCTTTTCCTATTTTACGTATTAATGTATCTGGATCTTCTCCATGAGGCAAAAATGCGAAATGTATTTGACGTTCATCAGTAAGATACGGAAGGGCAGTATTTAATGTACGCCAAGCAGCTTTTTTACCAGCATAATCGCCATCATAACAACAAATGATTTGATCAGTAATACTATACAACAATCGAATATGATTATCAGTAGTAGACGTTCCTAAAGCAGCAACTGCATAATTAATACCAAATTGTGTTAACGTGATAACATCAATATAACCTTCTACCAAAAGTATGCAAGAGAGATTTTTGTGTTTCATACGCGCTTCATATAAGCCATATAAATGTTGACTTTTTTTAAAAATTTCGGTATCTGGTGAGTTTAAATACTTGGGTATTTTGTTTTGAGTAATAACACGACCTCCGAATGCCACAATTCTTCCTGTTATATCTCGTATAGGAAATATCAATCGGTCACGAAAGCGATCATATTTATATTTTTTTGTATTACTACTAATTAACATACCTGATTGGTCAAGTAATTTTTGATCGTATAATGTAAGACCAAATTTTTGTATTATATTATTCCATCTGGGTGGAGCAAATCCAATATTGAAATCATCAATAGTTTTGGTATTTAATCCACGATTTTTCAAATATTTGTAAGCGTATAAATATTTTTTTTGGGTTAAGATATTTTTATAGTATGCGCATAATTTATTCATTAACTGATATAAGTTATTTTTTAGATAATTATTGCGCTTACAAACATTTAGATTTTTTTCTATTGAGATTCCGTGCATGATCGATAGTTCTTTGATAGCTTCAAGAAATGTAAGTCGATCATAATGCATCAAAAAATCTATCACATTTCCATGTGATCCACAGCTGAAGCAATAATAGAACTGTTTTTCGATATTAACAGTAAATGATGGATGTTTTTCAGTATGAAATGGACAACAGGCTAAAAAATTCTTTCCTTGTTTTTTTAAAGGAACGCGTTGACTAATTAAATCAACAATATTAGTACGTGATATCAATTCATTAATTACTGTATTTGGGATTCGGGTAATTGTCTCGCCTTAGCTCATGTTATTGAGAACAGATAACATAATGATTATCATCATGGATGGTTGAATGTCATATATGTAGGTAAATGTGCCCTGGTATTTTATAATTAGAAAAATAATTTTTATTGTTTAATTTTTGCACATGAAAAACCACGAGCTTATTTAATATAAGCGAATACGTCTTAAATTTTCTCGAGATAGTTTTTTTATATGACGTTTAATAGCCGATGCTTTGGCTCGTTTACGTTCTGTAGTTGGTTTTTCATAAAATTCTCTACGACGTACTTCAGATAAAATTCCTGATTTTTCACAAGATCTTTTAAAACGACGTAACGCTACATCAAATGATTCGTTTTCACGCACTTTAATTATTGGCATATATCTGTCTCTATTATTTAATATTTTGATTGAGGATTATTGTTATTTTATTTATATAAATAACTATATTTTTACTATTTTGTAATATAGCATTAAATATTATGACATGAAATATAAATAGTGTGAGTATTTTGTAATTGTCAATTAAATATGGAGTATTATATGCGTGTTTTAGGTATTGAAACTTCATGTGATGAAACAGGCGTAGCAATTTATGATCAACATAAAGGGTTATTAGCTAATGAAGTATATAGTCAAAGTGAATTGCATGCTGATTATGGCGGGGTTGTTCCTGAATTAGCTGCTCGTGATCATGTTCGAAAAATAGTTCCTTTAATTTCATGTACACTAAATCGAGCGCGTTTAGAGCCAAAAAATATTGATGGAATAGCATACACTGCTGGACCTGGATTGATGGGTGCCTTATTGGTCGGAGCAACTGTTGCTAGGACACTTGCGTATGCTTGGAAAATACCCGCTATCGATATTCATCATATGGAAGCTCATTTATTAGCGCCAATGTTAGAAAAAAAAGTTCCTACTTTTCCATTTATAGCATTATTAGTATCTGGCGGACACACTCAACTTGTGTCTGCAAGCAATATAGGGGAATATAAAATATTAGGAGAATCTATTGATGATGCTGTTGGAGAAGTGTTTGATAAGATTGCTATATTGTTAGGATTAAAATATCCTGGAGGAGCTTTATTATCAAAAATGGCTCAGAAGGGTATTTCGAAGCGTTATGTATTTCCTCGTCCTATGATTGATCGCCCCGGTTTGAATTTTAGTTTTTCTGGTTTAAAAACTTGTACGGTAAATACTATTATGTCAAATTCTCATGATGCTCAAAATTGTGCTGATATTGCACGTGCGTTTGAAGATGCAATTATTGAAACATTAGCAATCAAATGTCGCCGTGCCTTAAATCAAACTGGATTAAAATGTTTAGTGATATCTGGAGGTGTTAGCGCTAACCATGCGTTAAGGTCGTATCTTTTGAAGATGATGTATACCTTACAAGGAAGCTTGTTTTATCCTAGACCGGAGTTTTGTACAGATAATGGCGCAATGGTGGCTTACGCTGGATTAATTAGACTAAAGGCTGGATTATTTAGTGATTTACCAATTTTAGTAAGACCACGCTGGTCATTAGAAGATCTTCCACGAATAAAGCAATCATTATAATTTGCGTGTTAGTAATATTTTATGTTATTTACGCCAAATACGGTTTTCTTTGTGATGCCATAATCGTTTAATATTAGCTGCATGCTTTATTACAACTAAAGAAGATATTATGATGGTTGGCAGTAAATATTGAGATTGAAAATGCCAAGCATAACAAGGTATAATGAACGCAGTAACGATAGCTCCTAGCGAGGAATATCCAAAAGATAGCACAGTCAACGTCCAGGAACTGATCATAACTATGGAAAGATGCAGGTCTATGGTTGTAAGGACTCCAAATGCGGTAGCTACCCCTTTTCCTCCATAAAATTTAAAAAATATGGGGTACATGTGTCCCAGACAGGAAAAAACAGCCGTAGCTCCTAAAAAAATAGGTGAAATTTTTAAATGATATCCCAACCACATTGGGATTGCTCCTTTTAATATATCAAACAAAATTACACTAATTGCAATTTTAAGACCTGCGATGCGTAAAATATTAGTAGCACCGGGATTTTTAGAGCCAAAATTTCTTGGGTCTGGAAAACGTAATATTTTGCATATTAAAATAGCGCTAGATATTGACCCTAAAAAATAAGCAAATATCGTTATTAGAATAGAAAAAAAAATCATAATAATTAATTTATTGATATTTAATAGCAATTATTGCATATATTTTACATATATATGTGTGTATATTAAATAGTCAATATCATTTAAATAAATAATTTTTATGTAATTGAATATAATATATGATGGATATCTTATTTATCGATCGACTGACAGTAATGGCGTATATCGGTATAAATGATTGGGAAAAAAATTGTTTGCAAAAATTAATTTTTGATTTGCAATTGTCATGTAATACTGAATTTTTTGAAGATCATCAAAGTGTAGTGTCTTATATTGATTATACTCATGTAAATCAAGTCATACTTAGTTTAGTGAGCCAGAAACATTTTTACTTAATAGAAGATGTTGCTAATTTAATAGCAAACACATTGATAGAAAAATTTTGTATTTACTGGGTTCGTGTAAAAGTGAATAAACCTGGTGCAATTCATAATGCTTGTAATGTTGGTATATGTGTTGAGCGAAAGAATAAAACACTTCTCAAGTCTTTAAAAAAGAGTTAGTTTGTTGAAAAGTGTATGGATGTATCTATAAGATAAGAAAAATTTTTAAATAAGTATAATTATTTCTATATACCATGAGTAACGTGGTGATACATATGTCAATGATTTATATTACGTTAAATATTATAGCCTATGTTATTGATGTTAGATCATTAATATTAGATGTACGTAGATTAGTTTTTTCATTGATTTTGGGGATAGTAGAAGGTTTAACAGAATTTCTTCCTATTTCTTCAACAGGGCATATGATATTAGTAGAAAATATTTTAAATTGCATGGATGATTCAGTCATAGCTTTTACTGTGATTATTCAATTAGGTGCTATTTTGTCTATAACAAAAATTTTTTGGAGTCAATTATATGGTATGAGTATGATTTGTATAAAAAAAATATTTTTTAAACAACATGATGATCATAATCATTTATGTATTCGGCATATATTTTTAGGAACGTTTCCAGGAATAATGTTAGGTATGATTTTTTATGAAAAAATTGGTTTGATTTTTGAGTTAACATATATTATGTATGGTTTGATAATTGGAGGGATTTTTTTATTAGTTGGAGAATTATGTGCATCTAAAGAACCACGTGTATCACGTATCAATAATATAACTTATTTGCAAGCTTTTTTAATTGGGTGTTTTCAATGTTTAGCTTTTTGGCCGGGATTTTCTCGTGCTGGTGCTACTATCGGAGGAGGATTAGTAGTTGGGCTTGATCGGCGTATATCATCAGAGTTTTCATTTTTTTTAGCGGTGCCTATTATATTTGGTTCTGCGGTATTAACCTTATATCATTATAGATCTTGTATTGGTCTCATGGATGTTTTGTTATTGATAGCGGGTAGTGCTACAGCATTTTTTATAGCATTATTTACTGTAAGATATTTTTTGAAAATAGTTAAAAATGTTTCTTTAATTCCTTTTGCTATATATCGATTTTTATTGGCAGGAGGTATTTATTGGGGGTTAATGACATGATTTACATTAATGTGCTTGATAAAAATTTAAAATTATTAGATATTTGCATTGGTTAATGTGCTTTGTGTTGAATATTAAAGAATATAATTATTATTATAATGGTAACTATTGTTGTGATTTATATAAAAACATTATTTTTGTATGTAAATTTAATACCATTAAAAGTGCCACTATATGTGTTTGTGGTTTGTTTTTAGTTGTGCATATTTGCTTTAAGTTATTCGATTGTTTATAGTGTTTTTAAAATTATGTATATACATATTTTATATTTGTTTATTTTTCCATGAATTTAAAGCATGTAAACGTCTGGCGTATAATTCCCTACTTATGTTCGATCCGGTGAATCCATCTTTAATAATGTCTACAGTGGAAATTTTTTTAGTAACGGTAAAGGCTGTACGTAGTAAATTTTCTTGATTGAGTGAATAATTATTATAATTCTTCCATCTTATTGGATCGGATTGACTAACCAAAATAATTTGATCTATTCTGTTTGGGCGGCGCCAACAATCAAAAACATGAAATAAGGTCATTAGCATTTCAGGTTTTAATATTTTTACGTTATATAAATAGTCGTGATATTCTGAGGTAATTTTTGAAAAATTACGAATTTCATGTGGTATTTTGAATCTATTGCATAAATTGTGAATTAAAGTAATTCCCAATTTTCTGTGATCATGATGTTTGGTATTTTTGTTTATTTTATTGAGAGGGATTCCTTTTCCTAAATCACGGCATAGAACAGAAAAACGTACACTGATATCATCTGTTAAATAAGCAGCTTTGGAAAGTGTTGTCATGGTATAATAACCAGTGTTAATTTTTGTGCAATACTGAGTTGGAGTAGGTATATCAAATAATGCATCTAATTCAGGAAATAAAATCTTTAAGGCTCCGCAATGCCGTAAGACTGTAAAATATACTTGTGGATTATCTGTAATCAAAGCTTTTTTTGTTTCTGTCCATATACGTTCTGGAGATAGCGATAGTAATTCATGAATCATTTGTTTCATTAATATTAGTGTTTCTGGAGCTATAGCAAAATTCATATGTGCGAATCGCGCAGCAAAGCGAGCGACTCTTAATACTCGTAGAGGGTCTTCATGAAATGTATGAGAAACATGCCGTAACAGTCGTAATTTTATATCTCTTTGTCCGTGATATGGATCTATAAGATTTCCGTGTGAGTCATAAGCCATAGCATTAATGGTTAAATCTCTACGATACAGATCTTCTTCAATAGTAATTGAAGGGGCTGTATGACAAATAAACCCAGTATATCCTTGACCAGATTTTCGTTCAGTGCGTGCCAATGCATATTCTTCATGGCTTTCTGGGTGTAAGAATACCGGAAAATCTTTTCCAACTTGTTCATAGCCTATATTTAACATTTCTTGAGGACTAGATCCTACTACTACCCAATCTTTTTCTTGAACTGGTAGTTTTAGCAACGCGTCTCGTACGGCGCCACCCACTAAATATTTTTCCATTGAGCAATTCTCAATCAAATGATTTGCATAGTAAAATGCTACTGATTAATTAAAAATAAAACTATTTTATGTAGAATATAATTTTGAAAATAAAATATAGTGATTTTTTTGTTTTTATTAATTATATTAAACAAAGGTTTTTAAACAATTATTTTAGTACTAATGAATCAAGTCAATTCATTAATTGATACATCAAGTTATATATAGTACAGATAATTTCACACATAAAGTATTAATATGGGCTATAGTCTAAGACAGAATATTATTCTTAATTTTTTGAAAATATAAATTCAGTTGTATTTCAAACAGCGTTACAAATGTACTAAAGTTGTTTGTATTATGATTTTGATTACTTACAAAATAATTTAATTTATTAATAATTTTAATATTATTATAATGTATAATTAGCTATGCTTTTATTTGTTCAAGATGTTTATTGGGTAAATCATGACTGTTATTTTTCCAAATTTTTCTAAATCGAGTGTATTAATTGTAGGGGATGTTATGTTAGATCGATATTGGTATGGGCCTACCGATAAGATTGCCCCAGAAGCACCTGTTCCGATTGTTAAGGTTAATAAAATTATAGATCGACCAGGTGGAGCTGCCAACGTTGCAATGAATATTGCTTCTTTAGGTGCTCGATCGAGATTATTAGGATTAACTGGAGTTGATGAAGCAGCTAAAATTTTAAAAAAGCAACTTAACGAATCGAATATAAAATGGAATTTTATCTCAGTTAGAACATGTCCTACTATAATTAAATTACGAGTAATGTCACGTAATCAACAACTTATCAGATTAGATTTTGAACAATATTTTAATAATGTTGATACTACGAAATTACTTAAACAAGTTGAATTGTATTTACCAAAATATAAGGTATTAGTATTGTCTGATTATGCCAAGGGTTCTTTAAACTGCATAGAAGAGATTATTAAATTGGCACGTTATATGAATGTACCGGTTATCGTAGACCCTAAAGGTATACAATTTTCTCGTTATAAAGGAGCTACTTTATTAACTCCTAATATATCAGAATTTGAATCGATCGTAGGGTCTTGTCGTAATGAAAAAATTTTGATAAATAGAGCTCAAGAAATTATAATCGATTACAATTTATCAGCTTTATTGATTACACGCTCTGAAAGGGGTATGACTTTATGCACACGGTATGCAGCCCCATTATATTTTTCAACTCAGAAAAAGAAAGTATACCATGTAACTGGCGCTGGGGACACGGTAGTTGGTGTACTGTCAGCAGCATTGTCTTCTGGTAAAAGTTTAGAAAAAGCATGTTTTTTAGCTAATTTGGCCGCTAGCGCGGTAATAAAAAAATCTGGGACTTCTACTAGTAATGTAACTGAAATGAAAAATATTATGAATAGTCATATATGTACTACTTTGCCTGTCGGTATATTAGATGAGAAAACGTTAAAACAGACAATATCTGTAGTTCGTAATAGAGGTGAAAAAATAGTCATGACTAATGGTGTCTTCGATATATTGCATTCTGGCCATGTAAGTTATTTGACTAATGCTAAAAAACTTGGCGATAGATTAATTGTGGCCGTAAACAGTGATGGCTCAACGAGGCGTTTAAAAGGCAAAACAAGACCTATAAATACTTTAGAACAACGTATGTTTATATTAGCTGCTTTAACAGTCGTAGATTGGGTAGTGCCTTTTTATGAGGATACACCCTCAAGATTAGTTGCATACTTATCTCCAGATTTTTTGGTAAAAGGAGGCGATTATCATGTATGTGATATCGAGGGAAGCCAAGGAGTGCTGAATCGTGGAGGGACAGTGCGTGTGTTAAATTTTCAAACTGGGTGTTCTAGCAGCAATATTATTAATGCTATTAAACGTAAAAATTAAAAGAATGTAAGGTAATTTATCATAAATATGTATTTTAGTATGATATTAAAATATAGCGAATGTTTAAGTCATGAGATGCGCGTACGAGCGCGACAATACTCGGGCATGAGTAAGACGTAAATGTATTAATATGATTTGGAAGTCAATATAATTATTCTATTTATGACAATGTAGTTAAAAGAGAATTGTTTTATCCTTGTTATTAATATGGCTGACGGTTTTAATTTGTGTTTATATTGGTTTGTAATATTTTATAGTTTTTATAATTATTTCGTTTTTATCGTGGTTTGTAATAACATTATGTAGGTATATAAAGTTATTTTGATTCTCCATAATTCGTATTTGCTCATTTTGTATGATAATAATTTCGAGATGTTTTTATTTAAATTATATGTAATATTTTGAATAATGTTTGGAATAAATTAATATGAATAACATCAAATTTTTTGATTTTGAAAATCAACATATCAATGTTATTAATTATTTTTAATATATGTAGTATTACTCATAATAAATAGTGTTTTAATATAAATTTTTGATTTATTGAAACATATCAGGTGTGACATGTTTTGTGTATATAGTGTCTATGCATACAGAGTAAAGATGGTTTAGTACATACTAGCTACATTTAATCATAAAAATATGAATTTGACAGCATTATCAGTACGATTTTATGAAAATGATTTGATATAATCTGAGCATTAGTGGCGATAGTCTAAATGAGGGATGGGGATATAGGTTTTAATAGAATATATATATTCTATTTATTAAAATTGTACTTTTTATAGTTTGATCGTATTTTTATTGCAATAAATTATGGTATTTAGTGAGGATTTAATTATCATGCACCGGAGGAATGTTTTATCTGAATTTGGATCGCCTGTCGAGCGTGTCCAAAATGCGTTAAAAGCATTGCGCAATGGACGGGGTATTTTAGTAATGGATGATGAAAATCGTGAGAATGAAGGTGATATGATATTTGCTGCGGAAAATATGACAGTTGAACAAATGGCATTAACTATTCGTTATGGCAGTGGGATAGTTTGTTTATGCTTGACAGAGGATCGATGTAAACAGTTAAATTTAACAATGATGGTGGAGAATAATAGTAATAGGTATAGAACTGCTTTTACTGTTACTATAGAAGCAGCAAAAGGTGTAACTACTGGGGTTTCGGCTGCAGATCGATTAACTACTATTAGAGCTTCTATAGAAGATAGTGCAAAGCCTTCTGACTTAAATCGTCCTGGACATGTGTTTCCCTTACGCGCTCAAAATGGGGGAGTATTAGCTCGTTTTGGTCATACAGAAGCAGCTGTTGATTTAACTTTATTAGCTGGATTAAAGCCATTTGGGGTATTATGTGAAGTAACAAATGAAGATGGAAGTATGGCGCGTATATTAGAAATAATTGCGTTTGCACGTAGACACAAAATGCCAGTTTTAACTATTTCAGATTTGATAACTTATCGTATTCATATGACTTAATGAAAATAATTGTTCATTAAGTAATAAAGTTTTAAGAATATTTTAAATATATCGCATAAAGAAAATTATATATATTGAATATCATCAATAATGATTGTGTTTTATTCTGTAGTTTTTGAATATATTTCAATAACATATTTATATGACAACATTTTATGTGAATAAAATTCATATATCCTAATCAGGGTAGTGTTTTTGACCGAAATTATTATAATTTAATAACTGTTCTGAAAATATTAAGTATAAGAAATGATATTGTCTGATTAAACATAAACGCAATAATTATATAATTTTTTTTAATAACACGTTCCTAGCGATATGTTCAAGGAGAAAATATGCTTGCCATTATACGTATTATTTTAGTCTTGATATTGTCAATTAATATTTGTATATTTGGTATTATTTATTGTTTATTAAGACCGCGTCAGTCATACCACACTGCTCTTTTTGGTCGATTGTTCGGAAGCATGGCTCCTATTTTTGGTATTCAACTTAAAATACGAAATTTATCAAGTAATCAATTACCAAGGCATTGTATATATATTGCGAATCATCAAAATAATTACGATATGATCACAGTATCTTGTGTTGTGAAGCCCCGTACAATAATAGTAGGTAAAAAAAATTTATTGTGGATTCCATTTTTTGGGCAACTATATTGGTTATGTGGAAATATATTAATTAATCGTAGTAAAAATACTCGGTCTCATAATATTTTAATACAAAAGGCTAAATCTGTTAAAACGCACGATATTTCTATTTGGGTTTTTCCGGAAGGTACACGTAGTGCCGGCAGAGGATTGTTACCGTTTAAAATTGGTGCGTTTCATGCTGCAATTGCAGCTCGAATACCAATTGTACCTGTTTGTGTTTCTAATATTTCTAATAAAAAAATAAAATTAAATCGTTGGTCTAATGGTTTAGTGATTATTGAATTTATGCCTCCTATAGAAACTCAAAAATACGAACCCAATAAAGTACGTGACATGACTAAATATTGTTATGAGATTATGAAAGTGAAAATTGATTCATTAAATAAAGAGGTAATTGAATATGAAACACAGATATCTTGATCATTAAAAACGCATGTATAAAATAATTTTTAACTGTATTGGAGGAGTGGATACGATTTTTAATCGTTTGTTAGTTTGAATATGTAAAAATTACGGATATGTATATCTAATTATTGATTAGATACTTTTGCGATTAATGTATAAAGATACAAATATTTTTGAACGTTAAAGTTATTTATGTCACTATGCATTTATGCGGTTAAGAGCATCCGATAAATCATGAATCAGATCATTAGGGTGTTCTAATCCCACGTGAATTCGAACTAATGTTCCTGTAAAATCTAACGCACCAGAAGGGCGTATAGGACGTAGTTCTTCTACTTGATTAACTAAAATTAAAGATTCAAATCCGCCCCAGGAATATGCAATTTTAAAGTATTTAAAATGATCAATAAAATTAGATAATTGTAAATCATTTAAACGGTTCTTTAAAATAAATGAAAATAATCCGCTAGATCCACTAAAATCTCTTATAAAATATTTATGTCCTTTGCATGTAGATAAAGCGGGATGATTGACTCGCTCTATTTTTGGGTGTTGAGCTAACCAATGAGCAACATGTAGTCCATTTTCTTCATGTTGTTTTAATCTAACATATAAAGTGCGTAATCCACGTGATGCCATGTAAGCGGTGTCAGCATCAACCATTTGTCCCATTAAATAAGATTGTTCTTGTAATTGATCCCAACAACGTGCGTTAGAAACTGCAGTTCCTATCATTCCATCAGAATGGCCTATGATATATTTAGTACCTGATTGTAGAGAAACATCTACTCCGATATCTAATGCTTTTAAAAAAACTCCTGCTGACCAAGTATTGTCTAGTAATATGATAATATCTGATTTTTTTTTACGTACTGTTTTAACGATGCTAGGAACATCTTGCACCTCCATTGTTATTGATCCTGGTGATTCTAATATAACTAAACGAGTATTATGTTGAATTAAATTAGAAATATTATTTCCAATTAATGGATCAAACCAGGTAGTGTCTATATTCATTCTCTTTAAAACATATCGACAGAATTTCTGAGTTGGTTCATATGCAGATCCTGTCATCAATATATGGTCTCCTGGTTGGACAAAAGAAAGGATCGTATGAGTAATTGCCGCTGTACCGCATGGATATAGCATGCAACCAACACCATTTTCTAATTCAGTCATTGATTGGCGTAGGGAAAAATGAGTAATAGTTCCATATCGACCATAGAATAATTTATCAGTTGTACTATGATTATTTACAGCTTTCTGTTTTTGCTGAATAGAATTGAATACTACTGAAGATGTTCGTTGGATAATAGGATTAATTGCGCCGTATGTATATTTCTGTTCTCTTCCAGAAGTAATTAGTGTAGTTTCAAATTTTTTCATGATTGTTGTATTGAATGGACTAATAATAAAAACTAAATATATTTGATATGTTATACAACAAATATTATATTTTTATTGGTATTATTTTAATATGTTTATATGGATTTTATTGAATCGAAATTAAATATAATAATAACTTCATATTTCACCGATTTTAATGGATTTGCATGTCGATGTCTAGTATATAGTGTTATATAGCATATGTTAATTTTAATTTTATAATAATGATAATTTATAGATAGGGAGTTATGCTTTGAAGATCTTTGAATACATGATGTGAATGGGTGTTATTTTTTTTGAAATTATTTAATTACCATACCTCTTATTAATATAAGAGGTATGGTAATTTTTTCTAAAAGAAATTAAAAAGATTTAAAATGGTAAGCATGGAGTATAATTTTTGTATTATAGAAAAATTGTTTTTTAAATAAAATTATTTGTTTAATACCAGTGATTGTTAAATATTATGCATATTATATATAATGTCTAAATTTACTTAGATCGTTGTTACATTAATTTTATTTATTATAGTCCTGTAATTGTATATTAAATTTAATGTGCATTGACTATGGTAGGTTTTTGTAAACAATAAAAGTTATTATGAGTATATATCGGAATCAAATCATTATATATAGCTACACGACATACGAGATTTAATAAACTAGATCAGTAAGTATTGGTTAATAACAATAGGTTACATACATTGTTTTCAATGAAGAAATTAATATGATCGTTTGTTGTGATAATTAACGATGTGGCTGTATAGAAAAAATGAAATGATCTCAGTTGAATACTTATAAAGAGCATATTTTATTTATAAAAATAATATTTTTTAAAATAATTAGAACAATTATTGTGATATATAAATAATATTAGTTTTTCTTAATGAAATTTAGAATATTCATGTTAATTTTTTTACTTAATTGTTATTGAATATAATTACAAATTATATTTTTAATGTGTTATTTTTAACATTTAAATGTTAGTTATTAATTTTTTAATTATATACTTATTAAGTAGAAATAATTTAGTAATCTTTAATTAAAGTATGTGGTTATTCAAATGTATTATTGTAATTTCTTAGTATTCATATTTTGAGTAATTTTCATCAGTTAATACAGAACTATCTATTTCAATATTATTGGTTATTAGTCTTCTAATAATCCCAGTAACTTGGATTAATAAATGAGTTTGCATTGATTAAATGTAGTATTATATGCTTAAGGTTATAGAAAAATTTAAAATTTGTCTTTTTAGAATTTTTAGATATTTTGTACTGGATGTGCTGTTTATTTTCAGTCTTATCATAAAGTAATAGTTTTTATTTGAGTCGCGTATGATTTTTATTAATTTTAATTTTTTATTTATACAAACGATGATTTTCTACTAACACTTCATGATTGTTAAGTTTTTATTGATCTTTTTATTTTTACTATAGAAGTATATTAGAATGAGCAACAGAAGATGTCTGGAGTTGTTTGTAGTTTTATGGTAAATTGCATAGGCGTGCAGCAAGAATAATGATTAATTTATTCAAACGTCGAATCAACTGGACGGGGTCTTTAAGATGTGCCCGGACTTGGAATTGAACCAAGGACACGAGGATCTTCAGTCCTCTGCTCTACCGACTGAGCTATCCGGGCTTATTAGTTGTGTTTATTACCATGCATATGAAAGAAATCTAATTGTATTATCTTTATTCTTTTAAATTCGTCAATATATTTTATTTGTTGATGATTACATTTCCATCTAAAATGATTTTTAAATATAAAATGGTTTTAGATAAGATACTTCATTGAAAGAAAGTTTTTATATGTTCTTATTTGTATAGGAATACTTGGAGCAATTTTAATATAAGATGGTATTTTTTTTTGTCTAATTTTTAGATATTACGATTGTAATAAAATTTAAAAATAAAGTTTATTTTATATAGTATATTAGGTGGTGATTATATTACTGGTGTTGCGTTATCAATAATTGTGCTGTGTTTTTTGTATTCATAGAATATTAATGCTTCCGTAATACAGATTGCATCCATGATAAATAATTTGGCTCCCCATCTATAATGGGGAGAACTAAAAATTCTGGAACTTTATAGGGGTGTAATTGTTGAATTGTGTTTAACACCGCTTCTTTTAAGGAACTTCGTGTCTTAATTAATAATTGTAATTCATCTTGTTCTTTCAAAGCGTTGCCCCAATAATAAAATGAGCGAGCTTCTTGCAATAAAGTTATGCATGCCGCTAATTTATGATGCAATAAAGTTTTCGTTAAATTCAAAACAATGGACATATCTTTAGGTGTGGTACACAAAATTATTATCATTTTTCTCTGTAAACAATTTGGTTCAGTATCTGTTACTTATATTGCTATAGTAAAATTTTCTAAACAATAGAAAGGAAACGTCTTATCTATTATTTTAATTGTATATTCATTTTAATAATAGATGCTGTTCGTATTATTGTTTGTTTATTATACAAGATAACGATTGTGTGTGAAGTACTAAGTAAATAAATATTAATTTTTATTAATTAAAAAGAAGATGTACTTATGAAGATACGAATATGTACATATATAAAAAATTTTCTTATCCCCCCTTGAAGCAATCTTGAATGCCCCCATTTTAGGTATTGTCCTGAAGTGGTGAATATTAATAAAATTTGCATATGATGTTTAATGTCATAGTTTATTAATGTAGGATGCGAATAGTTAGATAACATAATTAGGGAGCATTAAATGAAAATTCGTCCATTGCATGATCGTGTAATTGTTAAACGTAAAGAGGTTGAATCGAAGTCCGCAGGAGGTATTGTGTTGACTGGATCTGCAGCAGGAAAATCTACTCGTGGAGAAGTATTGGCTGTTGGTCATGGCCGCGTTTTGGAAAACGGGGGGGTGAAAGCTTTAGATGTGCGTATTGGTGATACCGTAATTTTCAATGACGGGTATGGTGTAAAAGTGGAGAAAATTGATAATGAAGAAGTATTAATTATGTCAGAAAGCGATATCCTTGCTATCGTTGAGAAATAATTCGCGACTAACTTATTAATTGAACTTGGAAATCTTTAAGGAAAATGAAATGGCAGCTAAAGATGTGAAATTTGGTAATGATGCGCGTGTAAAAATGCTGCGCGGAGTGAATGTATTGGCTGACGCAGTGAAAGTTACTCTTGGTCCTAAAGGTAGGAATGTGGTATTGGATAAATCTTTTGGGGCACCAGTTATAACTAAAGATGGGGTATCTGTGGCACGAGAAATTGAATTAGAAGACAAATTTGAAAATATGGGCGCTCAAATGGTGAAGGAGGTTGCTTCTAAAGCAAATGATTCTGCGGGAGATGGAACGACAACTGCAACCGTGTTAGCTCAATCTATAGTTAATGAAGGACTCAAAGCTGTAGCTGCTGGAATGAATCCCATGGATTTAAAACGTGGAATTGATAAGGCAGTCGTTGCAGCAGTAGAAGAATTGAAAAAACTATCTGTGCCTTGTTCAGATCCTAAAGCTATTGCACAAGTAGGTACTATTTCTGCAAATTCTGATGAAACTGTTGGTAAACTTATTGCGCAAGCAATGGATAAGGTGGGAAAAGAAGGAGTTATCACTGTAGAAGAAGGGTCGGGTTTACAAGATGAACTAGATGTAGTTGAAGGTATGCAATTTGACCGTGGTTATCTTTCTCCTTATTTTGTTAATAAACCTGAAAGTGGTACAGTGGAACTAGAACATCCTTTCATTTTATTAGCAGATAAAAAGATTTCTAACATTAGGGAAATGTTACCTATATTAGAATCTGTTGCAAAGGCAGGAAAACCATTGCTTATTATTGCTGAAGATGTAGAAGGTGAAGCTTTAGCGACTTTGGTTGTAAATAATATGCGTGGTATAGTAAAAGTAACTGCCGTAAAGGCGCCAGGTTTTGGTGATCGACGTAAAGCTATGTTACAAGATATAGCTGTATTGACTGCGGGTACTGTGATTTCTGAAGAAATTGGATTGGAATTGGAAAAAGCAACATTAGAAGATATGGGGCAAGCTAAACGTGTAGTTATTACCAAAGATGCTACTACTATTATTGATGGAGTAGGTAATAAGTCCGCTATAAATAGTCGTGTAGCACAGATTAATCAACAACGTGATGAAGCTACTTCTGATTATGATCGTGAGAAGCTACAAGAGCGTGTTGCTAAATTAGCTGGTGGAGTTGCAGTAATTAAAGTTGGAGCAGCTACTGAAGTAGAAATGAAAGAAAAGAAAGCGCGTGTAGAGGATGCGTTACATGCAACTCGTGCCGCTGTTGAAGAAGGTGTAGTTGCGGGTGGTGGTGTTGCTTTAATTCGTGTAGCTAACGCTATTAGAAATCTATGTGGTGATAATGAAGATCAAAATGTTGGTATTAAGGTAGCTCGCCGTGCAATGGAAGCTCCTTTGCGTCAAATTATGGCGAACGCTGGAGAAGAACCATCAGTAATCGCTAATAACGTCAGATCAGGAGAAGGTAATACTGGTTATAATGCTGCTACTGAAAAATATGGTAATATGATCGAGTTGGGGATTTTAGATCCTACTAAAGTAACTCGTTCTGCTTTACAATACGCAGCATCTATTGCAGGTTTAATGATTACTACTGAATGTATGGTTACTGAATTACCTAAAGAAGATAAACCAGACTTAGGAAATGCAGGAGCTGGTGGTAACATGGGGGGCATGATGTAGTTGATATCAATTCTACTATAATCACTGAAACAAACAACCCTGATCTAATTAGATCAGGGTTGTTTGTTTCAGTGATTATAGTAGAATGTTAATTAATTTTTTTACAGATTTTTTTTAGAATAATTTTTATGGTATTGTACAACATTAACGAATTTAGAACTGGACTTAAGATTATTCAAAATAGAGAACCATGTGTTATCATTAGCCACGAATCCATAAAACCTGGAAAAGGACAAGCTTTTAGTCGTGTACGGTTTAGACAAATAATTTCTGGTAAAATTTTAGAGAAGACTTTCAAGTCTGGAGATTTTTTAGAATCAGCTAATATCATGGAGATCAGATTGGTTTATGTCTATCATGACAATGAATTTTGGTATTTCATGGATGAAAAAAATTTTGAAGAAATCGCAGTTGCTGCAAAAATAATAGGAACGAACATAAAATGGATTACAACTCAATTACATTATATAGTAACTTTATGGAACAAAGTACCAATTCTTGTAACTCCTCCTGATTCTATAGAATTAAAAATTATAAAAATTACTCCGATAAAAAAGAATAGCACTGGCTCGTCTGGAATTAAGTTAGCTACCGTCAGCACTGGCGCTATAGTTAAAGTCCCATTTTTCATTCAATTGGGAGAATTGATTAAAATTAATACCCGTTCAGGCATATATATATCCCGAGCAAAGTGAAGCATGATAATACTTATGTTATTGTGTAATAATTTGTGTTCGGGTAGTTAGAATCAAAATTATTAATAGATAGTTGATTATTATAAAGATAATTAGGTATGTATGGTAATTTTATTCCATTGTTTTGATAATATTCTATAATTAACATATGTATTTGATGACATAGAGGCATACGCAATTTTATATCTGATATATGTATTCGTATTTCAAAAATAGGTAGTCCTTGTTGTAAATCTACTAAATATACTTCTGGAGGCGGGGTATTTAAGGAAAAAGAAGAATTTTTTGCTATTTGTAATAAAACTTTTACTATTTTTTTCATATCTGTTTGAAGAGGAGCAGGTACACGTAGTACTACTCGTGTTAATGTATCCGATAAAGACCAATTAATGAATTGTTTTGTAATAAATTCTTTATTTGGAATAATGATTTCTTTATGATTCCAATCAGTAATAATAGTTGCACGAGTGTTAATTCGAGTAATAGTACCGGTAAGTTTATTAATAGTTACGGTGTCGCCAATACGAATTGGTTTTTCAAACAGTATCATTAAACCGGATATGAGATTAGCAAATATTTCTTGTAATCCAAAACCTAATCCAACACCTAATGCCGCTATTAACCATTGTATTTTAGTCCATTCTATGCCTATCAAAGAACATCCTATTATTCCACCAAGGAACATCAATATGTACTTAATTAATGTGGTAATGGCATATCCTGTGCCTGGTGTGAGGTCTAAATGTTGTAAAACGGTAAGTTCTAAAAATGATGGTAAGTTTTTCACTGTTTTTGTGGTAATAACAATTACTAGAATAGCAATAAGAAATGAATGTAATGTTATAGGTTGAATATTATCTACCCCTTTTATAGTAGAAGTGACATCCCATAATGTAATATTTTCTAAGAAAGAAAATGAGGAATGTAATTCAGACCACAATATAGTCATTAATAATAAGGCAATAATAGTAATAATAGATCGTATCAATTGCAATGATTGTATGCTAATGGTATCTAAATCTAAAATCTTGCTATTTTTTTCATTATTAGATACCAATGTATTAGTTTGTAGTAGTTGCGAGGAATTAGATTCATTATGTGTTCTTAGAGTTAATTGTAGAATTCGTTTTTGTTTGGCGCGTTCAAAAGCAATACGACGTCGTTGGATTGATGTCCATCTACGAATTATATGGTATATGATTAATGATATAATCCAAATGAATAATGATATTTCCAGTCGCGCTAATAGTTCTTGGGCGATAAATAAATAGCCTAATATACAAGAAATTGCCGCTATTACTGGCGCACATATTATTATATTCCATAAACCATGATTGATGATATTGTTAGAAGAATCATATTTGTTTAAATATAAAGGTAATCCAGAGTATTTTAGGTTGTTGGTAATAAAAGTTAAATAAATACATAGTAGAATAAAGCACAAACGACCCAAAGTATTGGAAAACTCTCTATCGTTGTAATTATTAAATATAGTTAGCATCATTATTAAAAACACAATCGTTCCAACAGCCCAGGTATAATGATGCGAAAAAACTTGTTGAACTCTTTTTTTATTCCAACCAAAATGAACAATAAATAATCCTTTTGAAGACGAGAAATAAGCGCCTACTATGGATATCCATAATATGAAAGTTGTAACTTTAATTCCATCATTAATTGCAACAGACATAGGATATGAGCAATCATGATTCAAACTATACCCTCCGAACGCCCACAATATCGGGATTGGTAAAGCTATTAACATTGAGTACCATATATTATAAAAAGTGAGTAAGAAACTATCTTGATTTACTTTTCCTATTTTCTTACTAGATTGTTCTAAAAATATTTGATAATGATGATGTATAGCACAATACAATCCAGTTGATATTATAATACACGATATTATTATTAGTATCAGTGTTTTGCGAATAGTAAAGATCCTATTTAGCGAAGATATGATTTGATAATTAAACTCATCTGAAGTTAATAGTTTGTATAAATCTTGATAAACGTTTACAGGATAAGATATAGTAATTGGATGAAAATCAGCGATCCAAAATAAATGGCGATGTGCAGCTTTTTGTACATCTTGTAGTGCTTCTTTAAGCTGTCTATGTGCAACTTTTAATTTTGTTAATTCTAAGATTTGAGCATCAAAACTATTTAATAATGAAGTGATAAGGTTACGTTGTATGGTGAGTTGTGTCTCTAGAATATGTTTATGGGGGGGTGTTAGTGGTATGCCGTCGTTTTGTTTAATTTGTGATGATAGTAGCGGTATTATTTTATTCAATTGATTTTCATATTGTAGACGTTTGGTTCTTAATTGCGCCATATCATGATCTATTTGTCGAGATTTAGGCATTTCTGGTAACTTAGAGACTTGAGAACGCAGCGTTTCTTTAAGCACTGAAGATGTATCTAACCACTGTGCTTGTTCAATTAATTTGTTGAAGGTCTGGCGTACTTGTAATATACATGACGCAATTTCTTGCTTGCTCGACTCGATATTGTTCATGCGATGTGTTTGTTGATTTAGAATAATTGAAAGATCACGATTGATTTGTAATTGTTTTTTGATGGATTTTGGTAATATGTTATTATGTTCTGTTAATGTTTTTTTGATATAATCAATGGATTGTTTTTTTTCTTTTTGACACAAACCATTTAACTGGTGTCTTAGTATGTGTGCTTCATTGTTTATATAATTGTATTTTTTTTTAAGCAATTCTATGCGTAGCCGTGATAATTCTTTACGATTGTTGATGCTTAGCTCAGCAAGCTTAAGTTCGGCTACTTTTAGTTGTTTAGCTGCTTGTTCTGATTGTAATGCAGTAAATTTAGCTTGTTCTATTAAAGTGTTTGAATTTGTATATAATATTTGTCGTTGCTCTAAATTATTTAGTGTATTTTGAGCTGCAACTTGTTGTTGCGGTAATAATATCAATAATTCATTGATAGAATGTACATGATCATATTCTTTTTTTAATTGCTCTGATAAATCTGTTAATTGATTATCAATGCGAAATAATTTCTGTTTTAGCTCATTCTCAGAAAGATTTTTATCAATATCAATAATGGTATTGGATGTATTATTATACTCTTCATATAATTGAAGAGTTATGTATGAAAAGTCATTTATGATTTTTTGGTATTCTTGAATTTTGATATTAGAATATTTTTTTTCAGAAATAAAGTGCAATGCAGATTGTAGATTATCTATAATGGCTTTTTGATGAGAATTCATATGCTCTTTTTGCTGCGCATATTGTAAATATTTTTTTATTTCTTGTTCATTTGAAAAATTACAGGAAAACGTTACTAATGGAAGTAACCATGTTATTATGTATGTCAATAAAAAAAAATATTTAAAAAATATAGTTTTCTTTTGAATAGTAACCATATATACACAAGATTATTGTATGATTCCGAAAAATATATAATGTAAATTACGTGTGATTATTTTTTTTGACTATGTCCGTGCGCTAAAGGCATTCCAATACGAGCAATATCATACGGTTGTAGTAGATTGTTTAAAATAACTTTTTTATCACCGAACAAATTAATAACAGTAGATCCTAACTTAAATAAACCCATTTCATGTCCTTTTTGTAAGATTATTGAATCATCGGCATCGGTATTTGTGTTATTTGATGAGTAACGCCAATGTCTAACAATACCTTCGCGTGGAGGGGTAATGGTGCCTAGCCATGTAGTTTCAATACTCCCTACTATTATAGCACCAATTAAAATTTGAGCCATATAGCCAAAATCTGTTTCAAATAAACAAATGACTCTTTCATTGCGAGAAAATATATTAGGCATGTTTTTAGTAATTTTTGGATGTACTGAAAATAAATTACCGGGTATATATAGTACTTCACGGAGTGTGCCTGTACAAGGCATGTAGATACGATGGCAGTTTTGTGGGGGTATATAAATAATAACGAAACTTCCATTAATAAAATAGTCAATGATATTGTCATGACCTGCTAGTAACCCATCCAAATGGTACGGGGCATTTTTTACTCGAAAGATATTTGTTTGGTTTATTTTTCCTATTTGAGTGATGATCCCATCAGCCGGGATAATTAACGTAGATGGGTTGGTATCGATAGGCCGGGCATTTTTATGTAGCTTTCGAGTAAAAAATGCATTAAACGTTGCATAATCAGTTAAATTAGGTTTATCGGATTCTTTCATGTCTATTTTATAAATATGGATGAATAGCAAAATAGCATAACGTGTTATCCATCCACCTTTCCAAGAGGCCCCAAGTCCTACCAAATAAGTAATCCAGTATTTTGGTAGTAAATATTGCAATAAAATCTGTATTTTTTCTAACATAATGTATACCTAATTTGGATGATTAATTTGTAATTATGAGATAGTGATTAGATTATGTATTTCGCTGTTAGATTGTATTGGAAATTCATATTTCTTCCAAAAATAAGTATAACATATAATATGTTATTAATCGCGCAAAAGTTATAAAAGTTGTCTACAGGTTCACTGTAGAAATAAAGTTAATTTTATTGTCGATAAAAATTAATGAAGGAATAGTGATGATTAATGATATAGTTTTTATTGATTTTTTAAGAATATATGCAGTTATACATTTTGTAAATGTAGTTACGCGAAATATTTATAGATCATTGATTTATTTTAAATTTGAGATAAAAAGTAATTATCTACGTTTGTAGTATTAAATTTATAGATGAAATTTTTTGTGGTTTGTTAGTAATCAATTTTATTATTTTTGAAATGTTGTAAAAATGAAATTTGTAAATAATAAATCTGTAATTTTATTTAAATAATGCGAGGATTTATTTTTTAATATTTGATGTGTGTTTACAGAATATGTTAATATCAGTCTACAATTTTAAAATTGTAGACTGATATTTATTAGCGTTATATGCAAACAGTATTAGATAAATTTCATGAATATTTAACATAGATTAAGAATAATGGAATAATATGAATAAAATAATTTAGTACTGTAGTAATGTCATTTATTGAAGTAAAGATTCGGTATATAAATGCAAGCGGGGTTATATGCGTGATGACAATTTGATATGGATTGATCTAGAGATGACTGGACTAAATCCAGAATGGGATCGTATTTTGGAAATAGCTACTTTAGTTACCGATAGTAAATTGAATATTTTATCAGAGGGTCCTGTTATATCAATACATCAATCTGAATCTCAGCTGTTATTAATGGATGATTGGAACACACGTGTTCATAGTGCTACTGGATTAATAGAAAAGGTGAGATGTAGTACATTAGATGAGACTAGCGCATCTAATTTGACAATAAAATTTTTAAGAAATTGGGTCGGTTTTAAAAAATCACCGATATGCGGAAACAGTATAGCTCAGGATCGTCTATTTTTATTTCGATATATGCCAGAATTAGAATCATATTTTAATCATCGTTATTTGGATGTGAGCACGATTAAAGAATTAATGGTTCGTTGGAGACCAGATTTGATATCTGGATTACGGTTACAGAAAACCCATTGTGCATTAGATGACATTCGTGAATCTGTTTCAGAATTAATGTATTATCGCAAGCATTTTATACAATTACAAGATGCCATAAAATTAATAATATAGATATTATTTGAAAGCGTAAGAAAAATCAATTAATAAGATAGTTAGTTGATGCGGTTTGTAACCTGTTGCTAAATATACGATGCAGATTCATTGAAATAATAATTATATCTTTATTTTTTATTTAAAGTATGCGGGAATAGCTCAGTTGGGAGAGCACAACCTTGCCAAGGTTGGGGTCGCGAGTTCAAATCTCGTTTCCCGCTCCATTTTAGTATTTGCTTTTATATCATTGATTATCATTATATATTTTAATTTCAAATGAAGTTTAAAATAAGTGCACTATTAATATATTTTAGAGTGGTTAATTATATATAAATCAGGAATTATTTGTTGTTTAAAAATAAATTGAGCATGCATATTTATTGATACGATAATGATGAGTTTGACAAATTGATGGATAGCGAATATGACAAAATGACTTGTAGTCTTATGACTATATAATATCCGATTTTTTTTCAATATATTTGATTAGACATTTATTTGCTCTTACTCTTTATATCAAATTACAACATTGATATAAAGAGTAAATCATTTTCTGGTATAATCTATAGTAATAGAAATTAATTTTAAATGTGTATAAGATTATTATTTTTTAATTCTAATTAAAAATTTATTTAATGTAGAAAGATGTAATTAGTGTTTTTTATAATTTTGTATTTGTTATATAAGTTTTATATATATTGTTATGTATCTATAAAAATTAATTGAATAATAAGTGATTATGTTAATATCTTTTATATTATTTTACTTATAAAAATACTGTGATGTATAAGTTCTTAAATTTATACTAATGATGAAGAAATATGTGTTGGTGTTATCTGATGAACTAAAAACTCTGTCATTAGGTGCTACTTTGGCTTCTGTTTGTGTTCAAGGTTGTGTGATTTATTTAAATGGCTATGTAGGATCAGGAAAGTCTGTTTTTTGTAAGGGATTTTTACATGCATTAGGACATAATGGCCATATACATAGTCCTACTTACACTTTAATTGAATCTTATATTTTGAAACATTGGCGTGTGTGTCATTTTGATTTTTATCGGTTAATTTCTTCAGAAGAACTGGAGAACATGGGAATTAGAGATTATTTTGATGGGCGTACTATATGCTTAATAGAGTGGCCAAAACAAGGAATGGGAATTTTACCGAAAGAAGATATTTCAGTCACTATAAATTATCATGATCATAAAGAATCTAGGCAAGTCATTATAAAATCTTTTAGTAATTTAGGTCACAAAATGTTAGATGCTTTGTTAGTACGTTGGAAGTTAGACGCATGAAGTTAAAATACGAAATAATTTTCGTAATGACAATATTTTCAAGATATTTATGTGTTGAACCAGTTATAGCATCAACTCTTAGTTCAATCTCTGTTACCAATAATGCAAATCAAGCTATAGTAACATTAGACAGCGTTGTTGTTCCCGTGTATATGATATTTTCCTTACATAACCCGGAAAGAATTGTAATAGATCTTTTAAAAACATCTAAAGTTCAAAAAAATATATTTCCAATAAATTTCAATGGCACTAATTTAGTCAAATGCATTCGAACAAATACATCTCTTAATCACCAAAGTATACGTATAGTATTAGATCTAACTTCTCCTGCAAATATAGGAACAGTAACACAAAAACAAATAAAAGAGCATTATAGTATTATATTAACAATTTTGAAAAAAGAAATATTTACTATTCCTGAGGTAAATACTCGCAAAATATCACCCATTGTGCATCGTAAAATTCATGTTAATTCAGGTCAAATGATAAATAATCAAAAGAGAATAATAGATACACGATTTAGAAAAAATCAGAATCACAATAAGACATTATCTCCTATTATTGTAGCTATCGATGCTGGACATGGAGGGCAAGACCCAGGAGCTACAGGTCGCCATGGAATATATGAAAAAAATATTACAATTAATATAGCTAAAAAACTAAAAACATTATTGGATTTAGACCCGAGTTTTAAAGCTGTTATGATCCGAGACGGAGACTATTTTTTATCGGTCATGGAACGTTCTAATTTGGCTCGAAAAAGAGAAGCAAATGTATTAGTGTCTATTCATGCAGATTCTTCTTTAAACACTAATGTTAGAGGGGCATCAGTTTGGGTGTTATCTAATCGTCGTGCTAAAAGTGAAATGATACATTGGTTACAACGCAGCGAGAAACACGCAGAGTTATTGGGAGGTTTGGGAGATATACTGACTAGTTATCATAATGATCCGTATTTTAATCATTTAGTTTTAGACTTGCAATTTGGTTACGCTCAACGAGCAGGGTATGATATTGCAGCACATGTTTTACATCAATTAAAAAATATTACTCCTTTACATAAGGATATACCTGAGTATTCTAGTTTTGGTATATTACGATCTCCTGATATCCCTTCTATTTTAGTAGAGACTGGATTTATTAGTAATGTAAAAGACGAATTTTTATTGGTTAGTAGTGGATATCAAGAAAAAATAGCTAATGCTTTATACAAAGGCTTACGTTCTTATTTCATAATGTCACAACGAAAATTATTAGATCATTCATAATCTTAAAAATATATATTTACTGTAAATTAATAAATAAAAAAGCAACAATTATTATATTAAATAAGTTATTATACATTCAGTCTTTTTTAGCAATAATGATTAATATTTATTGCATATACTTATATGTATAAGAGTTAACGCGTGTCTCGAAATAATTGAATTTTTTGATAAATTATAGAAATGATTTCAGGTAATAACATTTTTGATTTTATATAATTAAGGGAGAATTTTATTAAACATCAACCATTAGCTATATTTTTAATGGGTCCTACGGCTTCTGGAAAAACAAGTTTAGCTATAGATTTAAAAAAAAGAAAAGAAAAAATAGATATTATCAGCGTTGATTCGGCTTTGATATATCGTGATATGGATATCGGTACAGCTAAACCTGTTGCTGAAGAATTAAAATTAGCCCCGCATAAATTGATAAATATTCGTGATCCAGTTGAATGTTATTCGGCGGCAGATTTTTATCGTGATGCGGATAATGAAATGGAAAATATTATACAGTCTGAACATACACCTTTTTTGGTGGGTGGAACGATGTTATATTTTAAAACTCTGCTAGATGGGTTATTTTTTTTACCAGCAACTAACCAAAAAATTCGTGATGATCTGGAATATGAAGCAAAAAGAACGGGATGGATAAATATACACGATTTATTAAAACATATTGATCCGATTTCGGCCAACAAAATTCACTTAAATGATCATAAGAGAATAATCCGAGCATTAGAAATTTTTTTTATTTCTGGTAAAACATGGACAGAATTAAAATTAATTAATAATCAAAAACTGAAATATCGATTTCATCAATTTGCTGTTGTTCCGTCAAGTCGTGATTTATTATATAAACGAATTGAGGAACGTTTCCATAGAATGTTAGATATCGGATTTGAAGATGAAGTTATCAAATTATTTAATCGATCTGATTTACATACAAAAGAAGTAAAATCGTCCATTTCTTGTGTAGGTTATCGTCAAATGTGGGAGTATTTATCTGGTGATATTAACTATAATCAGATGATAATTAAAGGAATTTGTGCTACCCGGCAACTTGCGAAACGACAATTAACCTGGTTGCGTAGATGGCCGAATTTATGCTGGTTAAATAGTGATAATTTATCTGCTGCAACTGATAGTATATCGAAGATATTAATTGAAAAATCCATCTAATATATAAAATTTAAAAAATTAAATTTGAAGTTATCTGCTTAATTTAGACCGTTTAGAATAATATAAAATTAATTTTTAAGGAAATTGAAAATGCACAAAGTTCAATCATTACAAGATCCATTTTTGAACGTATTACGTCGTGAGCGCGTTCCGGTTTTTATTTATTTGATAAACGGTATTAAATTACAAGGAGAAATTGAGTCTTTTGATAAATTTGTGATTTTGTTAAGAAATACAGTGAATCAAATGATTTATAAGCATGCTATATCTACTATTGTTCCTTCCCGTGTTGTTTCATATTATGTTGGTCGTGCTGGTAATCACACTACATTCTGATCGTTTGTTTTAGGGATTTTTAATATTTTAAAGTATAAATATGTATTAAACGCAGTATTACTGAATACTATTAAGTATGATATACTATAAAATATGTGATAAATTCATCATATTTGATGAAATAAGTATAACTTATTTGTGGAATTTGTGGAGTAGCTTTTATTGTGTGATTCGGGTTATTCGGCTAATCAATCTATTTTAGTCCATACTTTTTTTGCTAAAGAAAAACAAAATGAAAATTTCAATTTACAGGAATTTTTATCTTTGGCATCTACGGCAGGCGTGGAGGTATTGGAAATTCTTACTAGTAATTGTAAAACTTGTAATGCTAAATATTTTATCGGGATCGGAAAAACATTAGAACTTGAACGAATGATTAGGAATAATTCTGTATCTATTGTGTTGTTCAATTGTATTTTGTCTCCTCATCAAGAACGAAATCTTATGTGTTTATTGAAATGCAAGATTATTGATAGAAATCAACTGATTCTCAACATTTTTGCGCAACGTGCACGTACGTACGAAGGTAAGTTGCAGGTGAAATTAGCTCAACTGAGGCATTTAAATTCTCGTTTAGTACATGAATGGAGTCATCTTGAACGCCAAAAAGGAGGTATTGGTTTACGAGGGGGAGCAGGAGAGATGCAATTAGAAAGTGATCGCCGTTTATTACGCAAGGAGATGAATCAGATTTTATTGCGTCTAAAAAAAATAGAAAATCAACGGGAACAGGGTAGACGACATCGTGTTAGAATTGGAGTACCTACTGTTTCTTTAGTAGGATATACAAATGCTGGAAAATCTACTTTATTTAACACAATGACTGCATCACATGTGTATACATCATCGAAACTGTTTGCCACTCTTGATCCTACCAGTAGACGTATTGTATACAAAGGTGTACATGATATTATATTAACAGACACGGTAGGTTTTATTCAAAATTTACCACGTGGTTTAATATCTTCTTTTCAGGCGACTTTAAAAGAAACAGTACAAGCAACTCTATTATTACATGTTGTAGACGTTGCTGATGAAAGATTTGAACAAAATATTAACACGGTACATTGTATTTTAAGTAATTTAAACGTTCATAATGTTCCAAGGATTTTGGTGATGAACAAGATAGATCAATTAAAAAAAATAGTGCCACGTATTGATCGAGATAATCATGGTCGTCCAATACGGGTCTGGATATCAGCTCAAAATAATTTAGGTCTTTCTTTATTGCTACAAGCTATTAATGAATTGCTATCAAACTATATGATTTCTTATGAATTACGAATGCCTATAAGTAACGGTTTATGCGAGAAGTTATATAAATTACAAGTTGTTAAACAATATTGGGTTGAAGATCATAATTATATTAGGTTAAAAATATATTTATCTTCTATAAATTGGGGTCGTTTATTAAAAAATAATAAATTATTGATAGATTATATTGTTTAATATTTTTAAAATAAAGAAAATATATAGATCACTCATATAATGTGTGAGGAAAAATATGATTTGTAATTATCTTAATAACTATAAATATATTCATGATCCATGGGGGCATCATGATAAGAATGATGTAGATCGTCCTTCTATTGAAGATAAGAATAAATCTGAATTTAATATATTAGATTCAGATAAATATTTGAATAAAATAACTGATAAATTAAATATATTTAGTAAGCAAAATAAGGATTCAGAAAAATTTCCTAAAAATAAAAATTTTTTTATAATGTTAATGTTAATTATTGTTGTTTTTGTGTGGATTATTAGTGGTTTGTACACGATTAAAGAAGCAGAACGCGGGGTAGTTTTAAGATTTGGAAAATATCATCATTTAGTGCAACCAGGTTTAAATTGGAAGCCTACTTTTTTTGATGTTGTAATTCCAGTAAATGTAGAATCAGTACGTGAATTAGCAGCTTCTGGTATGATGTTGACTTCAGATGAAAATGTAGTCCGAGTAGAGATGAATGTACAGTACCGCGTAACTGATCCAAAAAACTATTTATTTAACGTTATTGATGCTGACGATAGCTTGCGTCAAGCTACTGATAGTGCTTTGCGTGGAGTTATTGGGAAATATAATATGGATCGTATTTTAACAGAAGGGCGCACGGTGGTACGTAGTGATACTCGAAGAGTGTTAGAGAAAACGATACACCCTTATAATATGGGTATTACTTTATTAGATGTAAACTTTCAAACAGCTCGCCCCCCAGAAGAGGTAAAAGCAGCATTTGATGATGCTATTGCCGCCCGAGAAAATGAACAACAATATATTCGTGAGGCTGAAGCTTATGCTAATGAAGTACAACCACGAGCCAATGGACACGCGCAACGTATTTTAGAGGAAGGGCGAGCGTATAAAGCACGTACTGTCTTAGAAGCACAAGGTGAAGTACAAAGATTTACTAAAATTTTGCCAGAATATAAAGCAGCTCCTGAAATTACTCGTGAGCGATTATATATTAATTCCATGGAGCGTGTGTTAAGTAATACTAGAAAAATATTTGTAAATTCAAAAGATACGCAGAATGTACTATTGTTACCTTCAGGTCAATTAAAACAAATTAAAGATAACAATGATATTGTATATTCTGATAGTATTGATAATACTGATGATGCTTTAAACTTAAATCAAATATGTGCTACTACTGATGCTAACATGAATAATGCACAGTTAATATCAAAAAATAGCCATCTGTCTCGTCATACAAATTCTATACCTAAAGAAAAAGTATTAGACCAAAGACAGGCTAATGTACAACGTGTTGATATTGCGCGCAAAGGGAGAGAGTCGTAGATGATACGAAATTTTTTTTCATTTGTTATATGTGTAATAGTAATATTATTTTTTTCTTTATTTACAATAGAAGAGGGGCATAAGGGTATTATATTGCGTTTTGGTAAAGTATTACGCGATGCAGATAACAATTCATTAATTTACAATCCAGGATTGCATATAAAAATTCCATTTATTGAGACAATAAAAATTTTAGATTCACGTATTCAGACTATGGACAATCAAGCAGATCGCTTTGTTACTATGGAAAAAAAAGATTTAATTATTGATTCTTATGTAAAATGGCGTATTAGCGATTTGAGTCGATATTATTTAGCAACAGGAGGGGGTGATATTAGCCAAGCAGAAGTACTGATAAAACGAAAATTTTCCGACCGTTTACGTTCAGAATTAGGGAGATTGAATGTTCAAGGTATTGTAACAGATTCTCGAAATAAATTAATGACCGATGTACGTGCATCGTTAAATCATGGAACTTCAGGAGAGGAAGCGTCAGGATTTCATTGTAATCATGACATTAAAAAGTTTCATTTTCATTCTAAAAATTATGACTCGTCAATGCAAGAACAATATCGTGTTTCTGATTTGGTTAATCCAAATAGTATGGCTGCATTGGGCATTGAGATAGTGGATGTACGAATCAAGCAAATTAATTTGCCAACAGAAGTATCTGATGCAATTTATCAACGTATGCGTGCAGAACGCGATGCTGTTGCTAGACGCCATAGATCACAGGGACGAGAAGAAGCGGAAAAATTACGTGCTACAGCAGATTATGAAGTAACACGTACTCTAGCTGAGGCTAAACGTCAGTCATTAATCATTCGGGGTGAAGCTGACGCAGAAACTGCTAAACTATATGCTACTACTTTTAATGAAGACCCTTCATTTTATGCTTTAGTACGTACCTTACGTGCATATGAAAATAGTTTTAAGAAAAATAATAATGATCTTATGGTGTTAAGCGCAGAAACTGATTTTTTACGTTTTATGAAATCACCAAAAAGTACTACCGGGCTTAATAATTAATTATGTAGTTAAAGATGTTCGCATATTCTTGGATAGTTATTATTCGTTATGTTTGATATATAGAGTATAGAGCAAATATTATATATGGTGTATTTCATAGAAACTATATATTTGATTTTATCACAAATAGTTAATTTGAATTAAATAGGCGACTTTAAGAAATGGCTAGAAGTATTGTTGTGTTAGGAGCTCAGTGGGGTGATGAAGGTAAAGGAAAAATAGTTGATTGGTTAACTTCCCGAGCGCAATATGTAGTCCGTTATCAAGGGGGTCACAATGCTGGTCATACTATTGTAGTAGACCAGCAGAAAATAACTCTACATTTAATTCCTTCTGGAATTTTGCATAATCATGTTACTGCTGTTATTGCTAACGGTGTTGTATTATCGCCATTTTCTTTAATAAAAGAAATGAAAATGTTACTAAAACTAGGTGTGTCAACGTGTAAACGCATATTTATTTCTGCATCTTGTCCTTTGTTACTACCTTATCATGTAGCAATGGATTTGGCTAGAGAAAATCATCACATCTCTAAAGCTATTGGTACCACTGGGTGTGGTATTGGTCCATCATATGAGGATAAAGTTGCGCGCCGTGCTTTACGAGTCAGCGATTTGTATAATCTAAAATATTTTAAAAATAAGTTGAAAGATGTGGTCGATTATTATAATTTTCAATTAGTTTATTATTATAAAACGAAGCCTATCAATTATCAGATTGTTTTAGAGGAAGTTATGTCGATATCTGACATACTGATAGATATGGTTGTCGATGTACCTGAGTTATTAGATGATGCCGCAAAACGGGGTGATTCAGTAATATTTGAGGGAGCACAAGGTAGTTTATTAGATATTGATCATGGAACATATCCTTATGTTACTTCCAGTCATACTATTGCTGGGAGTGTAAGTGTTGGTGCAGGAGTTGGGCTTAATTATATTGATTATGTTTTAGGTATTGTAAAGGCGTATTCTACTCGTGTGGGATTTGGGCCCTTCCCTACAGAATTGTCAAATGATACAGGTAATTGGTTATGTATGAATGGAAATGAATTTGGTTCTACTACTGGTCGCCGTCGTCGTACTGGTTGGTTTGATGCGGTATCAGTACGATATTCTGTAAAAATTAATTCTTTTTTTTCGTGTTGTTTAACAAAGATTGATGTTTTAGATGGCTTAAAAGAGCTAAAAATTTGTATTGCATATCGCAAGAAAAATGGAAAAGTAATACACAATTTTCCATGTTCTTTGGAAGAACTAGAAAATTGTGTACCTATATACGAAATATTACCTGGGTGGATGATAAGTACTGTAGGTATCACGGAATTCCATCAACTTCCTAAGGAGTCACAGCTGTATGTAAAACGTATAGAAGAACTTATTGGGGTTCCTATACATATTGTTTCTACGGGATCAGACCGCTCTGCAATAATAATATTACGTAATCCATTTGATTCTTGATTAGTAGTATGAAGAAATTAATACCTTATTTTGAATAGAAGATTATTTGTGTGGTTAATAAATATTAAACTATATTGCTAATTATATTAGACATACAGTTACGGAAAATAAAATATTTAAATAAAGCATCTTAATTATATTTCAACCGATGCCTTTCATAATAATGGTATATAAAAAATACTTTAAAAATTTATTGCAATACTGTGTGTTGAAGTAATTTATTTTAATAAATGAAATGAGTGAATTAGTATACGGCATACATGCAGTAAAATCGGTTTTAGATAATTATTCGCATCGAATTGTGTCTGTATGTATCATTCAGAAATCTAAAGATTTGCGTTTGAAATTGTTAATTGATCAAATAAAACAACGTCGAATTAGCATTCGAGAATGTAGTCGTCGACAGTTAGATATTCAAACGCAAGGTGCGTTGCATCAAGGTATTATTGTTAAAATAGTTCCAAATGATTGTATGCAAGAAAATGATTTACCGAATTTTTTAATGCAATGTAAAACTACACCATTATTAGTGATATTAGATGGTGTGACTGATCCACATAATTTGGGTGCATGTTTGAGATCTGCAGATGCAGCTGGGGCACACATAGTCATTGCACCACGTAATCGTTCAGCATGTTTAAATGGGACGGTTAGAAAAGTGGCTAGTGGATCTGTAGATAATATACCTTTTATGCAAGTAACTAATTTAATTAGAACGTTACAATTACTTCAAAAATATAATATCTGGATTATTGGCACTGTAATGCAATCTCAACGTCTAATTTTTAACAGCAAATTAACTAGGCCATTAGCTTTTGTAATGGGTTCTGAGGGAAATGGTATTCGTTATCTGACTCAGAAAAAATGCGATGAACTAGTTACGATCCCAATGTTAGGAGTTGCGACATCGCTTAATGTTTCAGTAGCTACGGGAATATGTTTGTTTGAAGCATTAAGACAGCGTTGGAAATATAAATAATGATGATTGAAATGATATATGATATGGTCATCTTCGTAGAAGATGAAGTTTACGAATTTATATAAAAAATCATTTAAGGATAAACACGTAAAAATATAAATATCTATAATTTTTAAGAATGTTGTTATGTTCAATATACCGGAAGATTTATAATGAAAGGAAAATAATATATGCGTTACTATGAAATAGTTTTTATGGTACATCCTGATCTTAGTGAACAAATATCTAGCATAATCAATCGCTATACAACAATTGTTACTAATGCTCAAGGCAAAGTCCATCGCATAGAAAATTGGGGACGTCGCCAATTAGCATATCCAGTTAATAAGCTTTGTAAAGCTTATTATGTTTTATTAAATATAGAAGTATCTCAAGATACTGTTAAAGAATTAAATGATGATTTTCATTTTAACAAAAATATTATACGTAGCATGATTGTACGAACTAAATATGCGATCGTTGAACCATCTCCTATGATGAAAAAAATAGAAGAAAACCAAGAGCATCATGCAACTAATATATAGTATAATGAAATACATATGGGCTCAAGTACTACGTAAATAAGTTGATAGCTGTATTTAATATTCAGTATTGTGCTGGTCTAGTGTGTTTTTGTAAATCTTTTGTAGTAAAAATAATAATTGCAAGTATAGAAATATATTGATCAGATCTGTAATTTGGGGAAAGATAACGATTTTGATTGTAAAAAAAAGTTGATTGCATTTATATGTATTTTTTATAATGAACTATGGAGTCAATTATGGCACGTTTTGTACGTCATCGCAAATTTTGTAGGTTTACAGCGGAAAAATGCATTAATATTGATTATAAAGATCTTGTCACAATACAGCATTCTATTATAGAAAGCGGAAAGATTATTCCAAGTAGAATTACTGGAACACGAGCAAGATATCAACGACAGTTAGCACGTGCCATTAAAAGAGCGCGTTATCTGTCTTTACTACCGTATACTGACCATCATCAGTAAAGTGTAATTCTTTGTGAATGAATATGATTTGTATATTTTATAATGGAAATAACAATGAAGATTATTTTGCTGGATAATATCGATAAACTTGGAAATAAGGGATCAGAAGTTGTTGTGCGCTCAGGTTATGCCCGTAATTTTTTAATACCAAAATCTAAAGCAATGCTAGCTACAAAAAAAAATATTGAAATATTTAAAGCGCAACAGCTTGAGTTACAATCTAAAGCTATAGAGGCGCAAACTCAGGCTGAATTTTGCGCAAAAACCATTAATAGATTAGGTAGTATTACTATTAAAGCTAAATCAGGTGTTGAAGGGAAATTGTTTGGTTCCATCGGTTCTCGTGATATAGCTACTGCAATTACAGCAGCTTCTGGTTTTAATATTTCTAAATCTCAGATTAGATTACCTAATCATGATGTATTAAGAACTATTGGTACATATAGCATAAATATTCATATTTATAATGATATTTTTTCTAAAATAAATGTCATCATCCTTGATGAAATAGTATAGAGTAAATAATTATAAGTAATACAATAATTTTTATCATTATTTATCTTAATAAAAAAACTATTAAATTTTTTAATTATTGTAATACGAAAATATTAAAGTATATATGTTTTGTTGAAAGAGATATACAAATGAATGTGTGTATCTTTTATTTCAATTAATAATTATAGTATATGATTGCTTAAAAATAAAGTATACTTTTTATAAATCTATTATTATTATACTTTCTTTTCGAATTTATGCTACGGAGCGCGCAAAAATTTATTAGGGATATACATGATGATTTTTTATCATAGAATGGTTGAAAAAATAAGTTGTATTGCTCGTAAAGCTGGAATAGAAATTATGAGGATTTATAATGGAGGTTTAAAGTTAAACGCGTATAAAAAGCTAGATACATCTCCTGTAACTAATGCTGATTTGTTTTCTCATAAGGTGATTGTGTATTATTTAAAAAATTTAACACCTGAAATCCCAATTTTATCTGAAGAAGATATTACCACATGGCGGAAATGTAGAGATGGAAGCTGTTTTTGGCTAATAGATCCTTTGGATGGAACGAAAGAGTTCTTATTACGCAATGGTGAATTCACTGTTAACATTGCTTTCATTGAGTACGGTCAACCTATTATGGGGGTAGTGTATGTTCCTGTGTATAATGTGTTATATGCTGCAGATAATGGACAAGTATGGAAGATTAATGCTAGAGGAGAACGTATAAATATTGCAGTACGTATGTCCCATTATCCAACTATAGTGATGAGTCGTAGTAATTTTTGCTGTGATCAATATAAGTTATACAATTTTTTAAACAGGTTGAAAGACTATAAAATTGTTAATATTGGATCTTCATTTAAATTTTGTTTAATAGCAGAAGGTAGTGCTCAATTTTATCCAAGGTTTTCTTGTACTAAAATTTGGGATACGGCCGCTGGTCATGTAATAGCTAGAACGGCTGGCGCCGTTGTTAATGATTGGAATGGTAATCCCTTGCATTATAAAAATATCAATCAGTCTTTTTTAAATCCTGGTTTTCAAGTTTCATTGTATTGATTGATTATATTGTATTAATAGTAATTATTTATATTAATTAAATAAATAATTACTATTAATGTTTGGATTTTTTAATTTGTAATATTATTTGTCAGAATCGTCAGAGTAAGATATTCATAATTTACACAAAAAAATATGACATATCCATGTTGAGTTCGTATATTAGTTATAGATGTAGAAAAAATACAGATGTTATGTTATTTATATAATAAATATAATTATTATTTTTTAATTTATTAAAATGTCTTTTCAAATGGGTTTTATTTTTCAAAATTATAAAATATGTGTATTTTACATTTAATCATGTGTGAATTATATATTATGTTTTTACAGGGTTTAAATATAAATATAGTGTATTAATGGAGTATGAAAATTACTTTATTTAAAGCTTTGATATAGTCAAGGATTCGATATATGTTTAAGGATCTTAAAAAGTATATGATAATACGGTTGCATTTAATAATATATTTTTTTATGCCACTGATATGTAATAGTAGCATTAATTTACAAGTAGAAGGATTAAATAGTGAATTAGATTATAATGTACGTCAAAAATTATTAAATATACATACTAATGTAAAGTATGTAGATTCAGATTTAAAAAAAAAATAGACAATGCAATTAGAACTGGACTACGCCCACTAGGTTATTACGCCCCTACATTGATTTTTTTTCCACTTAAGTCTTTGAATAAAAATTCTGATCTATTAGTTATTAAAGTTGAACCTGGGGATCCAGTTGTAGTTACTGAAGTAAATGTCGTTATACGAGGAGATGGTGTAAAGGACGTTGATTACCAGAAAATAATAAAAGATAGCAAATCTTTTATTGGGAAAAGATTGAATCATAATGATTACGAACAATTTAAAAATAAACTATATAACTTAGCTTTATGTAAAGGATATTTTGATGCCAAGTTCCAAAGTAGTCAACTTATTGTCATTCCTTCTCGCTGTCAGAGCATTTGGAACATAGATTTTTATAGTGGTCAGCGTTATGTTTTTGAAAGAATTAAATTTCATGGTAGTCAAATTAAAGAAGATTATTTAAAAAATATATCCAACATACGATCGGGAGAATATTACAGTGCTACATCCGTTATGGAATTAAATCGCCGATTTAATTACACTAATTGGTTTGAATCAGTATCGATTTCTTCAGATTATATGCGTTTTCAACAAAAAAAAAAAATAATATTAGATATTTTTCTTTATCCTTGTGCAAAAAATAATTTTGCAACCGGATCTGGTTATACTATCGATACAGGCCCTAGAACTAAAATCATTTGGAAAAAACCGTGGATTAATGCATATGGACATAGTTTAGAAACTAACTGTAGTTTATCTAAGCCAGAACAAGCTTTTGATTTAAGTTATAAAGTTCCACTGTTTTCTAATCCATTAGAAGAATATTATTTATTGCAAGGAGGGTTGATACATGAAGATACACATAATGTTCAGTCTAGTGTTACGACTATAAATATAGCTCGTTATTGGAATTGTTCCCATAAATGGCAACGTTCAATTAATGTGCATTGGCACTTTAATCATTGTTCTAATAATTATATCATTAAAAATATAATGTTAATTTATCCAGGGATAAATATATCTCGTATTCGAAAACGTGGAGATATAATACCGTATTGGGGAGATAGTCAGCGTTACTCAATCAATATATCTAATAATTGTTGGAAATCGGATGTTAATTTCATTGCTGTGCAAGTTCAAAATATTTGGGTTAGGACGTTATTAAAAAAACATCGTATTTTGGCTCGTGGAAACTTAAGTTGGATAGATACCAACAATTTTTCATCTGTTGATTTAATGTTGCGATTTTTTTCCAATGTAAATAATGGTATCCGTGGATACAAATATAAATCTTTATATCCTTATGATAATTCTGAATCTTTTGTAGGTATTGCTACTAAACTTATTACTACTACGTTTGAATATCAATATAATGTAATTAATAAATGGTGGGGAGCTATTTTTATAGATGCAGGAGAGATTACCAATGATATCAAATGGAATAGTTTTAAATCTGGTATAGGTATTGGAGTGCGCTGGCAATTACCAATAGGTCCTATAAAATTGGACGTAGCGACTCCATTAATTCATAAAGGCAAGATAAATCATCATTTTTTATATTTATACGTCAGTTTAGGACCAGATTTATGATTTTTGTAAAAAAAATCTGTGTTATTTTTTTATTATGGATATCAATAATATGTGGATTTTTTGTGTTTTTATTAGGTACTAATATAGGAACATATTTAATTTTTACAGGCATTACGTATTGTATTCCTGGTTTAGAATTTGATTCTGTTTCTGGCAGTTGGGGTAATTTTAATATAACTCATGTAGTATATGAAACTTCGATAGGTGTAATTAACATTGATAAATGTGATGTTTTTTTAAATCTAAAAGACATATGGAATAAAAAAATATATATTAATCATCTTTTTTTGGAAGATGTTTATATAAAAATAAAAAAAAACGATGTGACGAACAAATCACATACAAAATACGAAAGGATAGAAATAAATAATATTCGTTCTATCCCATTTGCCATAATATTAAAGAATATAGTATTGAATAATACTTGTATTCATTTCAATAACATTACGTTTGAAGTAACGAAATTAGATACTGAATTAACATTTCAAGATAATTTATTGACAGTTTTACCTGTAAATATTAAAGGGGCAGTTTTAAATATTCCCGATGTAAATACATCAAATATAGCAACCAAAGCGATAGATATATATAAGTATAGTAATCAACGGAATATAAAGTATTTATTGAAATCATTTTCTAGTAAATTATTAACAAAATTACCTTCTTTTAATTTTCCTATAAATATAGTTCTAAAGGATATAACAGGAGAGAATTTTTATATTTTTGATAATAATAATTCTTATATTGTTAATTATTTTTATTTACAAACATATTTATATAATCAAACTGCAAATATTAACTTGAATCTTAAATGTCCATATGGATACCTTAATGTAATAGGTAGCATAATATTTAAAGAATATTACCCAATAAATATAACCCTCAATTATACGAAATATCATTTTAATACTAGTAGTAATTCTACCAATATAAAGAAAAAGGACGTAAGTAAAATAAAATTAGTTATCGTAGGAGAATTATATAATGAGGTACGTCTTTGTTGTGATTTTTTAGGTGTTATTTCTACAGTACATGTATTATTAAAAACTAAGATAATGCAATTTGGAATGCCTATAACTATATCTATAGTTGGTAGAAAAATACCACTTTCTTTTTTAGGAAAGAATGATTCTTTAATAGAAGAGCTCGATGTATTTGTCAATGGTGAAACAAGAAATTATTCCATTCAGATAACGTCTCAATTAAGTAGCGCTCAATTTTCATCATTAGTACATATAGTTATGAACGCTCAGGGAGATGTTAATAGTTGTTCTATTTCTAAATTAAGAATGACTGCATTAGAAGAATATCTCGATATACAAGGAATGGTTAATTGGTCGGGTGATATGATTAGTTGGAACAGTGTGTGCGCGTTAAACAAAATAAATATTTTTCAAAAGTGGTTAAAATGTCCTATAAATTTGTCAGGTAACATCAATATGCAAGGACACGTATATTCTGACGCTTGGGACATAACAATATCTGATTTAAATCTTAATGGGAGTATAGAAAATAATAATATTTCATGCATAGGTGTATTATACAATAATTCAACTGGTACATGGAAAATACCCACATTACTAATTAAATGGGGTCCTAACGTGTTAAAAATACAAGAAGACTTGAAAAGAGATTCTATTTTCAACATTGTGTTTGCGGCTCCAGATTGCAACGTGCTGATACCTGGATTAAACGGTAGTGTATATGGAAAATTTAAATTATATAGTCCCGTTAAATATTCTCCTAGATTGTTGTTAAATATTGATGCATGTTCTTTGTATTGGCATGAAAAAAAACTTTTTTTTGACAAAATAATGATAAACGGGGATATTTGTTATGATACCGTTATACAAAGCAAAATTTTTTTTCAAGCAAATCAGATAAAATGTGGAATTGTGTCGTTATGTAAATTAATTATACAAGGACAAGGTAATATTAAAGAACATTATTTAGATTTAGTTGCCTATGGCGATATGTTATCTGGTCAAGTAAAACTTTTTGGAAATTTAGATCTTTTTCATAAAACTTGGCATAGTAAAATTAAAAAAACAAACATTGTTACTGCAATAGGAACATGGAAATTAATGCAAGATATTGTTCTTACTTATCAATATTTAACGCGAAAAATTATCCTTGATTCACATTACTGGGAAATTGTTGATTGCACCATCCCTATTTCTTATGTTTTAAAGGAGAATATATTGAATAAAGTGAATGATGCATTCAAAAATTTTAATGTAGTTTCTTTAAATATTTTATTACCAAGATTAATGAACATGCATATTGTTCGTATATATTGTACAGATTGTTATTGGATATTAGGCACCTTATTACCTAAGGGTATAATTTCATTTTCAGGAAAACAATTTAACATCAAATCCTCTATTGAAGAGCCCGAAATTTTTCCGATTACAATAAATAACATAACTGCAAAAATCGTATTGACACAAACTGCTTCGTATTGCAAGTGGTTCATGAACATTGGAGATGATGATCAAGTCCATGGACTATTTAAAATAACTAAATTACACAATACATCTAAATTAGCAGGAAATATACATGTTAAAAATGTTTCGTTAGTATCTTTTTGTAATTCATTGATTTCGCTACAAGAACCTATACATGGATTGTTAAATTTAAATCTTTATTTTTATGGATATAAACGTCACCTAAAAATTTATGGCGCAGCTCAATTAAAAAATTTTAATGTTAATAAACCTGATACGCTATTTTTTGTAAAAAATGGTCAATTATTTATAAAATTCTTTGGAGATCATGCTGTATTAAATGGAACAATAGATACGGATTATGGATATAGATTGCATTTAAATGGGAATATTATGAATTTTGATTCTATTAGTAATATACGTGCATTTTTTAAAATACGAGGTAACCAAATTAATTTTTGTATGTCTCCAGAAATAAAAATGAAGATATCTCCTGATTTTAATTGTACAATTACTCCAGAAAAAATTCATATAGAAGGCAATGTTGCAATCCCTTGGGCTCATATTGAAGTGAAGGAGTATTCAAAAAATATAACAAATATTTCTTCAGAAGAAATTTTGCTAGATGATAATCTCCAACTTATTTTAAATAATTCTAAAAATTTATTTATTTCTTTTTCTGCTAATATTAACGTGTGTCTTGGTAATGATGTTAATTTTAACGGATTGGGTTTTCGTACAAAATTAAGAGGTAATTTAGAAATTGAATACAATAAAAATCATTTGGCATTAACAGGCCATATTGATATACCTTCTGGTTGTTTTCAAGCATATGGACAAAATTTGATAATACGAAAGGGACAATTATTGTTTTCCGGAGCGATAAACCAACCATATATCGATATTGAAGCAATTTGTGATCCTTCTAGTATTAAAGAAGGGAGTATAGTTGGTATACGGATTACTGGTACTTTTAGTCAACCAAAAATAGAAATTTTCTCTGATTCATTATTCCTTTCTCCACAAGAGATAACATCTTATTTATTAGGCGATAGTAAAAATGTAATTCCTTTGAATACAGATACGAATATAGTAACATCGTTGTTAATCGGAGCAACTGTTAGGAATAGTGAGAAGTTTATTAACAAAATAGGAAAGATATTTGGTGTTCAAGATTTAACATTAAATACTCAAGATATTAGTACCGCACCGTTAGTTGCGTTAAGTGGATATATTGCTCCTGGTCTACAAATTAAATATGGAATTGGCATTTTTGATTTATTGACAACAATAACAGTACGTTATTGCTTGTGTTCGAAACTATATTTAGAAGTTACTTCCGGAAGCAATCAACAAGCGGTTGATATATTATATAAGCTTGATTTTTAGTTTTTTATATTTGCATATATCCAATACCAATATACTTAAAATGTGTAAGATCTAATATAAAGTGCAAGTGTGATATTAAATTTTTTTTTCAAAACGTTCAAAAGCATTTAAAATTTCCGTTTTAGCGGCATTAATATTGCTCCATCCTTTTATTTTTACCCACTTTCTAGAATCTAATTCTTTGTAATTTTTAAAAAAGTGACTAATTTGATTGCGCAATAAAATTGAAAAATCATTTATATCTTTCACTAGTGAGTATTGTTCTGATATTTTCTCGTGGGGCACTGCAATTATTTTTGCATCTTCTCCAGATTCATCTAGCATATTAAGCATACCTATAGGGCGGCAATGTATTACACAACCTGATCGTAAAGGATATGGGGTAGGTACTAAGACATCTACTGGATCTCCGTCCAATGATAAAGTATTATTAATATATCCATAATTGCAAGGGTAAAACATAGGTGTTAATAAAAAACGATCAACGAATATTATTCCTGTTTTTTTATCAATTTCATATTTAATTGGATCAGAATTGGCTGGAATTTCAATAATCACATATATATCTTCTGGAATATTTTTTCCCGCTGGTATTTGATTGAAATACATTTATATTGCCTATATATAGATAATAAATTTAAAAACAATCATATGTTATATATGTTTTATTATCAATATGTTTATTAACATAACATAATTGTGTTTATTACAGTTAATAAAAGTATTTCATGTTTATAAGCATCACAATTTTATATTTTATATATAATTTTAATGTCAAATTATTTGTGATTTTAAAGATGAAAATCTAATAAATTCTTTGAACCGTATAAGTCGCTAAACTTGCTAATGCTTGTCGATAAGGAGAAGGAGGTAAAATATCAAGACAAGAGATAGCTTTTTTGATTTCTGTTTCAGCGCGTTTTCGAGTGTATTCTAATGATCCATGTTGATGCATTGTATCTAAAATTATATTTAACAAGTGACGATGGTTACCTTCTTTAATAGATTGAATTATAAGTGATGCTTGTTTTGAGGTGCTATGATGAATAGCGTGTAGCAGAGGAAGAGTAAGCTTTCCTTCATTTAAATCATTTCCGACATTTTTCCCAAATATTGTTTCTGAGGCAGAATAATCTAATACATCATCAACTAGTTGAAAGGCAATCCCCATATATCGCCCATAATTACGTAATGCTTTTTCTTGACATGTATTGGCATCAGCTAAAATAGCAGATGATTGAGAAGCTACTTCAAATAAACGAGCAGTTTTACTATAAATAATTTTCATGTAACTATCGATAGTAATAGTGGGGTCATTACAATGTGTTAATTGCAATATCTCACCTGCTGCAATTATATTGACTGCATCTGCCATCAAAGATAATATTCGCAAGGATTCTAATTCAGTCATCATTTGAAAGGCTCGTGTATATATAAAATCCCCTACCAATACACTAGCAGCATTACCAAAAATTATATTAGTAGTTTTCCTACCGCGCCTCATGTGTGATTTATCTACTACGTCATCATGTAATAAAGTAGCAGTATGAATAAACTCTATTAATGTAGCAATAGTAACATGTTGTGTTTTTTTATAGCATAACGCCCTTGCGGTCAGCAAGGTAATCATGGGTCTAATTCGTTTTCCTCCACTATCTACAATGTATTGAACAAGTTTGTTAATTAAAGTGATTTCAGATGCTAATCGCGTGCGAATTTCTGAATTCACATCTTCCATATCTTGTTCAGTTAGTTCGGAGATTTGATCAATATTCATTAATATTATTATAAATATAAAATGTTGATGTATTTATATATTGTTTACGTACGCAATTTTTTTATTAAGTTAAACTACACTTATGAGTATGCAGTAAATTTTATTATTGTGTTGAGAAACATTTTTTTTTAATGTATAACAATATGTATAGAAATAATATCAGATTATAAACAAGAGATGGATTATTATTTATGTATGCAGTTTTTCAAACTGGTAGTAAACAGTATCGTGTTGTTGAAGGCCAAGTGATTCATATAGAACGGATTGATCTTGAGGTTGGTAATCAAGTTGAATTTAATCAAATATTGCTTATTGATTCTAATGAATGCCTTCACATAGGGAGTCCTTTTATAAAAAAGGGCCGGATTATAGCAGAAATTATAGCTCAGAGTCTTAATCAGAAGATAAAGATTATTAAATTTAGACGTCGTAAACATTTTCGTAAATTCCAAGGACATCGTCAGTGTTTTACAACAATAAAAATAGTAAGCATTAAGCATAAGCATTAAGCATAAGCAATTGCAATCCAAATTATTAAGAAATAAGGAATAAAAATGGCACATAAAAAAGCTGGAGGCTCTACTCGTAACGGTCGAGATTCACATAGTAAGCGTTTAGGAGTTAAATGTTTTGGAGGTGAATGTGTATCGTCAGGCACTATTATTGTGCGCCAACGAGGCAATACATTTCATCCAGGAAAATACGTAGGTTGTGGAAGAGATTATACTCTTTTTGCTTTAAAATCTGGAAAAGTTTTATTTGAAAAAAGGGGAGCATTGCGCCGAAAATTTATTAGTATCGTTTCTTAGAAATAGAAACTTAATTTATTAATGTTACTTAATAATTAAAATTTTTAATTTTATAAATAAAGAATTAATTGCGCCCAGGTATTTTGGTAGTTGTATAGTTATAAGCGATGACTATATTAGTATTTTGAAAATGACATGTGTGTTTTTTATAAGGTTTAAGAATTATTAAAAACGTTCATGTGTTCATACGGATTTGAAAGGTAAGTAACTATGTATATTGATAACGATAGAAGGAACAAAAATACTAAAAACATTATTTAACAATATGGAATAAATTTTATTATTACAAAATTTACACTAACTTATTAAGTGACAAGTTATTTATACTATAAATATAGACGATATGTTAGAGATATATTATGAAATTTGTTGATATGACCAACATTACGGTTATTGCTGGTAACGGAGGGAATGGGTGTGTTAGTTTTCAAAAATCGGGAAGAAGAGCTTCTTTTTTGAAGAAACCTAATGGTAGTAATGGAGGAAATGGAGGGGATGTTTGGTTATTAGCAGATCCTAATATTAATACTTTAAATTATTTTCATTCTAATTGTGTTTTTAGAGCCGGTCATGGACAAAGTGGCCGTAGCCGTGGTTGTACTGGTAAAAGAGGCAAAGATGTTATTGTGAAAGTACCGTGGGGAACTAGAGTAAGTTATAAAAAAACAAATAAATTATTGGGAGATATGGGTATTCATCACAAACGGTTGATGGTGGCTAAAGGAGGGCGTCATGGTTTGGGAAATGGACATTTTAAATCTTCTTTGCATTATTGTAAGGTACTTAATACAAATGGGTCAACAGGAGAGTTCCAACATTTGCTATTAGAATTGCTTCTAATAGCAAATGTTGGAATATTTGGATTACCTAATTCTGGAAAATCTAGTTTTATTCGTATAATATCGTCAGCGAAACCAAAAGTAGCAGATTATCCATTTACTACATTAGTACCGTATTTAGGTGTGGTACAAATTAATAACTATGATAGATTTATTATTGCGGATATTCCTGGTATTATTAAAGGCGCTTCTCATGGTTTGGGATTAGGAATGCGATTTTTGAAGCATCTAGAACACTGTCAAATTTTACTGCATTTTATTGATATTGCGCCTGTGGATAATTCCGATCCATTAGAAAATATTATTACTATTCAGCATGAATTAAGTAATTACAATGAAAATTTAGTTAGAAAACCTTGTTGGTTAATATTCAATAAAATAGACTTGTTGGAACAACAAGTGGCGGAAAAAAGGATTAACCATGTTATTAGTTCTTTAAAATGGAAAGGGCGCTATTACTCAATATCTTCTATACATAATACTAATGTATTATCGCTATGTAACAGTATTATGAAGTTTATTATGCATCATACTCACAGTTAAGAACCAACTCTTATGTATACACAAGACAATGAGTAGGAATCAGGATTAGCTAATTCTATTGTTATTTTAAAACAATACACATAATATACCTTTAAGTTTAAAAAATTTTAATATCATGATATCGTAATTGATGATGTTTTATACACATAGATATTTATAAAATAGTTTATACATATTAAGAGAGATGTTTTTTGAAAAAGTTTTTAAAAGTTAGGTAATGACAATTTTTGTTTTTAAGAAGATAAAATTATAATGTTTAATTAAATCATGCTTTTGTATGTAGCGTGATTGTTTATTGTTTACATGTATGCAATATAATAAAGGTATAACATGAAGCGCATACCAATGACTTTACGTGGAGCTGAAAAGTTAAGAGAGGAACTAGATTATTTAAGAAATGTTCTTCGTCCAGAAATTATAAAGAATATTTCCGAAGCGCGGGAGCATGGCGATTTAAAAGAAAATGCTGAGTATCATGCTGCTCGAGAACAACAAGGATTTTGTGAGGGTCGTATTCAAGAAATAGAGTCTAAACTTTTTAATGCACATATTATAGATATTACCAAATTAACTACTGACGATAAAGTAGTTTTTGGCGCTACGGTTGGTGTTGAAAATTTGGATACAACATATAGACAAACGTATAGTATTGTAGGGGATGATGAGGCAAATCTTAAGGAACATATGATTTCTATCAATTCTCCTATTGCTAGAGGTTTGATTGGTCATAAAGAAGGAGATATTGTTCGAATTAATACTCCAAAAGGAAAAGTAAGATATAAAATACTCCAGGTTAAATATTGTTAAACATATTTTTATTTTCGTTTTTATTTTAAATTTTTTACAAAATGATGATTATGAAAGTAAAAAATAAAATTTTATTCGTAATCGTTATATTAATTAATATTAATAATACAAATATATGATGCTATTAACATTATTATTAAATTTATATTTTTTACTTTCATCTATTTTGAAATATTTATTATTTGCAATTAGATATATGTTTATGCGCGCTATTTGTAATAATTAGAAAAATATATAAAAATTGGATATACACAAAAAATTTATTTATTTTTATGGAATTTTTATTTTTTTGTTTAAGTAAGATTGAAAGAAATAGAAATTATCGCCATTTTATCAATGTTGTTTATTCAAGAAAATATTTGAGAAGTAACCCGATATGGTAAATAGCAAATATTCTATGTGTTCTTCAGGATGGTTACAAAAACATTTCAAAGACCAGTATGTGAAAGCAGCACAAAGACAGAAACTGCGGTCACGGTCTTGGTTTAAGCTTGATGCAATAAATCGCATAGATGCATTGTTTTCTACTGGTATGACAGTAATAGATTTGGGATCAGCGCCTGGCGGGTGGGCGCTGTATGTAAAAAGTAAAATAGGAAAGACAGGGCGTATTGTAGCGTGTGACATATTATCTATGCGTAATATTTCTGGGGTGAATTTTTTGAAAGGAGATTGTTCTAATCCTAATATTTCTAAAATATTATATAAATGGGTAGGACAGAAACAGGTTAATGTGGTTTTATCTGATATGGCTCCTAATACAACCGGTATATCAATAATCGATGTAAGTCGATCTATACATCTTGGGAATTTGGCGTTAAATATATGTCGTAACGTATTAATGCATAGAGGTGCTTTTTTAGTGAAAGTTTTTCAGGGAAAGGGTTTGGATAAATACTTGTGTGATGTGCATTCCTTATTTAACATAGTAAGGATCCGTAAGCCAGATGCCTCTAGGTCTCATTCTCGTGAGGTTTATATTGTAGCGAAAGAACGTAAGTAAGCATAATTTATATGTAGATATGTTAAAATTATTTAAAATTTTGTTGTAATGCGAGGTTAATCTTTTGAGTGACATGGCGAAAAATCTGGGTATCTGGTTAGTCATTGCAGTAGTCTTGATGTCTTTATTCCAGAATTTTGGGCCTAGCGACTCGAACAGTCGCAAATTGGATTATTCCACTTTTATGTATGATTTAAACCAAGATCAAGTTAAAGAAGCTCGCATTAACGGTCGTGAAATTGTGGTTATTAAAAAGGATAGTAATCGTTATATTACTTATATTCCAGTAAATGACCCGAAATTACTTGACATTCTTTTAACTAAAAAAGTTAAGGTTGTTGGGGAGCCTCCAGAAGAACCTAGTTTAATTACATCTATTTTTATTTCTTGGTTTCCAATGTTATTATTGATTGGGGTTTGGGTTTTCTTTATGCGTCAAATGCAAGGAGGCGGCAAGGGAGCTATGTCTTTTGGTAAAAGTAAAGCACGTATGCTAACTGAAGATCAAATAAAAACTACTTTTGCAGATGTGGCAGGATGTGATGAAGCAAAAGAAGAAGTGAAAGAATTAGTAGATTATTTACGTGAACCCAGCAGATTTCAAAAACTAGGAGGAAAAATTCCAAAAGGAGTCTTAATGGTAGGACCTCCTGGAACTGGAAAAACACTTTTAGCCAAAGCTATTGCGGGAGAAGCAAAAGTTCCATTTTTTACCATTTCGGGTTCTGACTTTGTAGAGATGTTTGTCGGTGTCGGAGCATCTCGTGTTCGGGATATGTTTGAACAGGCTAAGAAAGCTGCTCCATGTATTATTTTCATTGATGAAATTGATGCGGTTGGTCGTCAGAGAGGCGCAGGTTTAGGAGGGGGGCATGATGAACGTGAACAGACTTTAAATCAGATGTTAGTAGAAATGGATGGATTTGAAGGAAAAGAAGGTATTATTGTCATAGCTGCCACTAATCGTCCAGATGTATTGGATCCAGCTTTATTAAGACCAGGACGATTTGACCGTCAAGTAGTTGTAGGATTACCGGATATTAGGGGGCGAGAACAAATATTAAAAGTACACATTAGTCATGTACCGTTGTCATCAGATGTAGATATATTAGTAATTGCGCGAGGTACACCAGGATTTTCAGGAGCGGATTTAGCTAATCTAGTGAATGAAGCGGCATTATTTGCTGCTCGTGATAGCAAACATATGGTATCGATGGTAGAGTTTGAAAAAGCTAAAGATAAGATTGTAATGGGTGCAGAGCGTCGTTCCATGGTGATGACAGAAGCTCAAAAAGAATCCACAGCCTATCATGAAGCTGGTCATGTTATAATTGGTAGATTAGTCCCGGAGCATGATCCGGTTCATAAAGTAACTATAATCCCTAGGGGACGCGCTTTAGGTGTAACGTTTTTTTTACCAGAAGGTGATGCAATTAGCACTAGTCGACAGAAATTAGAGAGTCAAATTTCTACATTATATGGGGGTAGGCTTGCTGAAGAAATAATTTATGGCCCTAATAAAGTATCTACTGGCGCCTCTAACGATATTAAAGTAGCTACTTCTATTGCTCGAAATATGGTAACCCAATGGGGGTTTTCGGAAAAACTTGGTCCGTTATTATACGCAGAAGAAGAAGGAGAAATATTTCTTGGGCGTTCAGTGGCGAAAGAAAAGCATATGTCTGATGAAACTGCTCGTATTATTGATCAGGAAATTAAATTTCTGATTGAAAAAAACTATATACGTGCTCGTGAGCTTTTGATAAAAAATGTGGATATTCTTCATTCTATGAAAGATGCGTTAATAAAATACGAGACGATTAATGCATCTCAGATAAATGATTTGATGGATCGAAAATCAATTAAGCCTCCATCTGGATGGGAAAATAGCGTGTCTGATACTAATGATAGCAATAAGGAGGCTTGTGTTTCTTCTATAAAAGAATCAAAATCAGTAGACAGCGAATCTTACAATGATAATCCTGATGCTGCATCACAATAATATGTAAATAATTTTGATATAAAAACAAAAATTGAATTATTGTCAGATTTAAATAGTATTTTACGTTTTTAATATGAATTAAATCACCTAAATTAATTTTTAAATACTGTTTGGAGATGTCTTTAAATTTATGACATTGATTACAAATAAACGTATTTTAGATTTTTCTGAAATTCAGATTATGGGGATTTTAAATATTACTCCTGATTCCTTTTTTGATGGAGGTAATTATTGTACTCTTCCTAAAGCAATTGATCATGTGTTTAATATGATTACTTATGGCGCTACTTGCATTGATGTCGGAGGAGAATCAACGCGACCTGGATCCGATGTTGTCAGTGATGAAGAAGAAGCGGATCGGGTTATACCCGTAGTACGTGCTATAGCACAGCGTTTTGATACTTATATTTCAATAAATACATCATCAGCGTTAATCATACGCGAGAGCGCAGCTATCGGTGCTCATATGATTAATGATGTCCGCTCTCTTACTGCTGCAGGAGCACTGAAAGCTGCATTATATTGTAAATTGCCGGTATGTTTAGTACATATGCAAGGAGAACCTAATACAATGCAAAATTCTCCCATATATTCTAATGTTACACATTCAGTAAACGAGTATTTTACTAAACAAATCACTCGTTTTGAATCAGCGGGTATTAGCAGAAATAAATTATTACTTGATCCTGGTTTTGGTTTTGGGAAAAGTTTATCACATAATTATCAGCTATTAGCTAATTTGAAATATTTTCATCATTTTGGTTTACCTTTATTAGTAGGTATATCACGCAAGTCAATGCTTAATCTTAGTTCTAATTCATATAATCCTAAACAAAGATTAATAGGCAGCATTGCTTGCGCAGTGATTGCAGCTATACAAGGCGTACAAATTATTCGCGTGCATGATGTTAAGGAAACAGCAGAAGCATTAAAAGTGGTGCGTATGATGTTGAAACAGCAGACAAAGTAAGGACAAAATTAATATGAAGCGCCGCAAATACTTTGGTACTGATGGAATTAGAGGCAAAGTTGGGAGCATGCCCATTACTCCAGATTTTATTCTGAAGCTTGGTTGGGCTGCAGGAAAAGTATTAAGTCGTTTTAGTGGCGGTAGGTCTAATTACATTATTATTGGAAAAGATACTCGCATTTCTGGGTATATGTTAGAATCGGCATTAGAGTCAGGATTAGCTGCTGCTGGTTTGTCTGCTGCATTAACTGGTCCTATGCCTACTCCGGCTATTGCGTATTTAACTCGTACTTTTAGAGCTGAGGCTGGCATTGTAATTTCTGCTTCACATAATCCTTTTTATGATAATGGTATTAAGTTTTTTTCTATTAAGGGTACTAAATTAGATAATGAAGTAGAGCATTCTATAGAAATAGAATTAGAAAAATGTTTAACGTGTGTTGATCCAAAAGAGTTAGGAAAAGCTAGTCGTATTGTTGATGCAGCTGGTCGTTATATAGAATTTTGCAAAGGAACTTTCCCTGCTCATCTCAGTTTAAGAAAATTAAAAATAATTGTAGATTGTGCTAATGGCGCTACTTATCATATAGCTCCAAGTGTGTTCCGTGAATTGGGCGCTAATGTGACTACTATTGCGTGTCGTCCAAATGGAGTTAATATTAATAAAGAATGTGGTACTACAGATATTCGGCAATTACGTGCCCATGTATTAGCAAAAAAAGCAGATTTAGGTATTGCTTATGACGGGGATGGAGACAGGGTCATTATGGTTGATCATTTTGGAAATAAAGTAGATGGTGATCAAATGCTATATATTATTGCTCGAGAAAAATTACATTGCAAGCAATTAACAGGCGGTATTGTAGGGACTCTTATGAGTAATATGGGGCTTGTATTGGCATTAAAACAGTTGAATATTCCTTTTATACGTTCTAATGTTGGCGATCGCTGTGTACTTGCAATGTTAAAAAAACAGGGTTGGAATATTGGAGGTGAAAATTCCGGGCATATTGTACTTTTAGATAAAACTACCACGGGAGATGGTATTATTGTTGCTCTTCAAGTATTATCCGCAATGGTAAATAATTGCGTAAGTTTACATGAATTATGCAACGATGTGTCTTTATTGCCTCAAATTTTAGTTAATGTATATTGTTCTAGTATTAAAAGCCCTTTAGAGTCTGATTTGGTTAGAAAAGAAACTAAAGCAGTAGAACAGGAGTTATCTGAACAAGGCCGCGTGTTACTGCGTCAGTCTGGTACTGAACCATATATTCGTATTATGGTGGAGGGAAATTGTTGTTATGGTAAAATATTATATTTAGCAAATAGGATCGCTTCTGTAATAAGATCGGAAATAAAATCAATACAATAGTCATTTACTTTAAATATTATGCGTATATTGAATAATTATAATATAAGTGAGTTATGTAGTATTTTTATATAAAAAGAAATATTAGTAGTTTCGGAAATTATTTATTTTTTTAAACATAAAATGTTTGTATAAGGCGATATAATATCATGTATCATTTTTTTTTGGTTATATTTTTAATTATAGCAATAGCTCTAATCACGTTGATTATGTTGCAACAAAACAAAAGTAATGATTCAGGAGGCATGTTTAGTAGTCGTTCTTTAGGAGATATGTTAGGTTCAGGAGGTATCAATAATGGTATAACGTGTTTAATAGTAATTTTAGCTATATTATTTTTTTTATTTAGTTTGTTATTGGGAAATATAAATAGCAAACAAAATCAAAAGTATATTCAAAATAATATACAAAATAGTCAATTGCAAGATTGATAAAATTATATAAATTTTAAGCGTAAGTTTTTCAACAACAAATTAATTAAGATATCTTTTTATATGTAATAAAAAGATATAAAATATGTGTAACCGGAAATGTATATATAAATTAAAGTATTACTATGAGATATCGATATTATCGATGGTTGTTAATAACCGAGGTGGTGGAATTGGTAGACACGCTACTTTGAGGTGGTAGTTCTCTTATTTGAGATTACGGGTTCAAGTCCCGTCCTCGGTATTGTTTTGTAATATAAATAATTTGCTTTTTCGGAGTTATATGGTATACAATTCCTATTGTTTTAGTACAGGCGCGGGGTGGAGCAGTATGGCAGCTCGTCGGGCTCATAACCCGAAGGTCGTTGGTTCAAATCCGACCCCCGCAACCGTATCAAGTAGGTTACTTTGTTTGTACTTATAGGAAATATAATACGTGTTGTGTGTTATACCAAGCCTGATTAAGGCTGGTATTGTAGTTTAAGAATAATGGAAAATATGTTGATATTATTAGGAACTACATAAATAGTATCAATTATATTAAATTAGTTATGGTTAAATGTTTAGTTAATATTCAGAGAATATTAATAGATTTCTTTTCATGTTGATAACATACCTATCAAATAAGTAGATCACTGATTATTTTCTATGGAAATTTCTCAAGGTTTATTAATTTCATAATATCGAATAGAATTCTGTTATATGTTACAAGGTTGTCTGATATGAATAGGACGATTAAATTAATTTGTATCAATTATAATCATAGTTTTTGTAATTGAATCGATAAATTACAAATACATCATGTTTTCAATACGATGTAGGGGTGAATTGTTTTTTAAAATTTAATTACACAATGATATACACATAATAGCTATTAAGGAAATAGCATTTTGAGAAACTGGGATGAATAAAGAGATTTTGGCTGTTATAGAAGCAGTTTCTAATGAAAAAGCTGTACCTCAAGAAAAAATTTTTGAAGCATTAGAAACAGCATTGGCTGCCGCTACAAAAAAGAAATATGAACAAGATGTTGAAGTTCGTGTTGTAATTGATCGTAAATCAGGTCAGATTAATACATTTCGGAGGTGGGTTGTAGTGGAACAAGTAACTCAACCTACTAAAGAAATTACATTAGATGCAGCTCGATTTGAGAATCCAAAAGTACAAATTTGTGATTACGTTGAAGATGTCATTGAATCTATTAGTTTCGATCGTATTACAACTCAAACCGCAAAACAAGTTATTGTTCAAAAGGTGCGTGAAGCTGAACGTGCAATTATTATAGAACAGTTTTTAAATCGACAGGGTGATATTGTTACAGGTATAGTAAAAAAAATTAATAGAGATAGTATAAGTATAGATTTAGGAAATAATGCTGAAGGTATGATTAATAGAGAAGAAATGTTACCGCGTGAAAATTTTAGATTAGGAGATAGAATTCGTGGTATTCTTTATTTGGTGCGACCGGATTTTAAAGGTCCTCAATTACTTATCAGTCGTACTAGGACTGAAATGTTGATTGAATTATTTCGTATTGAGGTACCTGAAATTGGAGAAGAATTAATCACAATTAAAGCCGCAGCGCGAGATCCTGGTTCACGGGCAAAAATTGCCGTCAAAACAAATGATAAGCGTATTGATCCAGTAGGAGCATGTGTAGGAATGAGAGGAGCACGTGTTCAGGCTGTGTCTGGTGAATTAGGAGGAGAACGAGTAGATGTTATATTATGGGATGATAATCCTGTTCAATTTGTTATCAATGCTATGTCTCCTGCTGATGTTGCGTCTATTGTGATAGATGAAGATAAACATACAATGGATATTTCAGTAGAGGAAACTAATTTACCTCAGGCTATTGGAAGGAATGGACAAAACATTCGTTTAGTATCTCAATTAAGCGGCTGGGAACTCAATATTATGACTGTAGATGAGTTGGAAAAGAAACGTCAAGTTGAAATATGTACTATCACAAACATTTTTATTCATTCCTTAAATATCAGTGAGCAATTTGCTAAAATTTTAATTGATTCAGGGTTTTCTTCTCTTGAGGAGTTAGCTTATGTACCTATGACAGAATTATTATCAATAAAAGAATTTGATAGAAAAACAGTAGAAATAATTAGGGATCGCGCAAAAAGTGCTTTAAAGAATTTTTCTGTGATTCATAATGAAAAAAATATTAAGGAAGATAATTATACTGCGGCGGTTATTCATCCCGTTACAGGATTATTGAGATTGCCTAATATTGAATATAAATTAGCACTAACATTAGTTGAACGTGGTATTTCTACATTAGAAGAGTTAGCTGAACAAGATATTTCGGATCTTTCCGATATTGAAGGATTAACTAAAGAAAAAATTGGAGAATTAATTATGGAAGCCCGCAATATTTGTTGGTTTAATAATGATAACAAACATTAATATTATTATTAGTAATAATTAAGGAAAGCCATGACAGATACCACCATACAATCGTTTGCTGCGGAAATGAAAATGTCAGTAGATCAATTAATACAATGGTTTTCATATATTGGCATTTTAAAAACAGAAATAGGTATTGTAACTCAAAGAGAAAAAGAAATTTTATTTAAGTATATGAATGATAATAAAAGCGACATATCTAAAAAATTAATATTACAACGAAAAACACGTAGTATTTTAAGTGTATCTAGTGTCGGTGGTAAAAATAAAAAAGTACAAATAGAGATACGAAAGAAGCTTACATATGTACAATCTACTTTACAAGAGACAGAGTTTATTGATGTAAAAAACAAAATGGTTTTAGATGCTAATCGCGAAGCATCTAGTCTAATTGTAAGGAATAATAGATTGGTCAACAAAAAAATAAGTAATACTCTCGGTCCGTCATCATTAACAAAAATTTCCAAAAAAAATCATCGTTATTCTGAATTAATAGAGCACAAAGAGAAAGTCATAGGAAAAATCTCCCGTAAATTTGAAGATAAGTCTTTACAAGACTCAGATGAAACACAGTTGCTTAAAAAAAAGACTAAAAATTGTTGGGACATTGAATTAAATAATACAAATGCAATTTCTTCTAATTTAGGAGATAGCTCCAGTAATAGTAAATTGTATTGTATGCCTGAATTGTTAGAGAAGAATAATAACCAAAAATTAGAAAATGAAAGAAGAAATCGCTCTCGTGTGCGTACACGATATCGAAATGGCGGGAAATTGACTAAACAACATAAAAGGGGTAATCATCATCGTTTATATGAGGCAACATCTGATGAATTCGGTATGGAAGAAGAGTTATATATTCCGAATCGTGTTAATAAAAGTAAGCGTAAACAAAGTGCATTAGTGCAAGTTTTTAATAAACCTGTTCAAACAATTACTCGTGATATTATTATTGGACAAACTATAAGTGTAGCTGAATTAGCGAATAAGATGTCCATAAAAAGCTCTCGTGTCATTAAAACGATGATGCAATTGGGTATAATCGCAACGATTAATCAAATTATCGATCAAGATACTGCTCAACTGGTGGCAGAAGAAATGGGCCATAATGTTATTTTACGTCGTGAAAACGAACTAGAAGAGTTAATTATGAATGATCGTGATATTGATATAACAAGTTCTGATACTACTCTCGCAAATAGAGCGCCAATAGTTACTATTATGGGTCACGTAGATCACGGAAAAACATCCCTTCTTGACAGAATTCGTTCAACTAAAATAGCTTCTTCTGAGGTAGGAGGTATTACTCAAAGTATAGGCGCATATCATGTGAGTACTGATAATGGTATGATTACTTTTCTTGATACTCCAGGACATGCAGCATTTACTGCTATGCGTGCTCGTGGGGTTCAGATAACGGATATCGTTGTTTTAGTAGTAGCCGCTGATGATGGAGTTATGCCTCAGACTATTGAAGCAATAGAGCATATTAAGGCTGCCAATGTTCCCGTGGTTGTAGCAATAAACAAGATTGACAAATCAGAAGCCAATCCTGAAAGAATAAAAAATGATCTTAATAACCATGGTCTTATTCCAGAAGAATGGGGTGGCGATACACAATTTATACATGTTTCTGCTACTTCAGGAAATGGAATAGACAATTTATTAGATGCTATTTTATTGCAATCAGATATGTTGGAGTTGAAAGTTGTGCATCATGGTATGGCAAGGGCCATAGTCATTGAATCTTTTTTAGATAAAGGACGTGGTCCTGTAGTTGCTGTTCTGGTGCGTGAAGGTACATTAAAATGTGGTGATATAATTTTATGCGGAACAGAATATGGACGTGTTCGCGCCATGCGTAATGAATTCGGACATGAGATTACTTCAGCTGGTCCGTCAATCCCGGTTGAATTATTGGGTTTATCGGGATCACCTGCTTCTGGGGAGAGTGTAATTGTAGTTCGTAACGAAAAAAAAGCTCGGGAGGTAGCTTTGTATCGTCAAGGAAAATCTCGTGAAATAAAATTGGCTCGTCAAAAAGAACCTAACATAGAAAATATATTTTCCAGTATTAAGAATACTAGTGTGGTTTCTGAATTAAATTTAATTGTTAAATCTGACACGAAAGGTTCTTCTGAAGCTATTCGTGAATCCTTAGAAAATTTATCAACTGGTGGTGATGTAACAATAAAAATTTTGTCTTCGTCTATTGGTGGTATTACTGAAACTGATGTTGCATTAGCAGCAGCTTCTAATGCGGTTATTGTAGGATTTAATGTTCGAGCAGACCCCACTGCTCGGCGTATAATTGAAGCGGATCAGTTAGATGTGCGCTATTATTCGGTAATTTATGATTTGATAGATGAAGTAAAACAAGCAGTACATGGTATGCTAGCGCCACGCTATAAACATGAAATTATTGGTTTAGCAAAAGTACGTAATGTATTTCGTTCTCCAAAATATGGAAACGTTGCTGGTTGCATGGTTGTTGAGGGAATGATAAAACGTTATAAAAAAATTAGAGTTATACGAGATAATATAGTAGTGCATGAAGGCGAGTTAGAGTCGCTTCGTCGTTTTAAAGATGATGTTAATGAAGTACGCAGTGGAATAGAATGTGGTATTGGTATAAAAAATTATAAGAATATTCATTCTGGAGATATGATTGAAGTGTTTGATATGGTAAAAATATCTCATGTATAACTGAGATTAGGTATGTTCATTATTAGATTATTCAATTGGGTGTTTATTTGTATGTGATATACATGTTTATTTTTTACGGAAGGTAGACAGATGTACTTTCAACATAGTTATCGTACTCAGCGTATTGCTAATGAAATACATAAAAAAGTTTCTATTATCTTGCAACATAAGATCGATGATATTCGAATAGGTATACCTACTATTTCAGGAGTGCAAGTATCTAAAGATTTAAAAAATGCTAATATTTTTGTGACTTTTATTAATAAAGAAGGTCCCGAGGAAATAGATACTGCTGTTATGATATTACAACGTGCTTCACGGTTTATTCGTTTTTTATTAGCTAATACTATGTGTATACGTGTAGCGCCTATATTATTCTTTAAGTATGATTCTTCATTAATTGAAGGAGCAAAAGTATGTAGTTTAATTTCTACTACAGAGAAATTATGATATAAAAGTTAAATTAATAATGCATTAAGGTTTCTAGTGAAGCGATATAAGAATGTAAGAAATAGAGATATTAATGGCATTTTATTATTAGATAAACCTAAAGGAATATCTTCTGGTTTATTCTTAAATAAGATCAAAAAATTGTTTAATGCTAAAAAAATAGGACATACTGGTACTTTGGATCCTTTAGCCACAGGAATGCTGCCTGTTTGTTTTGGTAAAGCGACTAAGCTTGCTAAATACTTGTTACATTCTGATAAACGATATAAAGTCAGCGCTCAGCTGGGAGTAAGTACTGATACTTTTGATTCAGATGGGACGATTATTAGTGTGTCGCCTGTACAGTCAAATGATTATATATTAGAACAATGTTTGGAATCATTTATAGGAATAAGAAATCAAATTCCTCCTATGTTTTCATCATTAAAATATCGTGGAGTACCTTTATATAAATACGCCAGAAAAGGAATCTATTTTCCTAGAAAACCCAGGTCGATTCATATATACAATCTGAGTCTTATTAAAAAAACAGAAAATATTATCGAGTTAGATGTCCATTGTTCTACGGGTACTTATATTCGTAGTATAGTGAATGATATTGGAGAGTATTTAGGTTGCGGAGCACATGTCATAGAATTACGTCGTTTATCAGTAGGACAGTACATTTCTTCTTCTATGATAAATCCAGCAACTTTAGAAGCTATTTTTTACAATGATTCTTTTGATGATGTACAAGTGTTTTGCAAATTGGATGCATTCTTGACACCAATGAATATGATCATGCTTGAGCTTGCGAATATATCCAATGAAAAATGTTGACATTTTCTATATATGTTATTCTTGCGTCAAGAATATAAAATGGATGCATTTTGATAATTGATACAGTCAAATTACGTGAACGTATGAGTGTTGATTATATGTGTTATTTGTGGTGTTTATAAGGGTTAGACAGTTTTTATTGTATTTTTATGATAGATACAGATAATATATAAAATCAAAGAAGTATATTCTCTATTTTTATCTAATGTATTTTTTAATTAAATAGAGGAATACAATAAAAAATTGAATATTGATTTCAATTTTATTTAATTTATTAAATATCATTTACCTTCAAATTAAATATAGTTTTTACATAAAAGGTGTTGTCCATGTCTTGGAGTGTTGAAAAAAAAAGAGAAATAATTTCTACATTTGGTCGTAACGTTAAAGATACTGGTTCTACTGAGGTACAAGTTGCTCTGTTAACTGAACGCATTGATCATTTGAAGCATCATTTTTTAAAACACAAAAAAGATCATCATAGTCGTCGAGGATTACTTAAGATGGTCGCTCATCGGAGAAGATTATTGAAATATTTAAAAGAAAATAACATGTTACATTATACTAATTTAATACGAAATTTAGGATTACGTCATTAATATAATTTGGTTTGTGAAGAATATACATGTTTTGATGATATTTTTTATTTATTCAGGAGTTTTTAAAATAAATTAGAAAATGAAATTTTTTTAATTTTATATTTAAGATCATGATGTTCTTATGATTGTTTAGACATATTAAAAAATTATATATTAAATTATAAAAAGGATATTATTTTGTTAGATCCGATTATTCATAAATTTAAATATGGACAGCATACTGTAATTTTAGATATTGGAACCATAGCTCGTCAAGCAAATGCTGCAGTCATGGTGAGTATGAGTGATACTACAGTATTAGTTACAGTAGTTAGTTCTAATCAAGTCAGATTAGAACAAGATTTTTTTCCTCTTGTTGTAAATTATCAAGAACGCACTTATGCTGCTGGAAAATTTCCAGGAGGTTTTTTTCGTCGAGAAGGTCGACCAAGTGAAAACGAAACATTAACGTCTCGCTTGATTGATCGCCCTATTCGGCCGTTATTCCCTAAGGGATTTATTAATGATGTACAAGTAGTTGCTACGGTAGTATCAGTAAATCCGCAAGTAAATCCAGATATTGTAGCAATAATAGGAGTATCTGCTGCATTGAGTTTGTCTGATATTCCATTTTTTGGACCCATTGGAGCAGCTAGAGTTGGTTATATTAAAAATCAATATGTATTAAATCCAACAACAACAGAGTTATCTAATAGTAAGTTAGATTTGGTGATTTCAGGGACTGAATCTAATATCTTGATGGTGGAATCAGAATCGTGTTTACTAAGTGAAAAAGAAATTTTAGACGCTATTATATTTGGTCACGAACAACAACAAATAGTGATTCATAATATTAATAAATTAGTTAAAAAAGTTGGAAAAACTAAGTATTCTTGGAACGAAAAGGAAGTGAACATATCTTTAAAAACGTATTTATCTGAATTGTATGAGTCTCGTGCGCAAGATATATATTGTTTTTTTGATAAAAAAGAGCGTCATGCTCAAGTTGATAGTATTAAGAAAGATATAGTAAAAACCGTTCTTAATAGCTACCAGCATGCTGCTGTAGATGAAAAAGAAATAATGTATCTTTTAAATTATTTAGAAGCGCAATCAATTCGTTATCGTATTTTAACGAACAAATTACGTATTGATGGACGTTCACAAGATACAATTCGGAAAATAGATATAAAAACAGGCATATTACCACGTACTCATGGATCAGCATTATTTACTAGAGGAGATACTCAAGCGCTGGTTGCTGTTACGCTTGGCACAGAACGTGATGCACAGAATATTGATGGATTAACTGGTATTCGTGTGGATAGATTTTTATTACATTATAATTTTCCACCATATTGTGTAGGTGAAATAGGTGTCATAGGAGCTCCAAAAAGGAGAGAAATAGGACATGGACGTTTAGCCAAACGGGGTATGTTAGCAGTTATGCCTAATGCTAATGAGTTTCCGTATACAATACGTGTAGTATCAGAAATTACTGAATCTAATGGATCGTCCTCCATGGCATCTATTTGTGGTACATCATTAGCGTTGATGGATGCTGGAGTACCGATTAAAGCAGCAGTTGCTGGTGTTGCTATGGGTCTGATTAAGGAAGGAAACGATTTCGTGGTATTATCTGATATTGTTAGCGATGAAGATCATATTGGAGATATGGATTTTAAAGTATCTGGTAGTCGTCAAGGCATAACAGCATTGCAAATGGATATTAAAACGGACGGGATTACGTATGATATAATAAATATTGCGTTAAAAAAAGCAAAAAATGCTCGACTGCAAATATTAGATGTTATGGAACAAATTATTAAGTTTCCTAATCAGGAAATCTCTAAATTTGCTCCCAGGATATATAGCATTAAAGTTAATCCAGATAAAATTAAAGATGTTATAGGAAAGGGAGGGTCAGTTATTCGCTCATTGACTGAAGAAACTAATACTATTATTGATATTGAAGATAATGGTATCATAAAAATAGTTGCTTTAGATTATGATAAAGCAAAACAAGCTATTCGTAGAATTAATGATATCACTGCAAACGTTGAAATAGGAGCCGTTTATACTGGAAAAGTTAGTCACATTGTGGAATTTGGGGCATTCGTTACTATCCTTTCTGGAAAAGAAGGGTTAGTTCATATTTCCCAGATTTCTGAAAGAAGAATAAATAAAGTAACTGATTATTTGAAATTAGGGCAAAAAGTATTAGTAAAAGTGTTAGAAATAGATCGTCAGGGACGAATTCGTTTGAGTATGAAAGGAGTACATCAAGTGAGTGCATAGCACATAGTATTTTACTGTGATAAAATTTTATATGTTTGCGTATGTGAGATAATTGTAGTTGCACGGAGGATTACATAAAAAAGATTGGTGACAATTCAAGGTAGTTAGGTTGGGCGTTGAAATGTATAACAATAAAAATCATTAATAATATTAAGCATATATTCGGGTAAATATAAGGCAACAATACAATTATGTAAGATAATTCATATTATAATTTTAGAATAAAGCAAATTAAATCATTTGATACTTAATAGAATAAATTATAATACAAGATAAATGTGGGTACTCAGGAAATAAATTAATTGAATTAGTGATACACTATTATTATAACTTATAAAAAGTATATATATGGTTAATATTTCATAGTATTTCAAGAATTAGTTTTTTCTTCTTTATGAAAAGGAATTTATACTCGTATTCATGAAGTTATAATCAATATTGTTAATTTTGTTTTTAATTGTAGTTATTGCAAACGCAGTATATGTATGACGAGAGCGTTGTTATTGAAATAACTTTAATCCCTCTGTATGCATTCATTGTATGCATGTGTATTTTTTGTGTTTTTAAAAGGGTTTTGATATGTATTTTATACAGTTAATTGTTTATTAAAATGAGGTAATCACAAATGTCGAAAACTGTAGACTCTTTTATAGATTTAGGATTAAATCGTTATATTGTCAATGTTTTACATGATGTTGGGTATACAAAACCTCTACCTATTCAAATTCAATGCATTCCATATTTATTAGCTGGATATGATGTGTTAGGAATGGCGCATACAGGTAGCGGAAAAACTGCGGCATTTGTCTTACCATTATTACATAATGTTGATATTAACAATTCTTGTTCTCAAGGTTTAATTATAACGCCTACTCGAGAGTTGGCGATACAAATTGGGAGAGTGTGTTCTAATTTTGCAAAATATATGAAAAAAATAAATGTTGTTACTTTATATGGAGGGCAAAGTTATGGCATTCAATTAAGTGCTTTAAATAAGAGACCTCATATTATAGTAAGTACTCCAGGTAGACTAATAGATCATTTAAACCGTGGAACTGCTAATTTATCTCAATTAAAAACTTTAGTAATAGATGAAGCTGATGAAATGTTGCGCATGGGATTTCTTGAAGATGTAGAGCGTATCATTAAAAATATTCCAGTTAAACGTCAAACAGCATTATTTTCTGCTACTTTACCTATGGGTATTCGTCGTATAAGTTATCGATTTATGAACAATCCAAAAGAAGTATTTATCCATTCTAATACTAGCATGTGTGCTAATATTAGACAAAGTTATTGGTTAGTACATTCAGGAATCGCTAAACATGAGGCTTTAATGCGTTTTTTAGAAACAGAAGATTTTGACGCAGCTATTGTTTTTGTTCGTACTAAATATGCAACGTTGGAGATTTCCGAAATATTAGAGAGATTTGGTTATAATAGTGCAGCTTTGAATGGAGATATGAATCAAACAGTACGACATCAGACATTAGATCGATTAAGGCATGGTAAGTTAGATATTCTTATAGCTACTGATGTTGCTGCACGTGGATTAGATGTTCATCGTATTAGTTTAGTAATAAATTATGATATACCAATAAATTCTGATGCTTATATACATCGTATAGGTAGAACTGGTAGAGCAGGATGCATGGGAAAATCCTTATTATTTGTAGAGCATAAAGAATATCGTTTGTTGCGTCATATTGAACGTAAAATAAAACTAAAAATTCCAGAGGTTCAGTATCCTACCTCTGAAACTTTATTTGATTGTCGATTATCGAGATTTACGAATAAAGTAGAATATCAATTAAGTACCGAGAATGATGATTTGGATGTATATCGATCTCTATTACCTCAAATAAAACCTAGAAGAGATTTGACAACGGAAAATTTAGCAGCTGTTTTGCTGAAAATAGCGCAAGGCAATCGTCCATTGGTATTCCCTCCAGATCCGATTATTAAAAATAAATCAGTTTCTAAAATACGTATAAATAGTAATCGTCAAAATTGTTTTCGTGTTGAAAATAGAGTTATTAAAACTAGGTTGCAATCTAAAATTTCTGATAATATGGATGCTTATCACATATCAGTAGGGCGTAATGATGGAGTTAAAATACGTCATATTATTAGAGTGCTTTCGAATAATATTGCTAATATTCGCTATCACGAAATAGGTAATATTAAATTATTTTCCTTTCATGCTATTATTGAGTTAGACAAAGGGTTATCTAGCAACAAAATATTAACGCAGTTGTCTCATGCACGTATTTTAAATAAACCAATAAATATGAAATTTTTAGGTAATATGTCCTCATGTAATGATGTACATTGACAACAAAACGTTTAATTGGAAATGTATATAATTCAGATGAAGTAACATCATTTTAAATTAATTATTTTTTAGTACATATGTTAAATGTATGAACATTATTATCAGAATAAATTATTTATATTATTTTCTACTAAATAATGATATGTGAAGTATGAATGACTATGCTTACTAATAATAGAAATAAACCACATACGTTTATTTTTCAGGAATTAGGTATTACACTTTGGAAATTACGATATCCTGTAGTTTTAGACAGCATAAACCCGATTAAGTTATGGCCATCTCTTCGTTTAGTATTAATATCACCGGATGTTCCGATATCATTAAATGATCCTTTTATTAAAGATGTTATACGTGCCATGCAGATTAACCCTAGAGAAGTATGCGCGTTGACCACTAACCAAATTAAAATTTTAATTATTCCATCAGAGTTTTCTTATTATTGTTGGTGGATTGGTACTAAAGTATCAAATAATTTGAATAGTATATGTCTAACTACTCCTGCGTTGTCAATATTAAAATGTGATATTCACGCAAAGCGTGATTTATGGCGACAAATTAGTGATATTAGACTGAATATTTAAGTTATTTAATCAATATTTTATCGGTGATAAAAAATATATAAAAAATAATACAGTGATATTATCTCGATTTTTTAATTTTTAAAATTATATGCATACAACTTATTCTACAACATACTGATGATTTGACGTAATGTAAATAAAAATTTATTAGATAAATAGAATTTATATCCTGATTCTATTGAATTATATCAATTTTAAAATTAACAATAGTTATTAACTGTTAGAGTATTTATAATATGAATGTAACTATATGCGTGGTTTTTACTAAAAACGTCGAAAATTATTTCCAATAAAAAAATTAATGTTAAATGTGGTTCAACAAACCACACGATGCTTAAACGTGAATTATAAAATATGTTATTTTAATTAATCTATTTACTCCTACTTTAATTTTTGATTTGATCAATATTAAGTATTTTGATATCAAAAAATATAAGAATATCTTTTTTATAGAATATAAATATCTCATTGAGAATGAGTAATTTTATTTTTTATTGCTATTTTTATTAAAATAAATTGGTGTATTTTATGGGCAAACATAAGAATATTTAAGTATATAAATATATTAATATTACTGAAACCGTTCTATTATGAATAGATGATCTATTTTTAATTAAATGTATATGATATGTATTGTATGTATATATAAAAAAGTATTTGCGTATATGTAGGTATATATATTTTGATAATTTTTTTCAAAACAGATATTACTACATTAGTACAGCTTTTATATACTCAAATAATAATTGATTATTTTTAAAAATTTTTATTGTAGATAGTACTACATTAATTAATATAATGATATAATTAGATATAATGTGTGTTTGTTATAATTTTTAACTATTTATTATAATTATTTATCTAATAAAACATAGTAGTAAGATGGATAAATATTACGTGATCTTTGCTGTTTATTTTTATTAATGAAAATTCAGGATATTAGAGTCATATTTAGGAGATAAAATATGCGAGTATTGAAATTTGGCGGCACTGCACTTTCTAATGCAAATCAGTTTATCCATGTCGCCAATATTCTTGAAAAAAACGCGCAAGAAGAACAAATAGCAGCGGTGTTATCGGCGCCTGCAATGATTACTAATTATCTAGTATCAGTTATTGATTGCACATTAAGTGGTAGTTCTGTATGTGAACATATTCACAATATAGAAACTATTTTTAATACTTTGTTGGAAGATATAGCACAAATTCAACCAGGATTTAATCATATAACTTTGCGTCTTATATTAGAACAAGAGTTTATTCATTTAAAAAATTTACTGCATGGAATTTCATTGTTAAAATTTTGTCCAGATAATATAAATGCTAATATTATTTGTTTGGGGGAAAAGTTGTCCATTATTTTAATGGAAAGGCTTTTAAATGCGAGGAATCTCCAAATAACTGTTATTAATCCAGTAGATAATATTATAGCACAAGGAAGAGAAGAATATCTGACCTCCATGGTAAATATTGAAGAATCTGCTCGGCGTATTAAAAATATACCTATTTCTCATTTAGATATTATATTAATGGCCGGATTTACTGCGGGAAATGAGCAGGGTGAATTAGTTGCTTTAGGTCGAAATGGTTCTGATTATTCAGCTGCGATTTTAGCGGCTTGTTTAGGTGCTAGTCGTTGTGAAATTTGGACAGATGTAGACGGGATTTATACGTGTGATCCGCGTCAAGTACCTAATGCAAAATTATTAAATTCATTATCTTATCAAGAGGCTATGGAGCTGTCTTATTTTGGAGCTAAAATTTTACATCCACGTACTATTGTGCCGATTGCTCAATTTCATATACCTTGTTTAATAAAAAATGTTTTCAAACCTGATGCTCCTGGAACATTAATTGGATCAATTAATAATGATGCTACTAATATAGTTAAAGGAATTACATATTTAAATGATATGGTAATGTTAAATATTTCTGGACCGGGAATGAAAGGCATGATTGGAATGGCCGCTCGTGTGTTTTCTGCAATGTCTCAAGCCATATGTTCAGTAGTGTTAATCACTCAATCATCTTCTGAGTATAGCATAAGTTTTTGCGTGCCTTATCAAGAGTTATCAAAAGCTTGCACTGCATTAAATGAAGAATTTAATTTAGAATTAAAAAATGGACTTTTGGAACCAATAGATGTCATACGAGATCTCGCAATTATTTCAGTTGTGGGCGATGGCATGCGTACGCAACTTGGTTTGTCTAGCAAATTGTTTGAGTCATTAGCTCGTGCTAATATTAATATTATTGCAATTGCTCAAGGATCTTCAGAGCGTTCTATTTCGGTGGTGGTAAAAAACAATGTTACTGCTATTGGAATTAGAGTAGCTCATCAAATGTTATTTAGTACTGATCAATTAATAGAAGTATTTATTATTGGATCTGGCGGCGTTGGTACTGCTTTAATAGAACAAATTCGACGTCAAAGACATTGGTTAAAAAATAAACATGTTGACTTACGAGTATGTGGTATTATTAATTCCCGAATGATGTGTATCGACATAAATGGGATTGATTTAAATAACTGGGAATCTTCTCTAAAGAAAACTCATGAACCTTGTAATTTAAAAAAATTAATGGAAATTATACAAGAAAATCATTTATTAAATCCAGTTATCGCTGATTGCACTAGTAGTATTGACGTAGTTAATTATTATGTAGATTTTTTGTCAAATGGTTGTCATGTGATTACACCAAATAAAAAAGCTAATACCGGATCTATGGAGCAGTATAGAAGACTTAGGGATATCGTGATAAAATCACGAAGGAAATTTTTATATGATACTAATGTCGGAGCTGGATTACCAGTTATAGAAAATTTGCAAAATTTATTAAATGCTGGAGATGAATTAATTAGTTTTTCAGGTATTTTATCTGGATCTTTATCATTTATTTTTGGAAAATTAGATGAAGGATTATCATTATCTGCTGCAACTTTATTAGCTCAGCAGAAAGGCTATACTGAACCGGATCCCCGAGATGATCTTTCTGGTATAGACGTAGCTAGAAAATTATTAATTTTAGCACGAGAAGTTGGGTATGAATTAGAATTGAATGATATTCAAGTCGATCCAGTAATACCACATAATTTTATAAATAAAAATGATACGGATAGTTTTTTTAAAAAATTGTCTTTATTAGATGATATTATTTATGATAAAGCTCAAAGGGCGTATAAATTAGGACATGTATTGCGTTATGTTGGGAATATACAGGAAGGACAGTGTCGCGTGAAAATCGAATCTATAAATAATAATCATCCATTATTTAAAGTAAAAGATGGAGAAAATGCTCTTGCATTTTTTACTCGGTATTATCAACCATTACCATTGGTATTACGTGGCTATGGAGCAGGTAATGATGTTACAGCAGCCGGAGTATTTGCAGATTTATTACGCACTTTATCATAATAAAAGTAAGGATGTGTGTGGATATGGTCAGAGTTTATGCGCCAGCGTCTATCGCTAATATTGGAGTGGGGTTTGATACGTTAGGTATGGCAATTGCTCCAATAAATGGTAGCTTACTTGGAGATTGCATTAGCATCGAGCATGCTAATGCATTTAGTTTAAGAAGTACAGGATTTTTTCATAGTCAATTACCAATACAATTAGAAGAAAATATCGTATTCCAATGTTGGAGAAAGTTTTGTGAAATTTTAGGACAAACATATTTTTTAAGTATTAAATTGGAAAAAAATATTCCTGTTGCTTCTGGTTTGGGTTCTAGCGCTTGTTCCATAGTAGCTGTATTGGTAGCAATGAATTATCATTGTGGATGTCCACTTAATACAGATCAATTGCTCATGTTAATGGGGGAAATGGAAGGTAAAATTTCTGGTTCAATTCATTTTGATAATGTGTCTCCTTGCTTTTTAGGAGGTATGCGTTTAATATTGCAGAATTGTAATATTGTTAACCAGGTAATACCTAGCTTTGATGATTGGTTGTGGATTGTAGCGTATCCAGGTATTAAAATATCTACAGCAGTATCTCGATCAGTATTACCAAATAAATATGATCGTGAAGATTGTATTAATCATAGTCAATATCTATCCGGATTTGTACATGCTTGCCATACTAAACAAGAATATTTAGCAATTAGATGTATGAAGGACATCATTGCAGAACCTTATCGATCACGATTGTTTCCGATTGAATTATCTTGTATACGGCATAATATTATGAAGAGAGGTGCTATATCTTGCGGTATTTCAGGATCTGGTCCAACAGTTTTTGTATTATGTAACAATCACGATGTAATAGGAGATATTTCTGATTGGTTATCACGTTTTTATTTACAAAATAATTCAGGTTTTATTCGAATCTGTTCTTTAGATAATCTTGGAGCGCGTATTATGGTGAATAATTAATGAAACTATATAATATTAAGCAACCTAGTGAACAAGTCACGTTTACTCAAGCTCTCTTACAAGGATTAGGAAAAAATCAGGGGTTATTTTTCCCAAAAGATCTTCCAAAATTCTCTATATTTGAAATAAATTCTCTCTTAGAAATGAGTTTTATAGAACGTAGTACGCATATTTTGTCTACATATATTGGCTCTGAATTATCAAAAAATAGTATATTAACTTGTGTTAAAAATGCTTTTAATTTTCCAGTCCCATTAGTGTGTATAAATAATAATGTTGCAATTTTAGAACTTTTTCATGGCCCAACTTTGGCTTTTAAAGATTTTGGAAGCCGATTAATGGCGCAAATGTTAAATCAGACTAACCATTGTTCTGATAAACCAATGGTTATTCTGACTGCTACTTCTGGAGATACAGGTGCTGCTGTAGCCCATGCTTTTTTTAATTTAAGCAATATACATGTTATAATTCTTTACCCTAGAGGCAAGATTAGTGCATTACAAGAAAAATTATTTTGCACTTTAGGAGGCAATATTTCTACAATATCAGTAAATGGAGATTTTGATTCATGTCAACGTTTAGTTAAGAAAGCTTTTGATGACAGTGTACTGCGACAGAAATTAAATTTAAATTCTGCGAATTCCATTAACATTGGCCGATTATTAGCTCAAATTTGTTACTATTTTGAAGGGGTATCACAATTACCGCATCAAATGCGTAATAAATTAGTTATTGCGGTTCCTAGCGGTAATTTTGGAAATTTAACAGCAGGACTATTAGCTCAATCTTGTGGATTACCAGTAAAGAAGTTTATTGCTGCTACTAATATTAATGATACTGTGCCTAGATTTTTAGAGTTTGGTTATTGGGAACCTCGCCCTACTCTTTCAACGTTTTCTAATGCTATGGATGTAAGCTCTCCAAATAATTGGTCTAGAATAGAAGAATTGTTTCGTCGAGAAAATAAATCTATTAAAGAATTGGAATATGGTTGTGTTAATGATTTTCTCACCGAGAAAACAGTCCAAGAAATTGCAGATTTGGGATATCTTTCCGAACCTCATACCGCTGTAGCATATCGATTACTGTGTGATAAATTACATTCTGATGAATTTGGTATATGTCTTGGTACTGCTCATCCTGTTAAATTTAAAGAGTTAGTAGAGGATTTTTTAAAAAAAAAGATACAATTAATATTACCAATTGTATTAAAAGAACGTATGAAATTACCTGTTTTATCGTTTAAAATACCTAAATGTTTCTCTTCATTACGTAACCTAATTTTAAGCATAATGTCTTAAAATATTATGCATATCATATACTACAAACATATATGTGTTATATTAAAATCTAGTATTTTTTATATTTTGCGTTCGTTAATGCATTTAATAAGATTATAAATAATTATATAAAATATATATAACAAGGTGATGTTTTGTGAAGAGTAGTGATGAATAAAATTAAATAATTATATGAATAATCCGTTTGCTATATATGGGTATTTTATAATTTTATTAGTGATCTTTACAAAATAATTAATTATCTTAAATTCATATAATGTTTTTTGAAAAGTTTTGAAAACAAATTTGTTTTAAGGTTGAAAAGTACAGTTTCGACCGCATATCAGGTGCATGGTGTGGTTAAATTGATTTTTCAGTGGAGATGTATAGATGGGAAAAATTATTGGCATAGATTTGGGGACAACCAATTCTTGTGTTGCAATTATTGAAGGGAATAAACCTCGTGTATTAGAAAATAGTGAAGGTGATCGTACAACTCCTTCCATTATTGCTTATACACAAGATGGAGAAATTTTAGTTGGTCAACCAGCTAAGCGGCAGTCTGTTACTAATCCTAAAAATACTTTATTTGCTATTAAGCGATTGATTGGTCGTCGCTTCCAAGATACAGAAGTGCAGCGTGATGTGAATATCATGCCGTATAAAATAATTTCTGCTGACAACGGAGATGCTTGGTTAGATGTTAAAGGTCAAAAGATGGCGCCGCCTCAGGTTTCCGCTGAAATTTTAAAAAAGATGAAGAAGACCGCAGAAGATTATCTTGGAGAACAAATTTCTGAAGCAGTTATTACAGTTCCGGCTTATTTTAATGATGCTCAACGTCAAGCTACTAAAGATTCTGGGCGTATTGCTGGTTTAGAGGTTAAAAGAATTATAAATGAACCGACTGCTGCAGCATTAGCTTATGGTTTAGATAAAGAAACTAGAGGGAATCGCACAATTGCAGTATATGATTTAGGCGGGGGAACTTTTGATATTTCAATTATTGAAATTGATGATGTTGATGGGGAAAAAACTTTTGAAGTGCTGTCTACTAATGGAGATACTCATTTAGGGGGCGAAGATTTTGATAGCCTTTTAATAAATTATTTAGCAGATGAATTCAAAAAAGATCAACGTATTAATTTGTATAATGATCCGTTAGCAATGCAACGACTGAAAGAAGCAGCAGAGAAAGCAAAAATAGAATTATCTGCTTCACATCAAACTGATGTGAATTTACCGTATATTACAGCAGATAATACTGGACCGAAGCATATGAATATTAGAGTAACCCGTGCTAAATTAGAATCCTTAGTAGAAGATTTAGTTAATCGTACTATGGAGCCTCTAAAAGTAGCGCTCAAAGATGCTAACTTGTCTGTGTCTAATATAAATGATGTTATTTTAGTAGGCGGGCAGACTCGCATGCCTCTTGTTCAAAAAAAAGTATCTGAATTTTTTCGAAAAGAGCCTCGCAGAGATGTCAATCCTGATGAAGCTGTTGCTATCGGAGCGGCAGTGCAAGGAGGGGTATTGTCTGGAGATGTAAAAGACGTGTTGTTGTTGGATGTGACCCCATTATCTTTAGGGATTGAAACGATGGGGGGAGTTATGACTTCATTAATCGCTAAAAATACCACTATTCCTACTAAACATAGTCAGATTTTCTCTACCGCTGAAGATAATCAATCTGCTGTCACTATTCATGTCTTACAAGGAGAAAGAAAGAGAGCAAGTGATAATAAATCGTTGGGACAATTTAATTTAGATGGAATAGCAGCGGCGATGCGTGGTATACCTCAGATTGAAGTGACTTTTGATATTGATGCCGATGGTATTTTACATGTATCTGCTAAAGATAAAAATAGCGGACGTGAACAAAAAATTACTATTAAAGCTTCTTCTGGTTTAAATGAAGAAGAAATTAATAAAATGGTTCAAGAAGCAGAGGCTAATGCTGAATCAGATCGTAAATTTGAAGAGTTAGTACAAATTCGAAATCAAGCTGATCATTTGTTGCATAGCACCAAGAAACAATTAACGGAAGTTGGTGATAATATATCATTAGATGATAAATCTGCTATAGAAGGAGCATTAAAAGAATTGGAATCAGTCATAAAAAAAGAAGATAAAAATGAAATTGAATCCAAAATTCAGTCTTTAATTAAAGTTTCTGGAAAATTATTAGAAGCCAGTCAAAAACATCAAGAACAATCTAAGTCTCAGTCTTCTAATAGTACTTCTGATCCGAATGGAGAAGTAGTAGACGCAGAATTTGAAGAAATAAAGAACAAAAAATAATATTTTTAAAAAAATAAATTTAGAGCAGGAGAAGAGTAATTATTAAAATTATAAACAAGAAAATATTGAATCTATAAATGTATTACTAAATTAATAGGTATACAAAGGGACATAAAGAAAACCATGGCTAAATCAGACTATTATGAGATTTTGGGCATTTCCAAAAATGCGGATGAGCGTGAAATCAAAAAGTCCTATAAACGCCTGGCAATGAAATTTCATCCAGATCGTAATCCAGGGAATACTACAGCTGAAACAAAATTTAAAGAAATTAAAGAAGCATATGAAGTGTTAAGTAATTCAGAAAAACGTGCAGCTTATGATCAGTATGGTCATGCAGCGTTTGAATCAGGAAGTATGGGGGCAACATCAAATTCAGGAGGAGCGGATTTTAGCGATATTTTTGGTGATGTGTTCGGAGATATATTTGGAGGAAATAGAAGGAGTCGTGCAGGTAGAGGATCGGACTTGCGTTATAATATAGAGTTAAGTTTAGAAGATGCAGTGCGTGGGATTATTAAAGAAATATGCATACCAACTTTATCGACATGCGAGAAATGTCGTGGAACTGGCGCGAGATCAAATGCAGCTATAATTACTTGTATGACATGTCATGGTCAAGGGCAAGTTCAAATACGCCAAGGTTTTTTTTCTGTACAACAATCCTGCCCTACATGCCATGGACATGGCAAAATTATTAAAGAGGCTTGTAATAAGTGTCATGGAAATGGACGAGTAGAACGGTCCAAGACTCTTTCTGTTAAAATTCCATCTGGTGTAAACACAGGAGATCGTATACGTTTATCAGGTGAAGGTGAATCTGGGAAAAATGGTGCACCTTCAGGAGATTTATATGTTCAAATTCAAATTAGAAAACATCCAATTTTTGATAGAGAAGAAAAAAATCTTTATTGTGAGGTACCAATTAGTTTTTCTATGGCAGCCTTGGGAGGAGAAATTGAGGTGCCAACCTTAGATGGAAGGGTAAAATTAAAAATTCCTCCTGAAACCCAAACTGGAAAACTATTTCGTATGAGAGGAAAAGGAGTAAAATCAGTTCGAAGCGGTGGTAATGGTGATTTGTTATGTAGAGTAGTGGTAGAAACTCCAGTGAAGTTAAATGATATACAAAAAAGATTACTTCAAGATTTGTCAGATAGTTTTGAGGGACCTCATGGAAACCGAAACAGCCCTAGATCTAAAAGTTTTTTTGATGGTGTAAAAAAATTCTTCGATGATCTTACTCGTTAATTGCTTACAATGATGTTATCAACAACAGTATATGATTTTTAAATGTTGTTATATTTCCTTTTGCTTCAGTCAAAAACCCATGGATCTAATACGCGCAAATGTTCTAGATTTACATCTAGCGGCTTTATTTTTATGAATTAAACCTTTACAAGCCTGATGATCTATTTTTTTCTGCATAAAAACGAACGCAGTCATTGCAGCTGTCTTATCTTTAGTTTCGATTGCTGTATATACCTTTTTTATAAAGGTACGCAACATGGATCTCCGGCTTGCATTACACTTACGTTGCTGTTTTGATTTTATAAGAGACTTTCGAGCTGATTTAGTGTTAGCCAATATGAAGTACCTTTAAAAAATTTAAAATTTTAATTACACATATGTCTTATGTTATATTTTTATATTATAAATTACAATTATTATTTGTTATTTTCAACATGATTACTATCATGTTTGTAAATTTTTTTATAAATCTATTTTAATAATTATATTATTTGTATGATTTTTGAATTAATTTTATAAAATAAGTTAGCACTTTTAAAAATATATGAATAAATATAAATATCTTTTAAGAATTTATTTGAATTTAAGATGGAATTTGTTAGAGGATTACATAACATAAAATCCCGTCATAAAGGTTGCATACTTACTATCGGTAATTTTGATGGGTTTCATCGCGGGCATCAGGCATTACTTGAAAAGTTACAAAAAAAACGAAACATTTTGAAATTACCTGTTGTAGTCATGATCTTTGAGCCACAACCTAAAGAATATCTATCTAATATAATAGCAATACGATTAACTAGATTGAGAGATAAAGTGAATTATTTATGTACAGCAGGAGTAGATGTTATTCTATGTATTACTTTTAATAAAAAATTTGCTGCTATTGAAGCATACAATTTTATTAAAAATATATTAATATCTAAATTAGACGTTCGGTTTGTTTATATCGGAGATGATTTTAAGTTTGGTGCTTTTAGAAAAGGGGATTTTGTTTTATTGAAAAAAATAGGTAAAAATGCAGGTTTTAAAGTAATACGCATCGCCACTTATTTTGATGAAAATAATCGAAGAATAAGTAGTACTGCAATACGTGTTGCTTTAGTAGAAAATAGAATATTGGATGCTGAGTTATTACTTGGGCATTCTTATTGTATTTCTGGTCGTGTAGTGCACGGAGATGAATTAGGTCGTAGGATTGGATTTCCTACGGCAAACGTATCATTACAGGGAAAACGATTACCCATACATGGTGTATACGCGGTGGAAGTGTATGGTATTTCTAATTATCCATTACCGGGCATAGCCAATGTGGGAATTTGCCCGACAGTTACTGGAAAAAATCAACAAAAATTAGAAGTACATTTGTTAAATGTATCTACAAATTTATATACTTATCATATTAAAGTAGTTTTTTTAGCTAAAATACGTGATGAACAATATTTTAGTTCCGTGAAAAAATTACAGCGTCAAATTAAAAGAGATATAATAAAAGTACGTAGTTATTTTAATAAAACTAATAATATCAACAAAATTTATAAAAACGGAATAATTTATAAATGATTAACTATAAAAATACTTTGAATTTACCATACACATTATTTCCAATGCGTGCTAATTTACCTGTATGCGAGCCTACTATCTTAGAGCGTTGGTATAAAGATAATTTATACGAAGCAATTCGTCATAAAAAAAGTAAAAAAAAATTGTTTATACTACATGATGGCCCGCCTTATGTAAACGGCAGTATTCATTTAGGTCATGCAGTAAATAAAGTACTTAAAGATATTATTCTGAAATATAAAACCTTAACGGGGTATAATGCTCCTTATATTCCCGGTTGGGATTGCCATGGGTTGCCTATCGAATTACAAGTGGAACGATTAATAGGGCAACTAGGAGTTAATGTTGATCCAAATGAATTTCGAAGTATTTGTCGTAATTATGTTTTAGATCAAATAGAAATACAAAAAAAAGATTTTGTAAGGTTAGGTGTCTTAGGAGATTGGTCCCGACCTTATTTGACAATGGATTTTAAGACTGAAGCGAATATTATTCGTACCTTAAGCAAAGTTATATCTAATGGTTATTTCTATAAAGGAACGAAACCTGTACATTGGTGTTTTCAATGTTGTTCTGTATTAGCTGAATCAGAAGTGGAATACAATAATCATTGTTCTCCGGCTATTGATGTTGCTTTTTTTGCAGTAGATAATATTCGTATTTCTAAAATATTCAATATTGATTTATGTCAACGTGTTATTGAATTAGTAATTTGGACTACTACTCCTTGGACATTACCTTCTAATCAAGCTATTTCTGTACATCCAGATTATAGTTATCAATTAATTGCGATAAATAATAGTAAATATATAATTATTGCAGCTAATTTAGTGAATACTGTGATGCAACGCATACAATGTTTTTCTTGGAGAATTTTAGGTGAAACTTCAGGTAATTCCTTAGAATCGTTAAAATTTCGTCATCCGTTTATGTCGTTTGATGTCCCTGTTGTCTTAAGCGGTCATGTGGCACTAGATTCTGGAACAGGAGTAGTACATATCGCGCCAAATCATGGCGTTGATGATTATATTATAGCTCGAAAATATAATTTTAAAATAGTTAATATAATAAATGAAACAGGTCATTATGTATCTAATGTGCACCCTATGTTAGATGGCGTACAAGTATTTCAATCCAATGAAATCATAATAAAGTTATTAAATCAATCCGGTTCTTTATTACACGTAAATCATAACTATAAACATAATTATCCATATTGTTGGCGTCATGCAGTTCCAGTCATTTTCAAAGCTACTGCACAGTGGTTTTTAAGTATGGATAAATATAATTTAAGAAATAAATTGTTGCAAACAATACACCAGGTAGATTGGATTCCAAATAAAGGAGAATATAGTATTGAAACAATGATTGTTAATAGACCTGATTGGTGTCTTTCAAGGCAACGTGTTTGGGGTGTACCAATACCTCTTTTCATTCATAAAAAAACTTCAATTTTACATCCGCGTACAATTGCATTAATGGAAGTAATTGCCCAACATGTAGAACAGAACGGAATACAGGCGTGGTGGGATTTAAAAACTGAAGATATCATAGACAATGAAGAAGCAGATCAATATGAAAAAGTGTTAGATACGCTGGATGTATGGTTTGACTCTGGTTCTACTCATTATTCAGTGATACCAGAAAGATTAGAATATAGAAAGCAGTCACCAGATTTATATTTAGAAGGTTCAGATCAATATCGAGGTTGGTTTATGTCGTCTTTAATTATATCAACTGTAATTACAGGTCAAGCGCCTTATAGAGAAGTATTAACTCATGGATTTACTGTAGATGCTCAGGGGCGTAAGATGTCTAAATCTCTTGGTAATGTCATCAGTCCTCAGGAGATAATAAAAGATTTCGGAGCAGATATCTTACGATTATGGATAGCTTCTTCTGATTATTCTAAAGAAATGGCAATTTCAAATGCTATTTTAAAGCATACAATTGATGTGTATCGACGTATTCGGAATACTGCCCGGTTTTGTTTAGCTAATATTAGTGATTTTGATCCAGAAAAAGATTCTGTACATCCAGAAAATATGATTGAATTGGATTGTTGGGCAATAGATCGCGCTTTATCTGTACAGTTAGAAGTAATATCAGATTACAATAAATATAATTTTCATAATGTAATACAACGGATTATGCAGTTTTGTTCAGTAGAAATGGGTTCGTTTTATTTGGATGTTATTAAAGATCGACAATATACTACAAAAAAAAATAGCAAAGAACGTCGTAGCTGTCAGACTGCATTGTATCATATTATTGAATCTATGGTGCGTTGGATTGCTCCAGTTTTATCTTTTACTGCTGATGAAATTTGGAGGCATATTCCAGGAAATAGATCAAAATATGTATTTACTGAAGAATGGTATAATGGCTTATTTAGCATAAGTTCAAAACAAATCATGAATAGTCATGATTGGAATACTTTTTTAAATGTTAGAAGTGAAGTCAATAAAATAGTTGAACAAACTCGTCTTAATGGTATTATTGGCGGATCCTTAGATGCCAGTGTAGTTTTGTACGCTACTCCAGAACTGGCAAATACATTACGTATCTTAGGCAATGAACTTTCTTTTGGATTAATAACATCATCAGCTATAGTTTCCGATTATTGCAATGGATTTAATGTCACCCAATATACACAAGAGGGCATTCCTGGACTGAAAATCTTTTTAGAAAAAGCTAAGGGTAAGAAGTGTTTGCGTTGTTGGCATTATAGATTAGATATTGGTCAATATAAAAATTATTCAAATATTTGTGCACGTTGTGTCAACAACATAGTTGGACCAGGGGAAAAACGTAGGTTTTTTTAATGAATAATAAATATAATTATAAAAATTTAAAATGGTTATGGTTGTCTATATTAATAATGTTATTAGACATAGGAACAAAGTATTGGGTAAAGACTCATTTTTGGATTGGTGAGGTATTATCAGTATTACCTGGAATTAATTGTTATTATGTTTGTAATCCAGGATTAGCTTTTGGGTTATTTACTAATGCTAGTTTATATTATCGTTGGCTATTTGTGTGGATAATAACATTAGTAATTGTAGCGTTTATCATAGCTTTATATAAATTGATTGAACGCCCAAAATGTTATAGTATATCCTACTCTATGGTTATTGGAGGGGCATTAGGAAATTTATTGGATCGAATATTATACGGAGCAGTAGTTGATTTTATTGATGTTCACATTAAAAATTGGCATTGGCCAACTTTTAATGTTGCAGATATAGCAATTTGTATAGGAATTACTATTGTAACAATAAGATTCTATTATGATTTTATTAAAAATAATTTATATTAGAATCGTGATATGTATAATGATTATTATCAATATAATATGCACTATTATGTTTATTAATCTAATTACAAAATTACTAAAAATTAATTGTCACATTTTATGTGAGCAATAAATATAGCAATTTTGTTTACCATGAAAATACAAAAGGGTATAAATAATTAAAGTTGTATTAGCTAGTCCGCGTGGGTTCTGCGCAGGGGTAAATCGAGCGATTAATATTGTAGAGAAAACGATACAAGTATATGGTACTCCAATTTATGTGCGACATGAGTTAGTACATAACGATTATGTGGTAACTCAGTTATCTAAGAAAGGTGTTATTTTTATTGAGCGGCTAAATGAAGTACCAAATGGATCGGTTCTGATTTTTTCTGCTCACGGAGTGTCAAAAAAGATACAGGAGCAATCAAAAATTAAAAATTTAATAATAATTGATGCTACTTGCCCATTGGTAACTAAAGTACATAAGGAAGTCTCCCGAGCTAATCGTAATGACATGGAAGTAATCTTAATAGGTCATTCTGGTCATCCAGAAGTAGAAGGAACTATGGGACAATATATTTCTGTGAATTCTAGACAAAAAATATATTTAGTTGAGTCGCAAGCAGACGCTTGGTCCGTTCAGGTTAATCAGCCAAATCATTTATTTTTTGTAACACAAACAACTTTATCTATAGATGATACTGCAGAGATTATAGCAATTTTAAATAAAAGATTTCCTAACATTATGGGTCCTAGAAAAAATGATATTTGTTACGCAACATTTAATAGACAAAATGCCCTTAAAAATTTAGCTCCAATGGTAGAGATGATATTTGTTGTAGGGTCAATAACATCATCTAATTCGGTAAGATTAATGGAGCTAGGACGTCGTATTGGGAAAATTACGTATTTAATTAGTCATGCTAATGATATTCAAAAAAATTGGTTGCGCGGGGTAAATAACATTGGTATTACTGCCGGTGCGTCAGCCCCAGACATTTTAGTACTTCAAGTTATTGAAAAATTACGTGTATTAAGCACAGATCATGTTGTTGTTGAAGAAATGATCGGAGAGGAAGAAAATATATTTTTTGATACACCTAAAATTTAGCGTATTTATAATAATGGATTTGTTGATTTTATTGTAACAGTAACATTACGTATTAAATACAAAGAAGCTGATTATAAAAAATTAAAAACGATATGTAACATTACTTATTATACTTTATTGTACTTAGTATTATATAGGAACAAATTAGAGTCATAAATTTTTTGTATGTAAAGAATAAACATTATTAATAAGGTTATAAAATTATGAGTGATACACCTCTCCGTATTGCCGTTACGGGAGTAACTGGTCGCATGGGAAAAGAAATAGTAACGTGTATTGTTAAAGAAGAAAAACAATTTAGTCAAGAAATTGTTTTAGGAGCTGCTATAACACGTTTAAATACTAACATTTGTGGAATGGATGCTGGAATATTAATAAACACTGATGCTTTAGGTATAGAAATTACTGATAATTTGGAATCAATTAAAGATAATTTTGATGTTTTGGTTGATTTCACTGCCCCTGATATATCTATAGAATATTTAAAATTTTGTGTTAATAATAATAAAAATATAGTTATTGGTACTACTGGATTTAATCAGATACATAAGAATATTATTCTAAATGCGTCTCATAAAATAGGAATTGTTTTTTCCTCCAATTTTAGTATAGGTGTAGCGTTAATATCTAAATTATTGCATAAGATTACACAAGTTATAGGTAATACTTCAGATATCAGTATTATTGAAACTCATCATAACAGGAAACGTGATATACCGTCTGGAACTTCTTTAACAATGCAAAATATTATTGTAAATGCATTGCGATCTATTCATTCTAATAGAATTATAGATTCTAATCTTGATTCTACAACGTATTCACCAGCGTCTTCTTATAAAGATATATTAATTCATTCGATACGTGCTGGAGATGTCGTTGGAGAACATACTGTTTTATTTGCAGGACCAGGAGAACGTTTAGAAATCACGCATAAAGCATCGGATCGTTTAATATTTGCTCATGGGGCATTACGTGCCGCTTTTTGGGTAGGGCGCGATAAAATAGGATTATTTGATATAAGCGATATTTTAGAAATGGATACATTATTATGATAGCTAAATGCAAGTAAATAATTATATAGTTATATAATCATATATATGATATATAATTTATGTTATTTAAAGAATTTTGAGACTAATAATAAATAAAACATGTATAAATTTTATTTACACATGTTTTATTTTAATCTAAAATAATAGTATTATTAATTTAATATTTGACTTATCAATTTCTTCTAATAAATTAAATGTAAGTTATATACTTAATGATTTATTTATCTATTAAGATAGAGTTATTTTAATGAAATCAGCATTGTTAGTACTAGAAGATGGTAATCAATTTTATGGTTATGCAATAGGCGCAGAAGGAGAAACAGTAGGAGAAGTAGTGTTTAACACATCAATGACTGGATATCAAGAAATAATTACTGACCCTTCTTATGCTTATCAAATAGTCATATTAACTTGTCCTCATATTGGAAATGTGGGTACTAATGAATTTGATAATGAATCTTCTTGTATTCAGGTAAGAGGACTAATTATTCGTGACCTAGCAATGGTTGTTAGTAATTTTCGTTATACATTGAGCCTTTCAGATTATTTAGTGCAACAAAATATTGTTGGAATTGCTGGAGTAGATACTCGTAAGTTAACTCGTTTAATACGAGAAAAAGGAATACAACACGGCTGTATCATTGCTTGTGATATGCCTGATGCTACATTAGCATTGCGTAAGGCTCGTGAATTTACTGGATTGAGTGGACTTAATCTTGTTCATGAAGTAAGTACTTCTCAACGGTATATTTGGAATCAAGGTACTTGGAATATTAAATCTGGAGTATTCTGCACTCCATTGTACTTACCTTATCGTGTTGTAGTATATGATTTTGGTGTTAAACGAAATATAATGCGTATATTAGTAGATTATGGTTGTTTATTAACTGTGGTTCCGGCACATACTACAGCGCAAGAAATAATTGATATGCAACCAGATGGTATCTTTCTGGCCAATGGGCCCGGAGATCCAAATGCATATGAATACGCCATTAATTCTATACAAACTTTTTTAAATACAACTACAATCCCATTGTTTGGAATTTGTTTAGGACATCAGTTACTTGCGTTAGCTAGCGGAGCTAAAACGGTAAAAATGAAATTTGGACATCATGGTTCCAATCATCCAGTTAAAGATATAGAAACAAACAAGGTTATAATTACCGCGCAAAATCATAATTTTGTAGTAGACAAACAAACTTTACCTGATACGTTGAAAATAACGCATATTTCATTATTTGATGGTACTCTCCAAGGTATTCATCATACTAATAAACCTGCTTTTAGTTTTCAAGGACATCCAGAGGCTAGTCCTGGCCCTCATGATGCTGCATCATCGTTATTTGGTCATTTCATTAAATTAATTAAAAATTACCGTAATAAATAATAAGTTTGAGAGTATAATAATATGCCAAAAAGAACCGATATACACAGCATCTTACTATTGGGAGCTGGACCAATAGTTATTGGTCAAGCCTGTGAATTTGATTATTCTGGCGCACAAGCTTGTAAAGCGTTACGTGAAGAAGGATATCGTATTATTTTAGTAAATTCTAATCCTGCTACAATTATGACGGATCCTGATATGGCTGATGTCACTTATATCGAAGCGATTCAATGGAAAATAATACATAAGATTATTGAAAAAGAACATCCGGATGCACTGCTCTCAACTATGGGCGGACAAACTGCTTTGAATTGCACTTTAGATTTAGAACGTCACGGAATTTTAAAAAAATTTAATATAATAACAATTGGAGCAACGATAGATTCTATTTGTAAGGCAGAAGATCGTCAAAAATTTAGAGAATCTATGAAAAAAATTAGCTTAGAAACAGCACGATCTGGTGTTGCACGCGATATAGATGAAGCTATGATGGTTTTGGAAAAAATCGGTCTACCCTGCATTATTCGTCCTTCTTTTACTTTAGGAGGAACCGGAGGCGGTGTTGCTTATACTCAAGAAGAATTTGAAAAACTTTGTAGATATAGATTAGATTCATATCCCCATCATGAACTTTTAATTGATGAATCTTTAATTGGTTGGAAGGAGTATGAAATGGAAGTAATACGTGATATTAAAGACAATTGTATAATTGTGTGTTCTATAGAAAACGTTGATCCCATGGGTATTCATACTGGTGATTCCATTACCGTGGCGCCAGCTCAAACTTTGACCGATAAGGAATATCAAATAATGAGAAATGCTTCAATAATGGTATTACGTGAAATTGGAGTAGAGACTGGAGGAGCTAATGTACAATTTGCGGTCAATCCAAATAATGGAAGACTTATCGTTGTTGAAATGAATCCGAGAGTATCGAGGTCATCGGCGTTAGCTTCGAAAGCAACTGGATTTCCTATAGCAAAAATAGCTTCTAAGTTAGCAGTGGGGTATGCTCTGGATGAATTATCAAATGATATTACCAATGGTTGTATTCCTGCATCTTTTGAACCATCAATCGATTATGTAGTAACTAAAATTCCGCGTTTTAATTTTGAAAAATTTCCAGAGCGACACAATAAATTGACAACTCAAATGAAATCAGTGGGTGAAGTGATGGCAATCGGTCGTAGTCAACAAGAATCTTTACAGAAAGCAATACGCGGATTAGAAATAGGAGTAATGGGACTAGATTCTCAAATTGATTTAAATCACCCTAAAGCATTTAGTATTATTGTATATGAATTAAAAAATGCTAGCAGTAATCGAATATGGTATATTGCCGATGCTTTTCGCTACGGCATATCTTTGGAACAAGTTTTTTATTTAACTAATATCGACCGTTGGTTTTTAGTTCAAATTCAAGAATTAGTACAATTAGAGAATGATATAATGTTGGAAGGTATATCATGTCTTGACAAGAATCGGTTATATTGTCTTAAAAAGAAAGGGTTTTCTGATGCAAGATTGGGGAAATTGACAGGAGTATCAGAAAATAAGATTCGTACATTAAGATTTATATATGATATACATCCTGTGTATAAACATGTAGATGCATGCGCGGCAGAATTTTCTACTAATACTTCTTATATGTATTCTACTTACGATGGTGAATGTGAATTTCAATTTAATCACACAAATAAAACTATAATGATATTAGGAGGGGGACCCAATCGCATTGGTCAGGGTATTGAATTTGATTATTGTTGCGTTCATGCAGCAATAACGTTACGTGAAAGCGGATATCATGTAATTATGGTGAATTGCAATCCTGAAACTGTATCCACTGATTATGATATATCGGATATTCTTTATTTTGAACCAATTACATTAGAAGATATCTTAGAAATTATACGTATAAATAAACCAACAGGCGTGATTGTTCAATATGGAGGTCAAACTCCATTAAAATTGGTGAAAGAAATGGAAGCATCTGGGATATCTATTATAGGCACGAGTCCGGACGCAATTGACCAAGCTGAAAACAGGGAACGATTTCAACGATCAATAAAATGTTTAGGTTTACAGCAACCAGATAATGCTACTGTTATATCTATACAATCAGCTTTAAAAAAAGCTAAAAATATAGGGTACCCCATAGTAGTCAGGCCTTCTTATGTTTTGGGAGGTAGGGCCATGGAAATAGTATACAATGAAAAAGAATTATTATTCTATTTTAAAAATGCCATATTAGTATCTAATAATGCACCAGTTTTGTTAGATAGTTTTTTAGAAAATGCGATAGAAGTAGATGTAGATGCAATTTGTGATGGAAAACAGGTGTTTATCGGGGGAATTATGGAGCATATCGAATACGCAGGAATACATTCCGGGGACTCAGCGTGTTCTTTGCCAGCTCATACGTTAAGTAAAAATATTCAGGATAGAATACGTTGTCAAGTAAAAGAACTAGCATTTAAATTTAATATAAAAGGTTTGGTAAATATACAATTTGCAATACAAAAAGATGAAATTTATATAATTGAGATTAATCCAAGAGCATCACGTACAATTCCTTTTGTATCTAAAGCCACTGGTATGGAGTTAGCAAAAATTGGAACCCGAGTAATGATTGGACAATCTTTGTTGGATCAAGGTATTTTAAAAGAAGTAATTCCTCCTTATTTTTCAGTGAAGGAGGTAGTATTACCATTTAACAAATTTATCGGCATGAACCCAAAGTTAGGCCCAGAAATGAGATCTACAGGAGAAGTAATGGGTATTGGACGTACTTTTGAAGAAGCATTTGCTAAAGCAACATTAAGTAGTCAGTTGTATATGAAAAAACATGGCGATGTATTATTGTCATTATCTAATAAAGATACGGATAAAGCAGTGGATTTAGTTACTAAATTTATTAAAAATGGTTTTATGTTGGATGTTACATGTGAAACAGCGAATATACTAAAAAGTGTTGGTCTTGTTTCTCAGATGATTAGACCAGTGCATGTAACTCATCCATATATTCATAAAAAAATTAAGAATGGTGGATATAGTTATATTGTGGATACTACTTTAACAGACAATATTAGTAATGATTATGCGGCATTATTATGCCGAATTGCATTGCGACATAACGTCTATTATATTACTACAATAAATGGAAGTTTTGCTGCAGCTATGTCATTAGCTGTTGATACTACAGAACATGTGGTATCACTTCAAGATATGCATTCTAAAATAGTACATTAAAACTATAATTAGTATATATTGCAGAATTACACTTGGTATGTTTCTGTCATTATAGATTTTATTAAAAAGTATTTTATAATTTTACATACACGTTGAACGTTATGCCATAATGATTATTAGCTTAATTGCTGCGTTGACTACCAATCATATAATTGGAAAAAAAAATGTTATTCCTTGGTATTTACCTATAGATATTAAGTGGTTTAAGTATCATACTTTATATAAGCCAATTATTATGGGACGCAAAACATTCGAGTCTATAGGTAAGAAACCATTATTAAATAGATTGAATATTGTGTTAAGTCGTAATTTATTAAATAATTATAATGGTGTTTTTATAGCGGAAAATATAGATGAAGCTTTATCTTTAATACAGGACGCATATGAAGTTATGGTAATTGGAGGCAGTGAAATATACAATGTTTTTTTACCTCGTGCGCAACGCTTATATTTAACATATATTCATAACATGGTTGAAATTGATGGTGACATTTTGTTTCCTGATTATGATATAAGAGAATGGAAATCTATTTTCAATAGTTTCTATAAAGTTAGAGAGGATTGTTTTTGTTATTTGCATTTTTCTATTTTAGAACGCTACTAATAAAAATTAGTATGATTAATAATAAACATTATGTTAATGAAACCAATCTTGCATATTAATAAATTATTTTTAAAAGAGTGATAATTACAATATGGTACTAATTTATTTCTATTTGTATAGAATATGTATAAATAATCATCAAATTTAATTATTTTTAAGTTAAGTAGATGGGTCACAAGGTATGCATACAATCTTTTTGTCTTCCCATCGCAATAAGGTCAGCGCCCCTCCCCAACAACAACCAGAATCTAATCCATAAATACCATCTGGTATTTCTATTTCTCCTAAAGATGCCCAATGACCAAAAATTATATTATATGTGGGATCAACTAATTTGTTTAAAGAAAACCATGGATATATATTTTTTGGGGCATCCTTAGGAGCTCCTTTGTATTTTAAATCTAATTGACCATTTAGATAAATATAACGCATTCGTGTGAATACATTTATGTTTTCTTGTATTTGTTTTAATTTATTATTATGTATCTGATATGTATCAGATACATTGTCATGTATGCTTTTTTTAAAAAGCAGAAAATAATGGTCGCTAACTAAAATTTCTTCTATTTCTTGGGCATATTTTTTAGTATTGTTAATATTCCAATTAGGACTAATGCCTGCATGGGTCATTAATATCTTTTTATTTTCATCTATGAATAACATAGGTTGATGACGTAACCAATTAATTAATTCTTCTAGATCTGGAGCATTGAATATCGCATCAAAATAATCTTTACGTTTTCTACTATTTATTCCAAAATATGTTTTTAATAAATGTAGCTCATGATTACCTAACACTATGGAAGCACTTTTTTTAAATGCATAGACTAAACGCAATACCTCTAATGAATTTGGTCCTCTGGCGATTAAATCTCCGGTAAAATGCAGAGTATCAACTTTAGGATTAAAGCATACATGATCTAGTATAGTTTGTAAGTGTTTGTAACATCCGTGGACATCTCCAATAAAATAAGTAGACATTTGGGTGATTATAGATTTTTTTTACAATAAAAATTAATCAAATACATAATATATCATAATATTTTTAATATTTTGTATTAAGATAAACTTTCCTTTTTTAGAAAAAGATTGTTTGTATAATAAAAATATATTTTATAAAAATATGAAAATATGCGACTGTTAGTAAACAATTTTTTCATTATAATAGAAACTGATTTTATTTTAAATATTTTTTGTGTTAAAAAAAAGAGTTTTATGCTATTGCGGTATTGATTTACAGTACTGTTTAAATAAACATATCATAATTCAATGGTATATGATTTTTTAATAAAAATAGATTTATAACATTTTTTTAGTTGAAATACAATTATAAAATAATGATACCAGTTATGATAACACATCATATAGCAAGTTTATTTGTTATTTAACATATTTGCTAATGTACAGTATTGATTAATAGTAATGTTTTCTGCTCGCAGTGCCGGATTTATTCCTTTTTGTGTTATTTCTGTTTCGTTAAAAAATGTAGATAAGCTGTTTCGAAGAGTTTTTCGTCTTTGTCTAAAAGCTAATTTTGTTAGCGAAGATAATTTTCCAATATTAACTATTGGATAGGGAGTGTTTGTGTGGGGGAGGAGACGCATTACCATAGATTCTACTTTTGGGATAGGAAAAAAAGAAGTTGCTGGTATAGTTAACAATGGAACAACTTTACAATGATATTGTGTTATTATGCTTAGTCTTCCATATTCTTTTTTATTAGGATTTGCGTAAAGTCGTGTAGCTACTTCTTTTTGAAACATGAAATGCATATCGTAAATTACATTAGTGTATTGGAATAAATACACAATTAATTCTGTGGCTATGTTATAGGGTAAATTTCCTATTAATCGTAGTTTTTGACCAACTTTATGTGATAAATCAAAAAAATTTGTTGTCATTATATCTTGGTGCAGAATATTAATTTTTTTGTTGAACATTTGAACTAGTCGATTGACTAAGTTTGAATCACGTTCTATTAATATTAAAGAATCGAGATCTGCAATATTTAGAATTTGTTTAGTTAACGCACCTAATCCGGGTCCAATTTCTAGTATTTTTTGATGTTTTTTAGGATTAATAGTTTTAACAATAGTATCAATAACATTTTGATCTTTAAGGAATACTTGGCTCCATTTTTTTTTTATAAGATGATTTTTATAGTATATTTTTTTCATAATGATGACTCAACATTTTAATTGCAACTGTAATAGCCATAATCATACTATCAGGTAGCGCTGTTCCTGTTCCAGATAGTTCAAGAGCAGTACCGTGATCTACAGAGGTTCTAATAAAAGGTAATCCTAAAGTAATATTTACTGATTGACCAAATCCAGAATATTTTAAAACAGGTAAACCTTGATCATGATACATAGCTAATATTACGTCTGCATGTTGAATATATTTTTTCTGAAATATTGTATCAGCTGACAAAGGACCTATTAGTTCACAATTAATTTTTTTCTTTAAAATATTTAAAGCAGGTATAATGATATTAATCTCTTCTTTTCCTATATAGCCGGATTCTCCGGAATGTGGATTTAAGCCGCATATATAAATTTTAGGGTGTGGAACACCAAAGTATTTTTTTAATCCTTTCGCGAGAGTGGAAATAGTGTCGCAAAGAGATTTTTGAGTAATCATTTTTGGAACAGATAATATAGGTATATGGGTAGTGGCTAAAGCAACACGTAATTTTCTATTACTTAGCATCATTACAGTTGTTTTACATTTGTTGATTTGAGATAAAAATTCAGTGTGCCCACTGAATGCTATGTTTCCTTTATTAAGAATAGCTTTATGTATAGGACCGGTCACTAATGCTGAAAATTCTCCATTTAAACATCCTTGTGATGCTCTTGTTAGAGTATGAACAACATAATTATTGTTATTAACATTTAATTGACCAGGTATAGTTTTTTGTGGAAGTAACATTTTTAATACAGATAATTCTCCGGGCATACAAGGAGATGCTATTTTTTTAGAATGATAAGAACGTAATCTTAGAGGCAGATTTATTTGCTTTGCTCTATCTAATAGTAAATTAGGGTCTGCACACACAACCAACTCTACAGGCCATTTCTTTTGTGCGCTCATAATAATTATGTCAGGACCGATCCCAGCCGGTTCTCCCGTAGTAAGCACAATGCGTTGAAATTGTTTATTTTTTTTTATCATTTTAGTTAATGATCTTAATATATGATTCGGATCGTAATTCTTGAATCCAATTTTTCATAATTTCATCAAATTTGTTATTTAATAAATATAAATAAGCACGTTCATACATTATTTCATTATATTCTAATATAGATATATCTATTAATTGAATTAAACGCCATCCGCAAGAGGTGTGTACTGGTATGCTAATTTCATTGCTTTTTAAAGAACTCAAAGCTTTTCGGATTGATGGCTCGAAATCATCTAAATCCTTGCATATTGTATTTTCTTCGTAATGATTAAAACATATATCTTTGGATTTTTCTTTAATCATCATGTTAAAAGCAGTATTACTTTTTTCCATGTTTTCTTTAATTTGTAACAATTGTTCCACTATGCTTATATTTTCACATGAATTTTGTATACCAAATATTTTTGCTGTAACTTTAGTTACAGGTAGCATAATTTGTTTATAACGTATATCTTGTATTTCTACAATATGTATTCCGTCGCAAGATATAATTGGACCGATAACATCGCCTTTGTTTATTGTTTGTAAATATTTATCAAAAATAATTGGTATGTCTTTCCATGAAACCCATTCTGTTTCGTGTACTTTAATTATTTGAATAATATTTTTATTAGAATATGTGCGTATAAGTTCCTTAATATTATTGTTAAATTCTTTTTTTTTAATTAATAATCTTGCAAAATATTCTATTCTATCTATTTGGCTTGGAGTGGGTTGTATTGGTAATGAAAATGTAATATGCCTTAATTTAAATTGCTTATTAATATCGATAATATTTGATTTTTTGACAATTTTATTTATTTCATTTGTTAATATATGAGCACGATCATGCATAACATGATCACATATCTGCTTTTTAAGCATATGCTGATATTGTTGGAAATAAAATTTTTCGTAATTTAAGCCAATATCATATAGGTATGCACGAAACTTATCGAATGTCATATCATATAAATTTAAAATACAATTAATCATTTGATTAAGTTGAGTGTGGTCAATATTGATTTTTTGTTGATCAGAAATTTGGAAAATGAGGTTATCTATGATTAATTGATCTAATATTTTTTGATAATGTGAAATATCTTGTAATATATTGTCATTGCCATTTAAGATATTATCTTGAATCATATAAATATTATGTCTGATATCACTATCTAATATGATATTGTGATTCACTAATGCTACAATTTTGTCTACCGTTTTTAATGCCCCAAGAACAATATTTGTTTTTAACGTAAATATTAGAATGAATATTTTCCAAAATTTCATATTATTAACAATATTATAAGCACGAATTTGACTTCATGTGATATTTAAGGTTAAAATGTACGTTGGTAAGGAAATATGCCTATGTCCAACATTTTATATGGGTTTGCTTTAAAATCTGATGTAGAGCTATATATTTTGATATCTAATCGTATTTTATTATCATATGTATTACGGTTCAATTGTTTGTTCCAATCAATTATTTTTCGCTCACAAGATACATTAATCCCCCAACATGGCGTATAATACTCTATTCCTATTGCTTGATCAATGAGTTGATTAGTTTTTATGTTATGGTAATATGCGCAACTTATTTTCCAATTATTAATTAAAGGATAACAAGCGAGTGCGCCTAATTGAGCAATTGTGTTGTGGTATATTGGTGCTTTAATATCTGGTAGTATTTTTTCAAGATATCGTTCGTTGGTATATCTATAATGTGTTTGTAAAACTTGATTGTTTTTACCTGTGTATTCTAATATTATAGTTCCAAATGATAATGTATGACGTTGCATATCATATTGCGTTTCGGTGTTCATATGCCAATAATCGTTAATATTCCAATGACTTATTCCTGAAAATAACAGAATATTAGGAGTGTTTTGTGTGCATTTAGATATTTTTATATATTCGGAATTAAGTTTTCTTAAATTCAAAATTTGACCTATAGATGCATAAAATAATTCTTTTTTTTTCTTAAAACATCGTATGGTTATATCTCCTGTAATTTGATTAACAGGTAAAATACGATCCAATCCACTATATGTAGTGTCACGAAATAAATTTTTATGATCTATATGAATCATATCAGTATCATAGATACCAATGTTTTCTTGAAAACGATATGGTACATATAAATATTGTAATTTTGGTTCTAAAAAACGTTTATATTTTTTTGAAATATGCGCGTTTTTTTTTAAAATCATTTTTCCGTTGATTTTTAATTGCGGGACGATACGATTAACTATATTTTCTAAATGATAGTTTGGATATTGTGTTCTGTTATAATGATTTATATTTTTTTGTCGATAATGTGTTATTTTTAATTTGGCTTCAGTATTAAAACGGCCATAATAATTATTTATTGAGAAATTTAAAGTTGGTTCCGTGTGTATTCTGATTGTTTTTGGATAATGATGATTTACAGGTATAAATTGGGTTATTTGACTAAATAACTTTAAATTTAATGGTTTATGCTTGATGTTATCATAATATGAATTTAATTCTAGTTGGAACGATTCGTTGTAATTATAATAGTCTTTAATTGTCGTAATATTAATATTTGTGATACCAAAATAAGATAAATTAGCGTTCCAATTTTTATCAGTATAATTGCACAGTATTTTTTGGTTCATACAATTATTATTAGAGTGTGTATATGTTGGTATATTGATATTTTCAATATAATTATTGGAACCTATAGTTGAGATATAATTCGAATTAAAATGCCATTTTTTATTCATAATACCATTATGTTTCCAGTATAATTGCCAATATCTGTTATGGTAATTGTTGGAAAATTTTTTATTACACATTTTATTATTTTCTACGAGATCTAAAATTAATAATCCAGTTCCTGGTTTAATTGAGTAACGTATTTCTGTTTCTAATTTTGTTCCTAGGTTAGATGTATAACATGGAGAGATGCTGCCTGAGTAGTGTTTTGAGAAATTAATAGGACAAGGTATTTTAAAAATCAACCCATGCTTGCTACTGTATTTAATATTAGGTATGTAGTGTCTTAAGACATTATTTTGATGTAAAGATAGTGATAAATAAGGGCTATAGAATATTGGTATTTTTTTTATTTTAAGACAAGCATTCCATACATCTATGTTATGTTTATGATGATCATAAAGCATTTCTGATCCTGTTATGTTCCAATAATTTTTGTTTGAAACACAAGAAGTACACTTTCCTTGCTTGACAATAGTATAACGATTTTTCCCTCTCTGCATTATAGAATTTGCTGTTCCATGAATAGGAGGTTCCGAGAAATGATATGTACCTTCATGAATATCTATATTTTTATTATAAAAATTAATCCAAGCATGGGATCCAGTTAATATAATATAGTTGTTGTTATAGCTAACATGGCCACATGCATACAGCGTATTGTATAATAATTCATTTTTTTCATTAAGTGATATTATTAATTTGTCGGACATGAAAATGTTATTATCTTGTTTCATATTGACATCTCCAGAAAATTGAATTTTATTAGGATAATAAATATCTATTTCATCAGATGACACATAGATGGGTTGATCAATAGAAAAGAGATTATTGGCTACAGGAATTTGCAGACAATTAGATGCATGAGCCAAAAAATAAAATTGAGTATAAAATATTATAAAAATTGAATTAATGATAGTGTTTTTAAAAAAAAACTTAATAATCATTGGTTAAACTATTTTGATACATGTTATTCAAAAAAGAATATGAACTCTTTATTCTTGGATAAATAAGTATATTATATAGTATATTTATTACTGAATATTATCTTATTAATTAATTATCATGATTTTTAAATATTTTTTTATAGATTAATGAGTAGTGAATTTTATGTTTTGTATCTATGTAGGTATTGGTTTATTTAGATGTGAAAAAACATACTAATACGTTTTTCTTGGGGTAACATTAAATTCGAGTTATTTTGTAATTTTTACTGGTTTACATACGCCATGTTTTTAGTATTTAATATTAATTTCCAATAATAGACTTCATTTATTGAAATATTTATATGAATCATTTTTTAATTAAGTGATATAAAAATAAAAGCAGATAATAGTCAATGTCTATTATTTTATATTATGTTTATATTTTTGCATTTACATATAATATAAGAGTATTTCAATATTTGATTCGTATTATTTTAATATATATTTCCTGGTCATTTTGATACAAATTTTTAATTATTTTAATCCATACTATTGTGAAATTTTTTCATATATATGCGTTCCAATGCGTTCGTATTTTTATTATTGCAATTTATTTTAAATATGATGGTTGGTTATTTTCATATTTTTTAATAGCAACATCGTATTGCAAAGTTAAGCTAATATTGTCTATATTATTAAGCATACAACGTTTATGGAAGTCATTTATTTCAAAAAAACACTTTTTTTTATTATGTACATAAATAATTTGTTCGTGTAAATTTACAGTAAAAGATATACCTTTTTTTTGTGTTGCAATTTCTTTAAATAAATCATTTATTTTTAATTCTGATAAAGTTATAAGCAATAAGCGATTATTAAAACTATTTTTATGAAAAATATCTGCAAAACTTGGAGCTATGATAACTTTGAATCCATAATCCATGAGTGCCCATACTGCATGTTCGCGAGATGATCCACATCCAAAATTTCTTTGGGTTAGCAAAATGCTAGCATGTTTATAATACGGATCATTTAATACGAAATTTGGATTTAAGATTTTAGGTGTATTTTCAAGAAAGCGCCAATTAAAAAACAAGTATAACCCAAAATTAGAGCGAGTAGTAGCTTTTAAAAATTGTTTTGGGATTATAGTATCAGTATCAATATCAGAAATATCAAGTGGTAAAACTATACCAGTATGTTGAATAAATTGAATCATATGTACGCATATGTCCTATATATATCATTTAAATTTTCGAATATCTACAAAGCGTCCAGCAATGGCGGCGGCGGCCGCCATTGCTGGACTAACTAAATGAGTACGACTCCCACGCCCTTGGCGACCTTCAAAGTTTCGGTTACTAGTAGAAGCACATCGCTCACCTGGTTCGAGTCTGTCATTATTCATAGCTAGACACATAGAACAACCAGGTAAACGCCACTCGAATCCTGCTTGTATGAAGATCTTATTTAATCCTTCTTTTTCTGCTTGATTTTTTACTAACTTAGATCCGGGTACTACAATTGCTTGTGTATTTTTGGAAATATGATGTCCTTTAATTGTTTGTGCCGCTACACGTAAATCTTCAATACGTGAGTTAGTGCATGACCCTATGAATACTTTATCGATAGAAACATCTGTTAAATAAGTATTGGATTGAAGTTTCATGTAAATTAAAGCACGTTCAGCAGAATTGCGTTCTATAGGATCTATAAAAGATTCTAGAGATGGGATTGGTTGGTCAATAGAGATAACTTGACTAGGATTAGTTCCCCAGGTTACTTGTGGATTAACATTAGACACGTCAAAATCAAATTTTTTATCGAAGTGAGCATCATGGTCGGAATATAAAGTTTTCCAATATAATAATGCTTGTTCCCAATTCTTTCCGGTTGGAGAAAATTTACGGTTTTTTAAATAATCGTAAGTAGTTCTATCTGGCGCTATTAAAGCAGAAGTTGCTCCCATTTCAATAGCCATATTACACAGGGTCATGCGTTCTTCCATGCTTAAGAGAGTGATAATAGGTCCACAAAACTCTACTACATGACCGGATCCTCCTCCATGTCCAATTTTTCCAATAATTGCTAAAATTATATCTTTGGCTGTAATTTGAGGAGCGATAATACCGGAAAGGTTAATTTGCATTGATTTATATCGAATTTGTTGTAAAGTTTGTGTTGCTAATACATGTTCTATCTCTGATGTTCCTATTCCAAAAGCTAAAGCACCAAAAGCTCCATGAGTAGCAGTATGAGAATCTCCGCACACGATAGTCATACCGGGTAATGTGATACCTTGTTCTGGCGCTAAAACATGAACTATTCCTTGATAAGGATGATTTAAACCAAATAACGTAATTCCAAAATCTTTACAATTTTTTGTTAATCTATCTAATTGTTCTTTAGCCATACTTCCAGAATGATTAATATTTTTTGTTGTAGTAGGGACGTTATGATCCATAGTGGCAAATGTTTTATTTGGTTGTCTAACTATACGTTTTCTTAGACGTAGTGCTTCAAAAGCTTGGGGTGATGTAACCTCATGCAACAAATGTCTATCAATATATAATATTGGAACATCATCTTTATTCTTATGAACTATATGTGCATCGTATAACTTCTGGTATAAGGATTTTCCCATATTATTTTTCTCTTTCGTTTTTAATTAACGCAGCTATAATATCACCCATTTCATTAGTGCTTATGCTTTTTTCGTGTTTTTTTGCTATATCAATAGTTCGATATCCTAACATTAATGCTTGAGAAACTGCTTTTTCAATTTTAATTGCAATATGATCTAATTTTAAACTATATCTAAATAATAACGCAATAGAGAGAATATGTGCGATAGGATTAGCGATATTTTTTTCTGCAATATCCGGAGCTGATCCTCCGGCAGGTTCATACAAACCAAAATTGTGTTCATTAATACTAGCAGAAGGTAACATTCCAATGGATCCACTTATCATAGCACATTCATCAGATAGAATGTCCCCAAATAAATTTGGACATAGAATAATATCGAATTTAGAAGGATTGTTTATTAATTGCATGCTAGCATTGTCAATGTATAAGTGTTCTAATTCAACATCTGGATAATTTTTTGCAAGATGTGATACCACTTCTCTCCATAACATAGAAGTATGTAGCACGTTAGCTTTGTCTATAGAAGACACACGTTTACGTCTTTTTTGAGCTAATTTAAAAGCAATGTTGGCAATACGTTCTATTTCAAAGCGATGATAAACTGCAGTATCAAAAGCATATTCGTTTAAACCTGTCCCTGAACGTCCTTTTGGTTGGCCAAAATAAATACCTCCGGTTAATTCACGTACGAATATAATGTCAATTCCATTTGGAATCATATTTATATTTAAAGGAGATAATTCTTTTAATTCATCAGCAAGGTATATAGGTCTTAAATTAGCGAATAAATTAAAGTGTTTGCGTAAAGCTAATAAAGCTCCTTGTTCCGGGCTTTCTGATCCTTTTAAATGTGTCCACTGTGGTCCTCCTACTGCTCCAAATAATATAGCATTTGATTGTTCGCAATATTTTAAAGTACTTTTCGGAAAAGGAGTGCCTTCACTATTAATTGCATCTCCTCCTATTTTATGTTCTGTGGTGACAATATTGATTTGAAATTGTTTTTTTATTACATTTAATATTTTATAAACTTGTCTTGTAGTTTCCGGTCCGATACCATCCCCTGGTAATACTGCAATATGATAATTATTATTCATAAGTATTTAGATTTTCCAAATTACTAGTTATTATTTTTTTTTATATATTTGCGTTGAATTATCACTTGTTTCGCGCGCCAAATATTATTTAAAACATGAATCATGGCTTTTACTGAAGATTTTATTACATCTGTATCTAATCCAACTCCATGAAAATTGCGTCCTTCATACGATACAACAATATCCACTTGTCCTAACGCGTTACGACCATGTCCTTTTGCATTCAGTTGATATCTTTCTAAATTTATAGATAACTTAGAAATGTGAGTTAACGCTTCATAAATTGCATCTATTGGCCCATTACCACTCGACGAATGAGTGTATGTGTTGTTTCCACAATATAATTTTACTGAGGCGTGAGCAACTTCAGAAGAGCTAGAATCTACATGAAAACATTTTAATCTGAAGAATTCTGATTGTTCTTGTTGATTGTTAATGAATGCTAATGCTTCTAGATCATAATCAAATACCTGTCCTTTTTTATCTGCTAATTCTAAAAAAACATCATATAATTTATCCATGTCATAATCACTTTCTTGATAACCCATTGTTTTCATATGATGTTTTACTGCCGCTCTTCCAGATCGAGATGTGAGATTTAATTTAACATCTTTTAAACCAATAGTTTCAGGAGTCATAATTTCATAATTTTTTCTATTTTTCAATATACCATCTTGATGAATACCTGCAGAATGAGAGAAAGCATTGGAGCCAACTATTGCTTTATTAGCCGGGATAGGGATATTACATAATTGACTAACTACTTGACTGGCTCTATAAATCTCTTGACAACGAACATTAGTATGTACGTTCAGTAAATCTTCTCGTACTTTGATGGCCATAATTATTTCTTCTAGAGCAGTATTTCCTGCTCGTTCACCAATACCATTTATAGTACCTTCAATTTGACGAGCTCCTGCCTGTATAGCTGAAATAGAATTACCAACTGCCATTCCTAAATCATCATGACAATGAACAGAAATGATAGCTTTATCAATAATAGGGACACGATTATATAAAGAAGTAATAATTTGCCCAAACTGATATGGAGTGGTGTAGCCCACTGTGTCAGGAATATTAATTGTGCTTGCTCCGGATTGAATAGCAATTTCAACAATACGACATAAATTATCGATATTGGTGCGTCCAGCATCTTCGCAAGAAAACTCTATGTCATCAGTGTATTTTCTTGCATAACGTATCGCATGAACGGTCATGTCTATAATCTGATCAAAGTTTTTTTTCAATTTAGATTGAATATGTACATTTGAAGTGGGTAAGAATATATGAATACGAAAATTTTTTGCAACTTTTAACGCTTCAGCTGCAACATCAATATCGTTATCAATACATCTAGCCAAGGCGCATACTAAACTATTTTTTATTTTTTGAGCTATTGTATGAACCGATTCAAAATCTCCTGGAGAGGATATTGGAAATCCAACTTCCATAATATCTACCCCTAATCGTTCTAAAGCAAAAGCAATCTGCAATTTTTCCTTTACGTTTAAACTCGCTTGTAAAGCCTGTTCACCGTCCCGTAAAGTTGTATCGAAAATAATGACTTGTTGACTCATGATTATCTACATCTCATGAATGTTAGGATGGATATGTATATAATATTTTAATTAATAACATACTAATTGTGAACCAATAATATCAGATTTTAAATAATAATTTATTACATTAAATCTATTTTAAGTCTATTAAATATCGTTTGTCAACTATTAATACTATTGAAAGTAAAATGTTAATATAATAGCGTTATAATATTTTTAAGATTGATTTTTTGTGTTATCATCATCGATGATAATAAAATTTTTTATGAGTTGTTAGATTGTAACCATACAAATTCTATTTTTTGAATATAAGGTATGAAATATATTTCAATTGCAGTTCATATAAACACTTAGTAGTATGAAACATAGAAAGTTGCGTGTCTGATATTTTTTATTATTAAGTATTTTGTTCATAAAATAACAAATGTGTGCATCTGTATTTTTTATTATTATATACATGTTCTATATTCACTACAGTCATAAAAGTGTATTGCTAAATGAAGCGATACAATCATTGAATATTAAAGCAACAGGAATGTATATTGACGGAACGTTTGGTTCAGGAGGTCATTCTAAATTAATTTTATCTCAATTAAATAAACGAGGTCGTTTGTTAGCAATAGATAAAGATTTATTGGCTGTCAAAATTGGAAAGCACATTGCTGAACAAGATGATAGATTTACTATAATACATAGTTCATTTTCCAAAATGATCAACCATGTTAAAAATATAGGATTAATTGGATCAGTGGATGGTATTTTACTAGATTTAGGGATCAGTACATTTCAGATAAATGATTGTAGCAGAGGATTTTCGTTTATGCAAGATGGTCTACTAGATATGCGGATGGACATTAGTAGCGGAATATCTGCTGCTGAATGGTTATCGAAGGCATCTCAAGAAAATATTACTTGGGTTTTAAAAAATTTTGGAGAAGAACGATTTGCAAAAAATATCGCTAAGATTTTAGTGTCTAAAAGACGATACACGCCTATTATACGCTCGATTGTTTTATCGAAATTAATCTGCGATGCTATTCCGCATCGCAATATGAATAAACATCCTGCAACTAAAAGTTTTCTGGCAATTAGAATGTTCATTAATAATGAACTAGAAGAAATAATGCAAGTATTAAAAGATGCATTGATTATATTGTCTCCACGAGGCAGATTGGTGGTAATTAGTTTTAATTCTCTAGAAGATCGATTGGTAAAATACTTCATTCGTGAACATAGTTGTGCTTTATCTATTCCTCCCAAGCTTCCATTAACAAATAATCAAATATTTAGTAAATATAAAAATAAGTGTCAATTAAAAAATATAGGAAAATTAACACCTTCAAAACAAGAAATTAAAAGAAATATACGTGCTCGTAGCGCGATATTACGTTGCGCTGAAAAATTGGCTATCTAAATATGACGGAAAAGAAACAATATAACCTTGTTAGTATTATTTATGATGATTTGTGCTTATATGGTAAGTGGCAGTTGCTTTTATTGTTGTTAGTGTTAATAACAGCAATGTTAGTTGTTCTCGTAACTTATCAAACTAGATCTATGATTATAGATCGCGAAAAACTTGTGTTAGAGAAAAATAATTTGGATACTGAATGGAGAAGTTTAATTCTTGAAGAAAAAATATTATCTCATCATAATCGTATTGAACGTATCGCAATGGATAAATTACAAATGCACTACACGGAACTAACTCAAGATAATACATTGTACTAATCTATAAAATTTATTTATGTGATAAATAAAAATATTATTTGAAAATAGTTATAGCTCCTCCTGTGATGATACAATTTATGTTATATGAAGTTTGAACCTTACAATTTTAAAATAATTTTAAATAACAAACGTTTTAATTTATTGTATAGCGGTATTTTTTTTGTATTAATTATTTTGCTATTGAGATTAGCTTTTTTGCAGATTATTTATTCTGACCAGCTAATTAATGAAGGTAACATGCGTTCGTTACGCGTGCAAAGCACACTCTCTACTCGGGGTATTATTACTGATAGAATGGGTCAACTATTGGCAATTAGTATACCGGCTGATTCGGTTTGGATTGATCCTCAAGAAATTAGCAAGAGTGGCGGTATTACTGCTGATATACGTCGTTGGACAGAATTATCTGAGGTATTATCTATATCATCAGATAAACTATCATCTCTCATCAATAATCATACTACAGATCATTTTTTGTATTTAGCACGACAGATTGATCCTACTATTTCTAAATACATTAGTCAACTTAAATTACCAGGAGTATATTTGCAACAAGGATCAAAAAGATATTACCCTGCTGGGTGTGCAACTGCACATTTGATAGGAGTAACAGATGTAGATAGCCAAGGGATTGAAGGTATAGAAAAAAGTTTTGATTCTTGGTTGACTGGTCAACCCAAAACAAGAGTAATACGCAAAGATAGATTTGGTCGAACAATTGAAGAAATTACTTTGAATAACGGTCAATCTTCTCAGAATATTATTCTCAGTATCGACGAACGCCTGCAAGATTTAGCATACCGTGAATTAAATAATGCTGTACATATGAATAAAGCAGAATCCGGTAGTATAGTATTGATAGATATCAATACTGGAGAAATTCTAGCTATGACAAACAGTCCATCATATAATCCAAACAATTTTTTGTCCATTGTTAATAAATCTGTTATGCGTAACCGTGCTATTACTGATGCATTTGAACCAGGTTCTACCGTGAAACCTATTGTGATTATGGCTGCATTAAAACATAAGATAATCACAAAAGACACTATTATGAATACATCACCCTATATACTTAATGGGCATCAAATTAAGGATGTACTATATCGTAGAAAATTGACTATTAGAGAAATATTACAAAAGTCTAGTAATGTTGGTGTTTCTAAATTAGCATTAGCTATGCCTGCAGCAGTTTTAGTCAATACATATTCAAATTTTGGAATGGGTAAATCAACAAATATAGGCTTAGTGGGAGAAAGTAACGGGATATATCCATATAATAGATGTTGGTCAGACATAGAACGCGCCACCTTTTCTTATGGATATGGTTTGATGATTACTCCGTTACAATTAGCTAAAGTTTATGCTACTATTGGTGGAATGGGAATATCTCGACCACTTTCTATTATACGAGTTGATTCTTCCTCGGTATTAGGAAATCAAGTTTTTCCAAGATCTTTAGTGCGAACTGTTTTAGACATGATGGAAAATGTGTCATTGCCGAGTGGTGGTTGTCAATCTGCAATTAAAGGATATAGGGTTGCTGTAAAAACTGGGACTGTTAAGATAGTTGGATCACATGGGAAATATATTAATAAGTATATTGCATGTACTGCTGGAGTAGCTCCAGCGAGTAATCCCAGATTTGCTTTAGCAGTAGTAATAAATGATCCTAAAAATGGTCATTATTATGGAAGTATGGTATCAGCGCCAGTTTTTAGCGCAGTGATGGGCAATGCATTAAAAATCATGAATGTAGTGCCAGATTTTTTGCAGTAATTTTATAAGCAATCAGGTCTCTTTGAGAAAATTATATGTATGATTCACGTAATTTATATAAATTATTTATTCCATATGTTTTTAATAATCCTACTAGTCCTGCATTGACGGGGATGGAATTGGATAGTCGTAACATTGTATTGGGAAATTTATTTGTAGCAGTTAAAGGTTCTAAGACTGATGGAAGATTATATATTGACTATGCGATCAAAAAGGGAGCTTCGGCAGTTTTATTAGAATCTTGGAGCGATATAACAATATCTAAAAAATATAGTTATCATTTAAATAAAATACCTGTGGTCCATGTTAACTATTTACCACGGTATTTGTCCGATATAGCAGGTAGTTTTTATAATCATCCGTCACGTTTTTTGGATTTAATTGGTGTTACTGGCACCAATGGGAAAACTACTATAACGCATTTGTTAGCTCGTTGGGTCCAATTATTAGGAAAAAAAAGCGCTGTGATGGGTACTTTAGGTAACGGAATGTTAAATAATATGTGTTTGTCTAATAATACAACATGCTCTTCCATTGATGCTCAAAAAATATTATCTCAGTTTGTTAAAGATAAGATTACGTTTGTTGCTATGGAGGTGTCATCACATGGATTAAATCAATATCGCGTGGATGCTTTATATTTTAAAGCAGCTATATTTACTAATTTAAGCCATGATCACTTAGATTATCATGGTAACGTTATGCAATACTCTATGTCTAAGTGGCGGTTATTTGATGAATTATGTGTAGAAAAATATATAATTAATGCTGATGATCCCGTTGGTTGTAGATGGTTATATTATTTGCCTCAAGCGATCGCAGTGACAATAACAAGGAATTTACCATTTTTTTGGAAAGGTAAATGGATATGTGCGCTTAAGGTCAATTATCATATTCATGGCACGGATATAACTTTTGATTCAAGTTGGGGGCATGGAGTAATTCATAGTCAATTATTAGGAGAATTCAACGTTAGTAATTTGTTATTAGCTTTAGGTACGTTATTAATATTAGGATATCCTCTATCATTATTGGTACACACATCATCTCAATTACAACCGGTAGCTGGTAGAATGGAAGTATTTCGTTCTCATGGATATCCGACGGTTATAGTAGATTATGCACATACCCCGGATGCGTTAGAAAAAGTTCTAATTTCAATTAGACAATTTTATTATTGGGGTCAACTATGGTGTGTTTTTGGTTGCGGAGGAGATAGAGATCCAAGTAAACGTGCTTTAATGGGTTGTATTGTAAGCCGGTATGCTGATTATATAATTATTACCAATGATAATCCACGCACGGAAGAACCACAATCGATTATAAATGATATTACTCGTGGTATAACACACCGAAAAAAAATCATCAAAATTATTCAAAATCGTTGCTGTGCGATACAGACTGCTATTTTAAAGGCATCTTTAGAAGATGTGATATTAATTTCTGGAAAAGGTCATGAAAAATACCAAATTATCGGAAATAATCGCATATATCATTCTGATAAAGACATAGTAGAAAATTTTTTAAAGAACGATGTTATTTTATGATTCCATTTAGTTTGCATGAAATAGCGCCAGTTTTAAACGCTAAATACATTGGTATGGATTTGATTATTCATGAGATTACTATTAATTCAAATATTATTCATAAACAATGTATGTTTATAGCATTAATAGGTAAACGTTTTGATGGTCATGATTTTACAAGTCAAGCAATTGCTGCTGGAGCTCAGGCATTGCTAGTAAATCATCATATATTATTAGATGTTCCTCAATTAATAGTTCCTGATACTCGTTGTGCTTTAATAATGTTGGCACGTTGGGTGCGCCAAAAAGTCTCATCAAAAGTTATTGCTATAACTGGATCAAGCGGTAAAACATCAGTAAAAGAAATGACCACGTCTATATTAAAAGAGTGTGGACATACAATAGCCACACAAGGTAACTTTAATAATATGATTGGAGTGCCGATTACTTTATTACGTTTAACGAAAAAAAACAATTTTGCAATTATCGAATTAGGAACAAGTTCTCCTGGAGAACTTGTTCAATTAAGTAAGATAGTTGCTGCTAATGTAGCTTTAGTAAATAATGTTTACCCTGCACATCTATCAGGTTTTAAATCGTTATCTAAAATAGGAAAAGAAAAAGGGAAAATTTTTTCTGAATTAGATTTAAATGGAACAGGTATTATAAATGCTGATAGTCATGCTTTGTCTTTATGGCGTAAACCATTGAAGGGAAAATCTATGTGGTTTTTTTCTTTACGTACTAACGTAGGCATAGATTTTTTTGCAAGTAATATTATTTCTGAAAAAAATAGAATACGGTTTATTTTACATACTCCATATGGAACTTCTCCAGTGGTTTTATCAATGTTAGGCACGCATAATGTGGCTAATGCTTTAGCTGCTAGCGCGCTTGCATTTTCTGTAGGAGCAAATTTATCAGAAGTAGTTTATGGATTAGAAAATATAAAAACGTTACCTGGTAGATTATTTCCAATTATTTTAGGTGAAGGTAAATTATTATTAGATGATACTTATAATTCAAACGTTGGTTCTATGATATCTGCTATTCATGTACTAACTACAATGCCAGGTTATCGTATATTGGTGGTCAGTGATATGTTAGAATTAGGAAAATATAAATCAATCAAATATCATTGTTATATTGGGAAATTAATCGCAACGACAAATATCAATAAAATTCTTACCATAGGTAGTGTTAGTTGTTGCATTTCTAAAATATGTGGAAAAGGAAAACATTTTCGAAATAAAAATAAATTAATTATTTATATCAAGCAGATGTTATCTATCCATAATTCAATTAGTGTATTAGTAAAAGGATCACGAGGCTTTAAAATGGAGCAAATAATAAATGCTATTCGAGATGAATCAAAATGTTATTTTGGCTAACAGAGAATGTATTAGCACTATATTCATCCAGATTTAATATTGTTTGTCATTTAACTTTCAGAGCTATTATTAGTTTTTTATCAGCATTGTTTATTTCTTTAGGGATAGGTCATTGTGTAATTACATGGTTTCATAATTTGTGTTTTTTTCAAATAGTGCGTTGTGATGGACCAAAATCACATACTCAAAAGCAAAGTACACCTACTATGGGTGGAATTGTGCTGATTCTTTCTATTGTCATATCAGTAATGGTGTGCGCTGATTTATCAAATATATATGTATGGTATGTATTTTTCATACTAATAACATACGGAATATTGGGTTTAACTGACGACATTTTAAAAATTAAAAAGAAAAGTTCTAAGGGTTTGAGTGTGTTACATAAATACTTTTGGCAATCCTTAATTGCTTTAACATTAGTCATTATTATCTTTATGTCAGATCGCAGTCTTACATCTACACAATTAATAGTGCCATTTTTTAAAAATTTTATGCCTCAATTGGGTATTTGGTATATTTTTTTAGCATATTTCGTTGTTGTTGGGACAAGTAATGCCGTGAATTTATCTGATGGTTTAGATGGGTTAGCGATTATGCCTATAATGTTCGTTGCAGCTGGATTGGCTGTAGTTGCATGGATAAGCAATGATATTCACTTTGCTAGTCATCTAAATATTCCTTATATTTGCTTTTCTGGAGAATTAATAATTATATGTTCTGCTATTATTGGAGCTGGTCTTGGGTTTTTATGGTTTAACACTTATCCTGCTCAGATATTTATGGGCGATGTAGGTTCTTTATCACTTGGAGGTACACTTGGGATAATTGCAGTGTTGTTACATCAAGAATGTTTATTATTAATTATGGGCGGTATGTTTGTAATAGAAACTTTATCTGTGATCTTACAAGTAATTTATTTTAGATTATTTGGGCAACGGATATTTAAAATGGCACCAATTCATCATCATTTTGAACTAAAAGGTTGTCCAGAACCCCGTATTATAGTGCGATTTTGGATCATATCTTTAATGTTAGTTTTTGTAGGATTAATTACTTTAAAGATACGGCAATAAAAATATGCGTAATTACCGAGGATCAAAAGTTGTAATTATCGGTTTGGGGATTACGGGTTTATCTTGTGTTAATTTTTTTTTAGATCGTGGCGTAATACCGAAAGTAATAGATACTCGTATATATCCTCCCGGAATAAAAAAAATACCTCATGTTGTACAGTGTTATTTGGGGGCATTTAATGATATATGGTTGTTGAGTGCTACGCTGATTGTAGTTAGCCCTGGAGTACGGTTAGATCATCCAGTTTTAATTGAAGCTTTAAAATTAGGAATAGAAATTATTGGTGATATTGAATTATTTACTCGTGAAGCAACTGCACCGATAATAGCTATTACTGGATCTAATGGAAAAAGTACAGTAACCCAATTGGTCTCCAGAATGGCTAGGATCGCTGGATGGCATGTTGGTGTAGCAGGAAATATAGGTGTACCTGTGCTTTCTTTATTAAATAAATCGTATCAACTCTATATACTGGAGATTTCAAGTTTTCAGTTAGATACAACCTATAGTTTACGTGCAATAGCAGCTGCAATTTTAAATGTTAGTGAAGATCATATGGATCATTATCCTGGAGGATTAAAGCAATATTGGTTTTCTAAGCAAAGGATTTATAAAAATGCTAAAATTTGCGTGATGAACGCTTTAGATTTTTTAACGATACCTATATATCATGAATATGATTATTGTATAAGTTTTGGTGAAAACGAAGATTCTGCAGATTATTATCTGAAATATTATAAAGGACACACCTGGATAGTTGCATACAATGAATATGTGCTTAATTGTTCTGAAATGAGAATTAATAATCGTATTAACTATATAAATGCATTATCTGCTTTAGCATTATCGGATATCATCAAGATTCCTCGTTCTGTTTCTTTAAAAGTATTGTGCCAATTTTCTGGTTTAGCGCATCGTTGTCAATTGATTTATAAAAATCATGGAGTGAGTTGGATTAATGATTCCAAAGCTACTAATGTCAGCGCTACCAAAGAAGCGATCAACAATTTAAAGTTATGCGGTACGTTACATTTAATATTAGGAGGTGATGGTAAATTAGCTGATTTTTCTTCTTTAAAACATTTGATTAAACAACATGAGATACATCTTTATTGTTTTGGAAAAGATGGATTATTATTGACGACATTAGGATTTAGTGATGTTATTTTAACAAATACAATGATTCAAGCAATGCGTATTATTAATCGTCGTATAAAAGCGAAGGATATCGTTTTATTATCTCCGGCTTGTTCTAGTTTAGATCAATTTAAATCATTTGAAATGCGTGGACTGATATTTACTTGTTTTGCGCGAGAATTTAGATAATGAGGCTCTTTAAAACAAAAATTATTAATCGTCCATTAAAATTGGGTAAAAAAAAATCATCAAACATTCATGTATTATATGATCGTATATTTTTTTGGTTGCTGTTGGGATTAATTGGAATTGGGTTTGTTATTATTAGTTCCGGATCAATCCCTACTGGTATGCGATTAGCGAATGATCCATGTTATTTCATAAAACGTGTCATTGTTTATTACAGCGTGACATTTTTATTATCTGTAATTATTTTAAAGATACCCATAATAGTTTGGCAGAATTATAGTGCTATAATGTTGCTGTGTAGCTGTATCATGTTGATAACCGCATTAATCTTAAATAATTCTACTAATGGAGCATCGCGTTGGATAATGTGGGGTACATTGTGTATTCAGCCTGCGGAATTATCAAAATTATCTTTTATTTGCTATCTTGCTAACTATTTAGAACGTAAATCAAAAGAAGTATGTACCAAATTTTGGAGTATATGTAAACCTATAGTAATAATGATTATATTAGCTGTATTATTGCTAGCGCAACCTGATTTTGGTAGCATTATTATTCTTTTTATTACTACTCTGTCTATATTATTTCTTTTTGGCGCTAAGTTATGTCAATTAATATTGGTTTTTGTATTCAATATATTTTTAATTATACCTTTAATTGTGATTAAACCTTATCGCATACAACGTATACTTACTTTTTGGGACCCATGGAAAGATCCATTTGGCAATGGTTATCAATTAACTCAATCATTAATAGCTTTTGGTCGTGGAAAATGTTTTGGAGAGGGGCTAGGAAATTCTGTGCTGAAATTAGAATATTTACCTGAAGCTCATACTGATTTTATTTTTTCTATTCTTGCGGAAGAATTAGGATATTTTGGAGCGATTTTAGTGTTATTTATGTTATTTATAATTGTGCTTCGCGCTATGATTATTGGTCATCGTGCTTTGAATATTAATCACAGATTTTCTGGTATTTTAGCCTGTTCTATTAGCATGTGGTTTGGATTGCAAATTTTTATTAATGTGGGCACTGTTAGCGGAATATTACCTACAAAAGGATTAACATTGCCATTTATTAGTTATGGAGGGTCTAGTTTTTTGATTACAGTAATGGCAAGCATGCAGTTGCTACGAATAGATTTCGAGACACGTTTATCTAAAAATCAAGCTTTTTTGAAGTGCACAAAAATATGAATCAAAAAAAGAAAATTATGATTGTAGCGGGTGGTAGTGGGGGGCATGTGTTTCCAGGGTTGTCGGTGGCTCATTATTTAATTAATCATGGGTATCAAGTTGTTTGGCTAGGTACTGCAGATCGCATTGAATCGAAGTTAGTTCCTCAATATGGAATCGATATTAAATTTATTCGTATTAACGGATGGAATGGTGAAAAATTACATATTAAGTGTATTATGCCATTGTTTATTTGTTTAGCAATATATCAAGCACGAAAAATTATAAAATATTGGAAACCTGATATAGTATTAGGTATGGGTGGATATGTTTCCGGACCCGGTGGATTAGCAGCATGGACATGCGGTGTTCCATTGATAATACACGAACAAAATAGAATTATCGGTTTAACTAATCGGTATTTATCAATTTTTTCTAAAAAAGTATTGCAAGGATTTCCTGGTACTTTTCCTAATGCTAAAATGGTAGGAAACCCAATACGACGAGCAATATTAGCTGTTCCAAATCCATCTAGACGATGGAAAGGTCGTGTTGGTCCTATTCGTGTTTTAGTGATTGGAGGCAGTCAAGGCGCGCATATATTAAATAAAACTATCCCAAATATGGCTGAGAAATTGTCTGATAAATTGATCATATGGCACCAAGTTGGAGAACAAGATTTCAAAAAAGTAATATGGGCTTATCAAAAAATAAAACAAAGCTATCATAGAATTGTAAAATTTATTGATGATATAGCCCAAGCATATGCTTGGGCAGATATATTGATATCCCGTGCTGGAGCATTAACAGTAAGCGAAGTATCTATTGTAGGGTTACCAGCAATATTTGTACCTTTTATACATCATAAAGATCGTCAGCAATATTGGAATGCCGTGCCATTAGTGCAAGCAGGAGCAGCAAAAATTATTGAACAAAAAAATTTTACAAGTGATGTTGTTAGCGCAATGTTAGAATCTTGGGATCGAAAAACATTATGTAGTATGGCTCAACGTGCTAGAAGCATAGCTGCGCCTAATGCAACTCAACAAGTTTCCCAAGTAATCATTGAATACTTAAAAAAATAAATATATTAATAATGTCATCTTTATAAATAGAAAAATATTGAAAGTATATTGAATAGATATGTCAGGCATACTATTATCTAACCCGGTCAATGCTATACCATTGATGAATCGTATTAGGAAAATACATTTTGTTGGTATAGGCGGAACCGGAATGTGTGGAATTGCAGAAATATTGGCACATGAAGGTTATTGTATTACTGGGTCTGATATTGTATATAGTAGCACGACACGGCACTTATTTGAATTAGGGGTGAAAATCTTTATTGGACATAAATATAGTAATATAAACAACGCCAATGTTATTGTTGTATCCAGCGCTATTCACCCAAATAATCCTGAAATTTTAGCTGCTAAACAAGCTCGTATTCCCGTTATTAAGCGTGCGGAAATGTTATCCGAACTAATGAGATTTAGACATGGAATAGCTATTTCTGGAACGCATGGGAAAACTACTACTACTACAATGATAGTTAATATCTATACTGCAGCAGGATTAGATCCAACGTTTATAAACGGAGGCATAGTCAAATCAGAAGGTGTGCATGCTCGGCTTGGATATAGTCGTTATTTAATCGTAGAAGCAGATGAAAGTGATAATTCATTTTTGCATTTGCATCCTATGGTGGAGGTGATTACCAATATTGATACTGACCATATACATGAGTATCAAGGAAATTTTGAATATCTTAAAAAAGCATTTATTGATTTTTTACACAACCTACCATTTTATGGGTATGCTATAGTGTGTATTGATGATCCAGTAATTTGTGAGATTTTACCTAAAATTAAAAGGAAGATAATCACTTATGGTTTTAATAAAAATGCTAATTTGCATATTTTTAATTATCGTCAACATATAGAAAAAAGTAGTTTTACCGTATCGCGTTTCAATCAAACAAAACTACAGGTTACTTTAAATGCCCCTGGTTGTCATAATGCGTTGAATGCTACAGCTGCTATTGCAGTAGCAACTGAAGAAGGAATCAGTGATAAAATTATTCTCAAAACTATGTTGGATTTTCAAGGAACACATCGCCGTTTTGAAAATTTAGGTTATTATTCTTTAAATAAAATAAATGACCAAACAGGAGAAATTCTGTTGATAGATGATTATGGACATCATCCGGCTGAGTTACATGCTACTATTGTAGCGATCCGGACCGGATGGCCTGATAGACGGTTGGTTATGGTATTTCAACCTCATCGATATACGCGTATAAAAGAATTGTATTATGATTTTATTGATGTACTTTCTAATGTAGATATTCTTTTGATATTACATGTTTATTCCGCTGGGGAACCACCTATTTTAGGAGCAGATAGTCAATCCTTATGTCATGCAATTCGTGAATTTGGTAAGATTAATCCAACATTTATATCAAATACGAAAATGTTATCAGGAGCGTTATTCAGACTCTTAAGAAATAACGATTTGCTCTTAATTCAAGGAGCTGGTACAATAGGGGAGGTTGTGCGTAGATTAATTGTTAAAAACGATTAATCATAAATATATGATAATTATGATTCTTAATGATACGAAATGACAGAATGTAAAAACGAAACACAATAATAAATTTTTATGAAAATAAGAATACGCAAAGAGTGGGTTTACTAATACACCTCAATTAGGATTGAGGTGCATAACCGAGTGATAATTAAATATGTTTTAAAAAAAAGGTATAGATTGCAGCATCAATTATTAGATTGGATACTAATATTTGTTGCTACAATTAGTATTGTTTGGAGTTCTTATAAAATAAGAGAATGGATTCATAATGTTTGTTGTAACCCTGTATCTTACATGATAGTAACTGGGAAACGGCATTATACTACTGACACTGATATCCATCAGCTTATAGTAAAACTAGGAGTATTAGGTACATTTATAACACAGGATGTTAACATTATCCAAAAACAAATTGAAAGTTTGCCATGGATTCAGCAAGTTAGTGTTAGGAAACAATGGCCGGACACATTAAAAATTCATATAATAGAATATATTCCTTTAACATATTGGAATGATTTTCACATAATTAGTACAACAGGAATTATATTTAAAGTACCTAAAGAATATCAAGATAACGACAAAAAAGTGATGCCATCTTTGTATGGACCAGAAGGCAGCGAGCGGGCAGTATTGGCTAATTATTATGCGTTTAATGAGATATTAAAATCTATCAAATTTCAAATAAAATCAGTACAAATGGATACACGCTACTCATGGCAACTGATTTTGCAGGATAATATCCATCTAAAATTAGGTAGAAATAATATAATCGAACGATTATATTATTTCATTAGAATTTATCCTATTCTTTTTCAGAAAATTAACAACAATAATACATGTATTGATTATATAGATTTACGTTATCGTTCAGGATTTGCTGTAAGATGGAGCTCAAATTCGGTCACTCCTGTAACTTCGTGGTAAATAGAAGAAAAAATAAATAAAGGCAATCACAAATATGATCAAAGCTTCAGATAAAAAATTATTAGTAGGATTGGAAATTGGAACAGCTAAAGTTGCTACGATGATAGGTGAAATTTTGCCTGATGGAATAGTAAATGTTATTGGGTTAGGGTATTGCCCGTCACGAGGCATGGACAAGGGAGGAGTGAACAATTTAGAATCAGTAATAAAATGTGTACAATATTCTATTAATCAAGCAGAGCTAATGGCAGGTTGTCAAATTTCATCTGTTTACCTTTCTTTGTCTGGCAAACATATTAGTTGTAAAAATGAAATAGGTATGGTACCTATTTCAGAAGAGGAAGTGACACAATCAGATGTGGATAATGTAGTACACATAGCTAAATCAGTTAGAGTACGTGATGAACATCGAATATTACATGTCATTCCGCAGGATTATGCTATCGATTATCAAGAGGGCATTAAGAATCCAGTTGGATTATCTGGAGTTAGAATGCAAGCCAAAGTCCATTTAATTACTTGCCATAATGATATGGCTAAAAATATCGTCAAAGCAGTAGAGCGATGTGGATTACAAGTAGATCAATTGATATTTTCTGGATTAGCTTCAAGCCATGCTGTGTTAACAGAAGATGAACGTGAATTGGGTGTTTGTGTGGTAGATCTTGGTGGTGGTACCATGGATATAGCAATATATACTGCTGGAGCTTTACGTCATACCAAAGTTATTCCATATGCTGGAAATGTAGTCACTAGTGATATTGCCTATGCTTTTGGAACACCATTATCGGATGCAGAAATAATTAAAGTTCGTTATGGTTGTGCTTTAGAATCATTAATTAGTAAAGGAGAAAATATTGAAGTTCCAAGCGTCGGAGGCAGGCCTCCTCGTATTTTGCAACGTCATATGTTGGCAGAAATCATTGAACCTCGATATATTGAATTGATGATGTTGGTTAATAAAGAAATATTACAGTTACAATCACAACTTCGTCAACTTAATATTAAACATCATCTTGCAGCAGGAATTGTGTTAACAGGAGGTGCATCTCTTATAGATGGATTATCAGCTTGTGCACAAAAAGTGTTTCATACACAAGTTCGTATCGCATCTTCTATAAATACAAACGGGGTAACAGATGATATAAAAAGGCCTCATTATTCTACTGTTATTGGATTATTACATTATGGGAAAGAATCTCATTTGAATAATGAGGTAGATATAGAAAAAGGAATAACAATTAAAGGTTGGATAAGAAAAGTAAACAATTGGTTAAAAAAAGAATTTTAGTTGCTATGAGTACAAAATATGCTGAATCCGTTAAAATTAATTTTTTAAAATAACTGAAGTAATATGGAGAAAACTATGTTTGAACCAATGGAATTAACTAGTGATGCAGTAATTAAAGTTGTTGGTATTGGCGGAGGCGGTAGTAATGCAGTTGAACATATGTTACGTGAGCGTATCGAAGGTGTAGATTTTTTTGCTGTTAATACTGATGCCCAAGCTTTAAGAAAAATGACAGTAGGTCAAACTATTCAAATTGGTAGTTCTATTACTAAAGGATTAGGAGCGGGTGCTAATCCAGAAATTGGTCGTAATTCTGCAGAAGAAGATCGTGATGTATTAAGGGCTACTATAGAAGGTGCAGATATGGTATTTATTGCTGCAGGTATGGGTGGAGGCACTGGAACCGGTGCTGCCCCGATAATAGCAGAGGTGGCCAAAGATTTAGGTATTTTGACTGTGGCTGTAGTTACTAAACCTTTTAATTTTGAAGGAAAAAAACGTATGACATTTGCTGAACAAGGAATTTCTGAATTATCTAAATATGTAGATTCATTAATAACAATTCCAAATGATAAGTTATTAAAAGTTTTAGGGCGCGGGGTGTCATTACTAGATGCTTTTAGCGCTGCTAATGACGTGTTAAAAGGTGCCGTGCAAGGTATTGCGGAATTAATTACTCGACCGGGCTTAATGAATGTAGATTTTGCGGACGTACGCACAGTAATGTCAGAAATGGGATATGCTATGATGGGAGCTGGAGTAGGATGTGGTGATGATAGAGCAGAGGAAGCATCAGAGTTAGCTATCGCGAGCCCTTTATTAGAAGATATTGATTTATCTGGAGCTCGTGGTGTTTTGGTGAATATCACTTCTGGTTTAGATTTACGGTTAGATGAATTTGAAACTGTAGGCAATACTATACGTTCTTTTGCTTCTGATAACGCTACAGTAGTAATCGGGACTGCTTTAGATCCAGATATAAATAATGAACTACGTGTTACTGTAGTAGCAACAGGAATTGGTATCGATAAACGTTCGGATGTTATGTTATCTAATACTAAAGAAGAAAAAAAGGTAGTACGAGATAATCATTATCATAATCATTCCCCCCAAAGAGCATCTACATTTTTTAAAGAATCAAGACATGCATCATCTAATACGGTAGATCATCAAAGTACAACTCTTGATAAAGATGTAGATTATTTAGATATCCCTGCTTTTCTAAGAAAACAAGCAGACTAACTAGAGATAATAGTGTAAATGAGTAATTTGTATAACAAATGCAATATACATATAGTGATTTACTAATAAAGTAAATATTACAATAATTGCATGAGATGATATAATGATAAAACAACGAACATTGAAACGCGTTGTGCAAACTACTGGTGTAGGTTTACACACCGGTAAAAAAGTTACGTTAACTTTACGTCCTACTTCAGCAAATACTGGAATTATTTATCGTCGTACTGACTTATATCCTCCTGTAGATCTTCAAGTTAATGTGAAATCAGTAGGAAACACCGTGTTATGTACATGTTTGATTAATGAATATGGTGTTCAGATTTTTACTGTTGAACATTTAAGTGCTGCTCAAGCAGGATTGGGTATTGACAATATTATTATAGAACTCAATGCTCCTGAGGTTCCAATAATGGATGGTAGCGCTAGTCCTTTTGTGTGTTTGTTATTGGATGCTGGTATAGAAGAACTTAATAGTGCAAAAAAATTTCTTCGATTAAAACAAACAGTACGTGTTGAAGATGGAGAAAAATGGGCTGAATTAAGGCCGTTTAATGGTTTTACGCTTGATTTTACTATTGATTTCAATCATCCAGCTATCAATGTGGATACACAACATTGTTTTTTTAATTTTTCTTCAGCATCTTTTGTTCATAATATTAGTAGAGCACGTACTTTTGGTTTTATGCGCGATATTAAAGATTTACAATCTCGTGGATTTGCTTTAGGAGGAAGTTTTAATTCTGCTATAATAATTGATGATTATCGTGTACTTAATGAAGATGGTTTACGTTTTGATGATGAATTTGTCCGTCATAAAATGCTTGATGCTATTGGGGATTTATTTATGTGTGGACATAATCTTATTGGTTCTTTTATTGCTTTTAAATCGGGACATACCTTAAATAATAAATTATTAAAAACTGTTTTGTCATGCCAAGAAGCATGGGAACTTGCTACTTTTTCTAACGCATCTGACTTACCTTTAGTATTTTAAGATTTAATCGTATCTTTGAATATAGAATATAATAATAATCATTCTAAATTTTAGCATACAAATTTACCTAGATTTATTTATAGATATTATGTATTTTGATCGAGGTTCTTTTTTATATAAATATATGCAACTGTATGTTTATTTACATATTTTATCTATAGTTTTTTAGATTAAAAATATTAAAGATTACTTAGGTAAATGTATAATAAATACTGTAATAAAGAATTTAGATTATAATTTATTTTCAATTTTACTGAGTTTATTAATCGTTTAATACATCATATATTGTTACGATTATAATAAGTGTTACATGTATATAACATGTATTATACAAATTAGAAAACTAATATTTTTGATATTGTAATTTCCTTTATTTGTATTTATAGAAATTTTTGGTATCGTCAGATTAAGATATTTTTTGATACTCATCATATATCTTTATATATCTGTACAATACAATGACAATTGTAATAATTAATTAGTAATTGCTTTAAAATTTTTTAAATTTGTATAATATATTTCAGTCTTAGAATAATAGAACTATTCTAATCAACTATTAATAATAGTATCATGTTTGTAATATGTTTAAGAAAAGATATGCACATGGATTTTAAATAAATAAAAATTTATATTTATCATGTATTTTATTACAATTTATTAACATTTATTTTGATAAATTGTAAATTAGTATTATTTTACAATTTTTATTAAAATTTTCCTTGTAGTCGTATGTATTATGAACGGAAAATATGTAATTGTTGCACATTATTTAAATAATGTGCTGCCATTGTAATGAGATATAAATTGTCATGTTAACACCATTTAAATTATTTACTAAAATTTTTAAAAATAGAAATGATCGCGTGTTACTTCGTATGAAGAAAGTGGTGGATATGATAAATTATATGGAAAAAGATATACAAAAGTTAAATGATAGTCAACTTGCTTCTAAAACGAATGAGTTTCGCAAATCTATTGAATCAGGTGTAAAAAACCTCGAGAATTTATTACCACAAGCATTTGCTGTAGTACGAGAATCTATTAAGAGAATATTTAATATACGTCTTTTTGATGTCCAATTGTTGGGAGGAATAGTTCTTAACAGTCGATGTATTGCGGAAATGAAAACTGGAGAAGGAAAAACTTTAACTGCTACTTTACCTGCTTATTTGAATGCATTAAGTGGTCAAGGAGTACATATTGTTACAGTTAATAATTATTTAGCACATAGAGATGCAATAAATAATAAACCGTTATTTGAATTTTTAGGATTGACTGTTGGAATTAATTTACCGGGACTATCAGCATCTATGAAACGTGCAGCGTATACAGCAGATATTACCTACGGCACAAACAATGAATACGGTTTCGATTATTTACGCGATAATATGGTTTTTGTCCCAGAAGAACGGGTACAACGAGGATTGCATTATGCGTTAATAGATGAAGTAGATTCTATTTTGATTGATGAAGCTCGTACTCCATTAGTTATTTCTGGACCATCAGATGATACTTCTTTATTATATTCAAAAATCAATGAATTAGTCTTTAGCATAATTCAAAAAAATAAAAGAAATATAGATAATTTACAAAAAGAAGAATATTTCACAGTTGATGAAAAATCCAGACAAGTTATTCTGACTGAGAATGGATTAGTATTAATAGAGCAATTATTAATTAAATCTGGAATCATGAACCAAGGGGAATCGTTGTATTCATCAGATAATATTATATTGATGCATCATGTTAATGCAGCATTTCGTGCTCACATTTTATTTACGTGTGAAGTGGATTATCTTGTTAAAAATGGCGAAATACTTATTATTGATGAACACACAGGACGAGTTATGCCTGGTCGTCGATGGTCAGATGGATTGCACCAAGCAATCGAAGCGAAAGAACATGTAACTATTCAAAATGAAAATCAAACATTAGCTTCAATTACATTTCAAAATTATTTTCGTTTATATGAAAAATTATCTGGTATGACCGGCACCGCTAATACTGAAGCATTTGAATTTCAATCTATCTATAAATTAGATACTATCGTTATACCGACTAATCGTCCTATGATTCGTAATGATTTTCCAGATATAATTTATATGACGGAACATGAAAAGATTGAGGCTATCATTAATGATATCAAAGATTGTGTTAAGAGAAACCAGCCAGTGTTGGTGGGAACTATATCCATTGAAAAATCTGAAATTATTTCTCATGCTTTAAGTCAGATCGGAATTATGCATAAAGTTTTAAATGCGAAATTTCATGCTGCAGAAGCAGATATTATAGCACAAGCAGGATATCCTGGTGCAGTAACTATTGCTACGAATATGGCTGGGCGCGGCACTGACATTATATTAGGAGGAAATTGGCGGGCAGAAATTACTGCGTTGCATAAAGCAAATACATGTAAAATTTTAAAAATTAAATCTGATTGGAAAAAACGTCATCACGCAGTATTAAAATCTGGAGGGTTACATGTCATTGGTACTGAACGGCATGAATCTCGCCGTATTGATAATCAATTGCGTGGACGATCTGGACGACAAGGAGATATAGGTTCGTCTAGATTTTATTTATCCATGGAAGATTCATTAATACGTATTTTTGCTTCTAATAGATTAGTGAACATGATGAAAAAATTAGGAATGAAATCAGGAGAATCTATTGAACATCCATGGATTACTAAAGCTATTGCTCATGCTCAAAAAAAAGTAGAAAATCGTAATTTTGATATTAGAAAACAATTATTAGAATATGATGATGTAGCTAATGATCAACGTCGTGTTATTTATGAACAACGTGATAAATTATTAAATATATCAGATATCAGTGATATTATTAGAAATATTCGTTGTGATGTTGTTGAAAAATTATTTAATATTTATATTCCTTTAGAAATTATAGAGAACAAAAGGGATGTAATGAAATTAGAAGAATGTTTGGAAAAAGATTTTTGTTTAGAGTTACCTCTTCTAAAATGGATAGAGGTAGAGCCCAGATTATATGAAGAAAAAGAAATATTACGTCAACGTATATTAGAAAATATGACACAGAAATATGAACATACTAGAAAAATAATTGGAATAGATATTATGTGTTCTTTTGAAAAAGAAATTATGTTGAGAACGTTTGATGTACTGTGGAAAGAGCATTTAGCGTCAATGGATTATTTGCGTCAAGGAATTCATTTGAGAGGGTATGCACAAAAAGATCCGAAACAGGAATACAAAAGAGAATCATTCTCTATGTTTACTAAAATGTTAGATCATTTAAAATATGAAGTAATAAGCGAAGTGAGCAAGTTAGTAATAGAATTATTCAATAAAAAAGAATCTATTTTAAATTCAACTAATAAATATAATGATTTTCAATCTATAAATACGCAAGTAATGAATACTAAATTGTTATCGATAGATCATTTTTTAAATCAACATACATTAACTAAGAATAAAACAGTGAGTCGCAACGATGCTTGTCCTTGCGGATCTAATAAGAAATTTAAAGAATGTCATGGTAAAATCGTAAATAAACGTCATTGATATATACAAAATATTTTGATTTTAACATTATTGTAATCAGTTACATAGTAAATATAAGTTGATATTATTTTTTAAATCATCACATTTAAATTGAATCTATAAGTAGTAAATTTTTGTAAAATATAAATGTATATATACGTATGATTATGATGTTATAATTATAATTTATGTAAACGTTGTTGTGTTATTTATAACAAACAATTTCGTATGCTGTTTTTTTTGCTACAATATAAATATGGTATAATTTTACGTGTTATTTCATTTACTAAAAATAGTTTTTTTAGTAGTTGTTTTTTCTGCCTTAAGATAATCTCGATGGAGATTATGAATATGTTGTGTCATTCCGTCAATACTTTTGTTATTTTCAATAACATTATCAGCATAGTTTAATCTATGCTGACGGGATACTTGTGATAATAAAATATTTTCAGCATATTGTTTGTGTATTTTATCTCTACTGATAATTCGATTTAACTGAATATCAACGTGTACATCTATCATTAGTATGTGATCTGCATATTTTTGTAAATTATTTTCTATTAACAATGGAACAACCCATAAAATATAAGATGATCGATTGGATAAGATATTTATTGTTTTTTGCGTTTCTTTTCTAATAAGCGGATGCAACAATTGTTCAAGCCATTCTTTATCTTTAGGATTGAAAAAAATAATTTTTTTTAACATGGATCTATTTAATGATCCATTAGAAAATAAAATGTGGGGTCCAAAATGTTTTGTTATCATACGTAAAGCAATGCTGCCAGGTTGCGTGATGTTTTTAGAAATCACATCAGCATCTATTACGGATACTTTCTTTGATAAATTAGAAAATTTTTTAGCAACAACACTTTTTCCAGAACAAATACCACCGGTAAGCGCAACAATATAAGACATAATGTGATGTGTGTTATTAAATAAAAAATGTTTTTATGAAATTTTTTTATAAAAATTATAAAATTAAATTAATATTAAGAATATTTAGAACGATATCTGACAAATTTATATAATGACATCTTATTTTTATAGTAAAAAATAGTTTTTTATAAATATCCAAATAATACTGTTTATTTTTTGCAATATTTTAAGCCTCAATAAAATTTATTGATGATCTTATTACGCAATTAAAAAATTTTCTATAATTAATGATAATTCTTTATTAAATTCATTTGAATAACGTAAAAGTTGGTTATAAACCTGTACATAATATATATCAATAAATTATTACACATAAATAATGATATAACCAATACGGGTTAATTTGTGATCCTACATATATTTCATAAATATTTGTGGTAATAAACATTTATGACATATATATCTATTATATTAGATTTAAATATAATATAATTATCACTTTTTAATAAAAATTAAAATTCATCATGTGTTTAAAAATATTGGAGAAATTACATAAAAATAATGAAATTTTAAAGAAAATATTGATATGAATTGCTTTTAATATATATACAGGAGCAAATATATGTCAACAAAATCACCGAGCAGTCGTAGACGTTCTTCTTTGAATGTATTAATAATTGCTGGAGTTACACCATATCAACGAAAACCTAATGAAGAATATATGAGTTCTGATCAACTTTTACATTTTAAACGTATCCTTAAAACATGGAAAAATCAACTCAAAAAAGATTTAGGATATTTTGCGTTATGTGCGCAAGATCAGGTATCTATCAATTTTCCAGATCCAGTAGATAGAGCGGTGCAAGAAGAAGAATTCAATATTAAATTACGTAATCGAGATAGAGAATATAAACTTGTTAAAAAAATTGAAAAAACCTTAAAAAAAATAGATACAAATGAATTTGGATTTTGTGCTTCATGCGATGTAGAAATCGGCATCAGAAGATTAGAGGCTCGTCCAACAGCTGATTTATGTATTGATTGTAAAACTTTAGAAGAAATTAAAGAAAAACAAATGACCGGATAAATTGTTAATAAAACTAAATTTATATGTGCGTTATATGATATAATTCTGGAAAATTAGTTTTTGAATACCGTAGATATAATTTTATTATGACTATTGATTTAGTTTCTATTTTTTCTGATGTAATGTACATTACAGACATTGTTTATCTAAATATTTATGTGATGTTTTAATTTTGATATTATTTAAAGTTTTTTCATGAAAATGAAGGGGTCGGTAATTTGATAATTTATTGGAATATATAATAAAATGGAACGAGTTTGGGTCAGCATTGGTAGTAATCTGTTAAATCCAAAACAACAAGCGGATCGTGCTATCTGGTCTCTTTCTAAGCTTCCAATGACTAGACTTATAGATTTTTCTTCCTATTATCGTAGTCTGCCATTAGGAGATAAAAATCAGCCCGATTTTCTAAATGCGATAATAATTCTAGATACTAATTTATCTCCAAAAGGATTATTAAGTCATATGCAATATATCGAACGAAAACAAGGACGTGCACGACGATCACGGGATTCTCTTATATGGCAGCCACGTACTTTAGATTTAGATATCTTACTATTTGGAAAATACTTTACATATAGTACTGAATTGACAATACCGCATCATGGTTTGCTTAATCGAGAGTTCGTACTTTATCCATTGATGGCATTAGATAATAATTTCATTTTTCCTAATGGGAGCGTTATAACAGATATCGTTAAAACTGTACCTAAAAATGATTTAGATTTTTGGCAGGAATAATAAAAATGAAAATATATATATTATATATAGACTGTTGTATGTGTTGTTTTTAAAAATAAATTAGACGATATATATTCAACTAAAGATCTAATGATATTGACAGTATTGGTACCTGTGTGTCGTTCGTTTAATGCGGCAGATATATTGATATGATTGTTAAAAATTTAATCAAATAACACATTTTTTATTATTTTTTTACTGTAATTTATAAAAATTCATGTAGCTTTAGAAAAATTTTGTTATTTTTGCTTAAAGTAATTAATAAAAATTTTTATAATTAATAATATATATATATAAAAATTTTTTGATATAATGTTTATTATGCCTAATTTGTTATGTTTTATGTAATAAGTACGCTTTATATTTATACATAAGTGTTATATGTAGAAAACGTATTAAAATATTTTATTTTTAATTAGAATATATTTAACAAAAATTTTACGATTACAAAAAATATTTAATGTTTAGTTGTCATGTACTTAAGTACATAAATATTGTGAATATTACGATACATGAATGTATTGATAATAAAAATGTATACTTACCGATGTCGTTTGGTATATAGATAATTTATGATTTTCAAAATTAGTTAATATTTAGTTTATTATCCTAATAAATGTGGTGTTTTCATTATTTCTTGATGAATGCGAATAGCTGTTGATATATAGTCTATCAATAGTTGCATTGAAATATATCGGGCATTCGCAAATAGCCAAAAAGGATGTTGATCCTTATAGATTTAATATTATTAATTGATTTAATATTATTAATTAAAAAATTAAAATTTATTCAATCGTATTAATTACATAATATTACTATTGAATTTGAAAGTTATTTTGATTATATTCGGTAGTTTAAATGTTTGCTATATTTTCAAATTTGATAATTTTTCTATTTTAGATGCTAATAGCGAAAAATTCAATTTTAAGTATTTATAAAAATTTATTTTAAATATATCATGAATCTAGCATGGTTATATGATGTTTAGTAGTCAAAGTATCACTATTTAATTTATATAAGTTTTTTCGTTGATAAGATCTTATTAAGTAAGAGCAAAAAATATCATCAATGTCTTTTGTGAGTTGTAATAAAAGACCCTTATATACTTATAAGGGATGTGAAGATAAGAATTATCGATTATAGTTCATACAAGCAGCACTTACAATATTTTCTCTTTAAAACTAAAGAGAAAATATTGTATCTTATAATTATGAGATCATATACTTTCTGCATCCCAAATGAATATATGTAAAATATATTAATTATATATGTATATTTCATCCGTAGAAATCTAAAATCGTATACGTTACTTTTTCTGTTAATATGGCAATATTGGTTACTGTTTATCAAAAAATAAAGTTTTATCAATTTAAACCCCATGTATATTTTCATGCTGTTTAATTAAATCATAACAATATTCTTTTAACTTCACACATCAACACTTGACGACATTCTTTAAATTATGAATACTTTTATTGTTTGTTAACTGTATTACGTATTAATAATAGTAAAAAATTTTATGATTATGTATATATTTTGTAGATAAATACTTGTATCCCGAGCGTATAAATATATAGTTATAAGTAATGTATTTATTTATTCATTATTCATTGTATGTATTCATCATACCAATGAACTTCGTTATATACCTTATAAATTACCTTATGAATTGCAATAGACTATACAACGATAAAGTATTATTTGTAAGTTAATTTATTTATTTAAAATTTTAAAGAATCATGTGAAATTTATTGTGTTTGTTTTTTTATATTAGGCAAATCAGTAATTGATCCATTATGAATAGATGCTGCTAATGCTATTGATTCATATAAGGTTGGATGGGCATGAATGGTTAGAGTAATATCTTCTACATCACATCCCATTTCAATGGCTAATGCAATTTCTCCTAATATTTCACTAGCATTCGCGCCTAATATTGATCCCCCAATAATTCTGTTCGTTTTTTTATTAAAAATTAATTTGGTTATGCCTTCTTTACAATCTTCAGTAATTGCTCGACCTGAAGCCATCCAAGGGAAAAGTGCAACTTCATAATCTATATTTTTTTCTTGAGCACTTTTTTCAGTATATCCAACCCACGCTATTTCTGGATCAGTATATATAATGGATGGAATTATTATTGGATCAAAACAACGTTTTTTACCGGAAATAACTTCTGCAGCTACATGTCCTTCATGAATACTTTTATGAGCTAGCATTGGATATCCAATAATATCTCCAATAGCAAAAATGTGTTGAACATTAGTACGCATCTGCTTATCTACAGGAATGAAACCATATTCATTTACATTTACTCCCGCACGCTCGATATTCAACATGTTACCATTTGGAGCGCGCCCAATTGCTACTAATAATGCATCATAACGTTGAGTATTTTTTAATAAAGTTTGTTTATTTTCCATAGTTACATAAATACCATCTTTCTTAGCTTCTACTATGTTAACTTTAGTATTTAAAATTAAATTAATATTTTTAGTAATTATTTTAGTAAAAATATTAGTAATATCTTCATCTAAAATTGGCATGATTCGATTACACATTTCTACTATATCTATTTCTGATCCAAAAGCACGATATATTGTGGCCATTTCTAATCCTATAGCTCCTGAGCCTATAATTAGTAAACGTTCGGGTATTGATTGTAAAGATAGAGCATCAGTTGAATTCCAAATTCGCTGATCATTAGGAATACATGGTAGTGATACAGTATGTGATCCTGCTGCTACAATAGCGTAATTGAATGCTATTTCTAAGGTCATTTCATTGTTTTCAACTTGAATAGTATGACTATCAATAAATTTACCAACCCCATCAATTACTTTAACGTTCCGTTTTTTTGCCATAGCACTCAAACTATTTGACAATTGATCAATAATTTTATCTTTCCAAGAGCGCGTCTTATTAAGATCGATATGTGTTTCTCCTGACAGGAGACCATATTTATTGAATTTTTTTTGTGTTTCAATTAATTTGGCAATATGTAATAATGTTTTAGACGGAATACAACCAACATTAAGACACACTCCACCTAAATCAGGATAACGTTCTACTATTGTAGTATCCATACCTAAATCAGCGCAGCGAAAAGCCGCGGAATAACCTCCTGGTCCCGCGCCTAAAACAAGAATTTGAGTTTTTATTTTTATATACATAATATGGTGCCCTTCATTTTATGATTAAAACTATTAATTATAGTATCTAGTTTGATAGAAATATGTATTTCTACAGTATAGAACTTATATATGGTACGGATATTATTATATCATAACTTAATTTAAGCGAGATTATCTTTAACCATAAAGGACGGAAAGACAATTTTTAAAAAAGTGAAATATTTAAATCTATTTTTATATGATTAGCAATTTACATAGATAATAGTCTTGTGTCAGCAATTATTTTATTAATGAGCGTCATAAATCGAGCACCATCAGCTCCGTCAATAACACGATGATCATATGATAATGACAAAGGTAGCATTAAACGCGGAGTAAATTTTTTTCCGGTCCACACTGGTTTTATAAAAGATTTAGAAATGCCTAAAATAGCTACTTCTGGAACATTAACAATTGGAGTAAAAGCTGTACCTCCTATACCCCCCAAATTGGATATAGTAAAACTTCCTCCTTGCATATTAGCAGGAGTCAATTGATTCCCAGTACGAGCTTTCTTTGAAAGCTCTTCTAACTCTTGTGATAATAAAATAATACCTTTCCTGTTTACATCATGGAGAACAGGCACTAATAAACCTTTAGGAGTATCCACTGCTATGCCAATATTAATATATTTTTTTAAAATTAGTGTTTCGCCGTCTTGAGATAAAGAACTATTGAATCGTGGCAACTCTTCTAATGCTTTTGCAACTGCTTTCATAACAAAAACTAAAAGTGTAATTTTGCAATTTATTTTTTTCTTTTCAATGTCAATGTTTTGTTGTTTTCTGAAACTTTCTAAATCGGTAATATCAGCTTCATCAAATTGCGTTACATGCGGCAGCATAATCCAATTTCTTTGTAAATTTGCACCAGAAGTTTTTTGTATTTTGCTTAGCATTACGGTTGTAATATCGCCAAATTTACTGAAGTCTATCTTTGGCCAAGATAATATGGGTAGTAATTGATCAGATTGCATGGATGACATACAGTTTGTATAATACATTGAGATATTTTTTATATAATTTTGAATATCTTCTTTTAAAATACGTCCCTTACGGCCACTACCTTTTATTTTTGACAAATCTATTCCAAATGTACGAGCCATATGACGTACTAACGGTGTAGCATGTATCGCAGCATCATGGTGTATATCGTTACATATCGCTCCTTTTCTTGTATCATTGTTTGTTACAATATAAGGAGAAGGAACAACATTTTTTTTATCGTTAATAGTAAAAGCATTAGTATGATTTCGCACATCAAGTAGTAAAATCAAAGATCCTGTATGTACTTTATCTCCAACATGGACATAAATTTTAGTAACAATACCAGAACAGGAAGATGGTATTTCCATAGATGATTTATCACCTTCAATTATAATAAGTGGCTGATTAGCATTGATATTATCTCCTATTTTTACCATTATTTCTGTAACTTCTAATTCATCCTCTCCAATATTTGGTATATTAATTTCAATTGTCATCGTATTACCTCTTATATTAGGCGTGGATTAATTTTTTCAGGGTCAATATCAAATATTTTGATAGCGTTTAGAACAACATCAGCGTGAATATGGCCTTTTTTTACTAATTGGGCTAGTGCGGCTGTAACCACATAACCTGTATTTACTTCAAAATGATGTCGTAAATTTTTTCGACTGTCGGATCGACCAAATCCATCCGTGCCTAATACAAAAAAATGATGACCTGGAATAAAACATCTAATTTGTTCTGCAAACAATTTCATATAATCAGTAGCAGCTATAGTGGGAAAATCATTCAATACGGTAGTAATGTACGGTATTTTGGGTATATCCATGGGATGTAACATGTTCCAGCGTTCGCAGTCTTGCCCATTCCTTGCTAATTCAGTAAAAGAGGTAACACTATATACATCAGAACTTACGTTATATTCTTGAGATAAGATTTTAGCCGCTTCACGAACAAGACGTAAAATAGCACCAGATCCCATCAATTGAATTTTTCCATTTTTTCCCGATAAAGATTCTAACTTATAAATTCCTTTTTTAATACCTTCTTCAACTCCTATCGGCATGGCTGGCATATGATATTTTTCATTTAATGTAGTTATGTAATAATATACATTTTCTGGATTACTTCCATACATACGCATGAGGCCATCTTGTATAATAACAGCAATTTCATATGCATATGCTGGATCATAAGAAATACAATTAGGAATTGTTAATGACTGAATGTGGCTGTGACCATCAGCATGTTGCAATCCTTCGCCATTTAAAGTAGTTCGACCAGATGTTCCTCCGATCAAAAATCCTCGAGCTTGTTGATCAGCAGCAGCCCAAAAAAAATCTCCGATTCTTTGAAAACCAAACATTGAATAATATACATAAAATGGTATCATGGGGAAGTCGTTAGTACTGTATGAGGTAGCGGCTGCTAACCACGACGCTGCTGCGCCCAATTCGCTGATACCTTCTTGTAAAATCTGACCTTGTTTATCTTCACGATAATATGCAAGTAAATCATGATCTTGAGGAGTGTATTGTTGCCCCATGGAGTTATAAATACCGATTTGACGAAATAGCCCTTCCATCCCGAAGGTTCGGCCCTCATCAGCAATTATGGGTACTAGTCTATTTTTAATTGGGGTGTATTTTAGTAATATATTTAGAACACGTATAAATGCGAGAGTAGTAGAAATATCTTTATTTTGTTGTATTAGCAAAGGATAAAAATGTTCTAATGTTGGTAGTTCTAGAGAATTAGTAGTATGTTCTAACCTATTTGGAATATATCCAAGTAATGTTTTACGTCGCTCATGTAAGTATATGTGTTCTTGAGAGCCTTCTTTAAATTTTAAATAAGGTAAAGATTCAATTTGGTCATCTTTGACGAGATTTAAATTAAATCTATCCCTAAAATAACGTATCTCTTTTATGTTAATTTTTTTTATTTGATGCGCAACGTTCATTCCTTCTGCGCTAGAACCCATACCATAACCTTTAACAGTATGCGCTAGTATTACAACAGGTTTTCCAGAACTATTTTTAGCTCTTTCTAAAGCAGCAAATACTTTTTTAGGATCATGTCCACCGCGATCTAATGCCCAAATTTCAGAGTCGCTCATATCGTCTACCAACGCGCTAGTTTCTGGATATTTACCAAAAAAGTGTTTACGTACATAAGCCCCATTTTTAGATTTAAACGTTTGATAGTCTCCATCAACAGTTTCATTCATAAGTTGAATTAGCTTGCCACTAGTATCCTTGTGTAGCAATGCATCCCATTTACTTCCCCAAATAACTTTAATCACTTCCCACCCTGATCCTTTAAATATGTTTTCTAAGTCATTAATAATTTTTCCATTTCCTATTACTGGGCCATCTAATCGTTGTAAATTACAATTAATAATAAAAATTAAATTATCCAATTTTTCTCTAGCAGCAATATTAAGCGCTCCTTTAGATTCAGGTTCATCCATCTCTCCGTCTCCTAAAAAAGTGTATACTGTTTGTAAAGTGGTATCTTTTAGATTTCTATTATTCAAGTATTTTAAAAATTTTGCTTGATAAATTGCACTAATTGAAGAAAGACCCATAGAAACTGTAGGAAATTGCCAAAAATCTGGCATTAATTTTGGATGAGGATATGAAGGAAGTCCTAAATTTTTTACTTCCTGGCGAAAATGATTTATTTGGTCCTCATGTAATCGTCCTTCAAGAAAAGCACGGGCATATATACCAGGTGAAATATGGCCTTGAAAATATACTAAGTCACCGCCATCGTGCTTATTACGCGCACGAAAAAAATGGTTAAAACACACTTCATATAACGTAGCGGAAGATTGGAATGAGGCAATATGACCTCCTAAATCCAAGTTTTTTTTTGATGCATGCAATACCATCATAATGGCATTCCAACGTACAACAGCACATATGCGCTCTTCTATTTCTAGATCTCCGGGATATTCTGGTTCATCCTCAACTGGAATAGTATTTATATAATCATTTGTTATTTCATTATTAGAAATAATAACGCCATTATTAGAGGCTTCATGTATGATTTGATTCATTAAAAATTGAGCTCGCTTAACACCTTCTCTTTGAATAACTGAAGAAATAGACTTTAACCAATCCTGTGTTTCTATGGGATCTACATCATCAGATGAACGTTCTAACATTGCAGCATTTCCTTAATGTATTTAAAAGTATGTTCATATTTATGTTGATTTTATAAATATTGTAATAAAATATTTACGTGCGTTTGTATATATAATGAATAAAATGATTTTAAAAAACATATTGGTGTCATTGTTTTTAACAAATTAAAATATTTGCTACGGAAAAACAATATTCAGCAATTCAATGAATGTATGATGGATCTATGACATTCTATGATCTTTTCTCTAAGAGAAATTAATAATGAAATGAAGAATTAAAAAATAATATTCAAAAAAATATTATTTATAAATTTTTGTACCAATCCTTTATAAGATATCATTGATTAAAGTGATCGCATTAAAATGTATAAGAAATTTATTTTTTATACCAATTTATATTATACAATTTAAATTAATAATGTTATTTCATCGTAAGATAGTTTCATATATATCATCATAAAATCGAATTATATTTCATATTTTTTATAATAATATATTAAAAATACATGTTAATTTTTTATTGTGTTTAATTGTGATGTGTATTTTATATACAGTATCAACATTTTGATTATATATTCAAATATGACAAACAAAAATAATACTTGAATAGTTGATAACGATAAGTGAGACGGTGTTAAGACACATGGTGTATATATTATTAACTAATCTTCAGATAGTATCACGAGTAATAATAGGATTACAATTATAATTGTATTGAATGATATCCATTATACATGCAATGAAATGCATTACATTAAGTGTCGTATTGCATCCAATTTTGTTAATTGTGTATATGGTGGATTTTTAATTTAAATTACAATCTAAATACTAGTATGAACGCCAAGTACATTTAAGAATTTATGTATAATAAAATATGATTACAGATATATTAAGTTGATTATATGATGTTAAATATTTCTGCATTCAGAGAAATATTATATTAATAATTCCTTCTGGAATTAATGATAATAGCATTACCATTACATTACAAGAATTTCTTCTTCACATCAGAAATAATCTGTAATAATAAGATCTATGTTATCTATATACAATATAGATATTTTTGTATCATATTCTTATTCAGTCATAATTATAAAAATTTAAAATTTCAGATATTGAAATTATTTGCTTATCAAACATCAATTTAAGAAATTTTATGTATGATCGAGTTATTTTAATTTTATTTGTATCTATTTTTTTTAGAATAAGAAAAATTCGAAAATTTTTTAAAAATACAACACCAAAACGATCTATACTATCAGTATATCCTTAACGATGTTTTATAAATTTTTAAAAAATATATTTATTTAAGTAGATTAAGTATCAAAGAATACTCACAATTCTAGATGTTAATAGCAATAGTCACATTAATATAAACTGGAATTTTTTTAACTGCATATTATGGATATTTTGGTATATATCAAATGTTCCTTATAATCTTCTCCATAAAGAACAGCCTCATATTATTAGAAAATTGTTTGATATTTTTAATTAAAATGCTATTAGCTATCAGAATTTTGTTAGATTATATTTATAATTAAAAATTGTAAAAAATTTTAATTGATATTAAATTTAAATAAGTGATGTAGTTTAATACTGTACTAGAGCTGATTTAATAAAAACTTAGTTATATTGCATAAAGAGAGATATCTACATTTATAGAAACATAAGTATGAATATTGTTGTATTTTAGCAAGTTATAATTATGATAATGCTGACATTGACATTGACATTGACATTGACATTGACATTGGCATTGATCAATATTTAAACATTTAAAACATTAATAATATATTATGGTGTTATTCCATTTTATTTATTCAATAATTAATTATTAGTTAATATAACTTGTTTGTAGGAAAATATATATATGTGGTCCACGTATTTATTTGTTTTTAATTAATTATTTAACACTAATCATAATGTTTTATTTAAACAGATAGAATTATTTATTTAAAATAAACATAAATTGTTGTAGATTTGTGTGATTCATTATGTGACCTACTATCACGTATAATCAAAGGAAAATAAATGATAACCGATTATCAATTTACCTGAGTATTGTAACGTATATCAATAATATAATTTTTATGAATCAATTATCATATAAGTGTCATTCTGTCATTGTGCAACGAGCTTTATTTTTTTTATACACTGTAATGTGCTTTTTTTTCTTTATTATCGCTTTAATTATAGCGTATGGAATATTTTTAGATAAGAAGGTTCAAAGTCGTATTGATGGAAAGGTTTGGAGATTACCTACGATTATTTATAGCCGTATGATTAATGTAGAACCTAATATGTCGTATCATAAAAATGATATAATTCATTTATTGGAAACTTTACAGTATCGTCAAGTCTCTAAAATTACTCATTCAGGAGAATTTGTTGTACATAATAATGACATTGAATTATTTCGTAGGCCTTTTAATTTTCCAAGTGGAGAAGAAGGAGAAATGCATGTATCCTTTTTTTTTAATCAAAAAAAATTACTCCGCATTTATAACCAAGACACAAAGAATAATTTTGGTTTATTTCGATTTGATCCCAAGATCATATCTATTTTATATGCTCCTAATAAGCAACAAAGATTATTTGTACCGAGATCAGGGTTTCCAGATATATTAATAGATATGTTGTTAGCTGTTGAAGATCGTTATTTTTATCAGCATGATGGTATTCAGATATCTTCTATTGGTCGTGCTTTTTTAGCAAATGTTTTTTCTGGTCGTACTGTACAAGGAGGAAGTACTTTAACGCAACAATTAGTAAAAAATTTATTTTTAAATAATACACGATCATTGTGGCGTAAATTTAATGAAGCCTATATGGCTTTAATTTTCGATCATCGATATAGTAAGGACCGCATTCTTGAATTATATTTGAATGAAATATATTTTGGTCAAAACGGAAATGATCAGATTCATGGATTTCCTTTAGCTAGTTTTTATTATTTTGGTCGCCCGATAAATGAATTAAGTATAGATCAACAAGCAATGTTAGTGGGGATGATAAAAGGCGCGTCTTTATATAATCCCTGGAAAAATCCACACATAACACTGGAACGTCGCAATTTAATACTCAAATTGTTAGAACATAGAGATATTATTGATAAAAAAATGTGTGCTATTCTTAGTGCACGCCCTTTAGGAACGCAGCCAAAGGATGAAATATTAATTTTACAACCTGCTTTTACACAAATGGTAAATAAAGAAATACAAAATATTGATCGAATTAATGATTTTTCTGGAATAAAAATATTTACTACGTTAGATCCTATTTCTCAAAAAGCAGCAGAACAGGCAATGGAATTAGGCATTCATAAATTAAGACATTATTATAACGTAAAAGATTTAGAAGGGGCCATAGTTGTAGTAGATCGATTTAGTGGAAAAATACGAGCTATGGTAGGAGGGTCTGATCCCCATTTTTCTGGATTTAATCGTGCTATGCATGCTCGTCGTTCTATAGGTTCATTAGCGAAGCCAGCAATTTATTTAGCAGCTTTAAGTCATCCTGATAAATATCACCTCAATACATGGATTGCTGATGAGCCTATTCATTTACAACAACCAAATGGAGTAATTTGGTCCCCTAAAAATTATGACCGAAAATTTCGAGGCAAAGTCACTCTTATTGATGCTTTTATTAAATCTCTCAATGTACCTACTGTTAATTTAGGTATGACAATAGGATTAGACGCTATTTCTGATGTTTTAAAAAAATTGGGCATTTCGCCTAATTTTATTTCTTCTTTTCCATCTATCCTTTTAGGATCCATTAGTTTGACACCTATAGAAGTTGCTCAGGAGTTTCAAACTATTGCTAGCGGCGGGCAATATTCTGCCTTATCATCTGTTTGTTATATTATGAACGAAGAAGATATAGTATTATATCAAAATTTTACCAAGACAGAGCGTGTTATTTTCCCTCAAGCAGCTTATTTAACGTTATATGCAATGCAACAAGTAGCAACACGAGGAACTTCTTGTATTTTATCTTTAAAATTTCCTTGTTCTCAATTAGCCGCAAAAACTGGAACTACTAATGATCTTCGTGATAGTTGGTTTGTTGGAATTGATGACACAGAAGTAACTGTGATTTGGATAGGACGTGACAATAACGGAAGAACTAAGTTAACAGGTACTAATGGCGCATTAACTCTATATAATTTGTATTTAGATAATAAAAATCCTACTCCTTTACATTTAGAACTACCTAGTGGTATTAAGTACATACCTATAGATAATTGTGGTAATTTTACACTACATGATAGCAAAAATAATGGTTGTCAGGTTTTGCCAGTGTGGGTGAATGATTGGCAATTATTATTTCAGTCACTTAAAGAATCAAAAATAATCTCATATAATCAGCAACCAATAAATACTGTAGCAGAACAAGGTATTACAATACAAATGAATAGATAAATAATTTTTACTATAAATGATTGTTAATTGTTTGGAAAAACAGCAGTACGATTTATATAATAACGTCCAATGATACTTTACGTCACTTTTATTTTATTCTAAGATCGTTAATTAATAACATTATATTTAAATATTTTCTAATAAAATAAAATTTATTTATATAATATATGTCTATAAATTGTAAATAATGTCGTTGTATATAATATATATTTGGTAATTATATAAATTTTTTAATGGATTAATTTTTTATAAAGTTAAATATGCTCCAATTATGAATTGATTAATTAATTATTACAACAGGAATTACAATGTTTTTATTTGATATAAAAGGTTAATAATTATGAATAATGATGCAAAATTTCCTATACAATTGACTGATTTTGCAGCCAGAAAAGTAAAGTTTTTCACTGAAAATGAAATAATTAACAGTAATTCACATTTAAAATTGCGTGTATATATTATAGGAGGAGGTTGCAGTGGGTTTCAATATAGGTTTATTTTAGATGATAAAATTTCTAGCGATGATTGTATTGTAGAAAACAATGGCGTATCTCTAGTAATAGACCCTATGAGCTTGCAATATTTATTTGGAGGTATCATAGATTATTATGAAGGATTAGAAGGGTCTCGATTTGTTGTAATCAATCCAAATGCCAAGAATACTTGTAGTTGTGGTTCTTCTTTCAGTGTATAAGTATTTGTTGTGTACAACAAATACTTATACCAAATAGTCAGACATGTTATATTTTACTGTAATTATGTTCATCAAATATTATTATATTAAAGTTTGTATCATATATACATCATGTTTTGTATAGTATACACTTTAAGTATTAAAAGTTGTTACTGTGATTACTCTATATAGTGAGTGAATATTGCGTTTTGTTGTAAAAGATTGTGTAATGTCATGATACTCAATAATGGTATTGTTATTTATTTTTTATAGCCAAGTTATGTAATTTTTAGATGTTTTATTTGCAATCGAATAGTTTATTTATTAATTATCAAATTTTTCAGAATATCTAGGAATAATAAGAATTATATTCTAACAATAAAGATACGCATATAATAATTACTTATTTAACTAATAATCCGCCATGATCATAGAGAAAAATTTTAAACCGTGAATAAATTAAATGTATAATTTAGGTTGATATGTGAGAGTGAATTATATTTTTGTAACTGGTGGAGTGGTATCATCTTTGGGTAAGGGCATTGCTACAGCATCTTTGGCTGCAGTTTTAGAAGCGCGCGGTCTCAGTGTAACTATAATAAAATTAGACCCATATATCAATATGGACCCTGGTACAATTAGCCCCGTACAACATGGAGAAGTGTTTATTACTGAAGATGGAGCAGAGACTGATTTAGACTTGGGGCATTATGAACGTTTTATCCGTACTAAAATGAGACATCATAATAACTTTACTGCTGGTAAAATTTATGCTGATGTTTTACGGAAAGAGCGTCGAGGAGATTATTTAGGCGCTACGATACAGATTATTCCTCATGTCACTGACACTATAAAGAAGTGGCTTATAGCAGGCGCTTTTGGTCACGATGTGTTATTAGTAGAAATAGGTGGCACAGTAGGTGATATTGAATCATTGCCCTTTTTAGAGGCTATTAGGCAAATGGTAATGGAAGTAAATAGAGAACAAACTTTATACATACATCTGACATTAGTGCCTTTTATTGCAGTATCTGGAGAACTAAAAACTAAGCCAACACAACATTCAGTAAAAGAATTACTTTCTATTGGTATTCAACCTGACATTTTAATTTGCAGATCTGATCGAGTAATCAGTAATAGTGAACGAAAAAAAATTTCTTTGTTTTGCAATGTACCTAAACAAGCGATAATTGCTCTGCAAGATGTAGATTCAATTTATAAAATACCTGCTTTACTTAAAGACCAAGGATTAGACAATTATATTTGTAAACGTTTTAATTTAAATTGTCCCGAGGCAAATCTATCAGATTGGGAGGAAGTAATTTATTATCAAGAACATCCGATAGGAGAAGTGACTGTTGGTATGGTAGGAAAATATATTGAATTGGTAGATGCTTACAAATCAGTGACAGAAGCATTAAAGCATGCTGGGATAAAAAATCGTTTTATTGTGAATATTCGTCTTATTAACTCCCAAGATGTGGAAAAATTAGGTATAGAAAAAACACTGAAGGGTTTAGATGCTATTTTAGTGCCTGGAGGATTTGGTTATCGCGGAGTGGAAGGAAAAATTTTATCCGCACAATATGCTCGAGAAAACAATATACCGTATTTTGGAATTTGCTTGGGTATGCAAGTAGCATTGATCGAATTTGCTCGTCATGTTGCTGGAATGCCAGAAGCCAATTCTACAGAATTTGTAACTAATTGTAAATGCCCAGTAATAGCTTTAATAACTGAGTGTAAAGATGAGAATGGTATTTTTATAACACACAATGATAATACTAATTTGGGCGGTACTATGCGCCTAGGTAATCAAGCGTGTTATTTAATTAAGGGGAGTTTAACACATCAAATATATGGCAAAAGTACTATATTAGAACGTCATCGACATCGTTATGAAGTAAACAACATGTTATTAAAACATATAACACATGCTGGATTAAGTTGTGTTGGTTTTTCTAAAAAAAATAATTTAGTAGAAGTAATTGAATATCCAAATCATCCATGGTTTATAGGGAGTCAGTTCCATCCTGAATTTAATTCTACACCTCGTGAAGGTCATCCTTTATTTATAGGTTTTATAAAAGCTGCAATAGAGTACCAACATCGTCATAATAAATTAATTTAGTACATACGAGTCAATGTTTATGATATTATTTTTTTGTTCGCATGAAAATCAAGATTAATTCACAAAGGAAATAAAAATGCCTAAGATTTTAAATATTGTTGGACGTGAGGTTATTGATTCTCGTGGTAATCCAACAGTAGAGACCGAAGTATATATCAAAGGTGGTTCTAGATTAGCATCTGTTCCGTCTGGAGCATCTGTTGGTTCTCAAGAAGCTTTAGAGTTAAGGGATAATAATAACAATCGGTTTTTTGGAAAAGGGGTCACAAAAGCGGTCAGTTTTGTAAATGGACCCATTCATAAAGCATTAATAGGAATGGATGTAACGCAACAACGTGTTATTGATACTATTATGATTGATTTGGATGGAACCAGTAATAAATCAAAATTTGGTGCTAATGCTATCTTGAGCGTTTCTTTAGCAGTTGCAAAAGCAGCCTCGGCATTTAAAAATGTTCCATTATATCAGCATATTTCTGATTTGTATGACGCGCCAAAAAATACACTTGTTATGCCACTCCCTATGATGAATATTATTAATGGCGGTAAGCATGCTGATAATAATTTAGATATTCAGGAATTTATGATTATCCCGATTGGAGCAAAAACCATCAAAGAAGCAATCCAGATGGGATCTGAAATATCATATAATTTAAGAGTAATATTAAGTAATAAAGGAATATCCACGCAATTAGGTGACGAAGGTGGATATGCTCCTAATCTTAATTCTCATGCCACTGCATTAGAATTAATAAAAGAATCTATAGAACAATCTGGTTATATTTTAAAAGAAGATATTGTCCTAGCAATAGATTGTGCTGCATCTGAATTGTTTGATACATCCACCAATAAGTATAATATAAAAAGTGAAAAAAAGTTTTTTACTTCTGAAGAATTTACTTATTATTTGTCATCATTAGCGCAAAAATACTCGATAGTTTCTATTGAAGATGGACAAAGTGAATACGATTGGGATGGATTTGCTTACCAAACCAAAGTTCTTGGTAATAAAATTCAATTAATAGGAGACGACTTGTTTGCGACTAACATAAATTTGTTACAAATGGGTATTAATCGAAATATTGCAAATTCTATTTTAATTAAATGCAATCAGATAGGATCTTTAACTGAAACACTAGAAACGATTAAAATGGCTAAAAATGCAGGTTACGGTACAATTATTTCACATCGTTCCGGAGAAACTGAAGATACAAGCATTGCTGACATAGCCGTGGGTACCTCTGCCGGTCAAATAAAAACTGGACCTGTGCGTTGTTCTGAACGAGTAGCTAAATATAATCAACTAATTCGTATAGAAGAAATGTTAGGAAAAAAAGGAGTGTTTTATAGATTTAAAAATAAACTTATGTCATAGTTGATGACTTAATTCAGCATATTAAATATATATATAAAATAGATAAAAGAATATTTTTATAGAAAAATTAAAAGATGAAGCAATTTGTATGCTTTATACGATAATAGAGCATTAGTTAAAAAGTAATTAATTTACGTATTTTTTTAATATGAAAATATATATGTAATTATTGCTGTGAGCTCAAAAACAGTTTATATAAATATATAGACGAGTAATATAGTTAATTCTTAATGTGTCTTTTTTGTATTGTGTTATAAACTGTTTCTTGTTAATTTCAAAAAAATTGAATAATTGATTATATCGCATATATTTTATATTGCTACTATAACAACATACCTATTGAAGTATGTGCGTTTTATGTTTTGTTACAGTTTATGTTGTTTTAAAATAACAAGAAATGATTCTCAAAAAATATTTTTTAATAAGATCTAAAAAATTTTCAAATTAAATTATTTATATACGTTAGTAATTCGTATTGCTTAATACCCAGATAAATTGGGTTACGTGGACATATCAATATTTTAAGAAGATGCACATCCTTACTAATTTGTAAGATTTGTTATTTATGCAACAGATTAAGTAGTTTAATTTAATGATAAAAAAAACAGCACATAGCGAAATAACACCGTTAACTTCAGAACAGTTAGATTATATTCGATCATTTTTAGTTACTTTGTCCAGTTCTCAACTGATTTGGATATCCGGATACTTATGGGGATTAGCAAGTGTTGCAGAAACTAATAAAATAACTGATATTTCTGAAAACACTAAAATAGAAGGTGTTTGTCTTAATAAAACAATTACTTTAATATCTGCTTCTCAAACTGGAAATGCACGTCAATTAGCTGAGAAGTTACGTGATGATATTCGTGCAATTAATATGGATGTCATGTTGTTTGATGCTAGAGATTACAAATTTAAGAAAATTTCTAAAGAAAGATTATTAATTATTATTACTTCCACTTATGGAGAGGGAGAACCTCCAGAAGAAGCAATTGCGTTATACAGGTATTTATTTTCCAATAAAGCAGTTAAAATGCCAAATACTCATTTTGCGGTATTCAGTTTTGGAGATCGGTCATATGAATATTTTGCTAAAGCTGGAAAAGATTTTGATCATCGATTAGAGGAGCTTGGAGCGCATCGATTATGCGATCGAGTCGACGTCGATATCGATTTTAAAGAAGAAGCTAATGTATGGAGAAAAAAGATAGTTCTTTTATTAAAAAATAAAATAATATCTACTTCTACATTTAAGCAAAATAATAACAGTTGTAGTCTTGAACAAGTAAATAACACTGTATATAACAAAGAATGTCCATTAATTGCTTGTTTATCAACCCGATACAAAATTACTAGTCGTGATTCACTGAAAGATGTGCATCATTTAGAGATAGATATTGCTGATTCTGATTTACACTATCAACCAGGAGATGCGTTAGGAGTGTGGTATGAAAATGATCCTAATCTTATTAATGAGTTACTAGAATTATTAAGATTGAAAGGAACTGAACAAGTACGAGTTAAAGAAGAGCCAATGTCTCTTAGTGAAGCATTACAGAAACATTATGAATTAACTCATAATACTTCCGTTGTTGTAAAAAATATAGCTACTATTACTCAAGATAAAATGTTGTTGGATTTACTCTGCAATTCAGAAAAATTAAATAAATTTATTTTAACTACGCCTATTATTGCAATGATGCATCGTGTATCAATTGCAATAACTCCGCAAGAGTTATTGCAAATATTACGTCCTATGAAACCCCGATTTTATTCCATTTCTTCCGCTCAATCAGAGGTAGGAGATGAAATACATATTACTGTAAGCGTAGTACGTTATAAGACAAATGAACGCTTTAGAACAGGTGGTGCTAGTGGTTATTTAGTAGATCGCATAAAAGAAAATGAAAAAATACGTATTTTTATTGAACCTAATAATAATTTTAGACTACCAAAAAATTCTAATGTTCCAGTAATTATGATTGGGGCCGGAACAGGTATTGCTCCGTTTCGTGCTTTTATGCAACAAAGATCTGCAGATAGTGCATCAGGAAAAAACTGGTTATTTTTTGGGAATTTAAGATTTATAGATGATTTTCTTTATCAAATTGAATGGCAACGTTATTTCAGAGATGGTTTATTAACCAAAATTGATACAGCTTGGTCCAGAGATCAAAATGATAAGATTTATGTACAAAACAAATTATTAAAGAATGGCGTAGAGCTTTGGTCATGGATTCAAGAAGGAGCTCATATTTATGTATGTGGCGATGCTAAACATATGGCTCAAGATGTAAATAAGGCTTTAGTTATGTTAGCATCTAAATACGGGAGTATGGGTTTAGATAAAGCGAATGAATTTTGGCATAACATGCGGATACAACATCGTTATCAGAGAGATATTTACTAATGAACAGAAAATATGATAATAACAATGATAAAAATATACCCTTATTATCCGATAATGAGCGAATCAAAAAAGAAAGCAACTTCCTAAGAGGTACTATTGCTCAAAATTTAGACAATAACTTAACCGGTGGATTTAATACAGAAGATGCTCAATTAATCAGATTTCATGGCATGTATCAACAGGATGATCGCGATGTACGTGTAGAACGAGCAAATCAAAAATTAGAACCACTAATTAATATGATGTTACGTTGTCGTTTACCGGGTGGCGTGATTATGCCACAACAATGGTTGGCTATCGATGATTTTTCAGAAAAATATACTTTATATGGCACAATACGTCTTACTACTCGACAAACCTTTCAACTGCATGGTTTATTAAAACCTAACTTGAAAAATGTGCATCGTTTATTGAATAAATTGGGATTAGATTCTATAGCTACTGCTGGAGATGTAAATCGTAATGTGATATGCACAGCTAATCCCATGGAATCAACATTACATTATCAAGTATGGGAATTGGCAAAAAGTATTTCTTCATATTTACTGCCAAAATCTAATGCATATGCAGAAATTTGGTTAGATTCAAAAAAAACAGAATCTACAGATTCTGAGCCAATTTTAAGCGCTACTTATTTACCTCGTAAATTTAAAATAGCAATTGCGATACCACCTATAAATGATGTAGATGTTCATGCTAACGATCTTAGTTTTATTGCTATCAAAAGCGAGAACACTGACCAAATAATTGGTTTCAATGTATTAGTAGGCGGAGGATTAGCAATGACTTACGGAGATATTACCACATATCCTCGTAAAGCTAGCGCATTCGGATATATTTCTACAAAAGATGTTTTAAAAATTGCAGAAACAGTAGTTACAGTACAAAGAGATTGGGGAAATAGATCTGACCGTAGACATGCTAAAACAAAGTATACTTTGACGCGCGTTGGAGTGACAACATTTAAATCAGAAGTTGAACGTCGTTCTGGAGTACAATTTCATCCAATTCGTCCTTATGTATTTACGGATAGAGGAGATCGATTTGGATGGGTGCAGGGTATTGATGATTATTGGCATCTTACTTTATTTATAGAAAACGGAAGAATATCAAATAATGATCCCCATAAGCTCTTAAAACGTGGGATTGCAGAAGTTGCGCAAATACATTCAGGTTCTTTTAGATTGACTGCAAATCAAAATTTAATTATTTCTGGAGTATCTAAGGACAATAAATTAATGATTGAAAGTACATTGAGAAAATATGGTGTAATCAATGATGATATTACCCCGCAACGAAAAGCATCTATGGCATGTGTAGCGTTTCCTACTTGTCCATTAGCGATGGCAGAAGCAGAACGATTTTTACCAAAATTTGTTACTAAAATAGAGCATATCATGTCTAAATATAGATTGGAAAAAGATGCTATTATTTTACGAGTAACAGGTTGCCCTAACAGTTGTGCTCGCGCGATGTTATCAGAAATTGGATTAACAGGAAGATCAATTGGGCGTTATAATCTTTATTTAGGAGGTAATAATATCGGTACGCGTATTCCTCGATTGTACAAAGAAAATATTACGGAAAATGATATTTTAAATATTCTTGATACGACTATTAGTCGTTGGGCACAAGAGAGAAATAGTCAAGAATCTTATGGAGATTATGTAGTAAGATCTGGGATAGTTAATGCTGTTATAAATTCTGAAAAAGATTTTTATGAATAAACTATTAAATGTTATTAATCATTGCTGGACTGTTACAGAATTCAATTCATTAGACATTAATGAACAAAAATTGGTTTTAGTTAAAATAAATCGATATTTGGAATCTTTAAATACGGTAGATAGGTTCAAATGGGCTATAGAATATTTACCTAAGCAAGCAATATTGTCTTCGAGTTTTGGTATTCAATCATCAGTCAGTTTACATTTAACCACTCATTATTATCCTAACATTCCGATTATTTTAATTGATACTGGTTATTTATTTCCAGAAACATATCGATTTATTGATCGATTGACAGAAAAAATGCAATTAAATTTACATATATTTTCTCCGAATCAATCTGCAGCATGGCAAGAAGCACGATATGGTAAATTATGGACACAGGGTATAAAAGGGATCCAAAAATACAATGCTATTAACAAAGTTGAACCCATGCATCGTGCTCTAAGAACGCTGAAAGTGGAAACATGGTTTGCAGGCTTAAGAAGAAATCAGTCAGATAGCCGTAAAAAATTGCCAATCATAACCATTCAAAATGGAATTTTTAAATTCTTACCTATCGTTGATTGGAATTCTCTTCAGATTCATAGGTACATTGAAAAACATTCTTTGGAATATCATCCATTGTGGCAACAAGGTTATGTATCAATAGGAGATGTGCATACTAGCAGAAAATGGGAACCTGGTATGAAAGAAGAAGACACACGTTTTTTTGGGTTACAACGTGAATGTGGTTTACATATTATTGAGTGAATTCATTATTTATATGAAATATTTATGTGATAATACTTTATTTGCATTAGTACAGTATCCTGTACTTCAGGACAGTATCCTGATTGATAGCATGTATTCTTAATTTTAGTCATTATTAAAATATCTTAAATGTATGTTTATAATTGTAGAGAATAAAATTTAAAAAATAAAAAATATGAACTATTATTCATTAATTATAATTTTGTGATTGTATAATCATATTTAATGTACATTAAAAACTTTTAATATTTTATTATTACTTAAGCATCAACGTAATACCGTGGAATATTTACCGATATTTATTGATCTCAAAAATAGGCCAGTGTTAGTAGTTGGGGGAGGTGCTGTTGCTGCACGAAAAATACACATGCTACAAAGGGCCACTATTACAATAGTGGCCCCCGCCCTTTGTACAGAATTAAAAAAAGTTTTAATTAAACAAAATATCAGTTGGATTAGTAAAAATTTTCAACCTATTATGTTAAATAAAGTAATTTTAGTGATTGTAGCAACCAATGATTCTAAATTAAATACTTTTATATACCAAAATGCTGAAAAACACAATATATTGATAAATACTGTGGATGACAAAAATAAATGTTCATTTATTTTCCCTGCTATTATTGATCGTAATCCTGTTTTAATAGGAATTTCTTCTTGCGGAAAAGCGCCTATTTTAGTACGTATTTTACGTGAAAAACTTGAATTGTTATTACCAAAGTCTCTGGGATTTGTAGCAAAATTGGCGGGAGCATGGCGTAATAAAGTAAAACAGCATATCGTAGATACAGTACTTAGGCGTCAGTTTTGGGAGAAAATATTTTATAATGGACACGTTGTTACCTTAATGGAAAAAGGTCGCCCTAAAGAAGCCAATAAAGTTTTAAACTATGCGCTTAACAATTCTGTAAAAAATAAGAATAATAAAACAGGTCATGTCACGTTAGTAGGAGCGGGGCCCGGAGATATAGGATTGTTAACTATCAGAGGATTGCAAGTAATACAACAAGCAGATATCATCCTATATGATTATTTAGTAAATTCAGATATTTTAGATTTAGCCCGGCGCGATGCTGATAAAATTTGTGTTGGAAAACATGTTGGGAATCATTCAATTTCTCAAAAAAAACTCAATCAATTTATAGTACAATTAGCGCAAAAAGGAAATAAAGTCGTTAGACTGAAAGGAGGAGATCCATTTATTTTTGGACGGGGCGGAGAGGAATTACAAGCAATATCGGAGGCAGGTATTGCTTTTCAAGTAGTTCCTGGTATTACAGCAGGAATCGGAGTTGCGGCTTATTCTGGTATTCCTTTAACTCATAGAAAATATGCTCATAGTGTTGTTTTTATTACAGGACATAATACAAATGGCGATAATCAATTTAATTGGAACAGTTTATCGAACAACCAACAGACATTAGTCATTTACATGGGTAAGATTAATGCTATAAGTATTAGGAATAATCTAATCATTCATGGAAGAAATATGCATACGCCCGTAGCCGTAATTAGTCGAGGGACATATCAAGATCAAAAAATTTTAATTGGGACCTTAATTGAATTAGAAAAATTGACACAAATGGCTGATCATCCCGCTTTGTTAGTTATTGGCGATGTCGTGTCATTGCATAGTAAAATTAATTGGTTTGGTCAAAAAGCATTGCATTATTATCTTATTAATTCAATTATTAATTTGATATAAGTTAAAAGGACAATGTATGATCCACAATAGAAAGCATATTACTTATTTTCATAGATTAGAGTCAGAAAGTATCTATATTATTCGTGAAGTAGTTGCTGAGTTTCAAAAACCAGTCATGCTATATTCTATAGGTAAGGATTCTTCAGTAATGTTACATTTAGCTCGAAAGGCATTTTATCCGAGCGCATTACCTTTCCCTTTATTACATATAGATACTGGTTGGAAATTTCATGAAATGTATGTATTTCGAGACAATACCGCTAAATCTTATGATTTAGAGTTATTAGTGCATAAAAATCCAGAAGGAATATCTATGGGAATCAACCCATTTATTCATGGTAGCGCTAAACATACAGATATTATGAAAACAGAAGGATTGAAACAAGCATTACATCAATATAGTTTTGATGCAGCTTTCGGAGGCGCTCGCCGTGATGAAGAAAAAGTTAGGTCTAAAGAACGGATTTATTCGTTTCGAGATAAATTTCATTGTTGGGATCCTAGAAAACAACGTCCGGAATTATGGCATAATTATAATAGCAAAATTAATAAAGGAGAAAGTATTCGTGTATTTCCTTTATCCAATTGGACAGAATTAGATATTTGGCAGTATATTTTTTTTGAAAAAATTGATATAGTATCATTATATTTAGCTAAAAATCGCCCTGTGATTCGTAGGAATGGTAATTTGATTATGGTGGATGACGATCGAATCAATCTTACATCTGAAGAAGTTGTAGAAACACGTATGGTACGATTTCGTACGTTGGGATGTTGGCCATTAACCGGAGCGATTGAATCTCGAGCAGAGACATTACCTGCAATAATTGAGGAAATGTTAATATCTAAGAAAAGTGAGCGCCAAGGTCGAATCATTGATTTTGATCAATCTGGATCTATGGAAAGTAAAAAACGTCAAGGTTATTTCTAAAGGATCATTATGATTAACACCATAGAGCAGGAAATTATCAATCATGGAGGAATTGAAAATTATCTATATGCGCAACAACATAAAACGTTGTTGCGCTTTCTTACATGTGGTAGCGTAGACGATGGTAAAAGTACCTTGATAGGACGGTTGTTGCATGATTCTTATCAAATTTATGATGATCAGTTATCTATTCTTTATACGGATAGCAAAAAAATTGGTACTCAAAAAAATAAATTAGACTTAGCTTTGCTGGTAGATGGATTACAATCGGAACGCGCACAAGGTATTACTATAGATGTTGCTTATCGCTATTTTTTTACTAAAAAACGTAAATTTATCATTGCTGATACTCCAGGGCATATAGAATATACAAAAAATATGGTTACTGGTGCTTCTACTAGCGAATTGGCTATTTTATTAGTTGATGCTCGTAAAGGAATACAGAGCCAAACTAAAAGACATTGGTTTATCACTGTACTTCTAGGTATTCAGTATATTATAGTGGCAATTAATAAAATGGATTTAATAAATTATAACCAAAAAATATTTCAAAAAATTAGTAAAGAATATTTAGAATTTACTAAGAAACATTTACCGACTGAGATACATACAACATTTATTCCAATATCCGCTGTAGACGGAGATAATGTTACGACATTATCAACAAATATGAAGTGGTACAAAGGACCTACATTGTTGGAAATGCTAGAAAATATCCAGATTAATGATTCCTTACACTTCGATCAACAAGAATTACGCTTTCCAGTACAGTATGTAATTCGTCATAATTTAGATTGCAGAGGTTATGTTGGCACTATTGCTTCAGGTAGTATGCATGTTGGACAACGTATTAATATTTTTCCTTCAAATACTACTTCTACTATTAAACGTATTATTAAATTTCATGAGGATCAAACACATGCTGGGGCTAGAGAGGCAATTGCTATAACTTTGGAAGATGATCTTGACGTTAGTCGTGGAGATATGATAATTGATTCTCATGCTACTATTACACCAGTTCAGAATGCGTTGGTAGATGTGGTATGGATGAAAAAAGAAGCATTAAAAAAAAATCAATATTTTAATGTCAAGATTGCTACTAAAGTTGTAAGAGCGCAGGTAAAAAATATAGAATACCAAATAGATATTAATACCTTGCAATTTCAAAAGACAAACACAATTTCACTCAATGGAATTGGACTAGCAAGGTTGTTATTCGATGAGCCACTGATACTAGATCAATATTCTCATTACCCCACAACTGGTAGTATGATATTTATTGATTTATTAACCAATGAAACTGTAGGAGCTGGAATGGTTCGTACTCCTATCGCGCCTCATAAGTTTAAGTATACTAAAAATTATAGTGAATTTGAATTGGCATTACATGAATTTATTCGTTTTCATTTTCCTCATTGGAAAATCCCAGACTTATCATGATGATAATTATATTATGATTCATAAAAATATCAATTGTATATCTAACAAAAATATTTTTTGGAACACTTGTTATATAACACAACAAGATCGTGAGCTTTTACATAAACATCGAGCTATATTATTATGGTTTACAGGACTATCAGGATCTGGTAAGTCAATTTTAGCTAATGTTTTAGAAACAAAATTACATCATAGAAATATCAGCACATATATGTTGGATGGAGATAATGTCCGCCATGGATTGTGTCAAGATTTAGGATTTAGTGATCATGATCGACATGAAAATATACGTCGAGTAGGGGAAGCAGCGCGATTGATGGTTGATGCTGGCGTAGTAGTATTAGCTACTTTTATTTCTCCTTATCATCGTGAGCGTCAAATGGTACGTAATATGTTTCCCGTCAATCATTTTATTGAAATATTTGTTGACACACCCTGTCATGTGTGTGAACAACGCGATTCAAAAGGTTTGTATAAAAGAGCTAGATTAGGTGAAATAGAAAATTTTACTGGTATAAGTTCTCCTTATGAACGACCAAAACAACCAGATATACATTTAGATGGTCAAAAATCGATCACAGAGTTAATCAATCAAATATTGCGATCATCGTGTATTGAGCATTTGTCTAAAATAGACTTATCTATCTAATATAGATGTAATATAAATTTATATACTTAATAATTTGTATGATTAATCATATTCTATGATGATTAGATGCTATCTTTAGTAAAAATTATTTTGTTTTAATAGAAACAAAATAATTTTTATATTTATAATTAAAATAAATCTTTTAAAAAAGAAATACTCTTTTATAATAAAATCATCATAAATTATGCTGATTTTTAAATCGGTTATTCTAACATGTATTATAAGTTTATATCAATAACTACAATTATATATTTAATGACCATAAGTTACCTATTTAATAGATATTTATTCATTATCAGTAACAGCGAGTTGGGTATATGGTGAATATAATCGATTAATTAATGTAAAATATAATGAATTAGCGTAAAAATGAATAAGTTAAATTGTATATTGGTGGCATTGTTGGCTTGGTTACAATATTCACTTTGGTTAGGAAAAAATGGTATTTGTGATTTAATAAATATCCATAATACAATTATATTATATAAAAATATTAATAATATTGATCAACTAAAGGTTCGTAATAATCAATTATTATATGAAATTTATGATTTACTTCATGGATATGAAGCAATTGAAGAACGATCAAGATATGACCTTGGTATGATTAAACACGGTGAAACTTTTTATCTAATAACATTGTAACAGCAATATTAATTAAATAAAAGTCAACGATGGTTTAATTATTTTGATATATGTGGGTGTTTATACTAAATATGTTGAAAAAAAAAATTCCATACATTACTGCTATCCTTCCAGCAGCAGGCACTGGGAAACGCATGAAAAGTTTATTGCCGAAACAATACTGCACCATAGGTGATAAAACTTTGATTGAACATTCCATGAACGCCTTGTTATGTCAATCCTGCATTCGTCATTGCATCGTAGTAATTAATGCGCGTGATCATTGGTTTCGTCAATTATCTATTTCTTACGATCCTCGAGTTAGTGTAGTTGTTGGAGGACACACTCGAGCTGATTCAGTTATGGCTGGATTGCAGCATGTAAAAAAATCAGTTTGGGTTATTGTGCATGACGCGGTGCGTCCTTGTTTACATCATGAAGATTTATTACGGCTTTTTGAGATCACAAAATTTTCTCAAGTAGGTGGAATTTTAGCAATACCAATTTGTAATACTATTAAACGAACTTACTGTGGGACTAATTTTATAAGATATACTGTAAATCGTGAAAATTTATGGCATGCTTTAACTCCACAGTTGTTTAATTATGATCTTTTAAAATATTGTCTTAAAAAAGCTTTAAAAAATAGAGTAACTGTTACTGATGAAGCATCAGCTCTAGAATATTGTGGGTATAAATCCATTGTGATACACGGTCGTTCTGATAATATAAAAGTTACTCATCAAAATGATTTAAAATTAGCTAACTTTTATTTATCTAAATTATATAAAAAAACTTAACAAGGATTGTAAGCATGTTACGTATTGGTTATGGGTTTGATGTGCACCAATTTGGAGGATGTCGACCGCTTACCATTGGGGGCGTGAGTATTCCCTGTATGAAAGGAATTAAAGCGCATTCTGATGGCGACGTGATGATGCATTCACTAATCGATGCTTTATTGGGAGCTGCCTGTTGTGGTGATATTGGGTCGATGTTTCCGGATACTGATGCTAAATATAATAATATAGATAGTCGAAAATTGTTACGAATTGCCTGGGAAAAAATTACCATGCAAGGATTCTTATTAGAAAATATAGATATTACTGTAATCCTACAAATCCCAAAGATAAACACATATATTTATCAGATGAAACATCATTTATCTCAAGATTTAAATTGTTCAGTAACTAGTATTAATATAAAAGCTACTACAACTGACACACTGGGATATATCGGCCGATCTGAGGGTATTGCGTGTATAGCAGTCGTGTTATTAACACGTTAAACATTTATTAAAATAATAAAATACGTATATTTCTATTTCATAGTTCACATATAAATCTATCAATACGATAGATTTATCTAAGAATTATTTTAATTATTATTACGGTTATAATGATGTGTAACTAATTCTAGATAAATTGATACACAAAATATATGCGATATTCTGATATTTATTATCTATTAGTAAATTACTACAACCAGTATTATCAGATTCTATATAAAGAAAGGATGTATATTATCGTGTGACATTTATATGTGATATGTATATTGAATATAAATATTATGATTTATAAAAAATATGAAATTATTCTTATTTTATAAGATACTTATTTATTTTTAATATATACTATATGCCAGTGATTTTTTTATAAAACAAAAATATTTAGATATTAAAAATATATAATAACGATTCTAAAAAAAATATTAAAAATAATTTTATTGTTGTATGCAACAAGTAAGTATTATATACTGATTATCAATACGTAGCATTGGGATGTATGTTAGATTTATGAATTGTTTATTTGATTATATTAAATATATTTAATATCAATGTCGAATGCATATGTATCATTCATATATTGTATGATTCTTAAACAAATAAATTATCAATAGAAAATAAGCAGGGAGCAGAGGAGTTTAGCACATCTATTATGCTAGTAGATAGTAGCAGATCGATAATTTATATAATAGTAGTTCTTGTATCTCTAGAGGGGTGTTCTAGAGATAATATCTATAGATACCATAATAAATGCGCGTCACAATCCCTGAATTCTGATGTTACTACTATTTATATGTCTCAAGATAAAAAGAAAAATATACGGTATCCACAGAAAATACCTGCTGTTGATAACATTCATAAGTACAATCATACAAATTACAGTTCTTATCACAAGTCTACATACACGGTAAAATCAGGTGATACTTTGTTTTATATTGCTTGGATTACGGGAAATAATTGTTTAAATTTAGCAAAAATCAATAATATTAAAAATGTAAATGTATTAAAAGTAGATCAAGTGCTAATAGTACGTCGTAATATAATGTGGTTATATTTTGAAAAATTCTTAAGAAAAATTTTTATTCCTTTTGATAGTGGTAATAATGCTTTTAAAAAAATATTATTTTTTGTTAAAAAACAATTTTTTTATTCTAGTACGTATAACAATATTTGTCCTAATATGGACATGTCTTATAATATGGTTTCTAGTTCAACAGCATCAGACTCAGTAACAATCAAGAACTGGTATTGGCCAACAAATGGTATAATTATTAATACTTTTTCTGATTCTGAAAGAGGTAATAAAGGAATTGATATATCTGGCGCTTTAGGGCAACCTATCTTAGCTACCGCTAATGGAAAAGTAGTATATATTGGAAATACATTGAAAGGATACGGTAACTTGATTATCATCAAACATGATAATAACTATCTTAGCGCTTATGCGCATAATGATATGATATTAGTTAATGAACAGCAAACAGTTAAGATGGGCGACAAGATTGCAACCATGGGTAACAGCGGAACTAATGAAGTAAAATTACATTTTGAAATCAGATATAAAGGAAAATCTGTAGATCCTTTATTTTATCTCCAAAATAGGTAATTTAAATTGATTACAAATTAATATTATATTTCGAATATACGAAAATATTTTATTTGTATAAATAAATGTTACTTTTTATGATTGAATTAATTTAATGATTATTTGAAATATTTTAGTTTAAATAATTTTGGTCAGTTATTAACGTAAAAATACATGCACATGATTTTATATTTTATTTTTCATGTATATACATTAGGTTTATATTTATTGATATACGTTAATCATACAAGAAAGATCATCTTTGTTTAATTTGATAAAATATAGTATCGAGTATACATAATAATATATTTATGCGATTACGATATTAATCAAAACAATAAAATGTATCGCAATTTCAGTGCGGCAACAAAGTTATGGTAACTGTGGAAAATTATATTATGTTTTATTCATTTTGTTGCAAAAAAATATGTTTAAAATGATAACGATATTTGAGGAATATTGTATTAACAGTGTTAATGCGCTTTGATACTTCTGATTTATTTCAAAATAACATTGGAATACATATCTATACATATACTAATGAAATGTTGTTAGAAACAATATTTAACAAATACAAACGTATATTATTAATCAAAAAATTACATCCATGTTTTTAAAATTATATATAGAAATAGTTTGATACTTTTGCTTAAATACTCATCTATTATTATAGATGAGTATAAGAAAAAAATTATTTATAAAAATTTTAAACTTTGTATTTTTTGAAATTTATTTGTAAAATAGTAAATTACTATATTATCAATAATAATTGGTGATATTTATGTAGGAAATGAATTTCTATATACTTTAAATATACATAATATTCTGTGATTTTGATTTCTATCTTTTCGAAAATTGTTTATAATACGGAGTAATACGAGCTATATATATGGAATTTTATTCCATGATGGAATCTACATGTACAAAAATATTGATGATATTCGTCAAGAATTTCTTAATTTTTTTAAAAAAAAAGGACATAAAATTATTTCAAGTAGTACTTTGATTCCTAATAGTGATCAAACATTATTATTTACTAACTCCGGTATGAATCAGTTTAAAAACATATTTTTAGGAATTGATAAGCCATTATTTAAGCGTGTTGCTACCGCGCAACGTTGTGTACGTGCCGGAGGTAAACATAATGATTTAAATAATGTTGGATATACTGAGCGACATTTAACATTTTTTGAGATGTTAGGTAATTTTAGTTTTGGAGATTATTTTAAAAATGAGGCTATTCAATTTGCTTGGGAGTTATTAACAGACGTTAATTGGTTCAATTTATCTAAAAATAAATTATGGGTAACAGTACATAATTGCGATGGTGAATCTTATGATATTTGGTCAAATCAAATAGATATCCCTAATGAACATATTGTTAAAATTGGTAGCAATACAAACGATTTTTGTGATTCTGATAATTTTTGGCAAATGGGAAATATCGGGCCTTGTGGACCTTGTTCAGAAATATTTTATGATCGCGGTGATCGATTTCAAGGAGGACCTCCTGGCAGTTTAGAAGAATTTGGGGAAAGATATGTTGAAATTTGGAATTTAGTATTTATACAATTTGATCGTCAAGAAAATGGTCGTCTTTTATCACTCCCTATGTTATCAGTAGATACTGGAATGGGGTTAGAACGTATTACTTCAATATTGCAAGGAGTAAATAGTAATTTTTCTATTGATGTATTTAAAAAATTAATATCTTCTATATCTCGAATCATGAAAATTAATGATATCTATATAAATAGATCTGTGTATGTGATCGCTGATCATATACGTGCATGTTCATTTTTAATCCAAGATGGAGTCCTCCCTGCCAATGAAGGACGTGGTTATGTATTACGTCGTATTATTCGTAGAGCTATTCTTCATGGAAAAAAATTAGGTGTAAATGATATTTTTTTTTACAAATTAGTTTCTCCTCTTATTAAATACATGCAGCATATAGCCGATATTTTACATGAAAAGAAAGATTTTATAGCAGAAATTTTACTTAGTGAAGAAAAATTATTTCAAGATACTTTAAAAAGAGGTTTAGAATTATTAGAAAAACAATTAATACGATTAAAAGGAAATTGCCTAAATGGTGAAATAGCATTTAACTTATATGATACTTATGGATTTCCATTTGAATTAACTCAAGATGTCTGTTTAAAACGTGGCATACACGTAGATCAAGAAGGATTTGATCAAGCTATGTTGACACAAAAAAAATATACAAAAGAACTAAATAAATTTGATATAAGTTATGAAAAGTTATCACTTTGTAATGTATCAAGCATATTTGTTGGATATGATAAACTGATTTGTAAATCTCGAGTAATGGCATTGTTCCAAAACAATAAATCAATAAATAAAATTTATACAAAAGAAGAAGGAATAGTGATTCTGAATAATACTCCTTTTTATGGAGAATCTGGAGGTCAAATTGGAGATTGTGGTCAATTAAATACTATATCCGGATTTTTTCAGGTTAGCAATACGAAAAAATATGGACAAACAATAGGTCATTTAGGGATAGTCAATAGCGGGACTATTAGCGTTGGGGAAGAAATAGTAGCTCAAGTAGATCAACATAAAAGGAAATGCATTTCTTTAAATCACTCCGCTACGCATTTGCTACGTGCTGCGTTATCTCAAGTTCTCGGATCTCACGTGACGCAAAAGGGATCCTTGGTGAACGATCGATACTTACGGTTTGATTTTTATCATCATGCAACGATGACGACAACCCAAATGAATACAGTAGAAAATATTGTAAATGAACAAATTTGGAAGAATGCTCCAATTACAGTTGATGTGATGCCAATAGAACTAGCTCGAAATAGTGGAGCTGTAATATTGATAAATAAACAATATGATAAAAAAGTTCGTGTTCTAAAAATAGGAAATTTTTCTACTGAATTATGCGGAGGAACCCATGCTGAGCATACTGGAGAAATTGGTGTATTTATGATTACTAAAGAATGCAGTATTGCTGCTGGTATTAGACGTGTTGAAGCAGTAACTAATAACGTAGCATTATCTGCAATACATCAATATAAAATGTTACTTAAAAATATTTTTCAGTCGACTCAAAGTGATGATAAAAATATATTAAGTAAAATACATGAATTTAAATGTCGTTATCAAAAATTGGAAAAAGAAATAGATACTTTAAGAAATCAACAAATTATACAACAAAGTTTATCATTTATTAAGGATGTCTATTATATTAAAGATGTACGAATCTTAGTTAAGCAGGTTGTCAATATGACGTCAAAGACATTATTTAATATGACAGATTGTATTAAACATCAGTTAAAATCAGGAGTGATTGTTCTTATTAATCTGAATACAAACAAAAAAATTAATTTAGTAGTAGCTGTAACTAAAGATTTAATAGAACGTAATCGTATAAACGCTTTATCTTTAGTTCATTATATCATTAAGATCCTTGGCGGAAAAGGTGGAGGTAGACCAGATTTTGCTCAAGCCGGTATTAACAATATGGCAACTACATCCAAAATATCTATTGAAGTAAATTCCTTATTACATAATATATTGTAAATAATTGCACAATTGTATTAAAAGTTGTTTTAAAATAAAAATTATTAATGTGTTCTTAAAGTGGTGCGCTAAAATTTTACAAAAAGTATAAATATCATATGCAGATGTTTATTTTGTATTGTTCAAAAATTTTAAAAACAGTAAAATTTAAGAAGTCCGGTTATTTGAATTTTTCAAGGAGTAAAGAATGCTTATTCTGACTCGACGAGTTGGTGAAACTCTCGTCATTGGAGATGAGGTTACAGTAACTGTATTAGGTATTAAAGGGAACCAAGTCCGTATTGGTGTAAATGCTCCCAAGGAGATATCTATACACCGAGAAGAAATTTATCAACGTATCAAATCTGAAAAATCACAACAGAATTTGTGCTAAATTTATTATATTATAAAATAAATTTCCAAACATAGTAATTTTATGATAAAAAATTTAGTTGTAAATTACATAAAAACAACGTAATGTAACAGGGAGTTTTTGATCATAAGAAAGAACAAAATAGCCAATAACTGGAATGGATAGAATATTCAGTGAGGTGGCCGAGTGGCTGAAGGCACTCCCCTGCTAAGGGAGTATATGGTTCTTAACACTGTGTCGAGGGTTCAAATCCCTCCCTCACTGTTAGTAGTGACGATGCACCCGTAGCTCAATTGGACAGAGCACTCGGCTACGAACCGAGCGATCGGAGGTTCGAATCCTCTCGGGTGTATTGTTTGCTATTTAAAATTATTGAATAGTAAAAATTTAATTAATTAGTTATAAAAACAATTTTTTTTCATTGCAATGAAAAACTAAAAATATTAAAGATTGTGTTTATTCTAACTTAGTATGAATAAATAATAAATTTGTTCGTGTGTTTGCTTTGATTTTGAGCCATAAAGATGTTTAAAAAATTATCCAATAAAATATCACAATCAATACGCAATATTGTTGGTTCTGGGCGTTTAACAGAAAACAATATTAAAGAAACTTTAAATATGGTTAAGATTGCCTTACTAGAAGGAGATGTAGCATTACCTGTAGTACACGGTTTTGTTAATACAGTTAAAGAAGGTATAATAGGAAGCGATATAAACAAACATTTAACTCCAGGTCAAGAATTTATTAAAATTATGCATGCCTCTTTAGTAAAAATTATGGGAGAAGGATCCAATGATTTAAATTTAAATACTCAAACACCATCAATAATATTAATAGTAGGTGCACAAGGTTCTGGAAAAACTACTACTACCGGAAAACTTGCGAAATTTTTGAAAATTAAAAAAAATAAAAAAATATTAGTAGCGTCAACTGACGTATATAGACCGGCAGGCGTGCAACAATTAAAATCGTTGATAAAATCTGAAGATATAATTTTTTTTGAAGATTGTAATGTTCGGAATAAGCCCATTGATATACTGAAAGCAGCATCCATTGTATCAAGATCATTATCTTATGATGTTTTGTTAATAGATACTGCTGGTTGTTTAGAAACAGATGATAGTTTGCTTTCAGAACTAGCTGAAATGCATAGCTGTGTTAATCCAATAGAAACTTTATTCATTGTAGATTCTATGATTGGACAAGTAGCTATTAATAGTATAAATGTGTTCAATAAAACTTTGCCATTAACCGGAATTATTTTAACTAAGTTAGATGGGGATTCACGTGGAGGAGTGGCTTTATCTATTAAATATCTTACCGGAAAACCTATAAAATTCATAGGAACAGGAGAAAAAATTGATGCATTAGAGCCTTTCAATTCATACAGAATAGCTGGACGCATACTTGGAATGGGCGATATACTTTCGTTAATCGAAGATATTGATAACCAATCAAAATGGGTTAAAGAAAAAAAATATATTAATAAAAACAGTGTAGACTTTAATTTATATGATTTTTTAGGTTATATAAAACAAATACGTAGTATGGGAGGAATTAATAAAATAATAGGTAAATTACCTCTTAATTTAGGAGTAAACTTAGATAATATTCAATCATATACACATGACAATACATTCATACGTATGGAAGCCATAATTAACTCTATGACTGTGAAAGAACGTATGAATCCAAAAATAATTACTGGATCTAGAAAAAAACGTATTGCTAATGGATCTGGAGTACATGTACAAGATGTCACAAAGTTACTAAACACGTTTAATCATATACGTATTACAATACAGAAAATAAATAAAAATGAAATATTTCAAATGATACGTACATTAAAAAACAAAATATCATCTAAATTTACAATTAATTAAAAAATATTTTATTTTGTTGAAATCGGTAGATATATTCATGCTCTTTATTACGCGAGTCTGTTGGTTTTTTGGTTATTAATTGAAGGTTATACACTTATGGTAAGAATTAGATTAGCGCGAGGAGGTCATAAAAAAACTCCTTTTTATCACATAGTTATTACTGACAGTAGAAGTGCACGTGATGGGCGTTTTATTGAACGTGTTGGGTTTTTTAGTCCAATTAAATTTAGTAATCGCACAGGATTAGGATTACGTGTAAATTTAGAACGTGTAAAATATTGGTTATACAAAGGAGCAAGTCCATCTGATCGTGTTTTAAAATTAATAAAGAATTTGTGAAACATGATGAATATTCAATAAATAAAGAAGATGTTATGATCCCGCCCCTTCATCCCGTAGTAATAGGAAGAATAATAGGAGCATATGGTATATTGGGGTGGGTACGGATATTATCATTTACTGAAAAAAATGATAATATATTTTATTATAGTCCGTATTTTATTATCGTCCAATCTACATGGAAAGAAATTTTTTTAGATAAATGGAAACTAATTGGGAAACGTTATATTGTTAAAATACGAGGAGTCTCAAATAGAAATTCTGCTCAGTCATTAAGTCGTTGCAATATTATTATTGATGAAACACAATTTCCATGTATAAACGATGATGAATATTATTGGAAAGATTTAATAGGATGTGTAGTAATCACCGTACAAGGGGTCCTTTTAGGAGATATTATCAGTATAATAGAAACTACAGCAAATGATGTTTTGGTAGTAAAAATGTGTCAAAATAATCTTTATAAAATCAAAAATTGCCTTATTCCTTTTCTTATCAAGAGAGTTATTAAAAATATCAATCTTGTCACACGTACTGTTACCGTAGATTGGGATCCTAATTTTTAGTTTTTTAAAATAAAGTATAAAAAAATATGTTGTTAGGTGTGATTACTTTATTCCCAGATATGTTTCAATCTATTGTTCGTTATGGAATAGTAGGTCGAGCAATTCGAAGGGGTATTCTTTCCATAAAATTGTGGAATCCACGTCTGTTTACATATGATCGACACCACAGCGTAGATGCCCGTCCCTATGGAGGAGGACCAGGCATGTTAATGATGATTGAACCCCTGAGAAATGCAATCAATCAAGCTAAAGATGAATTAGGAAATAATATTAAAGTGATTTATCTTTCTCCTCAAGGAAGAAAGCTAAAGCAGAAATATGTATATAAGTTAGCATATGATCATCAGAAATTAATTTTAGTTTGTGGTAGATATCAAGGCATTGATGAAAGATTAATTCAAACGGAAATTGACGAAGAGTGGTCTATAGGAGATTATATACTTAGCGGAGGAGAGTTAGCAGCAATGGTATTAATAGATACGATATCTAGAGTTCTGCCTGGCGTATTAGGAAATCAAGATTCAAAAGAATCAGATTCCTTTTCCAAAGAAAGATTAGATTGCCCACATTATACACGACCAGAAACTTTTGACGGCATGAAAGTACCGTCGGTATTATTATCAGGAAATCATGATGAAATTCATCGTTGGAAACAAAAACAAGCTTTGGGTCGTACTTGGATTAAAAGGCCGGATTTGCTTAATTATATACAATTAACTAATGAGGAAAAAAATTTACTTTCTGAATTTAAAAATGAATACTTGCTATCATTAAATAAAAAAACTAGGAAATAATATATATATGTACGAATTAATAAATAATTTCGAAAAAAAACAAATGAAAAAAAATATACCGCACTTACATCCAGGTGATACAGTGGAAGTGAAAACATGGGTCATTGAAGGTAGTAAAAAACGCCTACAAATTTTTGAAGGCGTAGTTATTTCTATTAAAAATCGCGGATTACATTCTGCGTTTACTGTAAGGAAAATTTCTAGCGGAGAAGGTGTAGAGCGAGTATTTCAATCACATTCTCCTGTGATTGAAGAGATTAAAATTAAACGATTTGGTATCGTTCGTCGTGCTAAGTTATATTATTTACGTAGTCTTAGCGGAAAATCAGCACGAATCAAAGTACGTATGAATCCATGATACATTTTTTCTTAAAAATATTTAACATAAGCTTAATACATATATTAAGCGTTAGAATTTTATAATCATTTTGTTGATTGCAAATTAATTTTACAATCATTCGGTATATTTGTTTTTTATAATATAATTAATTAATTCAAAATATTTTAATATTTAAATTTTTAAAAAGTCATGCACCGTTAAAATAATATAATATTATGTATTAAAATTTTAAAAACTACATTCCATACTATGTGTTATTCCATACTATGTGTTGTATGAGTAACAATATAACCACACAGATACGTGTGTTTATATTGTTAAAAGAATCTCATATAAGTTCAAAAATTAAATGTAACTCAGTTAATCAACTTATAATAATTTATTGACAATAATAATATAAAACTATATTTACATTAGTTTTATATGTGTATCATAATATGATATATATATTATCATTTTTTAATGATCATTAAAGTTTTATGAATTTATTATATAATACATAATTATATTAAGGATAATAATATGCAGAAAAATGAGCGTAACAGTATCTATGTCAATAACACATATTCAATAATTACTCCTGAGCAATTAAAAACTCAATTTCCTGTAACACATTTGGAACAGAAAACCATTTCGGATTCTCAAAATATAATTATGAATATTATTCATAGACGCGATCCGCGCCTACTGGTGATATGTGGTCCTTGTTCTATTCATGATGTTAACGCTGCTTTTGATTACGCTGGTAAGTTGAAAACTTTATCAACAGAATTGCAAGATCAATTATATATCGTTATGCGTGTATATTTAGAAAAACCTCGTACTAGTATTGGTTGGAAAGGATTAATTAACGATCCGCATATGAATGGTTCCAACGATATTGAATTGGGTTTAAAGACTGCTCGACATATGTTGGTGAAATTAATAAAAATTGGATTACCACTTGCTACTGAAGTATTAAATCCATATATTCCACAATATATTGGAGAGCTCTTCAGTTGGTCATCTATTGGAGCGCGTACTACGGAATCTCAAATACATAGAGAAATAGCTTCTGGATTGTATACGCCTGTAGGCTTTAAAAATAGCACCAGCGGGAATTTTTCTAATGCAGTTAACGCGATACATGCTGCAATGATGCCTCATCGTTACATTAGCATCAATCAATCTGGCCAGGTATGTTTACTGCATACTAAAGGTAATCTTAATGCTCATATAATTTTACGAGGAGGAGAAAATCCTAATTATTATCCGGAAGATATTATTGGTTGTGAAAAAAAAATAACAGAAGCAGGATTGCCTTTAGCATTAATGGTAGATTGCAGTCATGGTAATTCTAACAAAGACTATCGTCGCCAAATTGATGTAGCACGGTCCATTTCACATCAAATTAAATATGGAAACCGTTCTATTATTGGATTGATGATTGAAAGTTATATTTATCCTGGTAATCAATCTATAAATTTATCATCTTCTACAACGCAATACGGAGTATCAGTTACCGATGCATGTATAGATTGGAAAACAACCAAACATTTACTGTATGATTTGCATAAAGAATTAAAACCATTTCTTATCAATCGTATATCAGGAGCTGGAATGGTATGACAAAGGAACTAAATATTTTGCGAAACAGCATCGATAAAATAGATCAGAATTTATTAAAGTTATTATCTAAACGACTTTCTTTAGTCTCTGAAGTAGGAGAAATAAAAAGTCGTTATGGATTATTTATTTATTCACCAGATAGAGAAGAAATGTTGGTTGCCTGTAGGAGGCGAGAAGCATTAGAATTGGGTATTTCTCCAGATTTAGTAGAAGATATATTGCGTCGTATTATAAGTGAATCTTATTATAATGAAAATGAAAAAGGATTTAAAACGTTGCATCCAAATTTAGGCCCAGTCGTTATAATTGGTGGAAAAGGGCGAATGGGGCAATTTTTTTCTAAAATGTTGACTTTATCTGGATATAAAATAAGAATTTTAGATAAAGATGACTGGGTACATGCAAAATCAATGCTGACAGATGCCGGTATGGTGATAATCAGCGTTCCTATTCATTCAGTTACTGATGTAGTTGGTAAATTATCATATTTACCTCCAAACTGCATTATAGTAGATTTATCATCTGTAAAAAAAATATCCTTAAATGCTATATTAGCTATGCATAGTGGTCCAGTATTAGGATTACAGCCTATGTTTAACCCAGACCATGGAAGTATGGTAAAACAAGTAGTAATTTACTGCGAAGGACGTTATCCAGAATCGTATCAATGGTTATTAGAACAAATACAATTGTGGGGCGCAAGGTTACATTTCTGCAATATAACAGAACATGATCAATATATGAGCATTATGCAAGGATTATGTTATTTTATTACTTTTGTAACTGGATATTATTTTTCAAAAGAAAACGTTAATTTAAAACAAATGCTGTCTATTTCTTCACCAACATTTCGATTAAAACTAATAACAATAGGGAGATTATTTGCTCAAGATCCTCAGTTATATGCAGACATCATCATGAATTCCAAAAACAATCTTATATTAATTAAACGTTATTATAGGAGATTAGGTAGGATTTTGACATTATTAGAACGGAATAAAAAACAAGAATTTATTGATCAATTTAAAAAAATTCAAAATTGGTATGGTTCATATACCGATCTTTTTTTTGAAGAAAGTCGTAAAATATTGCGTCAAATTAATAATTATAAAGATAATTTATAGCGTAAATAATAATTTTTAATAATTATTGTAATTATATTTAATAATTTTTGATTAAATCTATTTATTTAGATCCAAGAGTTTTCTATATAAGATAATTTTTTAATTTAAATATTATTTTGTATACTAATATGTGTATTTGTTTTTAATATTGTTGAAATAATACTATATGATCACATATTTATTATTTTCTGTATTTAGCTTTTGAATAATATAGTTAACAACATATAATTGTGATAATTTTTTTATTCTAATGGAAAACTACATTAGAAGGCGGCGTCACTTGATAACAACCTAATATTTTCAATGAATAGGCAATTTTTTGTAATTCTCTAAGAATATGTTGTATGTATACATTATTTATGTGTGCCATCATTTCAATAATAACTATGTTTCTCGGTCTCTCGTATGATAAAAGACGTGGTCTTAAATAAGTTATTTTAGTATTGTAAAAGTGTAATACTTTTAATATTTCGCATAATTTCTCTGATTGCTCTTGAACAGAAATAATAAGAATAGTTTTTGTGGTTATAGAATGATTAAAAATTGCAATATTTGTATTTTTTAAAATAATAAATCTAGTTGTATTTTTATGAGAATTAGAGAGATTATATGTCGATAGTGAATGCAATCCATAAAATTGGCCTCCTTGTTTATTTCCTAAAGCTCCTAAATTAGATTGATTTAATTTAGATACTATTTCCATGGCAACTGCGCTACTTTCACAGAATACAATTTTCCATGTCGAGAAATGTTTTAAAAATTCACTGCATTGTTGAACGGGTTGAGGATGACTGTATATAATTTGAATTTGATTTATATCAGTATGATTATTGACTAAAATACAATGCTTTATAGGAATAGTAATTTCATCTACTAACGACAATCGGGTGTTTAGTAATAAATCGCCTATTTCATCAATTAATCCAGAATTAGAATTCTCGATGGGAACTACACCATATTCTGCATGATCACATTCTACTAAATTAAAAATATCATCAAATCTTCGACAGCTATGTTCTACTACTTGATTAAAATGACGGCTACTAGCATATTGCATAGCGGCAATGTGAGAATATGATCCCTTAGGACCCAAAAATGCTATATGCACTGTAGATTTATAAATCATAATAAAACTCATTACCGTAATATTTAATATTCAAATATAACATTTTTAGATAATTGCAGTTGCCGTAGCGTCAACAGTATCATTATAAATTAATATTTATTTATATGGATGAATATTACATTCCTTATGTATATTATATTATTAATTTAATTAATACATGTTTTAAACATTGTATCAATCATATTGATATCTACAAAAATAGATATAGATATCATATTTATAAAAGTATATATTTAATATACTGGATTAGCAGCAATGATTTTTGCTACTTTGTTAGCTTGATCTGGCAAATATATATTTTGATAAGCTTGCTGCATATAATACAGTGCTTTACGAGTTGCTTGAGTATCTGGAAAGTGATATAACATTTTTTCTACACGAGCTATTACTGATATATAAGCATGTTTTTTAGAATAAAATTTCACAATGGAAAGTTCATATTCAGCTACTCTATTTTTTAAAAAAATTAAACGTTTGTAAGCGTCTAAAGAATATTGACTATCTGGATATTGGCGTATAAGTCTTACAAAGGTATGGAATGCTATACATGCATACATGGGATTACGATCAAACCAGTTTATATTTAAATATTTTATTAATTTTTTATTATCTTCATCTAAGCACATGTTGATTACGCCATGCATGTATAATACATAATCAAAATGTTTATGATTAGGATATAATTTAAAGAAATGTTCTATATAATTATTTGCAGATTTTAAATCGTTTAATTTGTAATAAGCATAAATTAAGTCTAAATAAATTTGTTGCGGACAAGGATCTAATAGATATAAATTTAGTAAATTTATCAAATCCTGTGTAGCTTCTTTATAATCAGCGTTATACAATTTGTTTTGAGCGGATTTGTAAAGATTATAAGTAGCATCATTTACAATGTTAACAGAAGCAGAGGCATAAGAAATCATAATGATACTAATAATTAATATTGTCATTATATAGTATTGAATACGTCTCATAAAACTTTTTATTAATACTCCTTAGTAGTATGTAAATATTAGCAAATAATATGTATGTACGTTTATTTAAATGAATGCAGCATACAACAATTTGGTTGAATTTAGTATTCAACCGCATATCAATATGATAGCACCTGAATCTTACATTATAAAACCTATGATTGTGCAGGAATCTCAATCTGGAAAACGATTAGATTGTATTCTTTCTGAATTACTACCAAATTATTCACGTTCTAAAATAAAATGTTGGATCCTTTCTAAAAAAGTAAACGTTAATAATCAGACGGTTATTATACCTAAAAAAAAAATGATGGGCGGTGAATTCATTGAAATAAAAGATATTGTTAATATCGATAATAATAATATAGTTCCTCAAGATATTCCTCTTGATATTGTATATGAAGACGATGATATTGTAGTAATAAACAAAGCAAAAAATATGGTAGTTCATCCTGGTGCTGGCAACCATTCAGGTACTATACTAAATGCTTTGTTATATAAATATCCAGCTATCACAGAAGTATTCCGATCAGGTATTGTTCAACGGTTAGATAAGGACACCACTGGTTTAATGGTCGTCGCTAAAAACATGATTGCATATCACAGTTTGTTACGATTATTCAAAAAAAGAAAAATTATTAGGGAATATGAAGCGGTAGTTCTAGGAAATTTTTTGCATAATGAAGGGACAATCAATCAACCTATTCGAAGACATGCTGTTCATCGTACTCGCATGACAGTTAATCCTATGGGAAAATCGGCCATAACTCACTATTCTATTATAGAATCATTTGGCATGTATACCAGAATTCGTGTACGTCTTGAAACTGGAAGAACTCATCAAATTCGTGTACATATGGCTTACATTAATCATCCATTGCTAGGAGATCATAAATATGGAAAATCAACTTATTTCATTAAAGGTATATCTGATACAGTCAATGACTGTTTACATGTTTTAAATCGCCAAGCATTACACGCAGCTACATTGCAATTATGTCATCCTATTACTAGAATAAAAATGAAATGGGATGTGCCTTTACCAAAGGATATTATAAAATTAATAAATATATTAAGAAAAAATGAAAGACATGTTAAATAGCATTATTATATATCTTATGATAGAGATTTTTTGTGTACAATCGTTACTGAATATAGTCCTGGACTTGTAATTTTTCGCTCGAAAATCACATCCTAAACTCACTGTAGTGAAATACCATATATTTATAAATTTATAGTTGTATTGCTCTTTAGGCAAATAAAAATATATTTTTATTCCAGTGGTTTAGATGCTTGAATTTTAAGTACCTAATCGCCATATCGATAGGCATATACTGGACTACAGGTATGAAATTGTTTTTATATTATTTATAAGAGGAAAATGAATATTATGCGGTTGGATCATTTTACTCATGATTTTCAATTAGCTATTTCTGATGCTCAATCCATAGCACTTAGAAAAGATAATCAATTTGTTGAACCCATTCATGTGATGCTCGCTTTCTTAAAAGAAAAAAATGGATCAGTATATCAGATACTGGAGCGTGCGGGGTTTAATATGTCTCAGTTCACTATATTAGTTGAAGAGGCATGTGATCGTGTGCCAAAGGTAGAAGGTATTGGGGGAGATATTCAATGTTCTCATGATTTAATTAGAATATTAAATTTATGTAATAAATTAGCACAAAAACATAATGATACTTTTATTGCGTCAGAAATGTTCGTTCTAGCAGCCATTGAATCTAATGGAACATTAAATGATTTATTAAAAAAATCCGGAGTATCTCCAGAAAATATAAAAAAATCAACAAGCTATATACGCAATAATCACTTAGTCGATAATCAACAATCAGAATCTCAACGTCAAGCATTACAAAAATTTACTGTAGATATAACTAAATTTGCAGAGCAAGGCAATCTTGATCCTGTTATTGGTCGAGATGAAGAAATTCGTCGTACTATTCAGGTGTTACAGAGACGTACCAAAAATAATCCTGTTCTTATCGGACAACCTGGAGTAGGAAAAACTGCTATTGTGGAAGGATTGGCGCAACGTATTATTAATGGTGAAGTTCCGGAAGGACTAAAACATAGTCGCATATTAGCTTTAGATATGGGAGGACTATTAGCAGGAACAAAATATAGGGGAGAGTTTGAAGAGCGTTTAAAAAGCGTATTAAGTGATGTATCTAAAGAAGATAGTAATATCATTTTATTCATTGATGAATTGCATACTATGGTTGGAGCAGGTAAAACTGATGGCGCAATGGATGCAAGTAATATGCTTAAACCAAGACTATCTAGAGGTGAGTTGCATTGCGTAGGAGCAACTACACTTGATGAATATAGTAAATATATTGAAAAAGATGCAGCTTTAGAAAGACGTTTTCAAAAAATATTCGTTTCTGAGCCTAGCGTGGAAGATACTATAGCTATTCTTCGTGGGTTAAAAGAACGTTACGAATTGCATCACAATGTTCATATTACTGATCCAGCAATAGTGGCTGCTGCAATTTTATCACATCGATATATTTCTGATCGTCAGTTACCTGATAAAGCCATTGATTTGATTGATGAAGCTGCTTCTAGCATTCGCATACAAATAGATTCTAAACCAGAAGAATTAGATAGATTAGAACGGCGTATTATACAGTTGAAATTAGAACAACAAGCATTAAAAAAAGAATCAGATGATGCTAGCATGAAACGATTAAATCTTTTAACTACTGAGTTAATTCAGAAAGAACAAAATTATATTAATCTTGAAAAAGAATGGAAAAAAGAAAAAGTTTCTTTATCTAACGCTCAAAGCATTAAATCGGATTTAGAACAAGCAAAAATTGCTATTGACCAAGCACGCCGTGTCGGTGATTTAGCTCGTATGTCTGAATTACAATATGGTAAGATTCCAGAATTAGAAAAAAAATTATCTACAATCTTGCAATCTAATTATAAAAAGATACGTCTTTTACGAAATCGTGTTACTGATATAGAAATTGCCGCAGTATTATCTCGTTGGACTGGTATTCCCGTGTCTCGCATGTTAGCAAGTGAAAAAGATAAATTATTAGATATGGAACATTCTTTGCATCAATTAGTTGTTGGGCAACACGAAGCAGTAAAGGCAATATCTCATGCTATTCGTCGGAGTCGTTCAGGGTTATCAGATCTTAAACGTCCAATTGGTTCGTTTATGTTTTTGGGGCCTACTGGAGTAGGAAAAACTGAATTGTGCAAGGCATTGTCTATCTTTCTTTTCGATACCAATAATGCAATGGTGCGTATTGACATGTCTGAATTTATGGAAAAGCATTCTGTATCAAAATTGTTAGGAGCTCCTCCTGGTTATATTGGATATGAATCAGGAGGATATTTGACTGAATCAATACGTCGTAGACCGTATTCTATTATTTTGTTAGATGAAATAGAAAAAGCGCATTCAGAAATTTTTAATGTACTATTACAAGTCTTAGATGATGGACGATTAACAGATGGACATGGACGTACGGTACATTTTAATAACACTGTCATCATTATGACATCTAATTTAGGGTCAGATTTCATTCAAAAACGTTTTGGGATTGTAGATTATCAAGAAGTTAAAGTTGCAGTATTAAACATAGTTAATCAACATTTTCGTCCAGAATTTGTTAATAGGATAGATGAAATAGTAGTGTTTCATCCACTTAGCACTGAACATCTTATGAAAATTGCTAGTATTCAACTACAGCGCTTATGTGATCGTTTAGAAGAAAAAGGATATCCGAATACTAATATTACTAACGCAGTCTTGGTATTTTTATCAAAAATTGGATTTGATCCAGTATACGGTGCACGCCCATTAAAGCGTGCTATACAACAACATATTGAAAATGCATTATCTCAAAAGATAATATCTGGGCAATTGCTGCCAGGTAAAAAAATTACTTTAGATATTGTAAATAATACAATCGTCTTTATTCAATGAAATTTTAAAAATTTCTAACATGAAATTATTTAAGAAATTTTAAATAATTTTAATAAGCAACCATATATACATTGATATATATATGCTCGTTTTTCATGTTTTCGTATATATAGTATATATCTTTATTCATAATTTATGTTGCAAACTATAAGTTAAATGATTATTTTTTTAATCATAAAAAGATAAGAATCAAGATTCTACAGCAACTGAAAAATAAAATAATACAATTATATTTTTAGTATAATTGAAATTATGGATCGATGTGTGAATAAAACTCAATAATTATTATAAAAATAATATATCAAATATTTTTGTTTAAAATAAATAAATGTATGAGCATCCTTTTCAATTAAAATCATTAAATACCTTTTCAGTTAACGCATTTGCTAAAAGTGTAGTAACAGCACATCATGAACATACGTTATTAAAGTTTTGGAGGAAAGCTTATCGAAAAGGAAAACCTGTTCTTATTTTAGGAGGCGGTAGTAATATTTTATTTTTAGAAAACTATTCTGGAACAATATTATTAAATAGGATAAAGGGTATTTTTATTACAGAAAATGAAACGGCATGGCAACTACATGTTGGAGCTGGAGAAAAATGGGACGAATTAGTAGTTCATACTATCAAAAAAAATATACCGGGGCTAGAAAATTTAGCATGTATTCCAGGGTATGTGGGGGCTGCTCCAATTCAAAATATTGGGGCTTACGGCGTTGAGTTATCTCAAATATGTGAGTATGTAGATGCTATAGATTTATATAGTGGAAAAAAAATTCGGTTTACTTGTTCTGAATGTGATTTCAAATATAGAGATAGTATTTTTAGAAATTGTTTGGAGAAATATGCTATTGTATCTGTAGGATTAAGATTATGTAAAAAGTGGAAACCCATATTAGATTATCATGAATTAGCTCATTTAGAAAAATTTCATATTACCCCCCGTCAAATTTTTAACTTTATTTATATAATTAGACATAAAAAATTACCAGATCCTGTTTTAGTGGGAAATGCTGGTAGTTTTTTTAAAAATCCAATAATAGATATTAAAACAGCACGCTGTTTATTTCAAATTTATCCAAATATGCCTTATTTTTATCAAAAAGATGGTAGAATAAAATTATCAGCAGGATGGTTAATAGAATATTGTCAACTAAAAGGTTATATTTTTGGGGAAGCAGCAATATATCCTAAACAGGCATTAGTATTAATTAATAGCAAAAAAATAGCTACTGGCACTGAAATTGCCGCATTAGCTCTTTACATATATAATAAGGTTGCAGATCAGTTTAATATTTATTTACAACCTGAAGTTAGATTAATTGGTAATTATGGAGAAATAAATCCAAAAAAATTGTTCATGTAGTAAATAATTGATATATAAATTTTATTTAATAAATTTGAAATTAAATATATTTCTAATAATTTTTATCTTAAAATAGAATTAAAAATATATTTACGTAGTATACTGCAATGGAATTAAATATAAATATTAATTTATTTTTTTGGAGATTTAAAAACCTTGTTAAGGGATAATGAAAATTATAGTTTTCCCGTATTTTACCCTTTCTTAAATGAATCTAAGATTTTAACACAATTATCCGAAGGCAGGGTAGTTGTGTTAAATAGAGTTAATTCAACCAATCAATATATAATCGACAACATTCCATATATAAAATCGGGTGATGCTTGTGTTACAGAACACCAAACCCAAGGCAGAGGAAGACGTGATAAAATTTGGGTGGCGCCTGTTGGAGAAGGTATTTGCTTATCTATTTATTGGAAATTGAATAAGATTCCTTCAACGATGATTGAATTTAGTTTAATGATAAGTATTGTTGTGGCAAAGATATTAAAGAATTTAGGCGCATCCCAGATTAAAATTAAATGGCCTAATGATTTGTATATTCATGGACGAAAATTAGCAGGAATTTTAATCGAAATTATAACAAGAACTGATAATATTACTCATATAATAATAGGTATTGGTATTAATTTATCTATACGCACGCATGCAACATTAAATACTAAAATTGGTAAGAATTGGATTAATTTAATGGATATTGGCATCATGATTGATCGTAATATTTTAGTCGCCACGCTTATTAATGTATTACGTAAGAAATTAAAAGATTTTATGCTTTTTGGGTTTACTCCATTTATTACATATTGGAAATTTTTTGATTGCTTATATAATAAACCAGTCACATTATTAGTTGGGAATCGTACAATATGCGGCACAGCTCTTGGGATAAATATACATGGAGCTTTAATAGTGGATCAAATAAGTTCAGTATGTTATTACTCGGGAAATAATATTTCTGTTTATACATCTTAAAAATTATATTAACTATAACAATAACCGTTTGATTAACGTAAATCCCATGCTTATTGTAATATAATATGATTAGCTCCAAACGTTTCAGTAATAAAAATCGATACTCATAATAACTGTAAAGAAAAAATTATTATTTTCATAATCGTTTTTATTTTCTTAATTGAATGTTGTTTATGATATGATTCACGTCTTTTTTCAAAATTAAATTTGCGCGTTCCCGGGTCGGTAAGATATTTTCTTGCAAATTCAGTCTATTTATTTTAGTCCATAATTGCGAAGCAATAGAAGTTATATTTTTTTTAGATAATTGAGTATAACGATAAAAATAAGAATCAGGATAGGAAAAAGTAGTGTAACAAAATTTCAAAAATCTATTGATATACCATTCTTGTAATAAATATTCTGGAGCATCAACATAAATAGAAAAATCAATAAAATCAGATACAAAAACACAAGGTAAGTTATGATGGTAATCGTGATTAGTTTGTAAAACATTTAATCCCTCCAAAATAAGAATATCTGGTTTATAAATTACCTGTTGAACATTAGGAATAATGTCATATATTATGTGAGAATATACAGGAATTGTCATCGATTGAACTCCAGATTTAACTTTGGAAACAAAATTTACTAAACTAGTCATATCATAAGATTGTGGAAAACCTTTTTTTTTCATTAAATGTCGTTTTTCTAATACTTTATTAGAATACAAAAATCCATCAGTTGTTACTAATTCTACAACACGGTGTTCAGTCCATCTACTGAGCAGTGCTTGTAAAACTTTAGCTGTAGTGCTTTTCCCTGCAGCAACACCACCAACGATACCAATAATATATGGTATATGTTGGTTTTGAATACTTAAAAATTGTTTTAAAGTATTTTGTCGTTTTATATGCGAACAAATATATAGATTAAGCAATCTAGATAATGGTAAATAAATTTCTATTACTTCATTCATAGAAAGATTATCATTTATTCCTCTTAAATTTAGGATTTCTCTTGAAGATAATGTTAATGATACCTTCTCTTGAAGAGATGACCATTCCTTGCGATTGAAAGTTAAAAATGGAACAGATGAAACATGTAGCATATTGTTCTATTATCATAGATAAATACTTATCTTATAGAATGAAATTTCATGTAAATACTTGATCAAAGTAAAAGATTTAATTATAATTATGTATTATAATGGAAGCTTACGAAATAACTAATAATTTTAGTTTTATTAAAGTAAATTTATTTTTACAAATGTTTTAAATAATTGTATTATCTCAAAAATATTAGTTTAATGAAGTTTGTTTCAAAAAATGTGTTTCTAAGAAAGAATCAATGATTATTTTAATAATATTAAAATGATGCCGGTGTAGCTCAATAGGAAGAGCAACTGATTTGTAATCAGTAGATCAAAGGTTCGAATCCTTTTACCGGCATCTGCAACTTTTTGATGGGGTTCCCGAGCGGCTAAAGGGAGCAGACTGTAAATCTGTCGTCGTAGACTTCGAAGGTTCAAATCCTTCCCCCATCATTTTAATTATACATAAACAACAAATACCATATATTCTTGTAATATCAGGAATACGGATTTTACTATGTAGTAGTGGGCATCGTATAATGGTTATTACCTCAACCTTCCAAGTTGATGATGTGGGTTCAATTCCCACTGTCCACTTATATAATGTAATTGAATTATGCTGATATAGCTCAGAAGGTAAGAGCGCGCCCTTGGTAAGGGTGAGGTCAGCAGTTCGAATCTGCTTATCAGCACCAGCGTACGTCGTATACCTATCTTCTTATTAAAAATAAGAAGATAGGTATAATCATGGATAGCTATACTAGCTATGATTTTTTAAATATTTAATTTATAATTTAAAGTTAAACAATACAATGTATGTGGATACATATCTAAGGAGATGTTATGAAAGGAGACGATCACATTATTACCCATCTTAATAATTTGTTGAGCGATGAGTTGGTCGCTGTAAACCAATATTTTTTACATTCTAAAATTTTTAATAATTGGGGATTAGAACGCCTTAACAAGATAGAATATCAAGAATGCGTGGATGAGTTAGATCATGCGGATCTTTATGCAAAACGTATTTTATTTTTAGAAGGTATGCCTACCTTGAGGAAATTTGATCCATTAAACATTAAAAAAAATGTTGAAGATATTTTACGTGCTGATCTTAGTTTAGAATTTCATAGTATTGAAAATTTACGCAAAGGCATCAAATACGCTGGTTCAATACAAGATTATGTATCTAGGGATATAATGATACAAATTCTTAAAGACGAAGAAAAGCACATTGATTTTTTAGAAACAGAGCTAAATCTCATGATAAAAGTTGGTATGCATAATTATATACAATCACAGTTGAAAAAATAATTTTATACTTATCAAAATGATATACATTGTTTATAATATTTTTAATATTAAAATTTTCTAGTAATAATTTGAATTTTATTCTTGTTAGCCTTGTTTTTTATTTGTTTATTGGTACACTAAGTTTATGTGATGTTTTATTGCAGAAAATAATAACAAAATTAATTGGCATGTTCGATAGGAATAAAAAACAGTTTTACATTTTGAATGTGTGTGATACGAAGATGTTTTAGATGTTCATTTAACGCTTTCGGGTGAAACATACAAAAGGTTTGTGTAGAGTTGTTTATGAATAACTAATTTTTAGGATCTATTTTAGGTTATGCAAAATCAAAGGATCCGCATTCGTTTGAAAGCATTTGATCATCGGTTGATAGATAAGTCGACCGTAGAAATTGTAGAGACTGCTAAACGTACTGGCGCTCAAGTACGAGGCCCTATTCCATTGCCTACTAGAAAAGAACGATTCACTGTTTTAATTTCTCCGCATGTAAATAAAGATGCGCGGGATCAGTATGAAATACGAACTCACAAACGGTTGATTGATATTGTTGAACCTACCGATAAAACGGTAGATGCTTTAATGCGTTTAGATTTAGCGGCAGGAGTAGACGTACAAATTAGTCTCGGTTAGCAAATAGAAGGATGCATCGTAATAGGCATTAATTTGTATTTTATGTGTAAAATACAAATTAATAATTTTTGTATTAAAGGTAATAGAGAGGTTATATCCATAATCATGAAAGGTCTGATTGGTCAAAAATTGGGTATGACTCGTTTGTTTGATAAAGATGGAGTATCTATCCCTGTAACTATGATTGAAATCACACCGCATCGTGTGACGCAAATAAAAAATATTGAAAACGATGGGTATTGCGCAGTTCAAGTAACTACTGGCATGAAAAACTTTAAACATATTAATAGACCAGAAACAGGGCATATGATAAAGTCAGGGGTTGATGCTGGCCGCGGTGTGTGGGAGTTTCGTTGTGAAGAAGCAGGGATGCCACAGTTATCATTAGGAGATATTATTACTATACAGATTTTTAAAAATGTTAAAAAAGTTGATATTACAGGCATTTCTAAAGGTAAAGGTTTTGCAGGTACAATAAAACGTTGGAATTTTCATATGCAAGATGCAAGTCATGGTAATTCACTGTCACACAGAGCACCTGGATCTATCGGTCAAAATCAAACTCCTGGTAGAGTATTTAAGGGCAAAAAAATGGCAGGGCAATTGGGAAATTATAAAGTTACGGTACAAAATTTAGATGTTGTTAATGTAGATGTAAAACTTAATTTATTATTAGTTAAAGGTGCTGTTCCAGGAACAATTGGCGGTAATTTATCTATTAAAAAGTCCGTTAAAATAAATATTAGAGAGAAAATGTAAATGGAATTAGAAGTCAGGGATTTTACAACAGAAATTAATATTCTAGATTCAGAGAAGTTTTCTGTATCTGATGAAATTTTTAAGTGTCCTTTTAATCAGGCATTAATACATCAAGTAATTTCTACTTACTTAACTAATTCTCGTCAAGGTACTCGATCGCAAAAAAGTCGATCAGAAGTTTCGGGTTCTAATAAAAAACCGTGGCGTCAAAAGGGTACCGGTCGCGCACGTTCTGGATCGGTAAAAAGTCCTATTTGGCGTTCTGGCGGAGTGACCTTCGCGGCTAAACCTAAATTATATGCTCAAAAAATAAATAAAAAAATGTACAGAGGGGCAATAAGAAGCATTTTATCTAAATTAGTTTGTGATAATCGTTTATTTTTAGTAAGAAATTTGTTTATAAAAGAACCAAAGACTAAATTATTATTAGAAAAATTAAGAACAATAACTTCAAAAAAAAGTATATTGATTTTTACTGATTTTTTGGATAAAAATTTGCTTTTAGCATCACGTAACGTTCATAAAATAGAGGTGCGTACCGCAACGCATATAGATCCAGTAAGTTTAATAAATTTCAACGTTACTTTAATTGCCGATAACGTGATCAAGAAAATTGAGAAACAGTTAGTATGATTTACCAAGAACGTTTATTAAAAATACTGAGATCTACACATATCTCTGAAAAAACGTCCATTATATTGGAACGCCACAATGCTTTTTCTTTTAAAGTAGCGAAATATGCAACTAAAACAGATATTAAAAATGCTATCAATATGTTGTTTTCTGTGAAAGTAAATACTATAAACACTATGATAGTAGCAGGAAAATCTAAAAGAAAGGCTAATAAAATTGGTCGCTGTAGCAACTGGAAAAAAGCATATGTTGTTTTAGATAAAGGCCAAAAAATTGATTTTATCAATACAGTAGAATAGATGAATACGGAAGATTAAAAGAGATGCCAATTATTAAATGCAACCCAACCTCACCGGGTAGACGGCATGTGACTAAATTAGTGAACCATGATTTATATAAAGGGAATCCTTTTTCTTCATTATTATCCAATAAAATTAATAATAGATCAGGAGGACGCAATAATTACGGTCGTATTACTGTGCGACATATAGGAGGGGGGCATAAAAAACGTTATAGAATCATTGATTTTAAGCGTAATAAGGATGGGATTTCCGCTGTAATTAAACGCTTAGAATATGATCCAAATCGTTCAGCAAATATAGCATTGCTTTCATATAGGGATGGGGAGTATCGTTATATTTTAGCTCCAAAAGATGTAAAAATAGGAGATTTTATAAGTTCTGGAGCGAATGTTCCAATAAAACCAGGCAATGCTTTACCTATGAGTAATATTCCGATAGGATCTATTATTCATAATGTAGAAATGAAACCAGGAAAAGGCGGGCAATTAGCCCGGTCTGCAGGATCTTACATACAAATTGTAGCTCGTGATGGGGAGTATATGATACTTCGTCTGCGATCTGGTGAAATACGAAAGATTCGCTGTGAGTGTCGCGCAACCGTAGGAGAGGTTGGTAATGCTGAACATATGTTACGTATGCTAGGTAAAGCTGGAGCCAATAGATGGCGTGGCAATCGTCCTACTGTACGTGGAACAGCCATGAATCCAATCGATCACCCTCACGGAGGCGGGGAAGGCAAAAATTTCGGAAAACATCCCGTGTCTCCTTGGGGAATACAAACCAAAGGCAAAAAAACTCGTAGTAATAAACGTACTAATAAGTTTATATTGTCTCATCGTAATAAATAAAATTTGAAGGATTAGGAATACAGTATATGTCGCGTTCTATTAAGAAAGGGCCATTTATTGACTTGCATCTTCTAAAAAAAGTGGAAAAAGCAATAGAAACAGGTGATAAAAAACCTATTAGGACTTGGTCACGGCGGTCAACAATATTTCCAAGAATGATCGGTTTAACTGTAGCAGTGCATAACGGACGTCAACATATACCCATATTCATATCAGATGAAATGGTTGGGCATAAATTAGGTGAATTTGCTCCAACTCGTACGTATCGTGGTCATTCAGTTGATAAGAAAATAAAAAAACATTATTAAAATATGATTATGATCTTAAAATAAGATGTGCTATAGAGGGAATTTTGGTATGAGAACAATTTCTAGATGCCGTTATATTCGTTCTTCTGCTCAAAAACTTCGTTTAGTAGTTAATACAATACGAGGAAAAAAAGTATCTCAGGCGCTTGATATCTTAAAGTATACCAACAAAAAATCCGCCGAATTAGTAAAAAAAACCTTAGAATCGGCTATTGCTAATGCGGAACATAACGATAATTCAGATATTAATAATTTAAAAATTATTAAAATTTTTGTCGATAGCGGTCCTATTATTAAAAGAATTATGCCACGTGCTAAAGGGCGATCAGATAAAATTATGAAACGAACAAGTCATCTTACTATAGTAGTGTCTAATTAAAAAATTATATTTAAACGGACGGAGTATTTAAAAATGGGTCAAAAGGTACATCCGAATGGTGTGCGTTTGGGTATTACTAAGACGTGGCATTCTACCTGGTACGCAAATAACAAAGATTTTTCTGACAATTTAGGGAATGATTTTAAAGTACGTCATTTTTTGATGCAAAAACTTTCGAAAGCTTTAGTATCCCGTATAATTATTGAGCGTCCTGCTAAAAGCATAAGAGTAACTGTTTATACAGCTAGACCTGGTCTTATAATTGGAAAAAAAGGGGAGGATATTGAAAAATTACGTAAAAATATAGCAAGGATTTCTGGGGTTCCAACGCAACTCAATATTGCTGAAGTGCGTAAACCGGAATTAGATGCCAAGCTGTTAGCTGATAATATCGCATCTCAATTAGAACGTAGGGTAGTATTCAGGAGGGCAATGAAACGCGTGGTACAAAACGCTATGCGTTTAGGAGCTAAAGGAATTAAAGTAGAAGTAAGCGGGAGACTAAGCGGAGCTGAGATTGCTCGTACTGAATGGTACAGAGAGGGACGAGTTCCATTACATACTTTACGTGCCGATATTGATTATAGTCTTTCAGAAGCACGTACTACATATGGTATAATTGGAATTAAGGTATGGGTTTTTAAAGGGGAAATTTTAGGAGATGTGTTACTACTGAATACAGGATATTCATCAGATCAAACGATTAATAATTCTAGCAAGAAAAAACATAAAACTCGCATATAAAGGATAATATGATGCTTCTGCAACCAAAGCGCACAAAATTTCGTAAAATGCATAAAGGGCGTAACCGGGGAACAAAAGTAAACGACAATATTAGTTTTGGGCAATTTGCTTTAAAAGCTATTAGCCGTGGGCGATTAAAATCTTGTCAAATTGAAGCAGCACGACGCGCCATCAGTCGTGCTATAAAACGTCAAGGAAAAATCTGGATTCGTGTGTTTCCAGATAAACCTATTACTAAAAAACCTCTCGAAGTACGCATGGGGAAAGGAAAAGGTAATGTAGAATATTGGGTAGCGCTAATACAACCAGGAAAAATATTATATGAAATAAATGGAGTACCAAAAGAACTAGCGTATAATGCTTTTAAATTAGGCGCATCAAAATTACCCGTTAAAACCACTTTAATAGGAAGATAATGAACAACATCGTCAAATTATTAAATCAAAAAAAAAATGACACTATTAGTGTTACATTGCTTCAGTCAGAATTAGTAAAGGTATTACGTGAACATTTTAATTTACGTATACAAGCAAAATCAGGTCAATTAAAACAATTGCATTTATTAAAAAAAGTACGTCGCAATATAGCATCTATTAAACATTATTTATCTAATAATAAAAAAGTATAAAAGGAGAATATTCCATGAGTGATAGGATTCGCATCCTACTAGGTCGTGTATGTAACAAAAAAATGAATAAATCTGTCGTTGTTTCTATAGAGAGATTAATTAAGCATTCAACATATGAAAAATTTATTAAACGTACTACTAAACTGCATGTACATGACCCTAATAACGAGACTAATGTTGGAGATCTTGTTGAAGTACAAGAATGCCGTCCTATTTCTAAAACAAAATCTTGGATACTAACTTCTATTATCAAAAAATCTAATTTTTAAAAAGATAATAATCATATGAATTAGTGGTAATCTATTTAATTAAAACTAATAAATCAAAATATATAACCATATATATATATCTTTTAAAGATTTAAATTCAATCATTACTTTGGAGTAATTGTGTGATTCAAGAACGCACTATTTTAAATGTTGCCGATAACTCTGGTGCACGATATGCAATGTGTATTAAAGTGTTAGGTGGCTCTGGTCGTCGTTATGCTAATATAGGCGACGTTATTAAAGTTGCTATTAAAGAAGCAGTACCACGCGCTAAAGTGAAAAAGGGCGATGTATTAAAAGCTGTTGTAGTACGTACGAAAAAAGGTGTACGTCGTTTAGATGGATCTATTATTAGATTTGATAATAATGCTTGTGTATTATTAAATGACACCAACGCCCAACCTATAGGTACTCGTATTTTTGGGCCGGTAACTCGCGAATTACGCAACGAAAAATTTATGAAGATTATTTCTTTAGCCCCTGAGGTACTTTAATGGAGAATATTATATATGGCAGCAGCTAAAATTAAACGTAACGATGAAGTTATTGTATTAAGTGGAAAGGATAAAGGAAAAAAGGGGAAAGTAAAGTGTGTTTTTTATAATAAAGGCAGGGTTATAGTAACAGGAATAAATTTAGTAAAAAAACATCAAAAACCTATCCCCAATAAAAATCAACCAGGAGGCATTATTGAAAAAGAAGCGTCCGTTGATTTATCTAATATTGCAATATTTAACCCTACTTTAAATAAAGCAGATCGTATAGGTTTTACAATACAAAATGGTAAAAAAATACGTATATTTAAGTCTAATGGGGATATAGTTAAATGATTGGAATAATATATGACTAAATTATATGATTATTATAAAAATAATATAATACAAAATTTAATGCATAAATTTAATTATCGATCTATTATGCAAGTGCCTAAAATTAAAAAAATTACTATTAATATGGGAGTAGGTAAATCTGTTACCAATAAAAAGCTTTTAGAAAAAGCAACAGAAGATTTAATGGTAATTTCAGGACAAAAACCAGTAATTACTACAGCACGCAAATCTATCTCGAGTTTCAAAATTCGTCAAGGTCAACCAATCGGCTGTAAGGTAACTTTACGAGGTTCGCGTATGTGGGAATTTCTGGAAAGATTTATTTTTATTGCTATGCCTCGTATTCGTGATTTTCGCGGGTTATCTATTAAATCTTTCGATGGGCATGGTAATTATAGTATTGGAATCCGCGAGCAAATTATCTTTCCAGAAATTGATTATGATACCGTGGATGATATGCGAGGAATGGATATTACTATTACTACTAGCGCCATTTCTGATAATGAAGCGTATGCTTTATTAACTGCATTTCGATTTCCATTTAGAAAATAATCGTATTACTTCAAATAGAAGGAGCGTTAATTATGACCAAGGAATCTATAAAGGCACGTGAAATAAAGCGTTTAAAATTAGTTAATAAATATTATACACAACGTATTTCTCTAAAAAAAATTATTATTGATCAACGCATTCCTAATGAGGAGCGTTGGAATGCGGTTTTAAAATTACAGACTTTACCACGTGATTCTAGCCCATCTAGACGACGTAATCGTTGCCGTCATACTGGACGTCCTCACGCTTTTTTAAGAAAATTTGGATTGAGCCGTATGAAGGTACGCGAAGCTGCCATGCGCGGCGAAATACCTGGTTTAAGGAAAGCTAGTTGGTAATTGTAACAATATTTTATTGCTTGGAGCTATAATGAGTATGCAAGATTCAATCGCGGATATGTTAACTACTATCCGTAATGGGCAAATTTCTAAAAAAGAAAAAGTTTGCACTCCATCTTCTGCAATGAAAGTAGCAATTGTTCATGTATTAGTAGAAGAAGGATTTATACAGAAATATAATATTAAAGATAGCATCAAACCAACTCTAGAAGTATTTTTAAAATATTATCAAAAAAGAAAACCCGTCATAGATATCATAAAACGTATTAGTCGGCCTGGATTACGTATCTATAAAAAGAGAAAGGAACTACCTCAGGTAATGTCTGGTATGGGTATTATTATAATTTCTACTTCTAAAGGTGTAATCACAGATAATAGAGCTCGTCAGCTTAATGTTGGTGGGGAGATTATATGTTATGTGTCTTAATACCAAGATATTTCCGCGTCATATATGTAAAACGATAATTTCTATTCCTAAAACAATAACCGTAAATATAATAGTAGAAAACCATAGCATTTCTATTACAGGTACACTTGGTGTATTGACTCTTATATTACACAAATTGGTTAATGTACAATTGCATGATGCATCAAAACTGATGGTCTATAGCAACAGTTTTGATGTTAAAAACAAAGCTTTGATAGGAACAACCTGTGCATTAATTAATGGAATGATTACTGGAGTTACAAGAGGGTTTACTAAGACACTGCAACTAGTAGGAATAGGTTATCGCGTATCTATTCAAGATAATATCATCAACCTAATCATAGGTTTATCTCATTCCATTGACTATATACTACCTACTGAAATCGCAGCAACGTGTCCAAGTCAAACCGAAATTATTCTAACAGGAATAAATAAACAACTTATCGGCCAAGTTGCTGCAGACCTGAGAGCACTTCGCCCTCCTGAACCTTTTAAGGGAAAAGGTATTCGTTATATCGATGAAATAGTGCATAACAAAGATACTAAGAAAAAATAATTATTATCAATTATATAGAGAATCATGTAACATGAATAAAAAAGATGCTCGTATCAAAAGAGCTGTGAAAACACGAAAAAAGTTGTATAAATTAGATGCTATAAGATTAGTGATACATCGAACTTGTCGGCATATTTATGCACAAATAATTGCAAAAGATAATTCTAACGTCTTAGTTGCAGCTTCTACTACGGAAAAATTAATTTCTAGTCAACTAACAACAACCAGTAATAAAAAAGCTGCAGCTATAGTAGGAAAAATTATTGCGGAACGGGCGATAAAAAAAGGTATTATAAATGTATCTTTTGATCGTTCTGGATTTAAATATCATGGGAGAGTGAAAATGTTGGCTGATCGCGCTAGGCAAACTGGGTTAAGCTTTTAAAACAAGGTAAATAATATGAAATATACTGATAAACAGCCTGGTGAATTGCAAGAAAAATTAATTACAGTAAATCGAGTATCCAAGACGGTTAAAGGTGGTCGTGTGTTTAGTTTTACAGCTCTAACTGTGGTAGGAGATGCAAATGGTCGGGTAGGGTTTGGTTACGGTAAAGCTCGTGAAGTTCCATCAGCAATTCAAAAGTCAATGGAAAAAGCTCGTCGTAACATGGTAATTATTTCCTTATATAAAGGTACTTTACAACACGCAGTTAAGGGGGTATACACAGGTTCTCGTATTTATATGCAACCTGCTTCTGAAGGAACTGGAATTATTGCCGGCACTACAATGCGTGCTATACTAGAAGTGGTTGGAATACATAATGTATTAGCAAAAGCTTATGGATCTACAAATCCTATTAATATAGTACGTGCGACTATAAATGCGTTACAAAGCATGAAATCTCCTGAAATGATTGCAGAAAAAAGAGGTAAATCTATTAGTGAAATTTTAGGTTATTATAATTATGTTAAACATTATTAATCTTATTCGGATTGGAGCTTTATCAGAGAAAGCTGATATCCCAAGCATAAGCACTCACTGTATATGGTGGTTTGAGAAGGGATTGCGCCGTTATTAAAAATGTTGTTGAAATCATTGATGTACCGCCATCCGTGGTATAATTAACTTAAATTAATTACACGGTCAAAGTGGAGTAGTAAATCATGTATCTTAATACCATTTCTCCGTCCAGAGGATCTAAACATTTAAGTAAACGAGTAGGTCGAGGCATAGGATCTGGATTGGGTAAAACAGGAGGTCGTGGACATAAAGGACAAAAATCACGTTCTGGAGGTAAGGTGCGTCTTGGATTTGAGGGAGGACAGACTCCTTTATATCGTAGATTACCAAAGTTTGGATTTATATCTCGAAAGGCTATGGTTACCCAGGAAATTAGGTTATCCGATTTATCTCGTGTTTCAGACAAAGTAATAGATTTAAATGTTTTAAAAACCTATAATATTATTAGTCGCAAAATTAAGTTTGTTAAGATTATAATGTCTGGAGAAATTAAACGTCCTATCACGATACGTAAATTACGCGTTAGTAAAGGAGCGCGTGCTGCAATTCAATCTATAGGCGGTCAAATAGAGGAGTAATTGAATTAAAATGATGACAATTACTAATAAACAACGATCTAGATCTACTTTTCAAAGTATCAAAGGAGGATTAGGTGACTTGAAACGTAGAATTATGTTTGTGATTGGCGCTTTAATCATTTTTCGTATGGGATCATTTATTCCAATTCCAGGAGTAGATTTGATTGTTTTGGCACAAATTATTGAACAACAACATGGCACTATTATTGAAATGTTTAATATGTTTTCTGGAGGATCTTTAAGTCGTGCTTCTATTTTTAGTTTAGGGATTATGCCATATATTTCAGCTTCAATTATTGTTCAGCTATTAACTGCGGTACACCCTGCTTTAATAGAAATTAAAAAAGAAGGAGAAAGTGGCAGGAGAATAATTAACCAGTATATTCGTTATGGAACTTTAATACTTGGAATACTACAATCAGTAGGCGTTGTCACTAGTTTACCTAATGTATCGGGGTTAGTGATTAATCCAGGATTTTCCTTTTATTGCATAGCAATTATCAGTCTTGTTTGTGGTACTGTTTTTTTAATGTGGTTAGGTGATCAAATCACTAGTAGAGGTATAGGAAATGGTATTTCAATTATTATTTTTTCAGGGATAATTGCCGGGTTGCCACTGGCTATAGGCCATACCATAGAACAAGTGAGACAAGATGAGTTACATTTTTTTATATTAATTTTAATTATTTTCTTGGTATTGAGCGTTACTTTTTTTGTTGTATTTATGGAGCGGGGACAACGTCGCATTCTAGTACATTATGCTCAACGTCAACAAGGTCGTCGTATTTATGCTGCTCAAAGCACACATTTACCACTGAAAGTAAATATGGCTGGTGTCATTCCTGCTATTTTTGCTTCTAGTGTCATCTTGTTTCCGGGTACTGTAATTTCTTGGTTCGGCAGTAGTACTAATTGGCAATGGTTAGCTATTATTTCTTTATATCTACAACCAGGTCAGCCATTATATATTTTACTTTATGCGGCAGCTATTATGTTTTTTTGTTTTTTTTACACATCTTTAATTTTTAATCCTCGCGAAACAGCTGAAAATTTAAAAAAATCGGGAGCATTTGTTCCTGGAATTAGACCGGGAGAACAAACTGCAAAATATATTAATACAATTATGATTCGTTTGACTTTCATTGGTGCAATGTACGTTACATTTATTTGTTTAGTACCAGAGTTTATGAGAATTGCTATGAAAGTTCCTTTCTATTTTGGAGGAACATCTTTACTTATTGTAGTTGTAGTAATTATGGATTTTATGGCGCAAATACAAACTTTAATGATGTCTAGTAAATATGAATCTGTGCTTAAAAAAGCAAACCTGAAACATTTTAATCATTGATTAAAAAAAATCATATACATATGATTATAGGAAACATTATGAAAGTACGTACGTCAGTGAAAAAATTATGTCGTTATTGTGAAATTGTGAAGAGACATAACGTTATTCGTGTAGTTTGTCGTGCGGATCCAAAGCATAAGCAACGACAAGGATAATGGTTGTTCAGTATAGGATAATTAATTAACTTTTAGGAGTGAAAAATAGTGGTACGTATAGCAGGCGTCAATGTTCCTGATAGAAAACATGCCGTTGTTGCTTTAATGTCTATTTATGGCATTGGAAAGTCCCGTGCTCGCTCAATTTGTTTGAATACAGGTATAGATGAGCATGTACAACTTTGTAAATTGTCTGAAATTCATATAGATAAATTACGTGATGCGGTTGATGAATATATCGTAGAAGGGGATTTACGCCGAGAAGTAACTCTAAATATCAAACGTTTAATTGATCTTGGTACTTACCGAGGATTACGTCATCGTCGTAATTTACCAGTACGGGGGCAAAGGACTAGAACAAATGCTAGAACTTGTAAAGGTCCTCGTAAGTCAATGAACAAACAATTTAAATAAGTATTAATAAATAAAAAAGCACAAATATAAAATGATTAAATCATCCAATCTTCGAGCGCGCAAGCGGCTCAAAAAACAAATTTTAGACGGTGTAGCTCATATACATGCATCTTTTAATAACACTATTATCACTATTAGTGATAAGCAAGGTAATACTTTAGGATGGGCTACAGCTGGGGGCTCTGGATTTAGAGGATCTCGAAAATCTACACCGTTTGCCGCGCAAATAGCAGCAGAGCGTTGCGCTGAAATAGTTCAAGAATATGGGGTAAAAAATTTAGAAGTTATGGTTAAAGGGCCAGGACCAGGACGTGAATCAGCGGTACGAGCTTTAAATGCAGCAGGATTTCATATTACCAGTATTACTGATGTCACCCCAATTCCTCATAATGGTTGCCGTCCTTCTAAAAAACGCCGTGTCTAAAGAAGATTTATTAGTTTATTTTCAAGGAATAAAAAATATGGCTAAATATTTAGGACCTAAACTTAAATTAAGTCGTCGTGAGGGTACAGATCTTTTTTTAAAATCTGGAATTCGTGCTATTGATTCTAAATGTAAACTTGATCAACCTCCCGGGCAACATAATATGCGTAAATCTCGTTTTTCAGATTACGGAATACAGTTAAGAGAAAAACAAAAAGTTAGACGTATATATGGTATCTTAGAGCGTCAGTTCTCTAATTATTATAAGAGAGCTGCACGTATTAAAGGTAACACTGGTGAAAATTTATTAAAATTATTAGAAAGCAGATTAGATAATACTGTGTATCGTATGGGATTTGGAGCAACACGTGCTGAGGCCCGTCAGTTAGTAAGTCATAAATCCATTATGGTTGAAAACCGTATTGTTAATATAGCTTCATATCAAGTTGTTCCCAATACTGTTATTAAAATACATAAAAAATCACATAAGCAATCTAGGATTCGCGCTTCTTTAGAGCTTTCTGAGCAGCAAAGAGAAAAACTAGCATGGATTGAAGTAGATCCCATTAAACTACAAGGTCTATTTAAACGTTATCCAGAGCGTAGTGAATTATCCGCAAATATCGATGAACATTTGATTATTGAATTATATTCAAAATAAGTAAAATTTGTGAAATAGTAAAAAGAGAGGAAACATGCAGAATTCTGTAATAGAATTTTTAAAACCACGCTTAGTAGATATTGAACAAATTACTGAAACACGTGCTAAAGTTACTCTGGAGCCGTTAGAACGAGGGTTTGGCCATACTTTAGGAAACGCTCTACGTCGTATCTTACTTTCTTCAATGCCTGGATATGCTATAACAGAGGTTGAAATTGACGGGGTATTACATGAATATAGTACAAAAGAAGGTATACAAGAAGATGTTCTAGAGATTTTACTCAATTTAAAGAAATTAGCTATTAGAATTGAAGGAAAAGATAGCGTTACTTTAACTTTAAAAAAATCCGGTATTGGTCCTGTAATCGCAAATGATATTTTGTATGATAGTAATAGCGTAAAAATTGTTACCCCTAATCATATTATATGTCATATAACTGACAAGAATACATCTATTAGTATGAGTATTAAAGTGCAGCGCGGACGAGGTTACGTTCCAGCTTCTTCTAGGTTTCATTCTGAATCAGATATCTTACCAATTGGTCGGTTATTATTGGATGCATGTTATAGCCCGGTAGAAAGGATTTCTTATAATGTAGAAGCTGCTCGCGTTGAGCAACGTACAGATTTAGATAAACTAATTATTGATATGGAAACGGATGGAACTATAGAACCTGAAGAAGCGATTAGGCGGGCAGCAACAATTTTATCTGAACAACTTGAAGCATTTATTGATTTAAGAGATATACATCAACCAGAACATAAAGAAGAAAAACCAGAATTTGATCCAATCTTATTACGTCTTGTTGATGACTTAGAACTGACTGTACGTTCTGCTAATTGTCTAAAAGCAGAATCTATTCACTATATTGGAGATTTAGTACAACGAACAGAAATAGAATTATTAAAAACCCCTAATTTAGGAAAAAAATCTTTGACAGAGATAAAAGATGTATTAGCATCTCGCGGATTGTCTTTAGGAACACGTTTAGAAAATTGGCCTCCTACGAATATTTTAGATAATTAATCATAGATAATTTAATATTTAAAACAAAGGATAATTTATTATGCGTCATCGAAAAAGCGGTTCTAAACTAAACAGAACTAGCGCACATCGTAAAGCTATGTTTAAAAACATGGTTGTTTCATTGGTAATGCATAAAATAATAAAAACTACTTTATCTAAAGCTAAGGCATTGCGTCGTATTATTGAACCGTTGATTACGCGTAGCAAAGTGGATACGATTGCAAATCGTCGTCTAATTTTTTCTAAAACTAGAAATAATGATGTTGTTACAAAATTGTTTACACAAATTAGTCCATATTTTTATAATAGACCTGGAGGATATACTCGTATACTAAAATGTGGATTACGTAAGGGAGATAACGCTCCAATGGCATATATAGAACTAGTGGAACGATCTAAAATAAAACAAAAAATATAAAAAATAATATAGAGATATATAATTAAGTTTAGTAATGAATACAAACATATCTCGATCTTGCTACTCTAACACAGAGTTAGGTTTGAACCATTCTTTGTATGCATTGAGAAGATCGCGCACAGATGTTATTTTTTTTCCTGAAATTTGTAACATAGTAAGTATTAATATTCCAGAACCAGTGACAACATAAATACCGTTTGGATGAGCTGCTAGTATGGTACCAGGTAATATAGATGTCGACGACGAGTAGTTATTGATGTTTTGATTGCTTACTTCGGCATCCCATACTCTAATGCGGTCATTTTTTATTTGAAAAAAACTAATTGGCCATGGATTAAAAGCTCGGATACATCGTTCCAATTGGATTGCTGATAAATTCCAATTGATACGTGCTTCTTGTTTATTTAATTTATGCGCATATGTAGCATAAGTTGAGTCTTGAGGTATCAAAGTAAATGTACCCAATATAAACTGATCCAGTACTTGGGATAACATGGCAGATCCAATATTCACTAATCTATTAGAAAGAGTGCAACTAGTGTCTTTTGGAAAAATTTTGCAAGGCATAATATGCAAAATATCTCCAGTATCTATTCCTAAATCCATTTGAATAATGGTTATTCCTGTAATGGAGTCACCATATTCTAATGCACGTTGAATGGGTGCTGGTCCGCGCCAACGAGGCAATAATGAACCATGTACATTAATACAGCCTAGTCGTGGTATATTTAATATTTCTTGCGGTAAAATTAATCCATAAGATACAACTACTATCAAATCCACGTTAATTTTTTTAATAATATAAATAATATCAGAAATAGATAAAGTACGAGACTGGAATAATGATATATTATATTTTTTCGCTATTTTATGTAAAGATAAAAAGGATTTACATGTGGATATCTGTATCTCTTGAGTAAACACTGCTATTATCTGATGCGTAGATAAGTGAGCCAGTGTATGTAAATGCCACGCTGCAAAACTTGTAGTTCCAAAAAAAGCAATACGCAATGATTTTGAGTGTACCATAATATATATATCAAAGAGGAAATTGATTCTTTTTAAATGTTTTAGATAATTTTTTTATTTTCTTATGAATTTTTTTAATTTTTAATGGAGACAAATGATCAATAAAAAGTTTTCCAAACAAATGATCTACTTCGTGTTGAATGCAAATTGCTAATAAATTATTAGCTTCCATTTCAAATTTATTGCCGTATTGATCTAATGATTGAATGGTTATTTTTTCTGAACGTGGAACAATTTCGTATATTTGAGGAATAGATAAACAACTTTCAGGAATACTAATAATACCTGTTTTTTTTGTAATAGAAGGATTAATAAAAACTAAACGTTGTTTATTCTTTTTATAAAGATCAATAACAATAATTTGTTGGTGAATATTAACTTGTGTTGCAGCTAAACCAATACCTTTTTTAAAATACATAGTATCAAACATATCATTTATAATTTGATTAGTATCATCAGATACCGCAACAACAGGATCAGCGATTGTTCTAAGACGTTTATCTGGATAATACAGTATTTCTAATATCGACATAAAATAAAAAATTATTACATTAAATTTTTAATTCCATATATTATCTAGTGACTTACGAATATAATCAAGATATGATATAGATATTTTATATTCATAATGATAATATACGGAAATAAAAATTTATTACTTAATTAAGTAATTGAATAAATATTCAACGCGTACTAAATACATACAGAAACCGCGTACACTGCACTACAAAATGCTTAATAAAAATATATAACTAAAATATTTTGTTAATAAAAAATCATTGATATATAAGAATCTTAAATTGTTATAGATATTACATATAGATTTTGAAGTTACCCAATTAATACTTGAAAATTTATTATTTTTAAATATCGATTTAAATAAAAGAATATTATATGTTAATTTTTAATAAATAATTAATTGGAATTATTATCTACAATAAGGATATTTTCTTCACCAAATATGAAAGATTTACTTATACAGCTAAGTCAAGGGAAAGTAATTATTTATCCAACAGAATCAGTGTTTGGTTTAGGGTGTGATCCTGATAATAAAAACGCAATATCTACTTTACTAAAAATAAAAAATAGATCTTGGAAAAAAGGTTTAATTTTAGTTGCTGCCAATTATACACAATTACTTAAGTATATTGATGATAGTTGCTTAAATGAAACCCAACGATCACGAGTTTTTTCTACTTGGCCTGGACCGATGACATGGGTATTTCCGGCACAAGCTAATAGATCATATTGGTTAACAGGTCAATTTTCTTCCGTAGCAGTACGAGTCAGTCATTTTGAACCAATTCAACGTCTTTGCTTGGCTTTTGGAAAACCCTTGGTATCCACTAGCGCGAATTTATCTGGACAGCTTCCTGCGCGTACTATTGAAGAAGTACATGATCAACTCGGGTATAAGATACCTATCATGCATGAAGATATACTTGGGAGACCCAATCCTTCAAAAATTAGAGATGTTATGACTGGTAAACTAATTCGTGAATAATTTTTTATTATTCAAGGAGATAAATAGATGAATTCTTTTGCTGTTTTTGGTAATCCGATTAGACATAGCAAATCAGCAGAGATTTACGCATTATTTGCACATGAAATTGGAATATCAAAAGAATACAACCTTAAATTGGCAGTACAAGATAATTTCAATTATTTATTACATAATTTTTTTAAGTTAGGTGGATTAGGAGCAAATATTACTTCTCCATTTAAAGAAAATGCATATTTTTTGTGTAATCAATTAACTGAACGAGCTGAAAAAGCTCGTTCAGTTAATACGATAAAAAAATTAAAAAATGGTACTTTGCTGGGAGATAATACAGATGGTATAGGATTTATTAGCGATTTAAAACGGCTTAATTGGTTAGATAATAATAATCAAATCATTTCTAACGACGCACCTATACCCATGGTAACGAACATTCTGTTAATTGGCGCTGGGGGCGCTGCAAAAGGAATTGTTCCTATATTATTAACGACTATAACAACATGTCACATAAATATAGTAAATAGAACGTTTTCTAGGGCACAGGAACTGACATCTTATTATCAGGAAATAGGATATAAAAATATATCATGCTTACCTTTATACAAATTACGTTATGACACCAATAAATATAGTTTAATTATTAATGCTACAACCAGCAATATACATAATACTATTCCAAAAATACCATATTTTCTTATTACTCCTGACACTAAATGTTATGATTTATTTTATACAAAACAAGACACGTTGTTCATAACATGGTGTAAAAAAAACGGGGCAAATTATTGTGCAGACGGATTAGGTATGTTAGTAGGACAAGCGGCTCATTCATTTTTATTATGGCATAATACATTTCCTACTATTAATCCTGTGATAGATCATTTAAGATCTGCATTTTATATGTAAAATTGTATTGATTTGATAACGAAATAAATATAGGGTATAATTCTTTCATAAAATATTTGCTATTATTAAAAAGTATATTGCGCAATTGAAGTCTATAATTTTTAGAATTTATTTTGATTTTTAAAAAAATCATATATAATATGAAATATTGCTTTGATTTATTGATATTTGCTTGATTATGAAAAAATAATACTTGGTGGCATTAGCGCGATAGTACCACCTGATTCCATTTCGAACTCAGAAGTGAAATGTCGTAGTACCGATGGTAGTGTGGGGTGTCCTCATGCGAGAGTAGGGGGCTGCCAAGTATTTAAATGCAATGGGAATCTAATCATCGAAGCTATAAAACAATTAAAAACAATACAGATGAATTTATTTTTTTATGTTTTTCTGATAGAAAAGAAAAAATAATTAGCGAGTTTTTATCTGTTTATAGAAAATAAAAATATAACTCAACATCAATATAATACTGCGATTTGAATTTTTTTAAATATTCTATTATTTGTTGTTTCAATAGTATTGAAAAGCAATTATCACCACAATGAGAACTAATGTGCGTGTGAGATTGAAATTCAAAAAAGTTTTAATTAGAAATGTAATAATTAATTGTTAAAATAAAAAATTTATAATAGAAGGTAATGACTGAAATTCGGTAATTATACTTTATAATAAAGACTAAAATGAATCTTTTTTCTTACGTAATTCAGAAAAAACTTGCCACTCTTCTTTAAGGTCACAGGGTAAATTTAATGATTTTTTTATATTTGAGTTACCACAACGAAAGAAAGGATTAACCTTTAGTTCTAAATTTAGTGTTGTTGGCACAGTGGGTTGTTTTTTTTTATATAATTTAATAATCTTATTGCGATAGTTGATAATGGATTGATCTTGAGGTAAAATAGAAATAGCGAAGTTAACATTAGATAGAGTATATTCATGGCCGCTGAAAATTAAGGTATTACGAGGAAGATATCTAATTTTTAAAAAGGATTCATACATATATTGAGCGAATCCTATACAGATTTTACCACAACCTGCTGAAAATACAGTATCTCCGCAAAATAACCAGGGTGCGCTATAAAACCCGATATGCCCCGGTGTATGCCCAGGTAAATTGAGAACTTTAAATTTTTTTTGTAATAATACAAAATCATCTCCTTCTGATACCAAAAAATGAGAGCCATTATTTTTAGTTTCCGTAGGACCATAAACAATTGTTTTTGGAAAATATTGAATTAAAGGGGCTACTCCATTGACATGATCAATATGATTATGAGTCAATAAAATTGCTCGTAATCTAAATTGAAATTTTTTTAAAATATCTAGTACCTTTGTTGCTTCTCCGGGATCAATAATTATGCATTCATTTTTATAATTATACAAACACCAAATATAATTAGTGCTTAATACCGGGACTCTAATGATATTCATCATGGATCGTAGTGATACAAATTTAAAATAAGTATTTTAAAATTTTTTCAGAAATATTCAATGGGTAAAAATATTATTTTTAGTACTTAGATTAATTGTTTTAAATATAAAAATAAATACAATAGAAATTTCGTAAATTACGAGTAAATAGTGTTGTGTCGTCGTTAAATCAGAAGATATATAAGTTTAATTCATAAGAATTAAGAATTTCGATACGTAAGAGCCTTATATATGAAAATTATATTTCTATAATTATTATATGATTAATTATGTAATAATACTGATTCCAAATAATAATCATTAATAAAAATCTTCATTTATAGGGCATTTCGCAGCTAATCGAGCTAATTGATCGCATCGTTCATTATCTGGATGTCCAGTATGGCTTTTTAACCAATTCCAATGTATAATGCTATGAATTTGTATCGCTACATCTAGACGTTGCCATAAATCAATATTTTTTACTAATTTTTCTTCAGAGGTTTTCCAGTGATGTTTTTTCCATATATGAATCCATTGAGTAATACCGTGTAATAAATATTGGCTGTCAGTATTTAAAATGATTTGACAGGGATTTTTAAGCGATTCTAATGCGATAATAGCCGCCATTAATTCCATACGATTATTAGTAGTTAATCGGTACCCAATACTAAATTCTTTCTTATGTTGTTTATACCGTAATATCGCAGCACAACCACCTGGACCTGGATTACCAAGACATGACCCATCCGTAAAAATTTCTATTTTTTTATACATATTATAGGATATATTATCATTTCAATTTAAATAACTAGTGTGACACAAATGAAAAGCTATGAGCACTAATATTATACGACAAATCGTTTTAGATACTGAAACCACTGGCATGAATAAGTTTGGACCACATTATGAAGGACATAGGGTTATTGAAATAGGTGCAGTAGAGATAATAAACCGTCATCTAACTGATAACACATTCCATGTTTATTTGAAACCAAATCGTATGATTGACATTGAGGCCATTCAGGTACATGGAATTAGCGATCAATTTCTGAAAAATAAACCAATTTTTTCAGAAATAATAAATGAATTTTTAACATTCATTCGCGGGAGTGAATTAATTATTCATAATGCTTCTTTTGATCTAGGATTTCTTAATCAAGAATTACGAATTTGCAAGGCAAACTCAAAAAAAATAGAATCTTACTGCACTGTAATTGATAGCTTAAAATTAGCTCGAAAAAAATTTCCAGGACAACGTAACAGTTTAGATGCATTATGCGAACGTTATTCTATTAATAATGGTAATCGACGAAATTTACATAGCGCATTACTTGATGCGCGACTTCTAGCTAATGTATTTTTATCTATGAGTGGAGGTCAAATAAAAATGAAATTTATGGAAATAATGAATACAAATATATCAAATAATAAAATCAATAATATAATAGGACTAAACAATACAAAATGTATAAATAAAAGATCATTAAGAATCATTTATGCTAACGAACAAGAAAAATTAGCTCACGAAGAATATTTAGATAGCATACAGCAGTTAAATAAATTCTGTATATGGCGACAATAATAATGATGTAACAAAATAATAATTTTCAGATTATTTTTTTATAATAAAATAAAACAGTAGATACGTTTGTAAGCAGTATAAATATACTCTATATTGCAGATAAGTTTTAAACTGAAATAAATATATTATGAATGTTTATTTAAAATCTAATGTCTTTAATTTGTTAGTTAGGCACAATACATAATATCATAACATATTATTTTTTGAAGGAGTAATCATGTATCATGATATAATTTATAACGAATTTAATGAAACTATAAAAATGATGCAGATATTTTCTGGTGAAAAACATAACATTCAAACAATAGAATCATCTGCAAAACTTATTGCTAATACTTTTAAAAAAGGAGGAAAAATATTATCCTGTGGAAATGGTGGTTCACACTGTAATGCTATGCACTTTTCAGAAGAACTGACCGGACGTTATAGAAGCAATCGCGCAGGTTATGCAGCAATAGCTATTTCTGATCCCTCATATTTATCGTGTGTTAGTAATGATTTTGGGTACAAATATGTTTTTTCCCGTTATGTTGAATCTATTGGAAATGAGAAAGACGTACTATTTGCTATCTCTACTTCCGGAAAATCGACCAATATTCTATATGCTATAGAAGCAGCGTACAAACAAGGTATGAAAATAATTTTCTTGACCGGAGAAAAAAAAGAAAACAAATTATCTAACTATATAGATATAGAAATTTGTGTGCCATATGCAAGTTATCTTGATTATATTCAAGAAATTCATATTAAAATAATCCATTTACTTATCCTGCTTATAGAAAAAGAAATGGTGTCCATTTCGTGAGAAATGATGAAAATTGATGCCAATGCGCAACCCGTTCATAAGGACATTATACAAATAGAAACAAAAAATGTATTTATTTGTTTTTTCTGTACAAACTTGATACACTTAGGTCTGGAAGTGTTCTAGAGGGCTGGATTTTTTGTTGGCATAAAAAGTAGAAGATATTCTATTACATTACGCGTTAAACGTTTTTGGTAAGCAAATGCCGATATAGCTCAGAATGGCAGAGCAGCGCATTCGTAATGCGAAGGATATAGGTTCAAATCCTATTATCGGCATAATGATGTAATGTCAACATTTTATTATTGATTTAAATAATTTTGATTTATGATCAAACGCCTGTATTTGTCAAGCAACACCGAACCTATTACTTTACTAACTTATAATGCAAGGATATTTACTTACTTACAATTGAGAGAAATTTTCAGAAAGATAATCAACTACCCCTTTCTGTGATGCTTCTAGTCCCTTTTTATTTTTGTTCCATTGAGCGGGACATAGTAAACCATGAACCTCATGAAACTTCAAGGCATCTACCATGCGAATCATTTCATCAAAATTTCTACCAAAAGGTAAATCATTAACTACTTGATGACGTATTACTCCCGATTTGTCAATTAAGAAAGAAGCGCGTAAAGCCACGCCTTTATTCGAGTGTTCAATACCATATTTTTTAATAATTTCACGTTTTATATCAGAAACCATAGCATATTTTAACAATCCAATCCCGCCCTGACTTACAGGAATTTGTCTCCAAGCATTGTGGACGAAAACTGAATCTATAGAAACCCCAATAACCTCTACGTTTCGTTTCTGAAACTCAACATAACGCTTGTCGCAAGCAATCAATTCCGATGGACACACAAAAGTGAAATCCATGGGCCAAAAAAACACTATTGCTTCTTTTTTATTAATATAATTTAATAAATTAAAATTATCTACAATTTCACCGTTTCCTAATACTGCGGAAGAAGTAAAATCTGGAGCACAATGACTAACTAATACCATATTGATTCCTTATAATTTTTGTTGTAATATATTCAATATTTTTACGACATTAAATATATAAATATTGATGCTGACGATCAATATTTATTCTACTGTTTCAACTATCTTTATACAAACAATACTATATAAAAAAATTTTTAAAATAAAAAATTCCTTATCTGTTTAAATATTTTTTATAAAATCTCATTCTTTTTTATAAATTACTAATCTGATGATTTAGTATTATTTCATGTAGATACTATATCTACAATAACATGATTCGGCAATAAAATTTATTGTTTATTAATAATAATAATAATAATAATCGATTATTACTGTATAATTTATCTTAAATCCTTATTTTCAAGATAAAACTATTAATAAAAATTTAATATTTCGCGATAATAAATACAGAGAACCACAATAATTACTTTATATTGAAAGTATAGTAGTATTTGTCAATCAAAAGTCAGTATATAAAAAATTATAAAAACCTGAAGATTTTTTATTTATTTTTATTAAAAACCAAATCTTTGTATCTAAATTGAAAGATTTAGAGTCAATCTCGACCACTTAATTGAAAAATAACTTAATCAATTCAATTAGATCATTTGATATCTTCTTAAAAAAAATTAAATTCAGGAAATTTATGATACTTGATATCATCAATAATAATAGTAATTGACAACATACACATTCAATTATGTCAATTGATATTTTCATGACCAACATCTACGTATTCTAGCTATTAAATAAATAATCATGTGTAGTCTCTGACTTAATAAAATTAATATTTCATTTAACAATCGGTAAATAATAAGGATACATAGGATGATATAAAATGTAGTCGATAATGATTAAATAATCGTGTGAATAATATTAGATAATATTAATTGTAAAATTTGTCACCATATTTTCATTCGTAAATCAAAATCGATCCAAATAATATATCAAATAATTAATATTACACTCATATATAATAAATTATTTTTAATAGTAGATATAACATTTCCTTGAAAATACTTTATTAACAAAATTATATACTATAATATAGTAACAATTTTAGCAATTTTACGTATGAAATCAATTAATTTTAATTAATACAACTTATCTGAATAAAAATCTATATTGAAATTCAAAAAATAGTTATTAAATAATTGATGATAATAATCCCATTAAACTATTGAATATTTTTATATATGCAACAAATCTTTTGTTCTATCAATTTTATTTGATAGATTTTAAACGATATTATTATTTAATTTATATTTTTTAAAATCAATATTAATTAAGTCAGAAAAAATATAAAAAATTGTTATTATATTTATTAAGGATTATAAATTATGGCATATACATATAACTTTTTAAGTTATGAATATATTACGTTTATTATGCATAATATATATAAATACAGATTATTATAATAAATACAGTTTATAATTAGTACTTACTATATTTATATAGTAATTAATAAACATTTCTTTAATTAGGATAACATTTATGCCATTTCAACTATTACAAACAGATGGTCACGCACGTCTTGGTAGACTGATTTGTAACCAAGGAATAGTAGATACACCTGCTTTTATGCCAGTAGGGACCTATGGATCCATAAAAACATTAACTGCAAAGGAAGTTGAAGCCAGTGGAACACAAATTATTTTAAGTAATACTTTTCATTTATGGTTACGTCCTGGTTTAGACATTATAAAACTACACGGCAGCTTACATAAATTCATGAGTTGGAATGGCCCTATAATTACAGATTCTGGAGGATTCCAAGTATTTAGTCTAAGTAAAACTCGTACAATCACAAGAAAAGGAGTAGGCTTTAAAAGCCCTATTGACGGTCATCTTGTGTTTTTAACTCCAGAAAAATCCATAGAAATTCAGCATGATTTGCAATCCGATATAGTTATGATATTTGATGAATGCATATCTTACCCCAACACTTGGGATTATGTAAAAAAATCAGTAAACATATCTTTAAATTGGGCTGAACGCAGCCGTTTACGTTTCGATACATTACATAATTCAAATATGTTATTTGCTATTATTCAAGGAGGTATGTATGAAAATTTAAGGGATATGTCAGCAAAAGAATTAATAAATATTGGTTTTGATGGATACGCAATAGGAGGTTTATCAGTAGGTGAGCCGAAAAAAGAAATGTATCGTATTTTATCTCATATATGCAAATTAATTCCTACAAATAAACCACGCTATTTAATGGGTGCTGGGAAACCAGAGGATTTGCTGGAGGCTGTACAGAAAGGTATTGATATGTTTGATTGCGTTATACCAACGCGTAACGCTCGTAATGGATATTTGTTTGTTTCTGATGGAACAATTAAAATTCGTAATGCGCAATACAAAAAGGACACTTCTCCGTTAGATGGAAACTGCGATTGTTATACTTGTCAACATTACAGTCGTTCGTATTTGCATCATTTAGATTGTTGCAAAGAAATTCTTGGTGTGCGTTTAAATACCATTCATAATTTAAGATATTACCAGCGTTTAATGGAGGAATTACGTCAAGCTATAAAAACAAAATCATTGCAAAACTTTATCGATATTTTTTATAAGCGTGTTAATCGTATTTAATGTTGAATTTATATTCAGTATTTTTTTAATTAGACCCAATGATTCAAATTATTTATAAAACAGGAAATATACATGAACATATTTACTAATGCTGCTTGGGCAAGTGTCAATGCTAATTCTCAGGGTAATCCGTATTCCTTAGTGATCATGTTAACAGTATTTGCTGGAATTTTTTATTTTATGATCTTTAGGCCACAACAAAAACGTAATAAAATTCATAAAGAATTATTAAGCTCCATCTCTAAAGGAGACGAAATCCTAACTAATGGAGGATTAGTCGGGCGTGTGGTCAAAGTTACAGAAACAGGCTATATCTTTGTTATTCTCAATGACAAAAATGACACTAATGGCAATGAAATATTGATTAAGCGTGACTGTATTACTGCTATTTTGCCTAAAGGCACTATGAAAGCATTATAATTTATAATTTCAATATAGATTGAGATAAGATTTTGTGTTAAATAATTACCCGTTATGGAAGTATCTTACGGTTATCTTAGTATTTGTTACTGGTATAATCTACACATTACCGAGTTTATATAGGGATTATCCTACAATATATATTGCTCAATGTGCTCTAGAACAAAACTATCAAGAGATGGATGATATTTTATTATGTCAAATAAAAAAAATACTAGCATACGAAAAAATAATTAATAAATCTATTGTATCGCAAGCAAATAAAATTCGAATACAATTTTTTCATGAACAGGATCAACTTCAAGCTTACCAAAAACTATCAACTATTTTTTCAAAGAAATATCAGATATTACTTTGTAATACTCGAAACATACCACATTGGTTATCTGCAATAAAAGCTAAGCCTATAAAATTAGGATTAGATTTATGCGGTGGAATATATTTTGTAATACATGCAAATACGAAAACTGTACTAGATAAATTCCAAGAACAATATATTAATTCTTTAAGAGTTATCTTATTTGAAAAAAACATTCCCTATTTACAAATATACAAAATTAAAAATAATGATATTGAAATTAATTTCAAAAATTCTAATTATAGAAATAAAGCAATTTTACCTCTATCTAAAATAGATAATGAGCTAATATTGTATGCCATAGGAACAAACAAATTACATGTGATTTTTTCTGAAAGAAAAAAAAATGCAATTCGTGAGCACGCAATACATCAAAATTGTACTATTTTACATCATCGTATCCACCAGTTAGGTATTACTGAGCCATTAGTACAACGTCATGGAAGTGATCGTATTATTATAGAATTACCCGGTTTTCAAGATATTGAAAAAATTAGAGAGATGCTTGGTACCACGGCAAGCCTGGAGTTTCGACTGGTTAATTCAACAATAAGTGAATTTAAAATAAATAATAATTTAATTCCAGAAGATTCTGAGATAAAATTGAGCAATAATGGTTATTTAGTGCCGTTATATAAACAAATAGTGTTATCTGGAGACAACATTATTAATTCTAATGTTGGTTTAGATGAGTATAATCGACCTCAAGTGAATATTTCTTTAGATAAAACAGGTAGTATCTCAATTTCTAATTTTACCAAAAATAATATTGGCAAAGCAATAGCTACTTTATTCGTAGAATACAAAGATAGCGGAAAAAAAGATTCTAAAGGACATGCTATTTTAATTAAACATGAAAAAGTTATTAACATTGCTACTATTCAATCTCAATTAAGTGATAATTTCCGTATTTCCGGAATCAACAATTTAAATGAAGCACGTCATCTTTCGTTATTGTTACGTATGGGGAATTTAGCAGCACCTATTCATATTGAAGAAGAACGCATGATTGGTCCTACACTTGGCAAACAAAACATTGTACGGGGATTTATTGCATGTTCTTTAGGATTATTAACTTCTATATGCTTTATGATTTTATGGTATCATTACTTTGGATTAATCGCTAGTGTTGCTTTAATTGCTAATTTAATACTCATGATAAGTACGATGTCTATAGTCCCAGGAATAGTGTTAACTATGCCAAGTATAGTGGGCATAGTATTGACTTTATCCGTAGCTGTAGATGCAAATGTATTAATTAACGAAAGAATCAAAGAAGAAATAAAAAAAGGTAAACCAGTACAATACGCTATATACACGGGATATCGTAAAGCGTTTACTAGTATTGTAGACGCAAACATTACAACTATTATTACTTCTATTATACTATATTTAATCGGTACAGGACCAATTAAAGGATTCGCTATTACTACTATTATTGGAGTAGGCACATCAATGTTTACATCTATTGTTGGTACTCGTGCTGTTGTTAATTTAGTCTACGGGAAAAGACGTATTAATAAGCTATCCATTTAACTTTTTACGTTTTTAGATCATATATACCGGTTTTATACATTTTAATTGAATTTTTTTTAAAATGAGTGAAAGTTATTATAAAATTTATGATTTTCTTGCATGGAAACGTTTAATATTTTTTTTATCGATATTTTTATTCTTTATTTCATGCTGTACTATGATAACGCGTGGTTTTAACTGGGGTCTAGATTTTACTGGAGGTATGTTAGTTGAAATTAGTTCAGAAAAAGATGTAAATCTCATTAATATTCAAAATATTTTAGTTCAATCAGGATTCAAAAATCCTATCGTGCAACATTTTGGTTCTCAGAAAGATATTATGATACGATTACCATTGGATCCTAATGAAAATAAGATTAATCAACATACTATAAGCAAAGTACTATATGCCTTACGGCAAGGTATTGTTCAAAATTTTTTCGTTAAACAAGTAAATTGGATTGGTCCTAGCGTCCATAGTCAACTGATAAATACAGGAATAATAGCGTTATTAGTCGCATTAATATGTATCTTAGTATATATAACTTTTCGTTTTGAATGGAGATTAGCAACTGGAGTAGTCATATCTTTAATATATGATATGATAGTTATTTTAGGTATATTATCTTTATTTGCTATTAAAATAGATTCCACCATTATTGCTGCCCTAATGTCAGCAATTGGTTATTCTATTAATGATAAAATTGTCATTTTTGATAGAATTAGAGAAAATTTCTATTATACACCTGTATCAAAATCTATAGATATATTTAATATCTCATTGAGTCAAGTATTAAGTAGAACTATTATAACTTCAGTTACAACTATTATGGTACTACTGATACTACTAATTTGGGGGGGGGATATATTACACGGATTTGCGGTTACTTTATTACTTGGAACTATTATTGGCACAGTATCATCTATATATATAGCTTCTGCGTTAGCATTTAAATTTGGTACTGCACGTAATCATTTTATAAAAATTAACAAAAAATAAAATTTTTCACTACTGATTTTATATTTTTGCTTAACAAACATCAAAAATGTAATAGTATTTTTGCTACTATATCAACACTGATTGATATTACTGTTAAACATAAGTGTTTTGGAATACAGTTTATATATGATGTATGATTTATATTTTGAACAAAATTAAATTTATAACAACAATACGTATGCGTTATACATTAACGCATACGTATTTAATTATCAATAAACATTACTACAATTAATATATAAACAAATGAAATCTAATACATTATTATGTAATAAAATATTAGCTGTGATACTCGTATCTCATGTCTGATTATAACTTCAACATTTACTGAATAATTTATTAATATCATGACATGGTCGAGAGACCCAAAACAATAGCACTCTCGTAATATCGGATTTAAATTATTTTTTATTAATAAAATTGATCATTATAAAAATATATTTAGTTTCACGATCTCATGATACTATGACAGACAATATTATACTACATGATAAAAGATTTTTAACACGAGCACTTCAATTGGCATGGAAAGGACGATTTACTACGATGCCTAATCCTAATGTAGGATGTGTTATCGTTCGCAACAATAAAATTATAGGAGAGGGATATCACATACGAGCAGGAGAAGCACATGCTGAAATACATGCGTTACGTATTGCTGGAAATTTAGCACAAGGAGCAACTGCTTATATCACTCTGGAACCATGTAGTCATTACGGACGTACTCCTCCTTGCACTACTGCATTAATTAATGCAGGAATTAAACGCGTTGTTGTAGCTATGTTAGATCCTCATTTTTACGCAAGAGGACGTGGTTTGCATTTGCTGCAACAAGCAGGTATTGAAGTACAGCATAGTCTGATGTTACCTGAAGCTGAATCAATAAATCGAGGATTTCTCAAACGTATACGTACCGGATTTCCATGGGTTAAATTAAAATTAGCTGCATCTCTAGATGGTAGGACTGCTATGTCTTCTGGAGAAAGTAAATGGATTACATCTATTCAGGCGCGCCAAGATGTACCACGTTTCCGTGCAGAAAGTGATGTCATTCTTTCTACTGCTGGCACTGTTTTAGCAGATGATCCAAAATTAAATGTACGTTGGGAATGCTTTTCAGACGAAATGAAACGTATTTATGCCAACAATCAAATTAGGCAACCACTAAGAGTCATTATTGATAGCGCAAATAGAGTACTTCCAACACATCGTGTTATACGATATGAGGGAAAAATTCTACTCGTGCGTTTAAAAAAAGACCATCGAAATTGGCCCTCATCAGTAGAACAACTATTATTATCATCAATTAATTGTCATGGCCATCATCGAATAAACTTAACAGAATTAATGCAACATCTTGGATATCGTGAAATTAATAATATTTGGGTAGAAGCAGGAGCTACTTTTTCAGGAGTATTATTAGATATTGGATTGGTAGACGAACTTATTCTGTATCAAGCTATAAAATTTTTAGGATCTGACGCGCGGCCTTTATGTTTATTACCAAATATCAAATGTCTGAATGACATTAAATCTTTTAAATTACTTGACATAAAAAATATAGGACCAGATCTTCGTTTAAGGTTAATCCCAAAGGGTATGTAATATATTTTTATTAGTTATACTAATTATGCTATCTATGCTATAACATGTTTATTTGTAAATAAGAACAAGTAATGATTTTAGTAGCCTGAATAATAAGGATTATTATGAATATTATTGAAAGTGATACTATAGCAAATAAAGCTAAGATTGCTATCGCGGTTGTTCGATTTAATCGTTTCGTTAATAATAATTTACTTGAAGGAGCTTTAGATGTTTTAAAAAGAATTGGACACGTAAAAGATGAAAATATAACCATAATTTGGGTTCCAGGCTCCTATGAATTACCATTAATCGCAAAAGCATTGGCTATTAGTCATAAGTATGATGGAATAATAGCTTTGGGTACAGTAATTCGTGGATTTACCATACATTTTGAATTTGTTGCAAAAGAATGTAGCTCTGGATTATCCAGAATTTCCATGGAAAACACATTGCCTATTGGATTTGGATTACTTACTACGGATAATATTAGTCAAGCTATAGAACGTTCAGGTATTAAAGCTAATAACAAAGGATCAGAAGCTGCTTTGGCTGTTTTAGAAATGATTAATATACTAAAAATAATTAAAAATAGTTCTTAATACATATAAATATATCAAAGGAATTACGTGAAAGCAATTAGTAGAAGGCGTGCTCGTGAATGTACATTGCAGGCATTGTATTCTTGGCAAGTATCTAAAAATGATGTTAAAGAAATAGAACGTTATGTTGTAACAGAGCAAGATATTCAAGATTGCAATATCTCTTACTTTCATGAATTATATATTGGAGTAATAAGTTGCGCTGAAGAATTGGATAAATTAATGATACCGCATTTATCCCGCAATTTAGAGAAATTAGGTTATATTGAACATTCAGTGTTACGTATCGCATTATTTGAGCTTACCAAATGTAATGATATACCATATAAAGTTGCCATTAATGAAGCAATTGAGCTTGTAAAAATTTTTGGAGCTGAAAAAAGTCATAAATTTATTAATGGAGTATTAGATAAAATAGCCAATCAGCTTTGTGTTAGTACAAACAATCATATTATTAAATAATATGATTGTTTGTATAATGAAAAATAAATTTGAAAGAATAATAATTGTTTTTATTCATCCCGAACCGAATAGACATGTGCTACTGATATGTTTTTAAATATGATTAGTGATTTGAAATTATCTAAAATATGGTGTTTATTTGCTACTGGTTTTGGTTTAGGTACAATTTCTTGGCTACCAGTAGGAACTGCAGCGTCATTATTAGCAATACCAATATGGTGGATTTTGAATTATTTATTTTCATTTCAGTTTTACTTTTTGTTCTTGATTATTGGAACAGGAGTAGGCATATATTTTTGCGATCATACTAGCAAAATACTTGGCGTTCATGATCCTAAATCAATCGTTTGGGACGAATTTGTTGGTATGTGGATGACATTAATTATAGTACCAATACATAGTTGGTTATGGACGATTATCGCATTTTTATTATTTAGAATATTTGATATAGTAAAACCCTGGCCAATTTCATGGTGTGATCGTGAAATAAAAGGTGGATTTGGCATTATTATTGATGACATATTAGCGAGTATTATATCAGTTTGCATCATTTTATTACTAATGAATTTATATCATTAAAATGTTTTATAAAACATATATATGTCAATAATATTGAAAGTTAAATTTATGCGCGTTAGATTATTCAAACGTCATACTACATTGAATATAACCTTGTTAATGTATCCATTTTATAATTTTTTTATAAATGCCTATGCTATCTAATCCCAATTCAGAAAGTATCTCTGATTGTGAACCTTGAGAAATAAAAAAATCAGGCAAACCAATATTTAAAACAGGAATTGATAGCTTATTTTGCATAATAAATTCATTTACCCCGCTTCCGGCTCCACCCATTACTGTATTTTCCTCTAATGTTATTAATACTTGATGATTTTTAGCAAGAGTTTTTATTAAGTTTTCATCTAATGGCTTAACAAATCTCATATCTACTAGGGTCGCATTTAATTTAGATGCAACATTATAGGCTGATTGCAATAAAGTTCCGAAATTAAGAATTGCAATGCAATTTCCTTGGCGACGTATCACACCTTTACTTAATGGTAAAGTATACAATTTTGTTGTATCTGCTAAATTACCGGGTACAGCATATCCCTTAGGATAACGTACAACACTAGGTCCATATCGATAACGATATCCTGTATATAACATCAACTTACATTCACACGCATCACTTGGGGTCATTATTATCATATTCGGAATACAACGTAAATACGATAAATCAAAAGCGCCTTGGTGAGTTTGCCCATCTGCTCCGACAATACCTCCTCGATCGACAGCAAATAACACAGGCAAATTCTGAATTGCTACGTCATGGATTACTTGATCATATGCGCGTTGTAAAAATGTTGAATAAATAGCGACAATAGGTTTATAACCCGCTATAGCTAATCCAGCAGCAAATGTCACAGCATGTTGTTCAGCAATTGCAACATCAAAATACTGTTTTGGATATTTCTGAGAGAAGATACTCATTCCAGAACCTTCTCTCATCGCGGGCGTAATTCCTATAATCTTATTATCTCGAGCCGCAACTTGGCATAACCAATCACCAAAAATTGCAGAATAAGTTATATTTTTAGAATGCTCTACAGGTAACGATCCGCTTTCAGGATTAAATTTTGGTACTGCGTGCCACTTAATAGGATCTTTTTCTGCAGGTTCATAGCCGCAACCTTTTTTGGTAATAATATGTAAGAATTGTGGACCTTTCATATCACGTATATTTCTCAAAATATATACTAATTCTAATACATCGTGTCCATTAACGGGGCCAATATAATTAAAACCAAGTTGTGAAAATAATGAACTTGATGTGCCATTAAAATTTTTGATTTGGTTACCAATATGTTTAATCAATGTATTAGTTGAAAGAACGTCAGATAATATTTTATTATTGTCTACTTTTAAATTGGAATATACTTTTTTTGATAAAATATGAGTATGATGATTGTTTAATGCTCCTACGTTTTCTGAAATAGACATTTCGTTATCATTTAAAATAATCAATAAATCAGATTTTGTAAATCCAGCATGGTTCATTGCTTCAAAGGCCATCCCAGCAGTTATTGCTCCGTCTCCTATCACGCATACTGTGCGACGTCCTAGCATTTCTCGTTCTGCCGCTATTGCTAGACCTAACCCCGCGCTAATTGAAGTAGAGGAATGTCCCACTGATAAAACATCATATTCGCTTTCATCACGACAAGGAAATGGATGTAATCCGTTCTTCCTTCTAATACTAAAAATACGTTCGCGCCGCCCCGTAAGAATTTTATGTGGATATGCCTGATGCCCTACATCCCAAATTAAATAATCAAATGGAGTATTATATACGTAATGTAATGCTACGGTAAGTTCAATAGTCCCTAATCCAGATGCAAAATGTCCGCTAGATTTGCTAACACTAGTTAAAAGAAATTGACGTAACTCATTACACAACTTTGCTAAATGATCTTCAGATAATTGTCTTAATTCTTTAGGAGTATTGATTAAACCTAATATGGGGTATTTATTTGAATTACAGTTCATATTAAATTTATTTAATATTGTTTATTTATGTAATTTTAGTTGTTACGTTTAATAATATAACGCGAAAATGCAGATAAAATATTAACGTTATAGCCTAATTTCGCAATGTATTTTAAAGATGTTAATGACTCACAATATAAATCTTGAGCTTTAGTGCGAGCTGTGCTTAATCCTAATATTTTTGGATAAGTGTTGTTGACATCGTTATGTTGCGATTGCATACTGTGTTTTTTTTTCTGATCATATGCATGTGAAATATCTATAATGTCGTCTTGTATTTGAAAAGCTAAACCTATAGTTGTAGCATAGTGGTCTAGAAATGACAATACGTCGTCGCAGCTTTTGTTGCCTGCTGCTAACGCTCCAATGCGAACTGCAGCTCGAATTAACGATCCTGTTTTGTACTGATATATGGTTTCTAACTGTGTGGCTGATATATTTTTATTATTTTTATTAATTAAATCTAAAGACTGACCTAAGCACATTCCATTAGCTCCGCTGGCAGAAGCTAATGTAGCAATCATTTTTAAACGATCTTGATCTGTGATAGTTGGCATATGTGCTTCTGAAAGAATGGTAAAAGCCAATGTATGTAGAGCATCACCTGCTAAAACAGCAATAGATTCTCCAAATTTGACATGACATGTTGGATGCCCTCTACGCAGTTTATCATTATCCATAATAGGTAAATCATCATGAATTAAAGAATAAGCATGTATGCATTCAATGGCTGCTGCTGGAGCATTAAGATTTGACGATCTAATACCAAATAATTTACCTGTTTGATAAACTAAAAAAGGACGTAACCGTTTTCCTCCTAACAGAACACTATAACGTATTGCTTGCATAAGGAGAGATACATCTTGTTTAAGAAACATAATCAAATAACGACTAATAGCTTCGTCTACTCGTTGATGGCTTTCACGTAACTCATTAGCAAAATCAATCATAAGCATAGTATTGTACTAATACCATAAAATCATAAAATAAACACTATTAGATATGTGTATTTAAATGACATACACAGTATATAATAATATTACATAATAAAAATATCTATATATTAGTATAATTATTTTCATCAATTCATATATTGATTACGCATATGATAGCCTATCATCATTTTTGATGCGATAATCCAAAAGAAGAGCACATTATTATATAAATAATTATAATTTATATAGTATAAGATTACTATATCTAATATATTATGCTTATGTATTTTAATGTTTAAAATATTTATATGAAAATAGTTATTAAATTATCACCAGAAATTACAATAAAAAGCCGTGCTATACGAATTTTTTTTATAAAAATCCTCATTACAAATATTAAAACTATTTTAAAAAAGAATAATGAATCAGCATCAATTATACGTAATTGGGATTATCTTGAGGTAATATGTAATCATAGTAAGTATCAAAAGATATGCGCTATGTTAATAAACATTCCTGGAATTCATCATTTGTTATTAATTAAAAAACATATGTTTCGTTCTTTACAAGATATTTATGAAAAAATTATACTCAGTCTGAATTATGAGATTCAATTATCAGGAAAAAGTTTTTGTGTTCGAGTGAAACGTTGTGGTAAACATAATTTCACTTCTCAAGAAGTTGAACATTATTTAGGGAATAAATTGTGTCAAAACATAGGTAATATTAGAGTTAACTTAACAAAACCTGAAAAAACTATATATTTGGAAATTAAAGATAATCAACTTTTTATAATTATCAAGCGTTACGAAGGATTAGGAGGTTTTCCGATAGGTACGCAACAAGAAATGTTGTCATTAATTTCAGGAGGATTTGATTCAGCTGTTGCTAGTTATATGTTAATTCGGAGAGGATGTAAAGTGAATTATTGTTTTTTTAATTTAGGCGGAGATATGCATACTGTTGAAGTATGTAGAGTAATATATTTTCTATGGAACAAATTTAGTAGTTCTCATAAAATAAAATTTATTTCTATTGATTTTTCAGAAGTCATTAAAGAAATTACTGCTAAAATAAAAGACAACCAAATAGGAGTAGTGTTAAAACGTATGATGATACGTTCTGCATCATTGGTAGCTAATCGTTATAAAATTACCGCGTTAATAACAGGAGAAGTGTTAGGACAAGTATCGAGCCAAACTTTGAGCAACCTAACACTTATTGACAGTGTTTCTGATCATGTAATATTTCGTCCTTTAATTGCTTATGACAAAGAAAAAATTATCGATTTAGCTAGAAAGATAGGCACAGAAATACTTTCAAAATCTGTTCCAGAATATTGTGGAATAATATCAAAAAAATCAACTGCAAAAACAACAAAACAACTTATCGAATTTGAAGAAAATAATTTTGATTTCACCGTGCTAAACCGTGCAGTGTCTCAATCTTATGTAATAGACGTACAAAACATTCCTGATCAAATCATTAATCAACATGTATTTCAAGTAGAAACTAAAAAAATATTGGATTCTACTGATGTAGTATTGGATATACGAACAGAAATTGAACAAGAAAAAAATCCTCTTTATTTAAATAATATAGAAATAAAAAAAATACCTTTTTATAATTTAATTGATCAATTTTCTAAATTAGATCCCAATAAAATATATTTATTATATTGTGATCATGGTATAATGAGTCGATTGCAAGTAATGTACTTGCATAGACAAGGATTTAGTAATGTAAAGATATACAGGCCACCTAGATAGCATATTAGGTAAAATAAGTAAGTCTTGGACAAATACTTCAATTTTAAAAAATTGATTAATAACGAGAGCATTGTTTACTTACTAATTAAGTAAACTAGAAATTGTTTTATAGAAAACGTCCCGTTATTAGTTTAAGTGTTACTGAATTACAATAAATTTTTATTGATAAATTACAATAACCATACTACAAGAATTACGGTTTTACATTTTAAAAAACATAATTTTTTATTCAGTATTTATTGAAATATTCTGCATGTTAATGAAGCAATGGATTTATGTATTTCATTGTACTATTTATTAGCTGTAAAATTTTACCGTATTATAGATAATTAATGTAGTGTGTTAATTACTATAACACATAATAAGGATATAGTTAATGAAAAAAACAATACCAACCATACTCCTTTCATTTCTAATAAAAATCCACCTAAAATCCCACCAAATCCTATTCCTAAAAATTGACCAATAGAATAAATACTGATGGTAGTTACTTTATATTTTTTTTGTGCTGCTTTGTTTATCAAAGCAGGTAATATTGTCTCTATTAAACTAAATGCTATAAAAAATAACTGCATTCCAAATAAAAACATTTTACTATATAACGTATTCATTGACATAATTAGTTCAGATAAAAATAAAATATTCATACAAGCAATTAATATCTTTTTTGTACAATTTTTACCTTCAAAATAGAAAATACATGTCAATACTGCGATCGCAGATATTATCATAATAATGCTATAAATTTTCCAATGTATACTAAGAGGAAATCCTAAATTTATCATTATTTTGGGTAAAACAATAAAGTTTAACATTAAAATAGTATGTGTAAAAAATATGCTGATATTTAGTTTCATTAATTGTGACTGAATTAGTATATGTTTAATTTTATTAAACATAATAAATAAATTTTCATTATTTTTCACGGGATGAGAAGAAATAGGTGGTTTTATAATGTAAATTAAAATAATAGCTAATACTATTAATATAGTAATACAATGAAATAATCCGTTCAACCCAAACCTATTAGTAATAATTGGCCCAAAAACCATGGAAGCAGCAAAAGCTATCCCAACACTCATGCCAACTGACGCCATTGCTTTTATATGATGTTGTTCTTGTACTGAGTCTAATAACAATGCTATAAGTGAGCTGCCAATAGCTCCTGATCCTTGTAGTGCTCTTCCAATAATAAGCCCCCAAATATTATTAGTAGTTGCTGCTATTTCACTACCCAAAATAAATAACACTAATCCTCCTATAATAACAGATTTACGTCCAATTTTGTCAGACATTAATCCAAAAGGTAATTGGAAGATTATTTGCATTAAGCCATATATTCCAATAGCTACACCTAGCGAACTTCCATTTGCTCCTTGTAAGGAAACAGCATGAACAGTTAAAACGGGCAGAATCATAAATACTCCCGCCATACGTAATGCAAATATCATGCTCAATCCCAATATAATGTACAATTCTTTTTTAGTCATTATAGTATTAACAATAGATGGATATCGAAATATCTTAAATTTATATATTTTAAAAATATCAATATATTATATGAAATATTCAAAATAAAAATTTTATAAATATTGAGAAATATTATATTATTTATTCATTTAAATTAATAATATTTTGCATATGTCATAATTACAGTAATATATTTTTTGTAGAGAATAAAATATGATCTAAGGATAAAAGCAAATTTAATGATATTATAATGATAAGAGATAATAAAAACATTTTTTTTGCCCACAAACTATCGTGATTAATTATTCTATAACCATAAAATCCCATATGTAACCACCATAAATTCATAATGCTAATTATTATTAAAAATATATAACTAGTGTACCCCATAACAGTAAATAATATAGTTGCTATAATAAATCCAATTATATAAACAACCATATGATTCTTAGTTGACTCCACTCCCTTTTTAATAGGGAAAGTTGGAATAAAAGCTACTTTATAATCATTTAATCGTAAAATAGCAATGGAATGAGAATGTGGGATTTGCCATAAACTAAAAATTATTAATAACATCAAAGCCCCTGCATCAAATTGATTTGCAGCAGCACAATATCCAATGACTGGCGGCATCGCTCCTGATATACTACCCACCATTATACTATAAATAGATCTACGTTTCATCCATAAACTATACACACCGACATATATAAATAAACCTATTGCCGATAAATATATTGTCAAAACATTCTTAGTAAAACTTAAAAACAAAAATCCAAATATACTTAATATTACTGCATAAAAGATACTTTGATTTAAAAAAATTTGACCGTGTTGCACCAAGACTCTATGTTTAGTTCTTTCCATAACTGCATCAATATCTCGATCAATAATGTTATTTAACACACAGCCAGAAGCTATTACTAAGGCTGTTCCTACAATCATTGTGATAAATAAAGAATAAGATATAGCACCTCGCGATGCGATTAAAAATCCTCCTGCAGATGACATTAAATTACCTAAAACAATTCCTGGTTTTGTTAAGTATAAATAATATTTAATCATAACAATTAAACTATCTTATTTAAATCATCAAATTATGATGTAAATGTGTCATAATCCATACACTTCCTAACACAAGGATAAAAACAATAAATATTGTGAATATTAAAGATATTAAATTCCATGCTTGATTAGATACATTTCCTAAATGTAAAAAGAAAATTAAATGAATAATAATCTGCATTATTGAGCAAAATACAATAATATTTATTAATATTTTTTTATTTATTGTGTCATGTGTAACCATAAAAAATGGAACGATTGTCAAAACCAAAGACAATACAAACCCAATTAAATATGACTTCTGTGTATAACCATTCTTCATTAATTATAGTACTCCCAGTAAATATACCTCAGTAAATACACATATCCATATAACATCAAGAAAATGCCAAAATAAACTTAAACATTGCATTCGTATATAGTTGGTGTATGTCAATCCTTGATACACAATATGTATAATCATTACCGCAATCCAAATAAGGCCCGCCATCACATGTAGACCATGGGTCCCAACTAAAGTAAAAAAAGAAGAAAGAAATGCACTGCGACATGGATTGTTTCCTAATTTAATTAAATGATAAAATTCATAGATCTCCATACTAATAAAACATAGTCCTAATAAAAAAGTTATTCCCATCCAAATATTTATTTGTTTCGTACATGATTTTTCTACGTATATCATAACTTTACAATGAGTAAGACTACTCAATAATAAACAACAAGTTTCTATAAACACAAAAGGTAATGAAAATATATCTTTACCTGAAGAACAATCTGCTGTGTTATTACATAACACAGAGTATATTGCAAATAAACTTGCGAATAGAATACAATCACTCATTATGTATAACCAGAAACCAAATATTGTCTTTATATTTAAATTATTATGTTTATACATTATTAACACATTCAATTTCTTTAATTTTCTCTACTGGTACGTAATATTCTGTATCATCATTAAATGTATGAAGAATCCAAGTTGCTATTATTCCAAACATACTAAAAACAACGAGCCACCATATATACCAAATCATACCAAATCCAAATGTTAAAGCGAAAAAAGATATAACAATGCCAGAATACGTATTCTTGGGCATATGTATGGATTGAAATTGATCAGGACAAGAGTATATGTTTCTATTATTTTGTACATACCAAAAAACATCACGATCATTGTTTATTATAGGAATAATTGCAAAATTATAAAATGGCGGGGGAGAAGAAACAGCCCATTCTAAAGTAGATCCATTCCATGGATTTCCATTTATATCTTTATGTTTATCGCGATTTACAATACTGACTATTATTTGGATACATTGACACATAATACCTAATCCAATCAATATAGTACCCATTGATGCGGTTATTAACATCGATGAAAATATTGGATCAATGTGTTGGCTTAATCGACGAGTCATACCCATAAACCCTAAAATATATAACGGCATAAACGCTATATAAAATCCAATAATCCAAAACCAAAAAGCTCGTTTCCCCCATTTTTCATTTAAAACATAACCAAAAGCCTTAGGAAACCAATAGGTGGTTCCTGCAAAACAACCGAACAATACTCCTCCAATAATAACATTATGAAAATGTGCGATTAAAAATAAACTGTTATGCAATACAAAATCAGCCCCTGGCACAGACAATAACACCCCAGTCATTCCTCCTATGGCAAATGTAATGATAAATCCAATAGTCCACATCATTGGGGAGGAAAAAACAATTTTTCCTCGATACATAGTGAATAACCAGTTAAATACCTTTACTCCAGTTGGAATGGCAATTATCATGGTCATAATACCGAAAAATGCATTAACGTTAGCACCCGCACCCATAGTAAAAAAATGGTGTAACCATACACAAAAAGATAACACAGTAATAGCTATAGTAGCCCATATTAATGAAGTATATCCAAACAATTTCTTTTGTGAAAAAGTGGAAACAATTTCTGAAAATACACCAAATACGGGCAACACTAAAATATATACTTCTGGATGACCCCAAGCCCAAAATAAATTGATATACATCATCATATTTCCGCCTAAATCATTAGTAAAAAAATGGGTTCCTAGGTAACGGTCTAGTGTTAATAAAGCGATAGTAATAGTCAAAATTGGAAAAGCCGCAATGATTAATGTATTTGTACATAAAGCAGTCCAAGTAAAAACTGGCATTTTCATCATCGACAATCCTGGAGCTCGCATGTATAAAATTGTAGTGAAAAAATTTATACCAGTCAAAGTAGTTCCTATTCCAGAAATTTGTATACTCCATATCCAATAATCGACACCAACACCAGGACTATATTCTTTGCTTGATAATGGCGGGTAACCTGACCATCCTGTTTGCGCAAATTCTCCTATTCCTAAGGAAAGATTCATCAAAATTACACCCACCATAAACAACCAAAAACTCAATGAGTTTAAAAAAGGAAAAGCAACATCTCGTGCTCCAATTTGTAATGGAACTACCAAGTTCATTAATCCTATTACGAAAGGAGTAGCCATAAATATGATCATGATTACGCCATGAGCAGTAATTACTTGGTTGTAATGATAGGCTGAAAGAAATTCATACGATCCAGAAGAAGATAAAGCTTGTTGCGCTCTCATCATGATGGCATCGGCAAAACCACGTACAAACATAATACATGAGACTATAATATACATAATCCCAATTTTTTTATGATCTACAGAAGTAAACCACTCATTCCAAAGATATCGCCATTTATTGTAATATGTAATGATACCAGAAAGAATTATTCCAATGAAAAGAATGATAATAACTGTCGACATAATAACTGGATCTTCATATGGAATAGAATGTGTTGTTAATTTTCCAAACATTATTTTATTATCCTCATATATTTGCAACATTTCCCAAAACAATCATGCTTTATATTAAGGAAACATGAATTATAGCTAAAAATATTCTTTCTTTTGATGTGTAAATTTATTGATTACATTGTAAAACAAGTTGGGTTGTACATTGGAGAAATAAATTATCGGATGGTATTCGCTGGGTTTAGCTAATTCTTCATAAATTGACATATTATTAATTTGATGAGATGATTTTCGAGCTTTTTGTATCCATTGTTCAAATTCTTGTTTAGTCTGTGTAGCAACAACAGTAAATTTCATACCAGAAAATCCTTGACCACTAAAATTTGATGAAATACCTTTATATCGCCCCGCTGCATTAGCTATTAAATATAGTTCCGTACGCATTCCAGCCATCGCATAAATTTGTCCTCCTAATTGAGGAATAAAAAAAGAATTCATAACCGAATTAGAAGTAACATTGAATTTTATTGGTATATGCGCTGGAAAAACAAGCTCATTCACAACTGCTATATTTTGTTTTGGATAAATAAAAAGCCATTTCCAATCTAATGATATGACATTAATAATAATTGGTTGCTCAGTAGACGATACAATAGGATTTTTAGGATCTAGTTTATGAGTAGATTTCCAAGTTACAGTCCCTAAAAAGATAATAATTAAAATTGGTACAGCCCAAACTATAAATTCTATTTCTTTAGAATTTACCCAATTAGGACTATATTGCGTATTTCTGAGATTAGATGCTCTATATTTTATAGTAAAAAAAATTGTCATCACGATTACTGGGACAACTATACTAAGCATTAATCCGAATGCGGTCAATATCAGTGAACGTTCTTCCATCCCAATTTGGCCTCTAGGATGTAATAAAACCAAATCGCTGCATCCATTTAATACTGTTATTAAACTATACAGTAACAATGAAATATATATCTTTCTATGTTTGCATATTCCGAATTTCATTCAACGATTCTAATGCGAATATATATTTTAAGTCCTCAAGTTAAATATCCTACCGCAAACCTGCATTAATGTAAATAGATTATATATGTCGAAAAATTTTTATAATTACCATTTATTAGAAAGTTTTAAATATAGTCAGTATATTTATTTGAAATTAACTTCATTCTATGACGTAAAGATAACATTAAATACTCCATTATTTTAATAAATTTACAGCAATACTTGTATTGTTAGGTATAATTGAGCTATTTTTTTACTGAATAACTTAATGTAAATTAATTTAATTTAGATATTTTACATATCTATTCAAGTATCAATATCATCGTAATGTTAACACATATAACATTATTAAAAATTTAGTGCATGGATAATGTTGAGAATATGAGTTATATGATAATTATTTATTAGATATAAATATGAATTAAAGATCTGTTACATTTATAATTTTTATGTTATGTGATGTCACATAGTATCGTATACTTTTATTGTTATTTTTGATTTATAAAATAAAAAGGAATGAATTAGATACGCGTAATGATTGAAAATATTAAATCTTAATGGAAACGCATTACTGTTAATTTATTTTATAAATATTGCGAATAAAGAATATTGTGAAAGATCGACACATGTTTCTAAAAACATATATATTCATGGGTTCCGTGTTGAGAAAGTACCTATTTGTTTTTTAAGAAAAATTATGGAATAATTATTCATCATAAAATCATGATAAAATTAATGTAATAAAAATTATATTAATCTTATCATCAAAAAAAACAATTTAATTAGTGAACCTACATGTAATAATTTATACATTTTTGTAATAATAGTAAAAATTTTGTGTCTACTGTCACAGTAGAAGTATATCCGCATATAAAACTGAAAGGATTTATTAACATTGAAATGAAAAACCAATTTTTATCAGACATTATAAAAAATGGATATTGGTTGTAGTTTTAAAAATGTAAAAATACATATACTTAGAAATGTAGTAATAAGAAAATTAGTATTGGAATCAGGTTACTTGTAACATCGTTATACTATCTTATGGTAACAGATGGAGACGACAACATCGGAGGTGTCGTTATGATAATTAATAAAAAAATAATTAGTTTTTCCTTAATTCATCAGGATAAGATGTTTGATTATAATGTAGAAGATGTTTTCAATATAAAAATTAATATTTAACATGAATATTATTTCAAATATTCTTTAAGGAAAGATGCATGAATGTATTGTTATTTTTTTAAAAAATGAAAATTTAAAGTTTTTAAAGTCAAATCAGAATGACGTAAATAGGTCTATTTCACAGAATAGATACTAAAAAAATAAATGTATGTATGTAAAAACTCAGGAATATGTGAAAGTTTATTTAAACTATATTATTAGAATAAAATAAAAAATTAAATATAAAAAAATATATCATATATAATGTATTGAATTTATTTCTATGGTTAATAACATATGCATCAATAGTTCATAGTAATAAGATAATTAAGTATATTTATGTCAATGAACTTAAAAAAAATAAAATAATTACACATTTTATTGTTAAGCAGATTTAACTTCGAAGATCAAGATAAACATCGCGTAAAATTGCATTGCCATGTGATGATATTACCTCAAGAATTGGAGTTAACTATGCTTCTAATTTACAACATTATCAATAGTGTATTAGATACACTCGATGTTTCAAAAAATGTGATCATGAAACAACAATACGACAACGCTAACAATGTATTCGCGTTCTCTTTTATAGAGAAAAATAACTGATTTTACTCTTAATCAGACAAAATTATTGCAAAAAATTACATATAGCGATTTAATAAGTTATGATTAAATTAGCTGATCATTAGAAACATTAGACTATAAGAAATATCATTTTAAATAATAAATGCTTTTATTATAATTAGTTGATTAAATCATAAACAATCAGTTTTTATCCATGCGCAATGTCTTTAACTATTTATTACATGCGACCGTAATCTTACACATAAGATACGATAAGAACAAATAATATATATGTGAATATATAAATATTTTCTATTTTAATCCTTAAACATTTTGATTAATAATAAATTAACAGAACGCTATATGCTCAACAATTACTTCTTAATAAAATATGATTATTAAATTTAGTTTGAAATTTTTCATAAATTGTATTATATCAAGGTTTAAATAAAACTTTTATATAACAGATATACAATACAAGAGGATTATAATACATGCTATGCAATGTTCACATAACTTTAAAACGCCTTATTGTCATCGTATGGTAGTAGTTCCAACAGTAATAGAGCATACTATTCGAGGAGATCGTGTATACGATATATTTTCTTTATTATTAAAAGAAAGAATTATTTTTATGACAGGAACTATCGAAGATAGTGTAGCCAATTTAATTGTTGCTCAAATGATGTTCTTAGAATCAGAGAATTCAGAAAAAGACATCCATTTGTATATTAACTCTCCAGGAGGAGTAATAACCGCGGGAATGTCAATATACGATACTATACAATTTGTAAGACCTGATGTTAGTACGTTTTGCATGGGACAAGCTGCATCCATGAGCGCTTTCCTATTAGCTTCTGGTACCAAAGGTAAACGATTTTGTTTACCGAATGCTCGAATAATGATTCACCAACCATTAGGATCTTTCCAAGGACAAGCTACTGATATTGCTATTCATACCAGAGAAATATTAAAAATTAAAAATAATATCAACAAGCTTATGGCAAAACATACCGGACAATCTATTGATATCATCAATAAAGATACAGAACGAGATTGTTTTTTATCTGCTGATGAAGCAATGAAGTATGGATTGGTAGATTGTGTGTTATCTCAACGAATATAAATTTAAATTATTACTTAATTTACGTTTCATTATCATCATGATCTGTAATAAAATTTATGTCTGAATTTGTTATTTATATCTCAAGTAATTTATAGATTGCTTTAAATGAATTAAACGTAAACGGAAGGATATCAGACTGTGAGCGATGATCATCAAAATCATTCAAAAAATAGTACATTATGTTGTTCATTTTGCGGGAAAGACCAAAATCAAGTATTAAAATTAATTGCTGGATTATCAGCACATATTTGCGATACATGTGTTGGTTTATGTAAAGATATAATTAGTCAAGAAAATAAAGGTAAAATAATTAACGAAAAATTGACCAAATATCCTACCCCTTGTGAAATTAAGAATTACTTGGACGATTATGTGATTGGACAAGAATACACTAAAAAAGTACTTGCAGTAGCAGTATATAATCATTACAAACGTTTACGTAATGAAAAGACGTGTATAAACAGCAATGGTACAAAATTGTTTAAAAGTAACATTTTATTGATCGGCCCTACAGGGAGTGGCAAAACATTATTAGCAGAAACATTAGCTCGGTTTCTTAATGTACCATTTTCTATATCAGATGCTACTACTTTGACAGAAGCGGGGTATGTAGGTGAAGATGTAGAAAACGTTGTACAAAAGTTATTACAACGATGTAATTATGATGTAAATAAAGCGCAACAAGGAATCATTTATATAGATGAAATAGACAAAATTTCTAGAAAATCAGAAAATCCTTCTATTACTCGAGATGTTTCCGGAGAAGGAGTACAACAAGCTTTATTAAAATTGATTGAAGGGACTACAGCTGCGGTACCACCACAAGGAGGTCGTAAACATCCTCAGCAAGAATTTATACAAGTGGATACTACTAATATTCTTTTTATTTGTGGTGGTGCTTTTTTTGGTTTGAATCAAATTATCCAGCAACGCACTACTAACAAACGTACAATTGGGTTTCGAGTTTTAGAAAACAACGATACAACAAAAAACATTGAGCATTCATTATTAACACAAATTGAGCCAGAAGATTTAATTAAATTTGGTTTAATTCCAGAATTTGTTGGTCGACTTCCCATAGTTTCTACTTTAGATGAACTGAAGGAAAAAGAATTAATTAAAATCTTAAAAGAACCAAAGAATGCTTTAATAAAACAATATGAAATGTTATTTCATATTGATGGAGTAAAATTGGAATTTTCCGAAACATCATTGACTGCTATTGCTAAAAATGCTATGAAAAAAAAAATTGGTGCTCGTGGACTTAGAGCTATTTTAGAGAATATATTGCTAGATGTAATGTATGAATTACCTTCAAAAAACAATATAGATAAAATAATAATTGACGAATCAGTAGTATTTGGGCTCTCAAAACCATTGTTAATCCACAGTCAGTAACCATAAAAACTAATTAAACGTAAATGCGCGTTCATTGAATAATGGCTACATGTGATATTGTCGTAAATTGAGAATAAAAATTTGTTATTGTCATAACAAATCATCGCTCTACTTTAAACACGAAGTTCGAAAAAATTTACGTGTAATTACATTACAATTGAAAGAGAAAAACTCTAGTAATTAATTATTTTTTATTGAAAAATTTTTTCCGAATAGAAAAATTTTCATTTCTTTTTCAAGTATTGTACGATCTGCAATATTCATCATATTGAGTTTATTTTCATTGATTAAAATAGTTTGTTTATCTTGCCACTGCATCCATGCGATATTAGAAATATGTTCATAAATATATTTGCCTAATGCTCCTGGATAACATGGAGCGTCTAGTCCTTCAGCATATTTTTTTAAAAAAACACAATAAATTATTTTGGACATTATTAGAAGTCTCACATTGCAACAATCATTTGTATGAGAATTGGAAATTCAATATCTTTACTGCGTTATGATTACAATTTCTGCAGTATTATAGAAATTGGTTTAGGTAATCCAATGACTGGAGGATGCATCAAATCATACCAAATCCCATCTTTTTTATAATTTAATTTTTTATGTGTATTAAGCAATATTGGTTTTATTTCTAAATCAATATTGCTTAATTTGTGTTTTAGAATATCCAGATTCATACGTTGATTATTATGAAGATTATAGTGTAACAACCACGTATTTAATATTTTAAGGGTGGAAAATTCAGGAAAACAAAATAATCCTCCCCATATTCCTTGATATGATCGCTTTTCGAGCCATATCATTTTCATTTGATACTGTTGTGACAATAACAATAAAAACCAGATAGTTTTCTTAATTAATTTTTTTTTAAGTTTCTTTCTGGGATATTGATCAACACAGTGATTTAGAAAAGATCGACAACCTTCTCGAAGAGGGCAATCATTGCAAAGTGGATACGTACTAGTACATATTAATCTCCCGAGATCCATCATGGCTTGATTAAAATCTGCAACTCCTATATTAGGAAGTAATTGCTTAATTAACAACCATAGTTTATTATTTACTTCAGAGCTATTTCTTGATAAAGAATAATCGAGAGCATAATATCTAATTAGTATTCGTTTTACATTACTATCAAGAATAGGATAATGCTGATCTAATGTTAACGATAATATAGCTCCTGCGGTAGATTTTCCGATACCAGGAAAAGAAACAAGCGTGTCGAAATCTTTTGGAAAATTGCCGTGATAATGATTAACAATAATTTTAGCTGTTTTATGTAAATTCCTAGCTCGCACATAATACCCTAATCCGCTCCATAAAAATAATACTTCATCTAATTCTGCTGTCGCCAATTGTTTAATAGTTGGAAATTTTGAAATAAATCGTTCATAATAAAAAATTACAGTTTTCACTTGTGTTTGTTGCAGCATGATTTCAGATAACCAAGTCTTATACATTGTTTTATTCAATTGCCATGGAAAATCCTGCGTTCTATATTTATGATACCACAGTAACATTTTTTTTGAAAAAATAATATCTTGAGCCATACGTTTTTGTGCTATATAAAAATCAAATGTAATCACATGCTTACGCAATCAACTAAAACTTTTATTAAAAGGTATTGTTAAAAATTTAAAACAATTTTGCTGAATAGAAATACCTGATTAATGTGTTGTTAAAGTAACTATAGATATTTCAGTCAACTAACAAAATATAAAATTTAATTTTAATAATTAGTAATATAATTTAATAATTATTTATTTTTAAACATGTTAATGTCACTTTACAATAAACTACTTTTTGAGGAAAGTGATTTAACAATCATATTTCTAATTATTATTAGAAAACAGTGTCCATATATTAGTGCACATGCATTTGTTCATAACAGACGCATGTGCATATTTTTATTAAAATTTATAGATTTTTATCATCTAATTTTTATTAGAAATAAAAAAATAATATCACAAACATTATTAATGTAGCACTGTACGTTGATTTGTCTCAATTAACACAACCGATTTTTTATCCATTATTACAATTCCTAATTTATTTCGTTTGTACTGACACTCTATCTCAAAAAAAATATAAATAAAAACAAAGAAAATATTTTTAAATACCCTTATTCACTTGAAATTTAAAATTTATAAAATATGTATAATTACATCATCTATCAAAATTTAAAATTATCTTTTAATTGTAATCAAATTATACAAAACTAATAAAATTGAGTAAATTTCTTATTGTTATGCTCATTAAAAATTAATATGTATTCTTACATATAAAATAAAACTTTTTATATATAAATTAATATGATTAATTTAAATATTTGATGTATTATCATTTTTTTTTACATTATTAAAAAATTTTTAAAATAACAAATAATAAAAACAATTTTAAAATTTGAACATTATTATCATAATTAATATTATTTCTAATACTTAGTTATTATTTTTTATCCTATTTATATAGGAAATATTATTTTTTTGTACTTAAGATTTGTTTAACCAACTTTTTAAAATTACTCCAGCTGCAATTGCATTGATTTTAATATTCGATCTAGCACATAAATCATCATGATAATATTTAAAATAGTTTAAACGTGCTTCACTTGTACTAAAACGCTCATCATGCATTTTTACTGGAACTGGAAACAGTTCTTTGAGTTGAATGGCAAATATCTTTGCTAAAATTGTAATAGGTTGTTCGCTACCATCTATTTTTAAAGGTAATCCTACTACAAAAATCATTGGTTTCCACGTATTATAAATATCTCGGATACGCTTCCAATTAGGAACACCAGATTGCGACTGCAATACAGTCAGAGGTTGTGCAGTACAAGTCAATTTCTGACCAATAGCTACTCCTATGTGCTTAGTACCAAAATCAAAACCCATAACTATGCCGACACAATTGACATCACGCATGACCTGTCTGATCAGCAATATTATAAATATCAATTCCTAATATTTTTGCAGCTGCGCGCCAACGATCAATAATAGGAGTATGAAATAAAATTGTTTCATTAGCCGGAGCAGTAAGCCAAGTATTTTCCATTAATTCATGTTCTAATTGACCTTTATCCCATCCAGAATAGCCAAGCGCCACCAATACATCCTTTGGTTGATTAGGGGTTCCTAAAGTTTCTAAAATATCTTTAGAAGTAGTAATCATAGCTTTTGAAGAAATGTTAACACTAGAACCAAAACCTTTTATAGGAGTATGTAAAATAAAACCTCGATCATCTAATAAGGGGCCTCCTGCAAATACTGGATTATCTAATCGAACAGACGGATCGCGCGTGGGGGATACAATCTTTAGATTGTTTAATATAGTCTCTACCGTACATCGTGTCACTAGTTTATTAATGACAATTCCCATAGCACCTGCGTCATTATGTTCACAAATATATACCACTGATTGTTTAAATAATGGATCTTGCAGTGCCGGCATAGCTATTAAAAAATGATTTTGTAAATTTATTATCTTATGTGGTGTTAACATAAATTATTTATAAATTTATTTGTTAAAAATATAAAGTTTAAAAATTTAAATCAATTATTTTTTCTTAAATAATACACATCCTTGTTATCAATTATAATTGATTGATTTCTGTGCAAACCGCTTTTCAATTTAAGTATTTTTTAATTGTTATGAACACATGGATTTGTGTTTTTTGTTAACACAATATTTATAATGAGAATATTTAAATAAAATTTAAATTAAACTAATAACATTTTAAATGCAAAAAAATCAACAATTAATTATACAACATATAAGAATGTAGATTCTCAAATAACACATGCTGTAATTTTATTTTTACATTAAAATTAATCAAAATTACTACATATCAAAATATCTAAAAAAATATTTATATATACTTATATTTTAATATAGTTTTTTATAAAGACTAATAAAAATTACTGAAGTTAATTCAGCATATAAAATCTCATTATATTTTATTATATTTAAAAAATTTATTTATTGTGTACTATATATTTCATAAAAATTTTTTAAAAATTAACTAACCTTAAATCATTATACTTGCATACATTGCAATTTTGTTTATACATAAAATTAAGTATTAATTTTATGTATAAACAACATGTATTTAAATTTTAATCTTTATCAAAAACTGACTACATAATTTTAATTATTATCTAAACATATATATATTATATACAAGACCAATATCAATCTTCTTATTGTATGATCATTGATCAACACATTGTATATTCCCATATTAATAAAATCATTACAAATCAACTTAAAAATAAGTATGTGAATACTATTAAGGTGTACATTTCAAACCAGCCGCATCACGAAGAAGGTCTGCTTTATCAATTTTTTCCCAAGGGAAACATTCACGACCAAAATGTCCATAAACAGCTGTTTCTTTGTAAATTGGTCTTAATAAATCTAACATGGCAATTAAACCATAAGGACGAAAATCAAAAAAATTTTTTATTAATTGCATTAAAATGTCATGTGATATTTTTTCTGTTCCAAAAGTTTCAATACTCATAGAAATTGGATGTGGAACACCAATTGCATAGGATACTTGCAGCTCGCAGCGATCTGCTAATCCAGCCGCTACAATATTTTTAGCTACATATCTTGCTCCGTAAGCAGCCGAACGATCTACTTTTGAAGGATCTTTTCCAGAAAAAGATCCGCCCCCATGCCGACCTATACCTCCATAGGTATCTACAATGATTTTTCTTCCAGTTAAACCACAATCACTAATAGGACCTCCGATAACAAAACGCCCGCCAGGATTAATAAGAAATATAGTGTTATTAGTTAACCATTTGTTAGGTAACACTGGTTTAATAATTTCTTCCATAGCAGCTTCTTTCAAATCTGTTAACTTTATATCACAAGCATGTTGAATAGACAAGACAACAGCAGTGATGCCAATGATCTTGCCATGCTCATAAGCAACAGTTACTTGACTTTTAGCATCTAATCCCAACCAAGGCAACACTCCACTTTTTCTCACTTGAGATTTTCTTTTAATCAAACGATGCGCATATGTTATCGGAGCAGGCATGAAAACACTAGTTTCATTAGTAGCATATCCAAACATTAATCCCTGATCACCTGCTCCTCGTTGTAATGTACTTGTATTACCATGATCAATACTATATTGAATATCTGAAGATTGTTTATTAATTACACTCAATATTACGCAAGAATTTGCATCAAACCCCATATCTGAATGAACATAACCAATATCACGAATAGTGTTTCTAGCGATTTCTTCCATATTTACCCAAGCAGTAGTAGTAATTTCCCCGCCCATTATTACTATACCTGTCTTAACATAAGTTTCACACGCAACACGAGCTCTTGGATCCTGCGCTAAGATAGAATCCAATATAGCATCAGAAATCTGATCTGCAATTTTATCCGGATGTCCTTCTGATACGGACTCAGATGTAAACGAATATTGCGACATTTTTTATATCCTTTTTAGTATCAAGTTCGTGACTTACATTAGTATGACCCAACATAGGTATAGTAAATTTATTTGAATTAATCATACGCATAAAATTATTTTATGTAAATTACCAACATATCATACTTCCTTTTTGTATTTAATAGTAAAAAATATTATTAAATTTATATATCAAATATTGATAAAGTAGCTATATTAATAATTATTAATAGATTATGATCAAAATTTGCTGTAAATATGCCTGTTTCTAATACTTTTCATCTGATACTTATATAAGTATCATGATTAACTTAATTTTTTATGCGTTTATTCACTTATATTATTGAATCATGTTTTTAATTAATTTATTAAAAAGTAAAGTTATATTATTCAATATCATTGTGTATATAAATTTAAAATTCTAACGATATTCAATACTTATACAAACCAAATATCTTATGTAATCATTTTATAATAAAATGTTTGCATCTTGTGTTGTAGAAAATAATTAAATTAAAAAATAAATAAAAATAAGTCTTGTTTGTAATTCATTTACTATATAGATGTCATCATACATTTAAGTACAGGTTTATTTGAACATATTTATAGAAATTTTTTAAATTTGAGAAACTTGTTGAACTGCAACTGTGTCGACAGAGCATATAAAAAATTTTTAGAAATATTAATTTATACAAATATTCTATTTAATTTTACTCAAACTGTATTTTACATATAATAGACTGTTTATAAAATTAATTAAATAAAGGAAACACATGAACACTTTGAATTATAAAAATGATAGCTCCTTATTTTCAAATTCCTTTGGATTTTTACGATTTCCATTAGAATTCGATCCTTATAATAGTAATAGTGATTGGGTAATTACTGGAGTTCCTTTTGATTTGGCTACGTCTGGTCGCTCAGGAAGTAGATTTGGACCAACCGCTATTAGACAGGCATCTATTAATTTAGCCTGGGAACATTTTCGTTGGCCTTGGAACGTGAATATACGCAAGAATTTACACATAATTGACTGCGGAGATTTAATATATAAATCTGGAGACATACAAGATTTCACCAGTTCTCTACAAAACCATGCTGAAAATTTACTAATGTCTGGAAAAAAAATGTTATCATTTGGAGGCGATCATTATATCACATTACCTATATTACGTGCGTATGCAAAATTTTTTGGAAAATTAGCAATAATACATTTTGACGCACATGCAGATTATTATGATAACGATAGTAAATATGATCACGGTGTTGTAATATTACATGCTCTTAATGAAAAATTAATAGATCCTGTACATTCAATACAAATTGGTATTCGTACCGAATACAAAAAATGTTTCGGATTTACAGTGCTAGATGTAGAGTATATTAATGATACTAACATTGATGTTATCATAAATAAAATAACATCAATCGCTCAATCCTTTCCAGTATATTTAACTTTCGATATTGATTGTTTGGATCCAGCTATAGCACCTGGTACTGGGACTCCAGTAATTGGAGGATTAACAAGTTACCGTGTATTAAAATTAATACGAGGTTTTCAACATTTAAATATTATAGGTATTGATTTAGTAGAGGTAGCTCCAGCTTATGATTGCGCACAAATTACTGCTTTAGCAGCAGCTACAATAGGGTTGGAAATGCTTTATACTCAAGTGAAATCAAAGAAGAATTAAAAATTAATTTAATATGTTATTCATTAATTAAACACTGTAATTAATCACACGAAAAAATAACATCGCATGATAAAATTGGTACTATATTTCAATGCTTAATACTGACATCAAATCAATAATACTTATAATATTAATTATGTAACATATTAAATGATTATATGATTACAACACTAAATTTATAAATGATTTATAAATCAGATTGTTATTAAGTAATCAGCACATTATGCTCTCATAAGATATTGCATGTTTCCTAATGCAGGTTAATACTGTTCAGTATATAGTAGTTGTTTACAATACATTAATTTTTTAGAGTTTCTATGTTATTAATTAATTATTTTGAAAAATTAAATTTATTTTAAGTTATATATTATTTATTTTATTCAGTCGCTAACTAATAAACTAAACTAAAAATAGTGATATATAGATAAATAAAAATATTTTTCATCATCAATATATGACCATCTATATTGCTTCACATTTAAAAGGTTACCTATCATGACTATGATCAAAATAACTGATTTAGACCTAACGGGTAAACGTGTTTTAATTCGTTCTGATTTAAACGTACCTGTTAAAAATGGAGTTATTACTTCTAATAGAAAAATTCATGCATCATTACCTACTATTAAATTGGCTTTAAAGAAAAGTAAACATGTTATGGTAACTTCTCATCTGGGTCGACCAATAGAAGGAGAATATAATGCTCAATTTTCCTTACAGCCCGTGGTTGAATATTTAAAGAAACAATTGATTAATCGATATGTTAAAGAAGTGCGTCTGGTTAAAGATTATTTAGAGGGAGTAAACTTTATGGAAGGAGAGCTTTTAATTTTAGAAAATGTGCGCTTTAATAAAGGAGAAAAAAAAGATGATGAGATATTATCAAAGAAATACGCCATGTTATGTGATGTATTTATTATGGATGCGTTTGGTAGTGCTCATCGTACACAGGCGTCTACACATGGTATAGGTAAATTTGTTTCTTTAGCTTGTTCTGGGCTTTTATTGCAAAAAGAGCTAGAAGCTTTAGGAAAGGCCTTATGTAATCCTATGAGACCAATGGTTGCAATAGTTGGGGGATCTAAAGTATCTACTAAATTGATTGTTTTAGATTCTTTATCAAAAGTTGCAGATTATTTGATAGTAGGAGGAGGTATTGCAAATACCTTTTTAGCAGCTCAAGGCAAAAAAGTAGGTAAATCCTTATATGAAGAAGAACTTATACCTACAGCAAAACGTCTTTTAGAAAATTGCGATATACCTATTCTTACTGATGTACGAGTAAGTACAGAATTTTCTGAAACTGCTCCAGTCACTATGAAAGCTATAATTGATATTAAAGATAATGAGCAAATTCTTGACTTAGGTGATGAATCTATTACTCGAATATTAGATATTTTAAATTGTGCTAAAACTATTCTTTGGAACGGTCCTATTGGAGTATTTGAATTTCCAAATTTCAGAAAAGGCACGGAGATGATATCTCATGCTATTGCTAAAAGTAATGCTTTTTCTATCGTTGGAGGCGGTGATACTCTAATGGCTATTGATTTATTTGATATTTCTAATCAAATTTCTTATATTTCTACTGGAGGTGGTGCTTTTTTAGAATTCATTGAAGGTAAAACATTTCCATCAGTAAAAATGCTTGAAAAACATGCTTTAAATAACATGAATTAACCAGTATTATATATGAAAAATATATACGACTATATTTAAATAGTCTTGTCGATGTATTCTTTCATTAACAACAGAAGAAAATAAATGACTAAGATCCTCGATTTTACAAAACCAGGTGTAGTTACTGGAAACAATGTACAGAAAATATTTGATTTTGCAAAAAAAAACAATTTTGCTTTACCAGCGGTAAACTGTATAGGAATGGATTCAATTAATGCTGCATTAGAATCTGCAGCTAATATGCAGTCTCCTATTATTTTACAGTTTTCTAAAAAAGGATCTGCTTTCATGGCAGGATATGGTTTAAATAGTGATAAAAATGATCATAATACAGCAGTATTAGGAGCTGTCTCTGGTAGTCTACATGTACATCATATTTCTAAACATTATGGTATTCCTGTTATTTTGCATACTGATCATTGTACTAAAAAAAATTTGCCTTGGATTAATACTCTATTGGATTTAGGTGCAAAGCATTTTTATGAAACTGGTAGTCCATTATTTTCGTCTCATATGATTGATTTATCTGAAGAATCTTTAAAAGAAAATATAGAAATTAGCTCACAGTATTTAAGTCGTATGCACAAATTAAATATGACTTTAGAAATAGAATTAGGTTGCACCGGAGGAGAAGAAGATGGCATAGATCACCATCATTTGGATCGTTCACTTTTATATACAAACCCAGAAGATATAACTTATGCTTATGAAAAATTACATATTATCAGTCCTCGATTTATTATAGCTGCATCATTTGGCAATGTACATGGTGTATACAAACCAGGCAACATACGATTGGATCCAAAAATTCTTCAAAAATCACAAAAATACGTTTCGAATAAATTTGGATTACCTGACAATTTTTTAAATTTAGTATTTCACGGAGGATCTGGATCTACAGAAGAAGAAATTAAAGAAGCTATCAGTTACGGTGTTGTAAAAATGAATATTGATACTGATATACAGTGGGCTACTTGGGAAGGTATTTTAAAATACTACCAACATAATAAAAGCTTTCTTCAAACTCAATTAGGTAATCCATATGGAAATGATCAACCAAATAAAAAATTTTATGATCCACGTATTTGGATTCGTGCAGGACAAAAATCAATGGTTAAGTATTTAGAAAAAATATTTTACACCTTAAATGCTGTTAATATTTTGTAAAATAATTTTTTAATAACAAATTATAATATACTAGATTAGATTCGTGTATCGAATAAAATTCAAATTATATGAAGTTAAATTTGATGAATATTATTAATATTACGATTACGACAAATAAGATTTAATGAAATTTCAATACAAATAAATCATAAAACCTGTTTTTTGTTTATGGAGTGCAATGCCTACATGAATCATAAAAATATCTAATGTATGGTTTTAATTCCCATTGAATATCGTTTTTTGATCTATATAAAACGAAAATTATTATCAAACATCAATAATAATAGATCAAATTAGTACATGCTAATTACATAATATACGTCTTGTATGGGTGTTGTATGGTACAAAATAAATTAAAAAAATCAGTAGGTTGGGCGGCTTTAAAATATGTTCAATCTAGCAGAATTATAGGAGTAGGAACAGGTTCTACTGTTACATATTTTATTGAAGCACTAAACAGTATAAAAGAAAAAATAGAAGGCGTGGTTTCCAGTTCAAATTACTCATCTAATCAATTAAAAAAAATAGGTATTCCTCTATGTAATCTTAATAGCTTGCACGAATTAGATGTATATGTTGACAGTGCAGATGAAATTGATTCACATATGCAAATGATTAAAGGTAAGGGTGGGGCTTTGACAAAAGAAAAAATTATTGCTGCTGCAGCTAAAAAATTTATTTGTATCGTTGACAGCAGTAAACAAGTAAATATATTAGGACGAGGTCCCTTGCCAATAGAAGTCATTCCTATGGCTCGCTCATTAGTAGCAAGAGAATTAGTGCGTTTAGGTGGTTTACCAGAATATCGGCATAATGTAATTACTGATAATGGCAATAATATCTTAGACGTATATAACATGAAGATTGTAAATGCGTCGTTATTAGAAACCAAAATTAATAATATTCCAGGAGTAGTGAGTGTTGGTATATTCGCGAAAAGACGAGCAGATATAGTATTAATTGGAACAAGAGAAGGTATAAAAATAATTGAATAAATATTTTTATGCTAATAAAAAATCATATTTGAACAATATAAAACTAAAAATTATTGACAATTTATATGTCAGTATAAATTCAATATATTTTTAATATGATCATTATCAAGATTTCTTGATAATAAATGCAAATTAATTAATATTAATTGTTGAGAATATATAAAACTTTTATCCGTATTCAAAAAATGTGATTATCACAAAACTAAATATTACAAACAACAATATTTCTCAAAGTATTTTTAATGAGTATCTACAATCAAATGATAAGATGGAGTGATAATTTCTGGTAACATTATATCCCATGTTTCCATAGGAAGCAATTGGGTAGGTATTTTTTGAAAATCATGTGCTAATCCTATAGGTATATAATTACTTTGATGTTTCCAGTTTTGTAAAGTTCTATCATAAAAACCACCACCCATTCCTAATCGATTTCCACTACTATCAAATGCGACTAATGGAACAAATACAACATCTATTTTTTCTATAGGAATAACAGAACGAACATTCCATTTCGGTTCATATATATTTAAATGATTGCATATAAGAGGTGTTGCAAATGTATATCTTGAAAACAACAAGCATTTAGACCCTGAATCAATCAGAATTGGTAAATATATCTGTTTATGCATCAATAACAAAGCTTTAATGAGCAAAGTAGTATTTATTTCTCCATCAAAAGCAATAAACGCCGCTATACGTGTTGATCTACGTATATGATTTATAGTCATAATTTTGTTAGTTATTAACTGTGCCGCTGTATATTGTTCTTGAAACGTTAAAGTTCTACGTATTCTTCGTATATACATACGAAGAAATTTTCTGTGTGATTTTTTATCATCAAGATACATATTAGATTGAATTCATTGATATAAATACAGCATATTTATACGCTGTTTGTCCTGAAAATAGTGTTAACTATGTTTGCTTATCTACATTCGTTATTCTGACGATCTTATTATGTCTACACACAAAATATATAATATAATAATTCATGTGTGTTCAGAGCATTCCAGTGATCTATTAGCATGCTCAGTAATATGAGTATGTGAAATTAAGGCTTTTTCGATAGTTTGTTGTAATAAAAGAATATGTTTCTCAATGTTATCTGCATATTCACGTGTTTTTAATTTTTCTTGAGCTAATTCATGACATATATTTAAAGCGGCTATAAATACTAATTGTTCAGCATTAGTTACTCTTGTTCTAATTTTTAAATCCTGCAAACGTTTAGTTAAATCCTCTACTGCCTTGTTTAAAGCATCCTGTTGTTGAGGCGGACAATTGATACGTAGTGTTCGACCGAAAATTTGAATGTCTATTGGTTGTTCAGGCATATTTCTTTCCTGGAAATTATAATCTATTTATATTTTTCAATGACTATACAATACAATAACAATTACTGTAATGGTTATACACATATACAAAAATTTTGTTTTATATATGAATATTTGATTAAAAAAAATCATTATTTTATTTTGAACACATCCAATAGCTAATAATTATTTAATTTTTAAAAATATTTAAACGTAAAAAATATTTTGCATAAAAAATATAATTAATCTGCAATTTAAATGCAGTTCAATTAAAAATAGGATATTTCAATCAGTTTATAGAACATCTTTGTAGCCATACGCATACTACACATCATCTGTATGATTAAATTATTTTAAAATTATATGAATTTTACAGTAGTATATTGAATATGCATATTTAATATACTAAAAAACTACTTAATTTTATTATAAAAATAGATTTGTTTGCCATAAATACTAACAATACTGAAATGATATTATAGTAAATGCTTATATCTTTATAAGCGTCATATAACAGCATAAACATATCTTGCATTTTATAATAAACAAGAATTATTGCAATTAGATTTAATGTAATTATTCCTAATAAATAGCAAATGTAAAAATATTTTGACACTCATATCAAATTCATATTTAAGTTAACTGTAAATATACTTTATTTAATCGGTGCGTTAATTCTTACAAAAGATGTTTGCATATTGCGTTTTTTATTGTTATATAGTTATCTAAATTATGTTTTATTAAACTAAAATAAATTAAATTATAAAAATATATAATACTGATATTTGAAAAAATATAGTCTGATTATATATAATTCATATACTATATTTTTGTTTGATATTAAAATTTTTATATTCATACGTTAGATAATAATCGATGTCTATTGTTATAAATGGCGGAGGGATGACGGGCGCAATACTAGCCTTAATGTTATCTAAATTGACAAAAGGAGATTTAGAAATTTCCTTAATAGAGCAACATTCTCCTTATTGTTATAATACAAAATTATCCTCAAATGCATACCCACCTCATGTAATAGCTTTATCGCGAGGCGCTTATTTTGAATTAATACGAATTAATATGGCTCCAATTTTATCTTCTTGCTCCACCATTATAAAACAAGTAGAGGTTAGTGAATATCATCGGTTGAATAAAATATTTATTGATGCTCAAGACTATCAATTACCAGAATTAGGTTATGTTATCGAATTAGATATATTTAGAAAGAAATTGTTTGATTTTTTACATAATAAATCTACTGTAACTGTATATTGCCCAGCAACTTTAAAAAAAATTAAACGTGAAAAAAAAAATAACATAATTGTTTTAAATAATGATCATCAAATAGTTTCAAAATTAATGGTCGCGGCAGATGGTGCAGATTCAACACTAGCTGCCAATTGTGGTATGCAATGGTTCAGATGGAATTATCAACAAATTGCTGTAGTTTCTAAAATTACTACTGAAATACCTCATTTTGGAAGAGCTTTTGAAAAATTTACAGAGTATGGACCATTAGCCATATTGCCTATGGCTAACGATTCTAGTTTTTTAATTTGGTGTATTTCTGATAAACAAAAAAAAGAGGTATCTACATGGAATAGAGATAAATTTGCTCAAGAATTACAAAATGTATTCGGATGGAAATTAGGAAAAATTTTGAATATAGGAAAGAGATATTTTTATGATCTTTGGTTAACGCGGGCTAATAGCCATATTAGTCATAGATTAGCATTAGTCGGAAATGCGGCACAAAATTTACACCCTATTGCTGGACAAGGATTCAATCTTGGATTGCGTGACATTGTAGTGTTATCAAAAATAGTAACACAAGCATTATATCAGAATCTAGATATTGGAGACTATTCTGTGTTAAATAGATACCAAAAACATAGGCATTTAGATCAATGTAGGACCATTAAAATTACCGATGGATTAGTGCGTCTATTTAGCAATCATTACTTGCCCTTGATTATTGCTCGAAATATGGGTTTATTTTTTGTTAACTATAATGTCTTTCTAAGACGTCTTTTAGTAAGTTCAATATTAAATTGGAAAACAGATTAATTTTTATTTAAATAAACAATAATGTGGACAGTTTCGATCTATTAATTGTAAATCAAGGAATTGCCGGATTGGCATTAGCCTGCGGTTTAGGTGATTGTTTTCGCATTGCAATTATAGAACATAAAACCCATCTTCATATATATGAAGCAGATCAATGTAATCTGGAAACATCATTAGTTAATATAACTAGCATGAGAATACTGCAGTATTTAAAAATTTGGCATCAAAACATATCACATTTTTCCGTTTTATTAGATAAATTAGAAATTATTAAAAAGAATAGTATAAGTAAAATTGTTTTCGATTCTGGTTACTTAGGATATCTTGAGTTAGGATATGTTATTAATAAATATTATATATACCAAGCTTTAGTTGATCGCGCACGACAATTAAAAAATATTATATTTATAGATTCATACGCACCTGAATCAATAAATTACCGTGAAGATGCAGCATTTATTACAATAACTAATAATTATACATTTAAAGCTAAATTAGTAATAGGCGCAGATGGCATTGATTCTTGGGTAAGAAACACCGCAAATATCTCGTTAATATTTAAAGATACTAAATATTATGGATTCACTACCATTATTCATACCGAGAAAACTCACAATAACACTCTTCGGTGTATCGTTCATAACGATGGGTTAGTAATATTATTGCCATTAAAAAACGTGCATCTTTCCGTTGTTTTTTGGCTGTTACCTCCGTATACCGCTAAAAAATATCTGTATGTATCTGCTTCCGATCAATCTATTAATTATGCGTTAATTAAAATCTGCAACATATTCGGTCATTGTGTTATATGTGACAGTAAAAATTGTAACATTTTACTATTGAGAATGCAATATGCACATAACTTTACAAATCATCGTTTGGTGTTATTAGGAAAAGCTGCGTACAGCATGTGTCCTTTATTTTTTCAAAATATTAATTCAGAACTGATAGATGCAGCAGTTTTATTACATCATCTGCAGAATCTGAAAGAAAATGATCAAGACATTGGACACTATACTTATTTAAAGTATTACGAACGCAATAGAAAATACAGAATAATTAAAGATTCCATAAATATTCCATACATTTACACGTTTCTTCATGATAAAAATTATCTTTTAAAATACATGCAATATTTTATTTTTTATCTCATAAACACGGTTCCCAACTTAAAAATACATGTTTTACATCGCATTATGGGATTAAATAATATGCCAAAATGGTTGCTACGAGATCATTACGACTAAAAATAAATATTGTGATATTAAAATAATAAGAAATATTTAAATACATCAAATATCAATAATAAAACATGAGATTATCATGAGTTTGTGTATTTGTAATTCTCAATTCTGAAGGTTCTAAAATAGATCTATTTAATACCACTTGTACCCATATATTATCTTTTTTAATTTGACAAGATTGTAAAACAATTCCAACATTTTTCCAGTGTTGGTTATTTATTTTTAATTCTACCTGATCACCAGCAGCAGGCAAGTTATAATTTTTTTTATAATCCATGACACCGTTTAACCTATATAAAGTTTGTTTGTTATATCCACGATACTTAATACGCGCAATAGATTCTTGTCCAATATAACAACCCTTATTAAAACTAATTCCATCTAATATATCCATATTAACAGCTTGAGGAATAAATAATTCACTAGTTATTGGCTCAATAATTGGATAACCCGCTTCCATATCTAATGATACCCATTGACGACTATCATTAAATTGTATCTGAGACTGTGATTCATTTAACAAATAATCTAATACTGATTTTTTATTAATAATCAACAAAAATCGTTCTGATGGAGAACTCAAATAAAGTAAGGTCACATCTTGAGTATGAATTATTGTGTGTGTCTTATTTGGTAAAACTGAAAAAAACATGCTTAAATGATTTCTTGCATTTGTTCCAGCTATTCCAATAAGTATTGCATTATAATCAGGAATAACAGTAACATTAGAAAATACCATATATTTTTTCATTTCTTCTATTTGTTTTTTGCATATATTTAGACGTTCAATAAATGCCATTTCTTGATTTTTAAGATGAAAAACATATAGATTGCTAATCATTTTTCCTTTTGGATTACAATGTGCTGCAAAACTATATTTATGTTTATTCAAATTTTGAATATCACAAGTAAATTGATTGTGTAAACATTGTATAACATCTGGTCCATGTAATCTCACTAACGTCCATTCTTCTAAGGAGATGAATGTTAGCGGCAAATCTTTTGAGGGTACAGGATACTGTCCCAAAAAAGCCACACGAGGAAACATTATATTTTTCCTTATGAATAAAAATAACTTCAAATAAATATCATATAATATATACTAATTAATCCTACTCATTAAATATCTACAACCGAAAGATAACAAAAAAATTACATTATCATTAACCATATAATATTATAACGTTTATAATTAAACAATTATTGATTTTTAACTATATGTATGATTAAGATGATAATATAAGCGTATGACCATAATTGATAGGATGCTATTCTCTCGTCATGTATGATTATTTACGGCATTAATTGAAATCAAATAAATAAAAACATATATAACAGTTTCATATTTGCATACGACTTATTACACATTTGATTAATAACGATCAAAGATCAAAATCACACTATATAACTGATATCATAAGAAAATACATATTCTTTGCATTATTATATAGAGAGTCTTTGTCGAATTGTATTATAGTACATTAATATATACGATTACGTGAAATTATATGAATAAAAATATATATCTTAAGGAATAAAATTTTATGATAGATATCGATTTTACTAAACAACATATTCAAGTTATGTTAAATAGAATATCGAAGTTTAAGGATGATTTTTGATTACGATCTCAAAATCAAACATTTTAAAATAATTAGCAACGAACTAAAATCACCCGGTATTTGGAAAAATCCTAAAACAGCAAAAATTCTTAGACAAAAATCATCTTCTTTAAAAATTTTTATCAATATTGTTGATCAGCTGTATAAAAATTTAGTGGATTTAAATGATTTGTTAGAATTGACGGAAGAATACGACAACATCTTACTTTCCGAAATTCATGATCAATCAATTGATTTAGAACGTACATTATCTCAATTAGAGATTAGTCGTATGTTTATAGGAAAGTATGATAATTCTAATTGTTATATCGATATTCAATCAGGATCCGGCGGAATAGAAGCACAGGATTGGGCCAGTATGTTGTTACGCATGTATTTACGTTGGATTGATCACAAAGGTTTTATGGCTGACGTTATTGAAGAATCGACAGGAGAGGTCACGGGGATAAAATCTGCTACTATTCAGGTTATTGGGCCTTATGCATATGGTTGGTTACGTACTGAATCTGGTGTACACAGACTAGTGCGCAAAAGTCCTTTTGACTCTGCTAAGAAACGCCATACTTCATTTGCTTCAGTATTTGTATATCCAGAATTAGATGATAGTATAAATATTCATATTCGTCCAGAAGATCTACGTTGTGATGTTTACCGAGCTTCTGGAGCAGGAGGTCAACATGTTAACCGTACAGAATCTGCAGTACGCATCACTCATATACCAACAAATATTGTTACCCAATGTCAAAGTGATCGTTCACAACATAAAAATAAAAATCAAGCTATGAAGCAACTAAGAGCTAAATTATATGAGCTTGAATTACAAAAAAAAAATTATGAAAAAAAAATGAGAGAAAGTAATAAAGTAAATATTACTTGGGGTAATCAAATACGATCTTATATTTTAGATAATTCTAGAGTTAAAGATTTACGTACTGGTTTTGAAAAACGTAATGTTAAAGCTGTTTTAAATGGAGATCTAGATGATTTTATAAGAATTAGCATTAAAAACACTTTAAGTGAGATTCATAATGACTAAATACGTATATTCAAAGGATCAGTCATATCAAAAATTTAATGTCGATGATGAATTAAATATTCGTCGAAAAAAACTATCAAAACTCCGTGAAAAAGGCGTAGCATTTCCAAATAATTTTCGTCGTAATTCTATTTCTAATCAATTACATAAAAAATACGCTCATACATCCAATGTAGAATTGATACAATTAAATATTGAAGTAACTATAGCAGGCCGTATAATAAGTCAACGTATCATGGGGAAAGCATCTTTTATAACTATACGCGATGCTGAAGGTTGCATACAATTGTATATTACTTCTAATTCATTAGCAACAAATTTATATGATGAAAATATAAAACAATGGGATTTAGGAGATATCTTAGGAGCACGCGGTATATTGTTTAGAACGCGTACCGGGGAACTATCAATATACTGTAAAGAAATTCGATTATTAACTAAATCATTGCGCCCATTACCAGATAAGTTTCATGGTTTAAATAATCAAGAAACAAAATATCGTCAAAGATATTTAGATTTAATTATTAATGAAAATACAAGAAAAACATTTAAAATACGTTCTCTAGTGATCTCTGAAATACGTCAATTCATGAAAAAAAATAATTTCATGGAAGTAGAGACACCAATGATGCACACAATTGCAGGAGGAGCTATAGCGCATCCTTTCATTACACATCATAATAAATTAGGAATAGATATGTATCTACGAATCGCTCCAGAATTATATCTAAAAAAATTAGTGATAGGTGGTTTTGAGCGAATATTCGAAATAAATCGTAGTTTTCGTAATGAAGGTATATCTTCTTATCATAACCCTGAGTTTACAATGATGGAAATATATATGGCTTATGCTGATTATCGCGATATAATCATCTTAGTGCAAAATTTATTAAGATCGGTAACACAGAAAATACTAGGTAGTAATATAATAAATTATGGAGATTATGAATTAGATTTTAAGCATCCTTTTACGCAAATCAGCATAAAAGAAGCTATATTGTATTATCTACCAGAAACTAGATCCCAAAATATAGACGATATATGTACTGCTGTGTCTATCGCAAAATCACTTGGCATTAAAGTTAAGAGTTGTTGGACGTTACACAGAATACATATGGTTATTTTTGAAGAAGTAATAGAAAAAAAAATAATTCAACCGACTTGTGTTACTTCTTATCCAATAGAAATATCTCCATTAGCACGTCGTAATGATAACAATCCAGAGTTTGCTGATCGTTTTGAACTTTTCATTGCCGGAAGAGAAATAGGAAATGGCTTTTCAGAATTAAACGATCCAGAAGATCAAAAGGAACGTTTTTTAAAACAAGCATATGGGAAAAAAAATAAAATAAATAATAATAATGTTCACATACATTATGACGAAGATTATTTAATTGCATTAGAATATGGATTACCTCCTACAGCAGGTATTGGGATAGGAATTGATCGTTTGATTATGTTGCTCACCGACAGCCATACTATTCGTGATGTAATTTTATTTCCTACACTTCGTCCAAAATAAAATTTGTTTATGTTTTTTTAGTGTACTTAAAAGTAGTTATATATTTATGATTTTATCTGATTAATTTTTTTAATAATACAAACCTATTTTTTACGATTTTCGACTATATATTCAAAATATAATTTCGAAATATTTTGATATTTAAAATATATATCAAAAAAAGATAATGGGAATATAGCGTGACATATAATATCTTTGCGCGAACAAGTGCTCTTACCTATGAAAGCTTAAAAAAATTACATAAAAAATATAAAGGTCCAGTATGGGTATACGATGCATCGATTATAATTAATCGTATCACACAATTAAAACAATTTGATGTTATACGGTACGCTCAAAAATCTTGTTCTAATATTCATATTTTACGATTAATGCATAATTATGAAGTTAAAGTAGATGCTGTTTCTTTAGGCGAGATCGAACGAGCATTATTAGCTGGTTTTAAAGCGGGAAAACAAAGCAATGAAATAGTTTTCACTGCTGATATTTTAGAAGAAGAAACATTATTAAGAATATCAGAACTAAATATTGTTGTTAATGCAGGATCGATAGATATGTTAGCACAATTAGGAGCTTGTTCTCCTGGACATAAAATATGGTTACGTATTAATCCTGGATTTGGACATGGACATAATCAAAAAACTAATACTGGAGGAGAAAATAGCAAGCATGGAATTTGGCATGAAGATATACCAATAGCTTTATCTTATATTCATCATTATGATCTACAGTTAATCGGACTGCATATGCATATTGGTTCTGGAGTACGGTACGATCATTTATCTAAAGTATGTAATGCGATGGTCCAGCAGATTTTGAAATATAAAATAGATGTAGATGTTATTTCTGCTGGAGGAGGATTAACAATACCATATGAACATAATGATATGGTTTTAGATGTAAATCATTATTTTCGATTATGGAATAACGCGAGAAAATACATTAGCCAATATTTAAATCACACAGTAACATTAGAAATAGAACCTGGTCGTTTTCTTGTGGCTGAATCAGGAATATTAATTACACAGATTAGAGCGGTAAAAAACATGGGTAATCGTCATTTTGTATTAATAGACGCAGGGTATAATGATTTAATGCGCCCAGTTATGTATGGTAGTTATCATCATATTTCATTAGTACCTGGAGATAATCGCAGCGTTATTTTAGAAACATTATGCGATACCGTTGTTGGTGGTCCACTATGTGAATCTGGAGATATTTTTACACAAAATATGAATGGAACAATATTAGCACGTAAATTACCTTGTTCAGCAAAAGTAGGAGATTATTTAATATTTCATGACACTGGTGCATACGGCGCTTCTATGTCTTCTAATTATAATACACGTCCGTTACTACCAGAAGTTTTATTTGAAAATGGACAAATTCGTCAAATTCGCCGAAAACAAAAACTAGAAGATTTATTTATGTTGGAAACAATGGAAAAATTTAATAAGGAAAATTGTTGAAATTATCGAATATCATAAATATGACACTATATAAAATTATTTATTAAAAACTTATTATTTAGTATATGGTAAAATACCAGATTAAATGATTTAAATATACTAATAATTTTTTCAATTTTATTTTATAGTCTTATTTATTTGACAATTATTCACTATAGTGTTGTTAACAAAAACAAACGTATTATGAATCGTGAGATATAGATTAAAATGTATTCTTACACATTTACTTTTAATTTATATTGTATCGGTTATTATTCAGCATGTTTCTATAAAAAACATCATATCTCCATTTTTATAAAAATACTTAATAACATCGATTCTAAGTAGAAAAATTTATACAAATTAAAATTAAATTTTTTAATTAAAAAATTTCTGCGCAAGCTATTGTTTAAGAACGTCAAACCATAATAAAATTCCTTGAGTTGAGTATAATTATAATATAAAATATAAAGAGTATGTAAATACTATAATTTTACTCTGTTATGTGCAATAACAGAGATATACAGGATCATATATATTTTGGGTAATCTACCGTTTCTTCATTTTTATAAAATATGATAGGAATAGTTATATTTATTATAAATATTTAAGAATTTAATGAAATATCTCAATAAAACTGAGGCAATCTGGTGATTGATGATAACGGTTACCGATTAAATGTAGGAATTGTGCTATGTAATACTCATCAGCAAGTATTATGGGCCAGAAAATATAAGCAGCATTACTGCTGGCAATTTCCTCAAGGTGGAATTAACATTGGAGAGACCCCAGAACAAGCCATGTATAGAGAATTATTTGAAGAAATAGGATTGAATTATCAAGATGTTCGTATTCTATCTTCAACGCAATATTGGATGCATTATAAGTTACCTAAGAAATTAATTCGTTGGAAAATTAGGCCTATCTGCTTTGGGCAAAAACAAAAGTGGTTTTTATTAAAGCTTTTATCTAAAGATACACGAATTAACATAAAAAGTAATAAAGACTACACATTTGACAGATGGAAGTGGGTTAGCTTATGGTATCCCATACGCCGAGTCGTATTCTTTAAAAGAGATGTATATAGAAAAGTTATGCAAGAATTTGTTGATGTGATAATATCATAGTTTAACACTATGCGTCTTTATAAAGAAGAAAATCAGATACAGTATAATCAATAAAAAGAGTTTTAATATTCCATTGAAGATGCACACGATAATGTCTCTCACATTGAGACGTATTTGTTTAAAATAACTACATTTGGTAGTTAAAACTGATTGTAAAAATCATATTAAATAGCATAATTAATATGCAGAGTCTTTATTATCATACATGTAATCCGATAATTTTTACAATAGGACCTATTTCATTACATTGGTATGGCGTAATGTATGGATTAGGTTTTATATATGCTATGTGGTCATTATCGTACCGTATGCGTCATTTCAATAATGCTTCATGGACTCATCCAGATGTAGAACATTTATTATGTTTGTGTTTTTTTGGTGTTTTATTAGGCGGCCGCATTGGATACGTATTATTTTATCAGTGGTCTTTTTTTTCTAACAATTTACTGTGGATCTTTAAAATATGGGAAGGAGGTATGTCTTTTCATGGTGGTTTAATAGGTGTAATTATATCGATCGCATGGTTTTCTCACAAAAAAAATCGTCCTTTTTTTCAAATATCAGATTTTGTCGTTCCAGCAGTTCCGTTTGGATTAGGGCTCGGTAGATTAGGAAATTTTATTAACGGAGAATTATGGGGGCGAATAGCCATTGATATTCCATGGGCTATGTTATTCCCCAATTCCGTGTATCAAGATGTATTAATACTACTAGATCATCCTGAATGGGAACCACTATTTGATAATTACGGTGTGCTGCCTCGTCATCCATCTCAATTATATGAGATGTTTTTGGAGGGAGTAATATTATTTGTTATCATAAGCAAATTTATTCGTCAACCACATCCCGTGGGTAGTGTGTCTGGTTTGTTTCTGATTTGTTATGGGGTGTTTCGTATTATAGCGGAAATTTTTCGTCAACCTGATAGTCAGTTAGGATTAATTAACAATATAGTCACCATGGGACAAATTTTGTCATGCCCTATGATTATATTAGGAGCTATTATAATTTATTTTGCTTATAGATAATCGATGTATCAAAGTTATTAATATAATTAAAAATCTATGTCAATTAATTTTTGATACGTCATTGTTTGTTAAAATAATTCTCATGCTTTAAATCAAATTTGATTTTTATTAATTGTTTATATATCTGTTTTAAACATTAAAATTTATCTATATCTATATCTATATTTGCGATCTGCCATATTTATATAATAAATAAATATAAAAAAATCAGTGCTAATTGAAAAAATTTAATTTTTTAAATAGTTTCATTTCATGAAAAACAATTTATTTATTTTTTCTATTTTTTAAAATATGTGAACTAATAAAATTTTTTTTGTTTGAAATAACAATTAAAAAAGCATATATAATATATTTTTCGTTATAATTATAACAAATACAACCTATCCTCTATATATACAGAGGATATATGGATATCAGATTAATAAAAATACACTCCATTTAAATTAAATAATTTTATTACACAATGTTTACTATTTATCATTCTAATCAATCAAATTCATTCAGAAATCTATTAATTAATACTATGTCAGATAAATCATTACCTGATCCCATGCAATCTGAAATAATATTAACAGAACACAGCATTATGGATCAATGGATACAGATAGAAATAGCCAATCATTTTGGTATCGCATGTAATATCAAATTTATGACTTTAATGTCTTTCATGCAATATATGTCTAATAAAATAGAACCTAATAATTTTATAGCGAATAACTTTTCCCGGTCTATCATGTATTGGAAATTTATGAAAATATTATCTCAAACGCAAATATCAAAAAAGTGTTCTATTATACACAAATACTTATGTGGTGATGTAAATCAGCAAAAAATAGGTCAATTTTCCGAACAACTTTCCAATTTATTTATTCAATATTTAATATATCGCCCAGATTGGTTGAACAATTGGGAATCCAATAAAATAATAAATTATTTAGATGACACACATCAAACCTGGCAATCAAAAATATGGCGTATGTTCTTAGAGAATATACGTTGTAATCAGAAAGAATTGAAGGGTAATATATATCCTTTACAGCGTTGTATTGATTTCCTAAAAAATACTCAGAAGATAATTTTTAATTATCTTCCAAGTAGAATATTTATTTTTGGAATATCATCCATACCGCCTATATATTGGAATATATTAAAATTATTAAGTTACCATATTGATATTTATTTATGGTTTATAAATCCCTGTTCTCATAATTTGATTTATATATCTGATCAAAATTCGTATGACGTAACACAAAAAGAAAATCAATTGTACAATAAGAATGTATTGCGCTCATCTTCATCTGTTGCTGTTCATTTTTCCAATCATAATGATTATTCTAATATCAATCATCCTTTATTAGATGCATGGGGCGATGTTGCTTATGATACTTTATCTTTGTTTACTCAATTAAAAGATAAAATTGAACTAAAATCTTTTATTATTCCTAAACAAAATTCTTTGCTTCACATTGTACAAAAAAACATTTTAGAATTTCAAAATCATATAAAAAATATAAAAAAACAACCTGATACTACAACATCTACAAATAATCAACGACATATATTATTATTAGAAGATCAATCAATTACTTGTCATGTTTGTCATAGTATTCAACGAGAAGTAGAAGTGTTACATGATAATTTATTATCAATGATGACAGATGATCCATCATTGTCTCCGGGAGACATCATAGTTATGGCTTATGATATACGCTGTTATAAATCAGCTATTCAAACTATATTTGATAATATACAAGATCGACATTTACCGTTTAATATCGCAATAGATAATTATAAAAAAAATACACATCCCATTATATCAACTTTTATTAATATACTTAATATACCGTACAGTCGATTTACTGCTGAAGAAATTTTTTCGTTTTTAACAGTACCATCTATCGCATCTCGGTTTAAAATGAACAAAGAAGAAGTAAAATTATTACACCAATGGATCATTAAATCTGGTATTAGGTGGGGACTTGATGATTACACCATGTATAATTTTAGTTTACCTATTATTAATCAAAATACCTGGAATTTTGGATTAAATAGAATGTTATTAGGTTACGCTATAAAAAATCAACATGACACCTGGGAAAAAATTTTCCCGTATGATGATATAATAATCAGGGATCATATCAATATTATTGGTCAATTAGGAGAATTTTTAAAAACATTAAAAAAATGGAGAGACCGATTCGGTCATTCTTATACATTGGTAGAATGGATTTCCTATTTCAAAGAAATAATTGACGATTTTTTTCATTGTGATCATATGGATTCAGAAAACAAAACAGTTTTACTTTTCTTAAAAAACTGCTACAGAGATATATTAGAATCAGGCATACAAGCGGAATATACTCAAACTATAAGTATAACAGCATTACGCGATAAATTATGTCGCAAATTAACACAAGATACTGTAATCCCCCGATTTATACCAAATGTAATTAATTTTTGCAATATTACTCCAACTTTCTGTATTCCTCATAAAGTAGTGTGTTTTTTAGGTATGAATGATAATAAGTTTCCTCGCAATAAAATATCTCCAGACTTTAATTTAATGGTTAAAAATCCGCGTAGAAATGACGATAACATACACGAAAAAGATTGTTATTCATTTTTGATAGCATTTTTATTAGCTCAAGAAAAGATATATATTAGTTTTATCGGGCACTCAATTTATGATAATAGCATGAGTTACCCTTCTGTATTGGTCAATGAACTGTTAGAATATATTGCTTTAAATTTTTATTCAAAAGAACATGAAAATATAGACATAGATATTAATATCAAACATATACGTCAGCGTTTATGTCAATGGTATCCTCCGTTTCCTTTTTCTCCTGAAAATTTCAATCCTAACAATAATAAACGAAGTTTTGCTAAAGAATGGCTACCTACAAAAAATATTAATGTAAATCATTCTCTATTAATCTATCCGAATTTTAATGCCCCGTTTTCTCATGACCTCGCAAAAACAATAATTTTTCAAGATTTATACAATTTTTATCGCCATCCAGTACGCATATGGTTTCAAAAACGCTTAAATGTGTATTTTGATCAAAATATATTGAAATTATCAAATGACGAACCTTTTTCCGTAGATGGACTCAATCGTTATGAATTAAATATGCAATTGATTGATTATCTAATTCATAGTAAAAATACTGATGAACTATATCATAGTATGCGTGCTTCTGGAATTCTACCTTATGGCGTATTTGGAAAATTGTATTGGACTAAACAACAAAAAAAAATGACAATATTAGCGAATCAAATAAAAACGTATCATTGTATTGAAAAACATAATCTAGATATTTCTTTAACATTTGATACGACTAGATTAGTCGGTCAATTAACTGCAGTTCAAGAAAATGGATTGACGCGTTGGAAATCTCGCTATCTTTCTATGAAAGATGTATTATTGTTGTGGCTAGAACATATAACTTATTGTGCTATAGGTGGAAAAGGTGATAGTCGGTTGTTTGGTATTAATGATGCGTGGCATTTTCCTAATTTATCAAAACTGCATGCAAAGAAGTTATTATTCACGCTAATATCAGATTATCACAAAGGTACAAATACACCCATATTGTTGCTATATCAGTCTGGAGGAGCTTGGATGAATCATGTATTTGACTGGAATACTCGAACAATATCTTCAAATCCATATTGTCAAAAAGAAGCACATCGAAAACTAATACAAGTTTGGCAAGGTACCAAATATTCTCTTTTTAGAGAAAGTCACGATCCATATTTACGCAAACTTATTTCATTTGATTTAAGTGAAGAAAATATTTCAAAAATTATTAAAACCGCAGAACATTACTTTTTTAACCCAATGAAATATAGAATAATATAATAATTTACAAATTTTATATCAAAAAATAATAAATACTTTATAATTAAAAATTGCATATATTACACAAACACATAACACTACATTTTCAAACAATATATATAATAAAACACAAACTTTTCATTCATTAAGCCATGGGAATTATATGGTTTTTTATTTTTTCATATAATCCACTATAACGTTGTGTGATAGAATTAACACTGCGTATTATTACATGATCTGTCGCGTACAAATAAAGGCATTGGCGAGCTCTAGTGACAGCAGTATAGAGTAATTCTCGTGTCAATAATGGTATATATTTATTGGGCAATACTATTGCGGTATGTTGAAATTCAGATCCTTGCGCTTTATGTATAGTCATAGCAAAACAAGTTTCATGCTCCGGTAATTGATTTATTTGTATAACTTTTATACTTCCTCGTGGCAAAATAAAATATGCAGACAATTTATTTTGATCATTTAATAACAATACACCAACATCTCCATTATATAATTCTAATGATGGTTTATTACGTAATATAATAATAGGTCTACCTAAATAATTCCTAGAATTATTTAATTGAATTAATCCTTTCTCATTTAATATTTGTTCAATATAATAATTAAGTCTTATTACTCCGAACGGGCCATCACGTAATGCACATAATATTCGATAATGATTGAAAATCTTTAAAATATTTTCTGTCAGGATTTTAGTGTATTTCAATTTTTGTAAATAGTTAGAATATGCCATTGCACAATTAAGAATCATAGTTATATAGCTTTTTTTGTCTACAAAATAAATATAACATAAATCCTTATATATGCTTGATTTTAACAATGATAACGCATGATTATAATCTCCTGAATTTATAGCACCAGATAATTTATTAATTCCTGAACTTTCACTAAATCGATAATTTTTCTTTAGTATACATGTGCCATCAATAATACTATTATAATTGTAATGCATAGATGATTTAGAAGGAGATATAATAGGCAATATGTAACCTGTAAGATCTATAAGTTCTTGATAACGTTTACGAGAATAATAAAAATTAGAAAATTGACACACATCTTTAAATACGGATCCGGGTTCTACTGAACATAATTGATATTGATCACCCAAAAAAATAACTTTCGTTTGAGGAGAAAGCATCAAAATTAGCTGAGCTAACATAGATAGACTAACCATAGAAGCTTCATCAATAATTAAAAGATCTAAGCGCGTGAGATTAAAGCAGTTATATTGAATATTTTCTTTATATAATCGTGTTCTAAGCAAACTATGTAGAGTAGTAGCTTTTTCTGGTAAGTTACATAAGAGAAGCTTTTCTAATTGTGGAATATTGTGTATTGTTGTTCTGAAAGATTCAGTTAAAAGAGCTGTTGCTTTTCCTGTGGGAGCGGTTATTTGAATATTTAGATCATTATTCTTGCTACATAACAATAATGTCGCTACTATCTTCGCTATAATAGATGTTTTTCCAGTTCCAGGTCCTCCAGAAATTAGCACTCTGTGATGTGTTACGCCAATAGCAGTAGCTATTTTATGCCAATCAACTTCTGTATAAGTTATAGGAAATAATTGATTTAATGCATAAATTATTTTTTCTTTTTGAAAAACATTTGATGGATATTTATGATTAAAAAATTGCGCGACTATGCATTCATCTTGCCACATGTGATGTAAATACAAACGTTTATTTTCCAATATTAATGGGGTAACCCGTGATCCATCACTAACTGCGGGACAAGAAAACAATAATTCCTGCCAGGAGGATATCGATAATTTTCCTAATTTTCTATATATCGCATACGTTAATTCAGGATAATTTCCTTGAAATAATTTATCGGGAGTAAGACACCGCAAAGGTAAACAAACATGGCCATCCCTAACTTTAGAGCTTAGAGTTGCGCTAGCTAAAATTAATGCTTCCTTTATATTATTATGTCGATTCCCATCATAAATGGGAAGAGCTAATACATCGGCAAATTGTACATCTAGTGAATGCCACAACCCTAATTTTAAAATATTGTTAATAACATCTTTCATGAGACTATTTTTACGGTCTACAATATTAGATTGTATATTTTAAACGACAGAAAAACTGTATTTTTTGGTTAAAAACGGATAATTACAATTTTAAATTTTACTTAAATAATTTATACTTTTTTTAGATATAAGTCATCTATTTGAATTAATAATTATATGTAAGTTTGTATGTGTGCTTATTAAGATAGATAGGTATACTCTAATCGTTAATACATTAGATCGCATCTATATTATTTGATTTAAAATATAATGTTCTTATTATGAGATAAAATCTAAACATTATTCATTTAATAATGTTTAGATTATTTTTAGAGAATAAATTATCTAATTTATTAATAAATGTCGATAATGGACGAAAAAAATAAATTCCATTGCTCAATGGTGTTCCATCCATACCACGTATAAACAAATAATATACTCCTCCAAAATCTTTCTCATAGTTATAAGAAACAAGTCTATTACGTAAAAACCGATGCAGCGCTAAAGTATAAAGTTGATATTGCAATGCATAATGATGTTTAATCATTTCTTGTCTTATTTTAGAACCAACATAATCCTTATTGTTGTCTCCTAACCAATTGGTTTTATAATCTAACAAATAATACCGATGATTCCAACGAAAAATTAAATCAATGAATCCTTTTAACATTCCTGTTATATCCAAAAAAGTAAGCGATGAAGATTTACGTGATACAGGATCATACTTTTTGCATAAATGGTCTAATTCTTCCGATGTTAAATACGTATTAATAGATAAATAAAATTTAAGCTCAGTTTTTTTATTCTCAGGAATTATTTGCGCAAGAGTTAAATTATTATTAAGGGGAGTATTGAGTACTATATATATCCATTCTCGAACAACAAATCCCCAAATTGGGTCAATATTATATCTTTCCATATGTGCGTATAACCATTTCATATCTACAAGTTTTCTAAAGTCCAAAACTTGAAAGATACTATGAAAAAAGCTACCACATACTTTTCCTTTAGGAAAAGTATGTGGTGTCAATGGAATCTCATTTTCTTGAGACTGAATGTGTTCACTGATATCTAATTGTTTTTCTAAATTTAAATACGTTGTAACACCAACATCAGTATGTTGTAGAGCGCTAAAACTTGTTATACTCCACGGAATAACATTTGGTGATGTCTTCCACTTTTTTCCGCATAACAATTGATTAGATGCAACAGACGATGCATGAGAAAATAGTTCTTGCGATTTTGAAATAATACGGAAGGAAATATCACCATTCGAATAAACACTGAGCTTTTTTAAATGTTTCTTCAATGTTGCTGCGTTTCCAGAAGTTTTTTTTTGGATTAAATATCCTAAGGCGCTGTGATGTAAGTCATTATTGGTATTAGATTTTTTTTTGTATCGTCGTACTATTGGGCCAATACCTATAGAACAATGATAAATACTACGAGTTACTGCTACATATAATAGTCTTAAATCTTCTGATAAACGTTCTTCATCTGCTAATGTTAAATGTGATTTTGATGTATTGAAATTTAAATGGGTTTTATATGACTTTCTATCATGAAAAAAAGGATTTTTTACATAATTAAAGTCTGCTATAAATGGCAAAAATATTAATGGAAATTCTAATCCTTTAGATTTATGTATTGTACTAATTTTTATCAATTGATGATCACTGCCTAATCGTAAATTTTGATCAGATGTTTTTTTATTTTTTGGTTGTGTTATTTTTAATATTAACCATTCCATAAGTGCGTGCTCATCTTGCAATTGTCTTGCAGCATCTTGCAATAATTCACCTAAATGCAAAATATTTATTAAACTACTTTCACCTACTCGCGTAGATAATAACTTTTCTGGTACTTTATGATCAAAAATTACTTTCTGTATCATCAAATACACACCTTTTTTTTTCCAAACGGAATAATACTCAAAAAATTTCTCAAATATTCGTTCTTGTTTAGATTCATTATTATTAATACTTTCAATATCAGTGGCATTTAATCCAAAAAAAACAGTTGTTAAAGCAGTACAAATTGTATGGCTCTCTGGAAATAAGATTGCTCGTAATAATAATGATAATTCATAAGATTCCATTGTTTCAAAAATATTTTTATGATTGGATAGAAATACTGTTGATATATTTACTTTTGATAAAGCAGAACAAATAAGTGATGCTTCTTCATGATTTCGTACTAATACAGTTATATCTGATATTTCTAATTTTCTTTTATACTTATCATTTTCTAACCAAGCTGTCCCATTACGTATTTCATGTAATAAATTGTATAAAATAGTGGCACACTCTTGTGCCATTGATCGTTTATAGTCACCTATTGTAACTATCTCGTCAGGATGTAACCAAAAACACATAGCTGTTTGCGATTGATTGTTTATCAAAAACCGATACATGCTATTTCGGCTAGCAGTCACTGAAGGAATAAAAGGAATATCTTCAAAAATAAACGGATTAGAAACCAATTGGAATAATTGGTTAACAGCATTAACTATATTTAACGACGAACGCCAATTAATATTAAGATTGTATTTGTTACATACCGTTCGACGTATTTTCATGTACGAAAATATATCAGCCCCACGAAAGGCGTAAATTGATTGTTTGGGATCTCCTATTAAAATAAGACCATTTTCTGAATCAGAATTATATAATGTGCTAAAAATTTTAAATTGCTGACAATCTGTATCTTGAAACTCATCAATAAGCGTTACCGGATAACGCGTACGCAGTATATGTGCTAATTTATTGTCTTTATCTTTAACTAAATGATGAGCTAACACATCAACAAGATCGTTTAAAGTAATTTCTGACCTATAATGTTGAGTATTATTTAAATCGTTATGTATCTCATTTATTGCAATTTTAAATATTGATGTTTTAAATGATGATAATTGGCTATATAGTTTTTCTACTGAATCAAATAAAGTACATATATAATCAGATTTATTGCTATTATTATGTATCTTTAATTCGGTTGTTCTAAAACGTTGTAAATCATTAGGTGTCGTATGATCAATTGTTGGTCGTTTGACCCATTGATTAATTCTATCTATCCAACGTATTAAATTACTTTTATTGTATATTCTACGATTAATGTCATAAGAATTGAGGATAGTAATTATATTATGTTTATTTTTAAGCCATTCCTTTTTAACATGATTGACATGATCCAATATTTTTTCATAATAAGTTATTATACTTTTTTTATCTTCATGTACGTTATGATTGTAACAATCAAGATTAGACCTAGCTCTATATATATAAGGAATAATATCGTTTAAAAGAGAATTTGGATCTTTCCAATATTCTTGAATTAATCTAGCTATATTCAATGGCAGTGAATAAAAATTCCGTCTCCAAAAATCAGTGCACGCTTGTTGGTACAATATTGTTTCATTATCAACAATATTCGTATTAAACAGCATGTTTAATTCGATTGTATTGTGATTTAAGATATTTTGACAAAAACTATGGATGGTAAAAATAGATGCTTGATTTATTTTTTTTTCTGCTTCAGATAATTGATTTATGGCTAATTCTACATTATGTATTTGTAATAATAATTTAGAAAATAAAAAATTATGACTATATCCACGCATACAATCTAATCTAAATTGATGAATATTTTCTCTTATGCGATGACGCAGTTCTCGTACTGCAGATTTAGTAAAAGTTACTACAAGTATTTCTTTTACCGTTAAAGGACGGGAAAAATCTGATCTATTCCCTAAACATAACAACAATCTAATATAGATTATTATGAGAGTATATGTCTTGCCAGTACCTGCCGAAGCTTCAATTAAATTGATGCCATACAGAGGTAATTCTAAAACATTTAAATTACGCATGATTATTGTTTATATTTACTTAGAATAAGTAAAAGTTATCTTAAATTTTATTACAACTATATTATTTATAAAATTAACTATTATTAGTCAAATTTAAACAGATAAATCAAACAAATAAAAATGAATTACTTCACACCAATAAATATAAACAACATTTATGCTAATATTTAAACAATATACTTAAAATACCATAGAATACAGTACTTCAAGTAAGAAAAATATATTTTATATGTCGCGTAATAAATTATTTATCTTAACTTTATTTTTAGTTTTAGAATCGACTGTTTTTACGATTACGGCACAGTAAGTATTAACACGACCATCTTTAGAAGGCAGACTACCTGGAATGACAACTGAACCAGCTGGCACACGTCCATAGTATATATTTCCGCTAGCGCGATCATATATTTTAGTGCTTTGACCTATAAATACCCCCATAGAGATCACTGCGCCTTTTTCAACAATTACCCCTTCTACAATTTCAGAACGAGACCCAATGAAACAATTATCTTCAATGATGGTTGGATTAGTTTGAATGGGTTCTAAAACTCCTCCAATTCCCACACCTCCAGATAAATGCACATATTTTCCAATCTGAGCACAAGATCCAACTGTAGCCCAAGTATCAATCATTGTTCCTACATCAATATAAGCACCAAGATTGATGTAGGAAGGCATGATTACTGTGTTATCAGCAATATAAGCCCCGTAGCGTACAGTAGCCGGTGGAATTATACGCAATTTTTTATTTTCAAAACGTGTGTGATCCCATCCGGAAAATTTCATAGGAAATTTGTCAAAAAAAACACCACCCCCCCACGTTATCAATTGATTGTCCATAGTATGAAATGCAAGCATAATTGCTTTTTTTAGCCATTGATGCGTAATCCATGTACCATTGATTTTTTCTGATATACGTAACGTCCCGTTATCTAATCTATCCATAATTTCTCGAACAGCATTATTGACGGTAGAATCAATGTTATTATTTGAAATATATTCTTTTTTTTCAAAAGCACTTTCTATTATTTTTCGTAACTGATTCATATGTTTTATATTCCATAATATCAAATTCATTTGAGAGTATTGTTTCTAATTGACCGTGAAAATAACATCTTTATTAAAGTAAATATTAGAAATTTACATCAACACGATACGATGTATTGCTATGTTTTTGAGTTATATAGTGATATTTGTTTAAGGATATTATGTTGATATCCTTAACAAAATTTATTCATATTTAACAAATCTACTCTAATAAAGAATGATTAGCATTTAACATATTATCACTCAGATTATACTCATTGAATAACGTACACATTAAATAATACTGTTTGTTCAATAACAAGAATTGATTTATTTATTTTCATAAAAACAATATATATCACCCCATAATCATATTTTTGTACTTATTCAAAGTCATTTATTAATATAAATGCAAGTATCTCTAAAAATGATTGGCAATAAAACACATACCTTTTTTATTAATTATAATGATTTAAATAATTGATGATAAAGACTCATCGGAACGTAACGTTAATACATCGCACCCATTTTCTGTAACAACAATAGTGTGTTCATACTGCGCTGACAAATTATGATCTTTTGTTTTTACTGTCCATCCGTCATTTTCAGTATAAATATGGCGAGTACCTGCATTTACCATAGGTTCTATTGTTAATGTCATGCCTGATTTTAATATCACACCTTCATCATCAGCATCATAATGCAATACATGGGGAGCTTCGTGAAAAAATTTTCCAATTCCATGCCCACAATACTCTCTTACTATTGAAAAATTTTGACTTTCAACAAATCTTTGGATAGATTGACCTATTTTTTTTAAACGTATGCCTGGTCTAATCATACGAATTGCTAAATAAAGACTTTCTTGAGTGATCTTACATAATCGATACCCCAACTTTGTTGGTCGACCAACAATAAACATTCTAGAAGTATCAGCATATAATCCGTCTTTAATTACTGTAATATCAATATTTATTATATCACCTTCTTTTAATTTATGTGAATTATTTGGAATACCATGACAAACTACCTCATTAATTGAGGTACAAATAGATTTAGGAAATCCATGATAACCAAGAGGAGCAGAAATAGCATGTTGTATTTGTGTAATATAATTATGGCAAATAGTATCTAATTCTCCAGTACTAATACCAGGTTGCACGTAAGCTTCAATCATTTCTAACACTTCTGCAGCTAACTTCCCAGAGACGCGCATCTTTGCTATATCTGTAAGCGTTTTAATAATAATTTTCATAATATATATATTATTAATTTTATTAACAAATACATAATATTTTTGCCTTTACATCATATGATTTACATACACAAATCATTGCACTAATGGAGATAAATTACATCCAGGTATATTTTAAAACTCTGCACTTATTGCTATCAAATAAGCATGTTTTATTTGAAAATAAATGTTAATTATTTCTTGTTTTAGACCATCGTAAACACTATTCTTCGTATTTAACTTATTAAAAAATTATTATAACATGTATTATGTAATCTATCTATATTTAAATACCGATAACTACTAACATTATAAATAATCTACTCAATAACCAATAGAGGTATATAATGGAAAACATTTCTATACGCGACATGCTTCAAGCTGGTGTTCATTTTGGGCACCAAACCCGTTATTGGAATCCTAAAATGAAACCCTTTATTTTCGGGGTTCGCAATAAAATACATATTATTGACTTAGAAACAACTAGTGTAATGTTTAGACAAGCTTTAATTGAGCTGAATAAAATCGCTGCACTCAAGGGTAAAATTTTATTTGTAGGTACTAAACGCGCAGCTAGTGAATCAGTAAAAAAAACAGCACTGGCTTGCAATCAATTTTTTGTTAATCATCGTTGGCTAGGTGGAATGCTAACTAATTGGAAAACAGTACGCCAATCTATAAAACGTTTAAAAGATTTAGAAATTCAATCTCAGGATGGTACTTTTAAGAAATTAACTAAAAAAGAAGCATTGATCTTGAATCGAGAACTTATTAATCTAGAAAATAGTTTAGGAGGTATTAAAAATATGGGTGGGCTTCCAGACGCAATTTTTGCTGTTGGCGCAACACATGAACATATTGCTATAAAAGAAGCAAATAGCTTAGGGATTCCAGTTTTTGCAATAGTTGATACCAACTCTAACCCAGATGGAATAGATTTCGTTATTCCAGGGAACGATGATGCTGTACGCGCGATTAACCTATATTTAAATATAATATCTAATATGATACATATAAATGCATGCAATACTTAAGATAATTAATACTACACATAAATTTGTTAATAATTAAATGTGTAATAATATTTTCTATATATATTCTTAATACGATGATATTACTATGAAAGAAAAAATAATTAATATTAATAGCGATTTAATTAAAGAATTACGTAAACGTACTAGCATTGGTGTTGTAGAATGTAAGCAAGCTTTAATTAAAGCTAATGGAGATCTTGAATTAGCTATAGATAACATGAGAAGATCCGGTTTAAAAACTGCTTGCAAAAAATCTGGACACATCACATCATCAGGTCTCATTGCAGTAGAAATAACATCCAATAAGCAATATGGTATTATGATAGAAATAAATTGTGAAACTGATTTCGTGGCTAAAGATAGTACTTTTCAAGAATTCGCTAAAACTGTTATTATTACAGCATTAAATGAAAAAATTCATGATATTAATATACTACAAACTAGATTTAAAGAACAACGAACTAATTTAATTGCACAAGTTGGAGAAAATATAAATATTCGTAGGTTTGTTGTGTTGACGGGTGATTTTTTGGGGTGTTATGTACACGGATTTAAAATAGGGGTAATAGTTGCTGCTAGCGGAAATGTAACTGCAGATTTAATGAAGCATATTTCCATGCACATCGCGGCTAAAAACCCTAAATATATTAATGTAAATGATGTTCCTAGAAATGTAATAATTCGTGAAAATAATATTCAAATGGACATTGCTATGAAATCTGGAAAATCATACAAAATTTCAGAAAAAATAACCGCAGGACGTATGAGTAAATTTTTCAATGACATTGTATTAACAAAACAAAACTTCATAATGGATATTAACAAAACAGTGGAAGAGCTATTGATTGAGTATCATATAAAAATTAATAATTTTGCTCGCTTTGAATTAGGTGAAGATATGTAAATTAATATTTTATATTATTTCTAAAATTTTAATTAATTAACACAGATCATCATTGGTTTTTAAAGTAATATATTCAATCCTTTTAACAATAAAAAACTATTAATTAAATTGGTTAAAATCGGAATAATTGTTGACATGCATATTATACTTTAAATAAGTTAGTGTTTGCTTCTGTTTATGCCATTTTTTGTGAGGAATATAATTAATGGTAACTCACACGAAACCAATTTATCGGCGTATCGTACTTAAAATGAGTGGAGAAGCTCTACAAGGCGCCGAAGGTTTTGGAATCGATACTACTATATTAAACCGAATGGTTACAGAAGTTAAAGAGTTAGTTAAAATAGGTATTCAAATAGGTATAGTTATGGGAGGCGGCAACTTGTTCCGTGGCGCCGAATTAGTTAAATCCGGTATGAATCGTATAGTAGGAGACCATATAGGGATGTTAGCTACTATAATGAATGGATTAGCCATGAGAAGTGCATTAAATCATGCTTATGTTCATTCCCATTTAATGTCAGCTATTCCATTAAATGGAGTATGCGATCATTATAATTGGATGAAAGCTATTAACTTACTGTCTAATAATTGGGTGGTAATTTTTGCAGCTGGGACCGGAAACCCTTTATTTACTACCGATTCTGCTGCCTGTTTGCGTGGTATTGAAATTAAAGCAGATGTAGTACTTAAAGCAACTAAAGTAGATGGTGTATTTTCTACTGATCCAATTCAACACCCTGATGCTACACTATATGAACAATTGAGTTATCAGGACGTACTAGAGCGTGAATTAAAAGTTATGGATTTGACAGCATTTACATTGGCACGAGAACACAATTTACCAATACGCATATTTAATATAAATAAACTTGGAGCATTAAAAAGAATAATAATGGGATATAAAGAAGGGACTTTAATAACCAAATAATTTAAAGATGTGCGACATTCAAATAAATACTTAAATTTATATAAATTGATTTTTAATTTAGAAATATAAATCAGAGGTATATGATGTGATTAATAAAATTGATAATATTCAGACAGATTCGGAAATACATATGAAAAAATGTATTAAAAACTTTAAAACAAATATCAATAATATTCATATAGGACGTATTTCTCCAAATATATTAAATAACATCCGAGTAGACTACTATGGAATATCCACTCCATTATCTCAAGTAGCAAATGCCATAGTAGAAGATTCACGTACTTTAGCTATTACAGTGTTTGACCATCAGTTGATCAAATCAACTGAAAAAGCTATTTTTATGTCTGATTTGGAATTAATTCCTATTTCTTATGGAAATACTATTCGAGTAACATTACCTGCATTAACTGAAGAACGTCGTCATACTTTAATAAAAATGGTACGAACTGAAGCAGAAAAAAGTAAAATAGCTGTAAGAAGTGTGCGTCGTATTGCTAATGATAAAACCAAAATTTTACTTAAAAACAAAGAAATTAATGAAGACGAAGAGCATTTTTTTCAAAATGAAATTCAAAAGTTAACTAATATTTGGATTAAAGAAATTGATATTATTCTCGCGGAAAAAGAATCAGAATTAATGAAATTTTAAGTATTAAATTGTGCGTTGATAGATATTTATATATGTACTAACATAAATAATAGATTTTTATCTTTACACCCAATGAGTAATTTAATTTATACATATGCAATCTTTAACAATTTTAGGTAGTACTGGATCTATTGGAAAAGCTACCCTATCTGTAATACAACAACACACCGATAAGTTCTTTGTGCATGCATTAGTCGCGAAAAATAACGTTGCTATCATGACAGAACAGTGCATAGCGATGTCTCCCAAATATGCATGTATGATATCTGAAGATGCAGCACGAATATTGAAAAAAAATTTAATCACCGCTGGGAAATATGATATTGAAGTATTATCTGGGGTGATGCATGCCTGTGAATTAGCATCAACTAATGATGTGGATATGGTGATGTCTGCCATAGTTGGAATTGCTGGATTAAAGCCTACTTTTTCCGCGTTGCGTGCTGGTAAAAAAATATTATTGGCAAATAAAGAAACTTTAGTTACTGGCGGAAAATTGTTTATGAAAGAAGCCAATCGATACCGTGCCTGTATACTGCCTATAGATAGCGAACATAACGCAATTTTTCAAAATCTACCAGAGATATGTCAGAAGAGTTTAGGAAATACATCTTTATCTGAATGCGGTATATCTCGTATTGTGCTAACTGCATCTGGAGGAATTTTCTTCAAAACGCCACAAAAACAATTAACCAAAATAACACCAGAGCAGGCTTGTGTGCATCCTAATTGGTCCATGGGGCGTAAGATATCAGTAGATTCTGCTACTATGATGAATAAGGGATTAGAATATATTGAAGCACGTCATTTATTTAATGCTAAACCAAGTGAAATAGAAATTTTATTACATCCTCAGTCTATTGTCCATGCTATGGTATACTATTCCGACGGAAATGTATTGGCGCATTTAGCACCTCCAGATATGAGAATTCCTATTGCGTACGCAATGGCATATCCTAAAAGAATAGGACTAAAAATCTCATCTAATATAGACATATATTATCTTAATAAATTACATTTTGATCAATTAGATAATTGCAGTTATCCTTGTTTTCAATTAGCAATAGATGCTGATAATTGTAGTCAATCGGCTACTATTATCCTGAACGCAGCAAATGAAATCGCCGTAGAAGCATTTTTACGTAAAATGATTTCTTTTACTGACATTCCTGACGTCATTCGTCGTGTACTTGATGCAATAAATTTAAATGATCCTAATGATATAGAAGATATTTTATATATTGATCAAAAAGCTCGTGAGAAAGCAATATCTATATGTGTCATATAATAAATAATGTTGTCTTTAATAAATTTATCATAATTACTACATATATATATCGCGAAAATGATAAGTAATTTTATTAATCTATAATTATAATGTTAATTATTATAAACGAGTATTTTTACTTAACACAAAGGTATTTAATTTGGAAAATAAATAAATGTGATATTATCTCAACGTAATCAAGATCTTAGCACTTTTTCATCTAATTTATTACCACGCCATGTTGCTATTATCATGGATGGTAATGGGCGTTGGGCAAGAAGACGAGGAAAATTACGTATTGTTGGGCATCAAGCTGGATTTAATGCGGTACGGCGTGCTGTTCATTTCGCTGTTAATTATAGATTCGATGCATTAACTTTATATGCGTTTAGCAGTGAAAACTGGAAACGTCCTGACAAAGAGATTGATTCTTTAATGCAATTGTTTTCTCATGCTTTAAATAATGAAATAGATGTTCTACATAAGAATAATATCAAACTAAGAATCATTGGAGATATTAATCGATTTTCCGGTGAATTACAAAAAAATATACACCGCTCTGAAAAATTAACTTCCAACAATAGTGGACTTACGCTTAATATTGCTGCAAATTATGGAGGACGATGGGATATTATCCAAGGAGTAAAACAACTTGCCACGCAAGTGCAGCAAGGAATATTAACCCCTAATCAAATTGACGAAGATGCTCTATGTAAATGTATCTGTATGCATGAATTAGCTCCAGTAGATTTGGTGATTCGAACAGGAGGTGAACATCGCATTAGTAATTTTTTGCTTTGGCAAATAGCATATGCTGAATTATTTTTTACAGATGTATTATGGCCTGATTTTAATGACGTCATATTTAAAAGAGCAGTAAATACTTTTATGAAACGAGAGCGCCGATTTGGAAACAGCGCATCTATTTAATTTTCAATACACATGTAATCAAGGAAAAAATGTGTTAAAAACCCGTTTAATTAGCATGTTGCTCCTTATCCCCATAACTATTTTGATGGTATTTTTATTGCCTATTGTATCATTCTCGATTGTTGTATCTATCATTTGTTTGATTAGTGCATGGGAATGGGGGAAAATGCATCATTTTTCTGATTATGCACACCGAATGTGGATATGCGCTATATTTGGATTATTGTGTATTACAATGATCATTGTACTAAAAAAAATATATTTATATTTCAATAATTGGCATATTTTTTGGTATATTTTCGGTAACATTAGTATAGTATGGTGGGTATTAGCGTTTGTATTAATATTATCTTATCCTGATTCTGCTATTTTTTGGAAAAAATCTAATGTACTACGTTTTTTTTTCGGAATATTAACAATATTACCATTTTTTTGGGGGATATTAACGTTGCGCCAATTTCATCATATCAACGATAGCACTATCGGAGCATGGTGTTTACTGTATATTGTAATATTAATTTGGATTAATGATTCAAGTGCATATCTCATCGGTAAAACATTAGGGCGCCGTAAATTATTAGAAAGCGTATCTCCTAAAAAAACTTGGGAAGGATTTATTGGAGGTATATTAATTTCAACAGGAATTTCATGGTTATTCAGTAAATATATGCCAATCACGGTGATAAATCCATCTCTTATATTCATTTATTCTATCATTGCAATTATAGCCTCTATAATAGGAGATTTAACTGAAAGTATGTTTAAGAGAGAAGCTGGTATTAAAGATAGCGGAAGTTTAATTCCTGGGCATGGGGGAATGTTAGATCGCATAGACAGCTTATTTGCTGCAGTGCCTATTTTCGTTTACCTAATATTATTAAGTTTATATTAATATCATCATCAAAAAATAGAGAATTCATTAACATCATGTTATTACATTTTTTTTGGAACTTAATCGCATTTATCCTTGCATTAAGTATACTCATCACGGTCCATGAATATGGACATTTTGTAGCAGCACGTTTTTTAAAGGTAAAAGTAGAGCGATTTTCTATAGGATTTGGTCCTGTTTTATGGAGTTGGCGAGATTCAAATGATACCGAATACGTAATTTCCGCTGTTCTTTTTGGTGGATACGTTAAATTATTTAATACTCGAAAAAAAATAGCATCTTGCGATGAAGAACGTAATCAATCATTCAATTGTAAACGTATTTGGAAAAAAAGTATTATTGTAGTTTCAGGACCCATGTTTAACTTTCTTTTTTCTATTGTGTTATACACATTAGTTTTTATGATAGGCGTGCCTATTTATAAACCAATAATCCATTCTGTTATACCTAACTCTATTATTGCTCAATCACATGTACCATCTGGTGTAGAAATTAAATCAATTAACAATGTTCTGACTCGGGATTGGGATGCAGTACGTTTGGAAATTCTTAATAGCATAGGTAAGGAAAAAATTATTATTTCTGCAACACCAATAAATAGTACGCATATTAAAACTTATACCATTAATTTACCTTGCAACTGGTTCAATAAACCTACCAATAATAAAGATCCTATAATAACATTGGGTATTCTTCCTTTTAATACACATGTATTACCAATCTTGTCAGGAATACAACCTGATTCTGCCGCACAACGAGCTGGTTTAAAAATTGGAGACAAAATAATCTCAATTGACGATCAATTAATACATAATTGGGAGTCATTTATTACAATTATTAAAAATAATCCAGAAAAAACTTTTAAAATTATAGTAGAACGGAAAAATAAAATATTAAACTTCAACTTAGCGCCAGATAAAAAACATCTGGTTCCTTCCGATAAAGCAGAAGGAGTTATAGGTGTTTTTCCGCAAATTACTTGTATTCCAATAAAACATCATGCAATCCATCAATATGGATTGCATCTATCTATACTGGAAGCTTTCGAAAAAACATGGAAATTGATATGCCTAACAACTAACACATTATTTAAATTAATTACTGGAGATGTTAGGGTAACCCACCTCAGCGGCCCAATTGCAATAGCGCAAGGAGCAGGTGCATCCGCTCAATCTGGAGTAATTTACTATCTTATGTTTTTATCTTTAATCAGTATCAATTTAGGTATTATTAATTTACTACCGTTTCCAACACTAGATGGAGGGCATTTATTTTTTTTTATAATAGAAAAAATAAAAGGGAAATCAATATCGAAAGAAACACAGAGTTTTGGTTATATCATTGGATCCATTATACTTACGTTTATGATGTGCTTAGCAATTTTCAACGATATATCTAGATTATGGTAATTAATAAAAATTAAAACTAAAAAGATTAAAATAAATAATAATAGATGAAAATAATATTTATAGCATTCTTATTGATAATTATCAATGTAGCACATAGCGATGATACAATCATAAACAAAATTTTTTTTAACGGATTAAAAAGAATTTCTTTAGATACAGTACTATTTAATTTACCTTTAAAAATTGGAACTATTATTAATGATGAAGATATTGCTAATAGTATTAAAGTGTTGTTTTCTACAGGATATTTTGAAGAAATCACAATATCTAATAATGAAAAAGGAATTATTATAATCCAAGTAAAAGAACGTCCAGTTATTGATAATGTTAATTTTCAAGGGAATAAAATAATTACAGAAGATGTAATAAAAAAAATATTAAATGTAAAAAAAATACAATCAGGTGAACCATTTAATGAATGTTCTATTTTTGAATTAAAACGAGAATTAGATAATTTGTATCATAACTTTGGTAAATTTACAGCTACAACTAAGATAGTAGTTATTCCTCTATCAAGAAATCGTGTTAATTTGAAAATAATGTTTACCGAAGGTAAAACCGCCAAAGTACAACAAATCAATATTTTTGGTAATCATGCATTCCATACAAAAAAATTGTTATCACAATTTAAATTATATAGAAAAATTAAATGGAGACCCATATTACCCAATCGACAATATCAACAACAAAAATTATTCTATGACTTAGATAAATTACGTAATTTTTACTTAAACCATGGTTACGCTAAATTTCATATTGATGAAACACAAATTGATTTAACGCCAAATAAAAAATATATTTACCTTTCTTTATATATTAAAGAAGGCATGCAATATACATTTGATTCTGTAAAATTACATGGAAATATATTAGATTATTTTCCTAATATTAAGGAATACATGATAATCTCTCCTGGAGAATTATATAGTAACAATAAAATTCAAGAAATAGAACGTAACATACGATATGTGTTAAGCAAAAATGGCTACATGCAACCTATTATATTAATAGAACCAGATATAAATGACAACAATAAAACAATAACATTATATGTATATGTTGATATAGGGCCTCATTTTTATGTACGCGAAATACGCTTTGAAGGTAATAATATTACTAAAGATGAAGTAATTCGTAGAGAAATACATCAAACAGAACAAATGCAATTAGATTATACTCGTATTATTCAAGATCAAGATCGACTTAAACGTCTTTGTTATTTTAAAACTGTAAACACTCGCATTGAATATGTATCGAATACTTTAAACCAAATCGACGTTATTTACAAAGTTGAAGAACGTAATACTGGTAATTTAAATTTGAGCGTCGGATTTGGAACAGAAAGTGGTATAAATTTACAATTTGGAATGTATCAAGAAAATGTATTAGGTTCAGGAAACTCTATAGCTGTTGCCAGTACTAAAAATAATTACCAAACTTATGCTGAAATATCATCTGTAAAACCTTACTGCGGCATTAATAATATTAACGTAGGAGGGAAAATATTTTATAATGATTTAAATACTAACAAAACGGGTTTGTCAGATTATAATTTGAAAAATTATGGTATTAATATTAATTGTTCATACCCAATTGTTGAATACACCACGTTCAATATAGGATTAAATTATGTATCTAATTATTTAAGTAAAGTAGCTCCTCAACTAGCAATATGGCGTTATCTAAAATCTGCAAATATTTATCCAAAAATATCGATTAACAATAAATTTTTGGATAATGCTATTAATTTTCATACAAATGATTTTTTATTAGTTTCAGGATGGACTTTTGATAACTCGAATCATGCTTATTTTCCTACATATGGTGTGCGCGCTAATGTATCAAGTACATTAACACTACCTGGGTCTAATAATCAATATTATAAAATACTAATTCATTGCAATAGCTATATGCCTTTGGACCAATATTATAATTGGATAATGATGAATTCTATATATGCTGGTTATTCTGGAAGAATACATAAAAAAGAAAATCCTTTTTATGATAACTTCTACGCCGGAGGTATTGGAACAATACGTGGATTTAGATTAAATAGTATAGGACCAAAAGCTGCCTATTATCATTGCAATGACTCAAGCCAAAACTATACTACATGTGCAATAAAAAATTCTCAAGATGCTGTTGGTGGAAATGCAATAACTCTTTTTAAAACTGAGTTAATTATTCCTATCACATATTTTAATAAACAACATTCTGATATTGCACGTATTTCTCTGTTTTTAGACACAGGTACTGTATGGGATACTTTTTGGAAAAATACTGAAGCAACACAACAAGCTGGTATCGTAGATTATAGCATTCCAAGTAATATTCGTATATCCAGTGGTGTAGCTTTGAAGTGGATATCTCCAGTTGGACCAGTGATTTTTTCTTATTCAAAATTGATAAAAAAATATCTTGGAGATATAGAAGAACCATTTCAATTTAGTATCGGAAAAACATGGTAAAATTTAGGTGCAGTATAGAAATAACAAATATCTTATCAAAGTATAAACTTTTATATTTTATTAAACTAAGAGGTTTACAGTGAAAAAGTGGACATATATATTAAGTATGGTGATTTGGATAACACAAATTAGCCCTGTTGATGCTGAGGATAAAATTGCGATAGTTAATATTTCTAATATTTTCCAACAATCTTCACAACGCGCGAAAATCATTAAACAACTTGAATATGAATTTAAAGATCGTGCTACCGAATTAGAAAAGATGGAGCACGATTTACAAATGAAAATACAAACATTACAACGAGATGGTGCTACCATGAAAACAATCGAGCGTAGTGAATTAGAAAAATCGTTAATAAATCAACGTGAAATTTTCTCTAACAAAGCTAAAGAATTTCAACAAGAAAATCATTCACGTCAGACGGAAGAAAGAGATAAAATTCTGAATATGATTCAGAATGTGGTAACGAATGTTGCTAAAAAAGAAAATTACGATATAGTAATCGACACTAATGCTGTACTGTATCACAGTATTCGTGTTACGGATATTACCAATTCTGTAATGAAACAAGTTGGATAAGTTATGATCGAAATGCGATTATCTGATCTAGCACAACAGTTAAATGCTAAATTACATGGAGATGAAAATATTATTATTACTGGTGTTGCTTCTATAAATAACGCACAAGTAGGACATATTACTTTTTTAAAAGATCAGCGATTTCTAAGTCAACTAAGCTCCTGTCGAGCCTCAGCAGTCATATTGTCTAAAAACAACTTAATTTTTTGTAAGATTGCTGCATTAGTAGTAGAAGATCCTTATATTGCGTATGTTAAAATAGCACGATTGATGGATACTACCCCTAAACCATCAAAAAACATTGCATCTGGAGCTATAATTGCTTCAGATGCAATTTTAGGTCAAAGAGTAGGGATTGGCGCTAATGCAGTTATAGAATCTGAAGTAATTTTAGGTGATGATGTAATCATTGGTCCCGGTAGTTTCGTAGGAAAAAAAACAAGAATAGGAACAGGTACACGTTTATGGGCTAATGTTACTATATATCATGAAGTAGAAATTGGTGAATGCTGCTTAATACAATCTGGAGCTATAATTGGTTCTGATGGATTTGGGTATATTAATGACCATGGTGTGTGGATTAAAATTCCTCATTTAGGAACAGTAAAAATTGGAAATAATGTGGAAATAGGTGCTTGTACTACTATTGACCGTGGAACATTAGATGATACTAAAATTGAAAACGGAGTAATTATTGATAATCAGTGCCAAATTGCACATAATGTCATAATAGGCGCGCGCACTGCAATAGCAGGGGGTGTCATTATGGCTGGGAGTTTAACAATCGGAAGAGATTGCATGATAGGCGGAGCTAGTGTAATTAATGGGCACATAAATATTTGTGATAAAGTCACGATAACCGGAATGGGTATGGTAATAAAAGCAATAACACAACCTGGTATTTACTCATCAGGTATTCCTGTCCAACTAAACACAGTATGGTGGAAAACTGCCGCGTTAATTATGCGGATTAGTAATATGAATAAACGTATAAAAACTATAGAAGAAAAATTAAAAAAACTATTGTTCCTATAAATTTTAAGATAATTAGGACAGCTTATTCTTCATCTTGTTAGAATGAACGGGATAGTATTGTTAATACGATTTATTACCTTTAGACAGGAATAGAAAACCTTGATTACTGATACTTGCGTTTTGCATATTGAGGAAGTTTTAGAACTTTTGCCGCATCGATTTCCATTTTTGCTAGTTGATCGTGTACTAAATTTTGAAAAAGGAAAATTTTTAAGAGCGGTAAAAAATGTTTCCTTTAATGAACCATTTTTTCAAGGTCATTTTCCGGGAAAACCCATTTTTCCTGGAGTATTAATTTTAGAGGCTATGGCTCAAGCCACAGGCATCTTAGCCTTTAAAAGTACAGGTAAATTAGCTCCGGGAGAATTATATTATTTTGCTGCAATTGATGCAGCTCGATTCAAGCGCCCAGTACAACCTGGTGATCAAATGATACTTGATGTGGAATTTATTAAAGAAAGACGTGGTATTGCACGCTTTAAAGGAATCGCTACAGTAAACGAAGAAATGGCTTGTGAAGCATCAATGATGTGCGCTCGTAGAAAGGAAATTTAAACTGATGATTCATCAATCTGCCATCATACATCCTAGTTCTATAATAGAAGAAGGAGCTATAATACACGATAACGTACATATCGGTCCATTTTGTTTTATTGGAGCGCAAGTTGAAATAGGGGCGCGAACTTTACTGAAATCTCATATTGTAATTAATGGCATTACTCAAATTGGAGAAGATAATCAAATTTATCAATTTGCTTCTCTTGGGGAAGTGAACCAAGATTTAAAATACGCAAAAGAATCTACGCGCATAGAGATTGGTCATTATAATCAGATTAGAGAAAGTGTCACTATTCACCGAGGCACTATACAAGGCAAAAAAGTTACCAAAATAGGAAATAGCAATTTATTTATGATTAACGTACATATTGCTCATGATTGCATAATAGGAGATCATTGTGTCATGGCTAACAACGTTACCCTAGGAGGGCACGTAAGAGTAGATAATCACACTATTATTGGAGGAATGACCGCGATCCATCAATTTTGTATTATTGGAACACATGTTATGATTGGAGGATGTTCTGGTGTAGTTCAAGATATCCCGCCATTCATAATAGCCCAAGGAAATCACGCAACACCTTTTGGATTAAACATTGAAGGTTTAAAACGGCGCGGTTTTAGTCGTTCCTCCGTACACGCTATTCGAGATGCTTATAAAATTTTATATCGTAGCAGTAAAACTGTTGAATCAGCTAAAGAGGCTTTAAAAGCCTTAGCAGCAGAACATCCAATTATCAATGAATTTGTAGATTTTTTAATACGCTCTCAACGAGGAATTATTCGTTAACAATGTCATCTATCGTCCCGTCCATGCATAATAATCGCACTATTATTATAGGTATAGTAGCAGGAGAAGCTTCTGGAGATATTTTAGGAGCAGGACTAATCCGTACATTAAAAAAATACTTAAAAAAAGTACGTTTTTTTGGTATTGGCGGTCCCTGTATGCAATCTGAAGATATGAAATCTTGGTATAATATAGAAGAATTATCAGTTATGGGTTTTGCTGAAATCGTTATGAAATTACCACGACTATTATATATTCGTAGAAATTTAGCTCGTAGATTTATTAACTTAAAACCTGATGTTTTCATTGGTATCGATTCTCCAGATTTTAATATTTCGTTAGAAAATCGTTTGAAAAAACGTGGAATTCGTACAATTCATTATGTTAGCCCATCAGTATGGGCATGGAGGAAAAAACGTATTTTTGCGCTTAAAAAAGCTACCGATAATATTTTGGTTATTTTGCCTTTTGAAAAAAAAATATACGATCACTTCAATATACCATGTCAATTTATTGGGCATTCATTAGCAGATCAAATACCACTTAATCCAAATAAAGTTTCTGCTCGTCAAAAATTAGGTATTCCTCATGACGTATATTGTTTAGCAGTATTACCAGGCAGCAGAATTAGGGAAATTAAAATGTTAGCTCATGATTTTTTAGTATGCGCTAAATTATTAAAAAATAATTTTCCTAATCTTGAAATTTTAGTGCCATTAACTAATCAGACATCTATAAAAAAATTTATTAGTGTTGCATCAACATCGGTTAAATATCGTGTTCTAAGCAACCAATCAGCATGGGAGATAATGATGGCAGCAGATGCTTCTTTAGTAACCGCTGGAACAGCAACTTTAGAATGTATGTTGGTCAAATGCCCCATGGTTGTAGCTTATCGCATGCATCCCTTAACATTCATGTTAGCCAAGCATTTTATAAATATTCCCTGGATATCACTACCTAATTTATTAGCAGGTCATGAATTGGTAAAAGAATTTATTCAAAATAACTGTCGTCCTGAAAATTTAGCACAGACATTAATTAATTTATTAAATAATAATAATCAACATATAGTATTGAAAAAAAAATTTAGACAATTACATCACAGCATTAGATGTAATGCAGATGAACAAGCAGCCTATGCGGTTTTGAGATTAATCAAATGACAACAATGTTATCTATTGTGCAAGTAAAAAATAATGAAATACCAAAAACACTATCTATCAAAAAATTTAAATTAATTGCAGGAGTAGATGAATCAGGATGTGGATCATTAGTTGGGTCAGTAATAGCTGCTGCAGTGATATTGCATTCAATACAACCAATTTCTGGATTAGCTGATTCCAAGACATTAAATAAAAATAAAAGACTCAATTTATATAAAAATATTATTAAAAATGCATTAGCCTGGAGCATCGGATATGCTGATGTTACAGAAATTGATCGTTCTAATATTTTAGAAGCTCGTTTATTAGCAATGAAACGAGCAGTGCATAATTTATCTGTTAAACCAGATTTAATTTTAATAGATGGAAATCGTTCTCCAGGATTTACAGAAATACCTTATCAATGTTTTAACAAAGGAGATGCTCGGATAGCAATTATAAGCGCAGCTTCCATTATAGCTAAAGTTACGCGTGATCAAGATATGATCATATTAGATAAGCAATATCCAAAATATGGATTTGCTCAAAACAAAGGATATCCTACTTTTTTTCACTTAAAACAACTAGCGCTATACGGTCCTATATCACAGCATCGAAAAAGCTTTGCTCCTGTAAAACATGTGATTTCTGATATTAATAGGAAACTCTAGGTTTAATATAATGAGATATACATTATTGCTTATGATCTTTTAAATTATGATAAAACCACGTTTTATTCACTTGCACGTACATAGCGATTACTCCATGATTGATGGGTTAGCTACGGTAAATAAATTAATAACAAAAGCAGCATATCTTAAAATGCCCGCGTTAGCTCTTACTGATTTTAACAATTTATTTGGGTTTATTAAATTCTATGATGTTGCTTATAAATCAGGAATCAAACCAATTATTGGAGCAGATTTTTTAGTACAAGATCTTATCATGGACAACAAACCCAGCAAATTAACATGCTTGGTTACTGATAAACAGGGTTATTATCATTTAATTATGCTAATTTCAAAAGCATATAAAAATAAATGCAATAATGTTGCTCTTATGATTCAACGCCATTGGCTTAAAGAATATAACAAAGGTTTAATTCTACTTTCTGGAGGGCGCAACGGAGATATCGGCAGATATTTATTAAGAAATGAAAAATCAAAGATAGAACAATGTTTATATTTTTATTCCAAGTATTTTCCAAATAGATATTATCTGGAATTAATACGTACTGGTCGTCAACATGAAGAATCTTATTTACAATTAGCGATAGAATTATCAATAGCCAAAGGATTACCGGTAGTAGCTACCAACGATGTACGTTTTATTAATGAAAAAGATTTTTTAGCGCATGAGGTTCGCGTAGCGATATATGCTGGTACTACATTAAATAATGTTCAACAATTACGTAAATATAGTTCACAACAATTTATGAAAAGTGAACAAGAAATGTGTGAATTATTTTCTGATGTACCAGAATCTTTAGTAAATAGTGTAGAAATTGCTTACAGATGTAATTTCACCATCGATTTAGGTGGATATTTTTTACCACAATTTCCCACTGGGTGTAAGTCTGCTAAAGATTTTCTTACTACACACGCAAAAAAAGGATTGGAAGAACGTTTAATTTTGTTATTTCCAAAGACTAAAGAACGTCTTGTTCAGAGAAAACCGTATGATTTACGATTAAAAAATGAGTTACAAGTAATTAATAATATGAATTTTCCTAGTTATTTTCTCATCGTTATGGAATTTATTAAATGGGCTAAAAATAACGATATTCCAGTTGGACCTGGAAGAGGTTCTGGAGCTAGTTCACTAGTAGCTTATGTTTTAAAAATTACAGAACTTGATCCATTACAATTTGATTTGTTGTTTGAACGTTTTCTTAATCCAGAGCGTATATCTATGCCTGATCTAGATATTGATTTTTGCATGGATCATCGTGATTTAGTAATTGAACATGTCTCTAAAACTTACGGATCAGAAGCTGTATCTCAAATTATTACGTTTGGGACTATGGCAGCTAAAGCAGTGATTCGAGATGTAGGACGCGTACTAGGGCATCCTTATGCGTTGATTAATCGTATCGCTAAATTAATTCCATTAGAATCGGGAATAACATTGAAAAAAGCGTTTTCTATCGAGCCTCAACTTAAATTACTTTATGAAAACGACGAAGATATTACAGAGCTCATCGATATGGCCCTGCAATTAGAAGGTATCGTGAGAAATGTAAGCAAACATGCAGGAGGAGTAGTAATTGCGCCTATAAAAATTACTGATTTTTCTCCCTTGTATTATGATAACGACAGTATTCATCCAATGACTCAATTTGATAAAGATGACATTGAACGTATTGGCTTAATAAAATTTGATTTTCTTGGTTTGCGTACATTGACCATTATTAATCATGCATTAAAAATGATTAACAATACGCGCCTGAAACAGGGTCTCACTATTATTGATATACACTCCATATCGTTACATGACCAAAAAAGCTTTCATGTACTTCAATCTTCAGAAACTACTGCAATATTTCAATTAGAATCACGCGGTATAAAAGAATTAATTAAACGTTTAAAACCAGATTGTTTTGAAGATTTGATAGCATTGATTGCGTTATTTCGTCCAGGACCGCTACAGTCAGGTATGGTGGATAATTTCATCAATAGAAAACACGGTTATGAAACTATTTCTTATCCTGATGCTAAATGGCAACATGAATCTCTACGTCCAGTATTGGAATCAACTTATGGAATTATTTTGTATCAAGAACAAGTTATGCAAATAGCACAAGTACTTGCAGGTTATACACTTGGACAAGCCGATATATTAAGACGTGCTATTGGTAAAAAAAAACCAGAAGATATGGCTAAACAACGCTCTTTTTTTAATTTAGGTGCTGCAAAAAATGGTATCGATAATACACTATCAATGAAGATATTTGATCTTGTAGAAAAATTCGCTGGTTATGGTTTCAATAAATCTCATTCTGCAGCATATGCATTAATATCTTATCAAACATTGTGGTTAAAAACACATTATCCTGCTGAATTTATGGCGGCAGCATTAAGTTCTGATATGGATAATTTAAATAAAGTAGTATACCTAATAGGTGAATGTCAAAAAATGAAACTTATAATTTCACCCCCAAATATTAACACTAGTCAATATCATTTTTATGTTAATGCAAATAAAGAAATTGTTTATGGATTTGGAGCTATAAAAGGAATAGGAAAAACCTCTATAGAATCTATAATAACATCTCGTAATAAAGGTGGTAATTTTAAAGAATTATTTGACTTCTGCATTCGTATCGACAGTACAAAAATAAATCATCGTATGATTGAAAAATTAATTCTTTCCGGAGCCTGTGATTCGTTTGGAATACATCGTTCAAAATTAATGGCATCACTTAATGATGTACTAAAACGTGCTAATCAACATATTAAAAACAAATATAGTAAACAAACAGATATATTCGAAATGCGTTTAGATGAATCTAATACTATTGCGATATCTGATCGCGACGACAACACACCACAATGGTCTAATCAGTTATTATTAGAAAAAGAAAAAGAAGCTCTTGGATTATATTTAACCAGTCATCCTACTATTCAATATATAAAAACAATAAAACGTTGTGCGTCTAACATCGTTAATATAAAAGATGTTCTGTTAGAAACAGATAATAAAATATTGCATATTTTTGGTTTAATTGTATCAATCCGAACAAAATTAAGTAAGAAAGGAAAACGTGTTGTATTTTTTATTTTAGAAGATTATTCTGGTCGATTAGAAATAATGATATTTGAAACACTGATTCATAAATATCAACATTGTTTAAAAGAAAATAATTTATTGCTTGTTACAGGCGTGATCAATATTGATAAGATACATGGTCATTACAAAATGATTGCACAGAAATTAGAAGATATTAACGACATTCATAAAAAACATACACGTAGTTTATCTATCACATTAAAGAGTAAACAAGTTGACAATCAATTGTTAACCAATATTCATTTTTTTTTAGAAAAAAATAAACTTGGAACTTTACCAGTATATTTTTTTTATCAAAAAAATGGCATTCAAATCAAATTATATTGTGGAAAAAAATGGTATATTACCCTAACTGATCAGTTACTGAGTAATCTACGTAGTCTTGTTGGGGATGAACAAATCAAATTAGAATTACATTAATTTAATAACAGGAATTTTATGGGTTTAAATGTTCTTGATTTTGAAAAACCTATCTTAGATTTAGAAGAAAAAATTAATTCTTTAACATCGATAGTACACTCAGATAAAAAATCAAAAAAAAATGTTAATGCAGAAATTAATCGTCTTCGTTCTAAAAGTATTGAACTTACCCAAAAAATATTTTCTAACTTAAATGCCTGGCAAGTTGCTCAATTAGCACGACATCCTAGACGTCCATACACTTTGGATTATATAGAGCGTATATTTAACGATTTCGATGAATTATCTGGTGATCGAGTATATGCTGATGACAAAGCTATTGTAGGTGGCATAGCGAGACTCAATTCCCGACCAGTCATGATTATTGGGCATCAGAAAGGTCGTGACACTAAAGAAAAAATTAAACGAAATTTTGGTATGTCCGCGCCGGAAGGGTATCGAAAAGCATTACGTTTGATGAAAATGGCAGAACGATTCAAAATACCACTGATTACTTTTATAGATACTCCAGGCGCTTATCCTGGAGTGGGCGCAGAAAAACGTGGACAATCTGCAGCAATCGCTAAAAATTTACGTACAATGTCAATATTAAAAATACCGATTATATGTACCGTAATCGGAGAAGGGGGTTCCGGAGGGGCTTTAGCAATCAGCGTTGGCGATAAAGTTAATATGTTGGAATATAGTACATATTCTGTAATTTCTCCAGAAGGATGTGCGTCCATTTTATGGAAAAATGTTAAAAAAGCTCCTATAGCTGCCGAAGCAATGGGTATTACTGCTTATCGATTGAAAGAACTGAATCTAATTGATAGTGTGATTTCTGAACCATTAGGCGGAGCACATAGAGATATATTAACTACATCTATTTCATTAAAAACACAATTATTATTAGATTTGACCGAATTAGATTCTTTTGATGAAAAAGAATTGTTAAATCGACGATATCAAAGATTGATGCATTATGGATATTGTTAATCTTGAATTAATATATATATATATTCTTTTTTTAAAATAATTGATTTATTATATAAATAATGTAAGTTCATTAATAATATATTAAATATTAATATAATCATTATTATTTAATATTTAAATCGTCATGACTTTATATTTACTACATTAGTAAAAATATGATCACAACCAATACATCGTCAGAAAATTGGGATTTATATCGTAAAGTAACACATTGTCTTGTCGGACATACAAGATTAGTGTTGTCTTATAGTGGAGGACTGGATTCCACAGTACTTTTAGATATTTTAACAAGATTAAAAAATAATTCTGATCATTTCACATCATCTCCGTTCATGTTGCGCGCAATCTATGTACACCATGGTATTAGTAATTATTCGGATGAATGGGCTAGTCATTGTTTTAATCAATGTAAAATACGGGGCATACCTTTTTCAGTAATTCATATCAATTGCTATAATGCAGAAAATAAACAACGCAATATAGAAGCATTAGCACGAAATCTTCGTTATAAAAAATTATACAATCGTTTAAATTCAAAAGAAATACTTTTGACCGCGCATCACATGAATGATCAAGTAGAAAGTTTATTCCTTGCACTAAAGAGAGGGAGTGGTCCATCTGGACTATCTGGAATGAGTAAAAATGCATTATATGCTAATAAATACAGGTTATTAAGACCTTTATTGGATTGCTCTCGTGAACAATTAGAAATGTATGCTTATAAAAAAAAACTTGTTTGGATAGAAGACGATACGAATACAGATACACGTTTTGATCGTAATTTTTTACGCATAAAAATTTTGCCATCAATATATCAACGTTGGCCTTGTTTTAATCAAGTAGTTGCGCGTACTGCGCAACTATGCAGAGATCAAGAAAATTTATTAAATGAATTGTTGTCAGAATCTTTTCAAAAATTAATTGATGAATCAGATGGTTCTTTACTATTTATCCCATTATTTCAATACAGCATACCAAAAAGACAAGCTTTACTACGTCGTTGGCTATTGCATTTTTCTATGAAGATGCCTTCCTATCAACTTATAAATCGTATTTGGAAAGAAGTAGTATTAAGTCGGAAAGATGCAACCCCAATACTACAATTAGATAAATACCTATGTCGTCGTTTTCGTGAAAAGTTGTATATTTTACCTGTAAATATGAGATGTTCTTTAAATAGAATTGAATTATCATGGAACATCATACATAATGTATTTATACTACCATATAATTTAGGTAAATTAATATACCAACCATTAAGTATTAACGAACATGTTCCTAAAAATCCATTTGATCTGCATTTAAACATAAATTCTTCATTAAACACGTCTCATGATGTTTTTGAAAAATATAAAAAAGTTTTAACGCATTGTTTTGTTCGATCCCCAAAATCTGATGAAAAAATATCAATTATTTTTGGAAATATAGATGGGTTATTATATATTTTAGGAAGAAATCATGGTCGACATTTAAAAAAAATTTGGCAGGAATTAGGCGTACCTCCATGGCTAAGAAGTCGTATTCCTTTGCTTTTTTACAATAAAACATTAATTACTGCCATAGGAGTATTCATTACTCACAATGGCAAAATTATAAGTAAAGAGAATACGTTATGGAAAATATCTTGGTTACAAGATATTATATCTTATAAAATATTTAAAAATAGCGTTCGTTATCATTTAGAATGATTTTTCATATCTATTAACTAATTAAATAAAATAATTAGCCCTAAAACTATAAGTTTTACAAATTGGTTTATTTATTTAATAAATAATAGCTATTTGATATAACTTCAATCAACATAACTATTACATATATATATTCTTTATATATCACTGAAATTTTTTAATATCAACATTATTTTATCAATCCAAATTGATTAAAAAATCTCATGAAGAAACAATTTTTTCAATCAAATAACGTATTAACATTTCAAGTTTAATTTTTTCTATTTTATTTTTTTTACGATATTTATATTCTACCTCTTGATTAGCTAAACTACGATCACTAATAATCAGAATATGTGGTATTCCGATCAAATCTATATCAGCAAACATTGTACCTGGGTATTCTTTACGATCATCAATTAATATATCTATTCCTATAACAGATAACAGTTGTGTGTAAATTTTTTCTGCAATATTTCTTACATTAACAGAACGATACATATCAATTGGTATGATCGCTAATTTGAATGGTGCGATTACATCCGGCCATAAAATACCATTTTTATCATAATTTTGTTCAATAATCACAGCAATAATACGAGTAATTCCTATACCGTAACAACCCATTTCCATTGATAAATTATGTTTATGCTCATTATTTTTTTGTGAATAATTAGTATGCAAGTTTAAGTATTTTTGTCCTAATTGAAATATGTGTCCTATTTCAATACAGTTATGAATGGATAAGATATTTTTTTTATTAGTATACGAATTATGATGCAACACTTCATGTAAATCCGCTACTTTTGAAAATAGTATATCACGATTCCAATTAACCCCAAAAAAATATTTGCCGCTCATATTAGATCCGGCGACAAAATCGTTCATTTTTGCTACATTATAATCTATAATTAATGGTATAGACAAGTTAATAGGACCCAACAAATTGGGCTGTGCTCCGGTAATTTTTTGGATTTCTTCTGGCTCGATACAAGATAAAGGGATATGTATTTGTGGAATCATCGCAATTTTTTTTAAACTAATTTGATGATCAGCTCGAATGACTAATCCTAACAAAGAATAATCATTATTGATATGTTTATTTTTAGCGCGAACAATTATCGTTTTTACAAATTGGTGTATAGGCAAATTAAACTGATTTATTAATTCTTCTACAGATCTAATATTAGGAGCTGCTATTAATTGCATTGTTTCTACAGCCGTTTTCGGTTGTATTTTGATAGGAATCACATCATTCGATAACTGGAAGTCAATTAAATTATTATCAGGTATCATAGGAACCGCGATACTATCTTCGCCATTTTCAGAATATGCTTGAAACTCATGAGACAATGCCCCCCCGATTTTACCAGGTTCAGCTTGAACAACACAAAAATTTAGTCCAATACGATTAAAAATAGTGTGATATGTTTGGTACATGTTATTATATGTATTCTGAAGAGATTTCTGATTGATATGAAAAGAATATCCATCTTTCATAATGAATTCTCTAGCGCGTATTACTCCAGATCGAGGACGGGCTTCATCACGGTATTTAGTATGAATTTGATACACAATTAATGGAAACTGTTTATAAAGCATTGTTTCTTTACAAATAATTTCTGACACCATTTCTTCATGAGTTGGTCCTAATACAAATTCCTGATTATTGCGATTTTTAAAACGCAATAATTCTGTTCCATATCCTGTCCAACGACCACTTTTTTTCCATAATCTCGCAGGTTGAACTATCGGCATAGCTATTTCAATAGCACCAATTTTACTCATTTCTTCTCGAATAATATTTTCTATTTTCCGTAATACACGTAATCCAGTGGGTAACCAAGTATAAAGACCAGATGATACTTGACGAATTAAGCCAGCTCGTAACATTAGTTGATGGCTAATTGCTTTGCAATTCTTAGGCGCCTCTTTAAGAGTAGCTAATAAATATTGACTGGTACGCATTATTTTTGCCTGATATGAAAAAGTTTATTAGTAATTATAAAAATAATAATAATAATCGTCGTTAAAGTATATTTATAATTAAAGAATTAAATTCTTGATTTAATACCACACTATTATAAGCATACATTTAGTAATTTTTTATAAAACAATACAGTTATATATTCTAATGTGGTCTTATATATAAATATAATATTGTTCAATAAATTTTCTTATTTTATAGAAAATATCGATACTTTGATAACAATAATATTGTTTTTCATTTGACACTAAACTAATGATTATGTGCTATAATGTAATATTAATTTTTATTGTTAATACTATTTAATAAAATAAACATTTACAATTATAACAATAAATACAAGGCTCATCGTGAATAATGCTATATTTATGGACCGAGATGGCACTATTAATATTGATAAAAACTATGTGCATAATATTAATAATTTTTTTTTCATTGATAATGTCATAGATGCAATGGTAACTTTGAAAGAAATGAATTTCTTTTTAATCATAGTTACTAATCAATCTGGAATAGCACGAGGTTTATTTACTCAAAATGACTTCCTATTGCTAACAAAATGGATGATTGCTTATTTGGGGATGTATTACCATGTGTATATAGATGCAATTTATTTTTGTCCACATCATACACAAGGAATAATGAAAAAATTTCAACGAGCTTGTTTGTGTCGCAAACCTAACCCGGGAATGTTATTAGATGCAAAAAAACGTTTTAACATTAACATGATTACTTCTTATATGGTAGGAGATACTGAAGATGATATGTTGGCAGGCCAATTAGCAGGCGTTGGAACTAAAGTGTTAGTATGTAGCGGTAAAAAAATAACAAAAAAAACCAAAAAAACAGCAAACTGGGTCATAGAAAGTTTAGCATTTTTACCAAATATGATAAGAACACAACATGGTTATACAAAATATACAAATGTTTTTTAATGTTTATTTTATTAAATTAGTAGTACAAATTACATGTTATAATTTTAATACTTAAGAAGCTATATTATTCCCTTAATTAAAGATCAACAATCACTTTTATGTGAAAATATATATATGTTTTATTTTCTAATTATTTAGATATTAAGTTTGTTTTCTAAATAATGAATATTAATTCCATTACCTTTTTGAAAGGTCTCATCGGTTACAATTTTTAATTGTAATTCGATATTGGTATTTATTCCATCAATAATTAACTCTGATAACGCGTTTTTCATACGAGCAATAGCTATATCACGTGTTTCCCCAAAACAAATTAATTTTCCTATCATTGCATCATAATAAGGAGGCACCGAGTAGCCAGAATAAATATGAGATTCCCAACGCACACCTAATCCTCCGGGAGCGTGGAACCTAGTAATACATCCTGAACTAGGTATAAAGTTATGAGGATCTTCAGCATTAATGCGGCATTCTATAGCGTGTCCTTCAGATTTAATTGAATCTTGTGTAATGTTTAACGTATATCCAGAAGCAATTTTTAGCTGCTCTCTAATGAGATCTATTCCGGTAATCATTTCTGTAATAGGATGTTCCACTTGAATACGAGTATTCATTTCAATGAAAAAGAATTCATTATTCTCATATAAAAATTCAAATGTACCGACCCCACGATATCCAATTTTATAACAAATTTTTACACAACTTTCTCCTATATGTTTCCACATTGCAGAGCTAATACCTAACGCAGGACTCTCCTCTACTATCTTTTGATGTTTTCTTTGTACAGAACAATCACGTTCTGTCAAATAAATTATATTGCCTTTTCCATCAGATAACACTTGTATTTCTATATGCCTAGGATGTGCCAAGTATTGTTCTGCATAAATAGTATCATCATTAAACGTGTTTTTTGCTTCTGCTCGTATCATGCGTATAGCATCTTGTAAATCTGATTCTTTTTTAACTACACACATGCCACGCCCTCCTCCTCCATGAGCAGATTTTATGATAATTGGATAATTAATGTGTAAATTTTGACATGAAAAATTATAAATTTTATTATTTATGTTTTTATTCAGTTTATAATCCCAACCAGGAACAGTCATTATTCCTGATTCTTTCATAATAGCTATAGCAGATATTTTATTTCCCATTAAACGAATAGTTTCTGACCGCGGTCCAATAAAAACAAAACCGGAACGTTCAACTTGTTCTGCAAAGTCAGCGTTTTCTGATAAAAATCCATAACCAGGATGAATTCCTGATGATCCAGTAATTTCTGCAGCTGAAATAATAGCTGGAATATTTAAATAACTATGTATTGCAGGGGGAGGTCCTATACAAACAGTTTCATCGGCCAACAACACGTGTTTCAGATCACGATCTATGGTTGAATGCACAGCCACTGTTTGTATCCCTAATTCTTTACATGCGCGCAAAATGCGCAAAGCTATCTCTCCTCTATTTGCAATGACAATTTTTTCTAACATTCTGTTCTCGTTATTCGATGATAAGTAATGGCTCATTAAATTCGACCGGTTGACCGTTATCAATCAAAATTGCTTTGATTACACCTGATTTATCTGATTGAATTTGGTTCATCACTTTCATAGCTTCAACAATACATAAAGTATCGCCAACTTCAACCGTTTGACCTACTGATACAAATGGATTAGAATCTGAACTAGAAGCAATGTAAAAAATGCCTACCATTGGAGAACGTATAACATGCCCATTATCTATTAATTTAACATTTTCATAACGTGTTTCTGTATTTGAAATACAGACTGGTGTTTCCGATTCTTTCTTTGTAGGCAACCGGGTTGAGTCAGATGGTGTTTTAGATGTAGAACGAGTAATACGTACTATTTTATTTCCTTCAGAAATTTCTAATTTAGATATATTTGATTCTTCAATCAATGTAATTAATTTTTTTATTTTACGAATATCCATAACAAAACCTATGTGTATCTATCACTTATTAATCTTTTTGGATAAATATTTATGCGCCATATGTAAAGCACAATGATATCCGTATACTCCAAACCCACAAATAACACCAAGTGCAATATCAGACAAATACGAATGATATCGAAATTTTTCTCGAATATGTATATTAGAAAGATGAACTTCGATAAAAGCGATGTTCACGGATAAAAATGCATCTCGTAGCGCTATGCTAGTATGAGTAAAAGCTGCGGGGTTAATTATGATGAAATCCGAATTTTTGTAACTTTTATGTATACATTCAATCAATTCATGTTCTGCATTGGATTGAAAGTGATCCATATGTATACCTAAGGACTCAGAGGTTTTATACAAATTTGCAACAACATCAGATAAAGCCTCATATCCATATATATGTGGTTCACGTATGCCTAACAAATTTAAATTAGGTCCATTTATCAATAAAATACGAAATGTATTTACCATGATATTCAAATATCCTCATCAATTTAATATACAGTATACAACTGTAACTCATGCATATCGTCATATTTATTATTTAATACTTAACGAGTGTTCCTATATATTAGGAATGAGAAATTTTTTCTTATTCATAATATATTTCATAGAAAAATCATTATAATTACATAATGCATGTATTAACTATTTTATAATTAAAGACTAATGACACTAACATTACATTACTGTAATGTACATTTTAACTTTTTATTAATTATAATAACTATTATGCGCAGTATTAATGTAATAAACAATTTATTTTTTAATACCATTATTATAATATTGAGCTACAATTTTTTCAATAAAACAGGTAGTTGTAATCTTTCCATAAGTATAGAAAATATCTAAAATAATATTTTATGGTATTGTTTATATAGTATACATGTACTACATGTGTATTACACATATATAATTATGTTCGTCATGCAATACGGTTTATATTATGTATTATAATATAAACATTTTTTATGTAGTTAATATCTGAATTTTTATATTAAATAAATACAAAATATTACATAATATGTAACGTTTTCAACACAAAAACTTAAAACACGTTCAGGGATATTGCGTGATCATTTTATTTTATTGTTTTTCGAGAGGATTTAATAAAGAATGAATAATTTTAAAAAAAATTATAATACTATTTTAGATTATTATGTTTAAAAAATTCCGTGGTATATTTTCTAGCGATCTGTCTATTGATCTCGGAACTGCCAATACTTTGATTTATTTAAAAGGACAAGGTATTGTTTTAAACGAACCTTCTGTTGTAGCCATTAGACAGGACCGAGGAGGCATGCCTAAAAGCGTAGCTGCTGTAGGATATGCAGCAAAACAGATGCTAGGACGTACCCCCGGAAACATTGCGGCTATTCGTCCCATGAAAGACGGAGTAATCGCTGACTTTTTTATTACTGAAAAAATGTTGCAACATTTTATCAAACAAGTTCACAGTAATAGTTTCTTGAAACCAAGTCCTAGAGTGTTAGTGTGTGTTCCCGTAGGTGCTACACAAGTTGAACGTAGAGCTATACGTGAATCTGCGCAAGGAGCAGGCGCACGTGAGGTTTTTTTGATAGAAGAACCTATGGCAGCAGCTATCGGAGCTGGTTTACCAGTATCAGAAGCTACTGGTTCAATGGTAGTAGATATTGGAGGCGGCACTACCGAAGTCGCAGTAATTTCACTTAATGGAGTAGTGTATTCATCATCCGTTAGGATTGGGGGAGACCGTTTTGACGAAGCTATTATTAGCTATGTAAGACGTCATTATGGTTCCTTGATTGGAGAGGTAACTTCAGAAAGAATAAAACATACCATAGGTTCTGCATATTTAGATGATGAACTTCGTGAAATAAAAGTACGTGGACGAAATTTAGCAGAAGGAATACCACGGAGTTTCGTATTAAATAATAATGAAATTTTAGAAGCGTTACAGGAACCGTTAACTGGTATCGTCAGCGCAGTTATGGCGGCACTAGAGCAATGTCCACCAGAATTAGCATCTGATATCTCTGAATATGGAATGGTATTAACTGGGGGAGGAGCATTATTAAGAAATATCGATCGTTTATTAATAAAAGAAACTAGCATTCCTGTAGTAATCGCAGAGGATCCGCTGACTTGTGTTGCACGAGGTGGTGGTAAGGCGCTTGATATGATTGATGTACACGGTCGAGATTTATTTAGTGAAGAATAATTTTTTTAAAGCGCTATAGAATAATTTTTATAATTTTAAGTTGATAAAATCATATAAATTAAAATGAATTCCTTTTGTAATATATATTAATTAATATTTTTAAACTCAAGGTATCTTTCCATGTATAGCGCTGTAAGTAATAAATTTCCTTATTTAGAATTACGTTTGTTTTTGGCAATAATAATGTCTGTTGTTATTATTATTGCCGATGGAAAATTAAATATGTTTTTGAAATTAAGAAGTTACATAGATAATTCTGTTTATTTATTTTATTATTTATGTGATAAGTCGCGTAATATATACGATTATACTACAAAAGTGTTAGAAGGGTATAACGAATTAATATTGGAAAATAATACATTGCGTCAAGAGTTATTTTTAAAAAACAGTGAATTATTATTAATAGATCAGTATAAACGTGAAAATTGCAAGTTACATGCATTACTTAATTCTCCTTTTTGTTACGACAAACGAAAAATAATTGCTAGAATTCTTTTTTTTAACGCAGATTCATACGGTAATAAAGTTACAATAAATCAAGGAAAGAATAATAATATCTACATTGGTCAACCAGTTATTACCGATGCAGGAATAATAGGACAAGTCATTTCTACCAATGCACTTAGTAGTCGTGTCATGTTAATTTGTGATCCTGAACATGCTTTACCGGTACAAATAAAGCGTAATAATATGCGTTTTATTTTAATGGGTTGTGGATATGGTGCAGATTTGCGCGCAGAATATCCAGGATATCTGGATGTATGTGTTGGTGATATGTTGATAACATCTGGATTAGATGGTCGTTTTCCGGAAGGATATCCAGTAGCAATCATATCTAATATAATAGTAGATTCAGAACAAGATTCAACTATCATTCAAGCACATCCAATGGTTAAATTACAATCTTTATGTTATGTAGTATTAATTTGGGAATAGTTCTGAAATTAATATTCAAATATTTATCTATTAAATCCATCATTAATAATGATAATATATAAATATGTTGTTCAGTATAATTATATTTGCAATATAAACAACTTGACAAAATGTACAATAAATTCAACAATTATAAATTGTGGGTAGTATACAGTTCCTTTATAATTGCAATTTTTTTACAAACTATTCCCTTTTATCCTCGAATATGGAATGTGCATCCATCCTGGACAATGATATTGTTAATTCGTTGGATTACGATACTTCCAAATCAGGTAAACATCGGTACTGGATTTGCTTTAGGATTAATAATCGATATTATACTAGGCTCTACTTTAGGAATACACTCTTTATCTTTAAGCATACTTGCTTATTTAGTAAGCCGAAACATTTATTTTTTTAGGTATATGCCTATTTGGCAACAGTCTTTTATTATCATATTTTTTTCGTTCATTAATCAAAGTATTATATTTTTAGTAAAATTTTTGATAAACAAAGTTTTATGTACACCAGAAATATTTTGGAGCTGCCTATTAGATGGCGGAGTATGGCCATTTTTGGTTCTTTTAATGCATAAAATGCATCGAAACTAATCAATAATTGATGATTTATAAATACCAACAGTAATAATTAACATCGAATAATTATTTCAGTTAAATAAATATAAATCTTTGATTGCTTTAACGAATTATAAGCGCTATCTTACTAGGATCATTTAATTAAAAAATATGCATATATGTATATATGTGTATGAACGTGTGTAAAAAAAATAATAAGATTGATAAAATGTTTAATTTAGTATAAGTATATTTAAAAATCAGTATATTTTTAAACATAGTAAAGTATTTCAAAATAAAATAAAGCAAACATATATATTATATATTAACCAATATTAAATCACACTTAAATAAAAACATATAAAATTATTAAAAGTACATATTCTAAAAATTCTTGCCAAATTGGCGGGGTACATACTAATATCATATTTTAAATAGAGGTTATATGAACTTAGATTTTGTGATTGAAAGACTACTCGCACCTAATAATTTGCAATATAATGATCTTTTATATTTATTAGATATGACAGAAAAATTCCAAATAGATTACTCAGATCTATATTTTCAATCATACTGTCATGAAACATGGGCTCTTGAAGAGAGTATCATTAAATCTGGGTCCTACACAATAGATCAGGGCGCTGGTGCACGAGTAATCATAGGCGAACAAACTGGGTTTGCTTACACCGACCAATTAACTCTAGACGCATTAATGCGTAGCATGAAAGCTGCTACCAGCATTACAAACGAACGTCATTGCAATAACAATATTACTACTGTTGATTTAAAGGAACATAAAGATATTTATCCTACTGCATATTCCTATATGAATCCACTGTCTAATATATCTAAGGAAGAAAAAATTGAACTATTAATGAGGATAGATAAAATAGCACGTGCTACTGATTCTAGAGTACAAAAAGTTAATGCCAGTTTATCAGGTGTTTATGAACAAATTTTAGTAGCAGCTACAGATGGTACTTTATCCGCAGATGTTCGACCGTTAGTACGTTTATCTATATTAGTGCAATCAGAACAAGATGGGAAAAGAGAACAAGGAATAAGTGGTGGCGGCGGGAGATTTGGGTACGATTTTTTTTTAGATACTATCGCAGAAGGAGAAATTCGAGCCGATTGTTGGACCAAAGATGCTGTTCAAATGAGTTTAATTAATCTTGAAGCTGTAGCAGCTCCAGCAGGAACTATGACAGTAGTTTTGGGATCAGGTTGGCCTGGTATTTTATTGCATGAAGCGGTAGGGCATGGTCTAGAAGGAGATTTTAATAGAAGAGGTAGTTCGGTATTTTCTAACAAAATCGGAAAAATAGTAGCTTCAGAATTATGTACAATAGTAGATGATGCTACATTGAAGGGATCACGTGGATCATTAACTATTGATGATGAAGGAATACCTGGTCAATATAATATTTTGATTAAAAATGGTATCTTACAAGGATACATGCAGGATAAATTAAATGCTAAACTAATGGGATGCACCTCGACAGGAAACGGTAGAAGAGAATCATATGCTTCTTTACCTATGCCGCGTATGACTAACACCTATATGTTGCCAGGTCAATCGACTCCAGAAGAAATTATCGACAGTGTAGATTACGGAGTATATGCTACGAATTTTAGCGGAGGACAAGTAGATATTACATCGGGCAAGTTTGTTTTTTCTACATCTGAAGCTTTCCTAATAGAAAAAGGTCGCATCACTAAATCTATAAAAGGAGCTACTTTAATAGGATCAGGTATCGAAATCATGAAAAGTGTTTCCATGGTTGGCAACGATCTATCCTTAGATAAAGGAGTAGGAATATGTATAAAAAACGGACAAAACATACCTGTTAGCGTCGGTCAACCAACAATAAAATTAAATAATATCACTATTGGGGGTACTAATTAATTAAATTGTATGCATGATACATACCCATAGCATTAAATAACAACAATCAAATAATAATAATGTAATTATATTAAATATTATTAAATTATGTGTAACTTTTGACTATACAAAAATATACTACATATAGTCTATGTTACTAATAGTAATTAGTATATTTGGAATCAAGCATAGACATATAATTATACAATCATGTTTTCATCTAATTTCTCATATCTTAGGAAATATTAATTTTAATGATATTGCTTACATTCGTATTCTTGCTTAGCATTAAATGCTACATTTATAATAATTTTTTAATTAGTGAATTTTTCATTAATTAAAAACAAATTTTTATTTTTTATATCATGCTGTATAGTTATTAACATCAGTTACTGATGTTAATAACTCTGATATGGATTAGAGACATTTATATTAATTAGGAATTTTTATTACAGGAGGATAGTATGAATGATATAGATGACGTGATACAACAACGTAATTTTTTAGAAAATATAGTACATCAAACATTAAATTTAGCACATACATATTCAAATGAAGTGGCAGTTTCAGTAGTTAAAACCACAGGAATTACAGTCAGTACTCGTTACGGAAAACTTGAGAATGTGGAATTTAATAATCGTAGTATCTTAGATATAACTATATTTCGTCAACAACGAAAAGGCAGCGCTCTTTCGAATGATTTAAATAAGAAAGCAATAAATCGTACTGTAGCAGCTGCAGCAGATATAGCATCTTATACTTCTCCAGACCCATATGCTGGAATTGCCGATAAAGAACTATTAGCATTCAATTCTATGAATCTTGAATTATTTCATCCAATTAGTTTAGATACTAAATTAGGAGTGACTTTAGCATCTACAGCAGAAGAAACAGCATTAAAATATGATAAACGTATAATTTATACTGAAGGAGGTAGATTTAGCAGTTATTTTACCACTAAAGTTTTTGGGAATAGTCATGGTATGTTACAAAGTTACACCAGTAGCCGACATTCTTTATGTTGTGGTGTGATTGCTGCAAGCAATGATATTATGGAACAAAATTATGCATATACATTAAGTCGTTCATTTGATGATTTACGTTCAGCAGAATGGGTTGGACAAGAATGTGCTCAACGCGCTCTAAATCATTTAAATCCTAAAAAATTAAAAACAATGGAATCTCCAGTATTATTCTCTGCAGAAGTAGCTACAAGTTTATTCCACCATTTAGCAAGTGCTATTCATGGGGATAATGTATTTCGTAAATCTACTTTTTTATTAAATGATCTGAAGAAAAAAATTTTTCCTTCTTGGATATCAATCAAAGAACGCCCGCATGTATTAAAAGGATTAGGATCAGCTCCATTTGATAGCGAAGGAATACAAACTTTGAACCGCACTATTGTAGAAAATGGTATATTAAATAGTTGGATTTTAAACAGTTATTCTGCACGTAAAATGGGGATAAAAAACACTGGACATGCTGACGGTATCTATAATTGGTATATTAGTTATCAAAATTTAAGTTTTATGGAATTAATTAAGAATATGCAACGCGGCCTTGTTGTTACTAACATCATGGGGCAAGGAATTAATATTACTACCGGAGATTACTCACGTGGAGTAGCTGGTTTTTGGGTAGAAAACGGTGATATTCAGTATCCAGTAAATGAAATTGCTATTGCTGGCAATCTAAAAGATATGTTTTATAACATTGATGCTATTGGACACGATATTGAAACACGTAATCATATTCATTGTGGATCTGTTTTAATATCTTCTATGAAGATAGCAGGTATTTAAAATAATAATTATACATATACAGATATACATAATTAATAAAATTATTGTATCTATTGCATGATTTTTGTAGTTTTACAGCGTAAAGAATAACTCTTTAAAATTTTATTATATTTTTAGATGAAATTAATATTATTTTAAATTGAAATGAATATTATACGTTCATATAATACATAATTAATTATTATATAAATATTATCGAATTAATAAAATTATAACTTCTCTAATAATTTATGTCACCTAACTATATATAATTGTAATTAAAGCTTTAATAAATAACAAATAAAAAGTATTAAAATCGGAAATTGTTAAATAAATGAATTGATATCTAAATAATAATATCTAAACATTATCTAAAAATAAATAATGTTAATGGAACATAATTTCCATTTAAATAGTCATAAATAAAATAACATCAAAAAATTTAATTTTTAAAAAATAATTATTTTTTAATTATATAGATAATATAACTAAAGTGTTAATAAAACAATAATTTCTCCTAAGCAATTAGGAACATAATAAAAACACATCAAAACATTATAGAAAATAAAAATACTCTCGATCTATACAAATATTAATTGATTGAGATAATGTATAATTATATAATCGGAAATTTATGTATTTAAAACTATTAATAACCAAGAATTATTTATCAATATAGTCTGTTACTATTATGAAAAATAGTTTTACAAAAATAAATTTTTACCAAATTTTGATATATCATCATATTTACACACAAACTTAAACATTGTTGCATTGCTATTATTAAATAGAGTTAAAAACTTTGTAATTATCATTACTAATGACGGATAAAAATTGTCTGTTCATAATAATATATTGTTATACATGCACTTATTAGATAGAAATTTATTGTTCAAAAAACAATTAATTACTTAGCATCTAAAAATATGATTTTTAATGTTTTATCAAGTTAACATGATTAACTTGACATACATGTAAAACTGCATATATAAGAAATACTGATTACACTAATATACTTTCAATAAAATAAACGATTATATCTGAAAAATTGCAATAGTTAATAGGTTTATTGAAACATAATTATATATTTATTTTAATAAAAATTAGATTATTAAAAATACTAAGCGTGTTTTAATTACATAAAAATAATTTTTTACGTAATTAAAATCTAATAAATATTAGATGATAAAATAAATTCGGTATAAATAATTATTTATTTTTTGTTTTTCATCATGCTCGATGTTGAATATAATTGATTTATCCCCATATTTTTAGGTATTTGATTATTAAAATGGTGCAGCCGAATATTAAAAATGTTATAATATTAATAAGTTATAACCAAGAGAGATCGCTCTATGAATACTGATCAAACTGAGCGCATAGAAATACCTGTGTTACCTTTGCGTGATGTAGTGGTGTATCCACATATGGTGATTCCGTTATTCGTTGGTCGGGAAAAATCAATTAAATGTCTCGAATCTGCCATGAATGGCGACAAAAAAGTTATGTTAGTAGCTCAAAAAGAAGCATCAACCGATGAACCAAGTATTAATGACCTTTTTTCGGTTGGAACAATATCTATAATATTACAGATGCTTAAATTACCAGATGGTACAGTCAAAGTATTAGTAGAAGGAATAGAGCGTGCCCGTATCATTGAGTTAACTGATACTGGAAATCATTTTAAAGCTCAAGCAAGTGTTTTTCATTCTAATGAATTAAACGAACGTGAACAAGAAATTCTAATGCGCACTGTTATTAATCAATTTGAAGGATTTCTTAAACTTAATAAGAAAATACCTTCTGAAGTTTTAACATCCTTGAATAATATTGACAAGGCAGATCGTCTTGCTGATACCATCGCCGCGCATATGCCACTCAAATTAGATGATAAACAATCCATTTTAGAAATGTCAGATGTTACGGAAAGATTAGAATATTTAATAGCAATGATGGAATCAGAAATTGAATTATTACAAGTTGAAAAACGTATTCGTAATCGCGTAAAAAAACAAATGGAAAAAAGCCAACGTGAGTATTACTTAAATGAACAAATGAAAGCTATACAAAAAGAACTGGGAGAACTAGATGCTGTTATTGACGAAAACGAATCTCTTAGACGTAAAATAGAAGCAGCTAAAATGCCTAAAGAGGCACGAAACAAAGTAGAATCAGAGTGGCAAAAATTGAAAATGATGTCCCCTATGTCTGCTGAAGCTGCTGTAGTTCGCGGATATATTGATTGGATACTGTCAGTACCTTGGCATGCAAGAAGTAAAATGAAAAAAGATTTGCTTAAAGCTCAAGAAAGCCTGGACAAAGATCACTACGGATTAGAGCGTGTTAAAGATCGAATTTTAGAATATTTAGCAGTACAAAACAGAATCAATAAAATTAAAGGACCTATTTTATGTTTAGTAGGACCGCCCGGAGTAGGTAAAACATCACTTGGGCGATCTATTGCTAAAGCAACTGGACGTAAGTATATACGTATGGCTTTAGGTGGTATGCGCGATGAAGCCGAAATTAGAGGCCACCGTCGCACCTACATTGGATCTATGCCTGGTAAACTTATACAAAAGATGTCTAAAGTTGGAGTAAGGAATCCGTTATTCCTTTTAGATGAAATAGATAAAATGTCTTTAGATATGCGTGGAGATCCAGCGGCTGCTTTACTAGAAGTATTAGATCCCGAGCAAAATACTACTTTTAATGATCATTATTTAGAAATAGATTATGATTTATCTGATGTTATGTTTGTTGCTACTTCTAACTCAATGGATATTCCCAGTCCTTTGTTAGATCGTATGGAAGTAATACGTCTATCTGGTTATACCGAAGATGAAAAGTTAAATATAGCACGACAACATTTATTCACTAAACAAATAGAGCGCAACGCTTTAAAGATAGAAGAACTAACAATTCAAGACGATGCTTTAGTAAATATTATTAGACATTATACACGCGAAGCTGGAGTACGTAATTTAGAACGAGAAATTTCTAAATTATGTCGTAAAACAGTAAAAATGCTTTTAATGAATAAAAAAATAAGACATATAACCATTGATAAAAATAATTTAAAAGACTTTCTTGGTGTGCAACGCTATGATTGTATTCATGCAGATCAAGAAAATCGTGTAGGGCAAGTTACTGGATTAGCTTGGACTGAAGTAGGAGGAGATCTTTTAACTATTGAAACTGCTTGTGTTCCGGGAAAAGGAAAATTAACATATACTGGATCTTTAGGTGAAGTTATGCAAGAATCTATTCAAGCCGCATTAACTGTGGTAAGAGCGCGTGCGGATAAATTAGGTATTAATACTGATTTTTATGAAAAAAAAGACATTCATGTACATGTTCCAGAAGGAGCTACGCCAAAAGACGGACCAAGTGCTGGAATTGCTATGTGTACTGCTTTAGTTTCTTGCTTAACAGGAAATTCTGTTAAAGCTAGTGTAGCGATGACAGGAGAAATAACTTTAAGGGGACAAATATTACCTATTGGTGGATTGAAAGAAAAATTGTTAGCTGCGCATCGAGGAGGTATTAAAACAGTATTAATACCGTATGAAAACAAACGTGACTTAGAAGATATGCCAGCTATTGTAGTTAATAATTTGGATATTCATCCAGTCAAACAAATAGACGAAGTTTTAATATTAGCGCTACAAGATATCCCGTTTAATTCTGAAATAATACCTAAAGCACCATTAGTATGATGTATCGTGTAATTTTTAGAAACATAGAGATATATTAAAAATAAGGTGTATCATTTATTGTATTAAAATAATCACATATGAATGTATGTGAGAACTATAGTATGATATTCTGGTTAAATAGAAGTAATTTTTATTTTTTTAAACAAAAATTCGTAAAAAGTTAAATATTACTATTGATTTTAATTATTATAGATTAAATAATAAAACAGTTATTCTAATAAGATTAATATTTTTGTGTAGCACTTCCTATATTTTATATTATGGTTAGTGTGTTTTAATTATTTGAAAAATTTTCTGTATGCTATATGCATAACAGCTATGATATTTCCATTAAATTATATAGTAATCACTACTAAGCGCGCTGTATTTTTTATTCGGTGATAAGATCAACAATAATTAAACTATTTGATATAATTTTTTGAACAATAATATTAACTATTAGCATTCAATAGTAATTAATAAGAAATCTATGAAAATAATTAAAAAATCTTTTTTTACAGGTAAGGCATCTTCATTAAAGATTAAGATACAAAAATCCTGTCATCTATAGTTATAAAACTTCTAAAATCACATTATAGACATTTTAACCACCTAATTTCAAAATTAAAAACTATTTTTAAATCACATGATTACAAATACAAAATGTATTGTTAGTTAAAATCTTTATTTATATTTAAATGTTTAATTATTACTTGATAAATTCAAGATAATCGCAGATAATCTCCAGAGGGATGTTATCAAATTATTCATAATAATTTTTAAAAAATCGGTCAGATCTGGAAAGAAGCAGCCGTAATAAAAACTACGATGGGTATTTTTGTTTAGCATCCCGATAAAGTAGAGGTGACATGTTAATTTTTATGAGTCTTTCATATTAGTAAAAAAATAAAATAAAAATATTTGTTAGCATCTTTTTTTTGATCTACCAAATAGATATTTAGTCATATAAAATATCAAGCAATGAAATAGAAATGTTCAAGATATCGTTATTACAAATGTTGTGTTTATTTTTTTAAGAACATATTTATCATTATAGTTTTGTATCTTCTCAAACATATTAATGCTCAATTTTTTATGATTTTACTAAAAATAATAATTTTTAATCTTTAGAATGTACTCTGCTTCAGATACAAATAAACAATCAATCCAAAAGTATCTAAATTGGTTCGATACCAATATCACTAAAAATATATCTTTTACTAATAATTAAATATATTTAAACAAAAAATTTACAAATTTCTAATAATATTTGACAATTTATTCAAATTTAATAATTTTTTATCCTAAAATACATTTTTATATAACTATATCGCCATTTTACATATTATATTAAAAAATAAAATGTACTTATTTATTGTTAATAACTAAATAATTGAATGCATATTTCAATTATATATATTTATATTACTACTGTATTGAAAATATTCTTACAAAAAATGTTCATTTATTTAAAATAAACACTTGAAATTTTCACTAAAAATATATATAAGGCACATGTATCATATTTAAATTTTTTATTGAAAAACGATATTATAAATTATACAAATATATAATGTTCTTTTACGAATAAAATAATTTAATAAAATTTAGTGGCAAAATAAAATTTATGTATAAATGTATACAAATTCAAATAAATATTGTTTTTATTTTGGAAAAAATATGACAAATGTTACGGATCAACAATTAGAATTGATCAAAAAAAGTATCCAATTTGTACCTAATTATCCAAAAAAAGGCATTTTATTTCGAGACATCACTGAATTGTTAAAAAATCCTCAAGCATATTCAGCAAGCATTACTCTTTTGGCCTATTATTATAGAAATCATAAATTAACTAAAGTAGTAGGTATAGAAGCTAGAGGATTCTTATTCAGTGCTCCATTAGCACTAATACTGAAACTAGGTTTTATTCCAGCCCGTAAATCAGGAAGGTTACCCCGTGATACTATTAGAGAGCCATATATTTTAGAATATGATAATGGATTCTTAGAAATACACACCGATTCTATTACTCCAGGTGACCAAGTTTTAATCATAGATGATTTACTAGCAACGGGCGGAACAATTGCAGCAGCGGTAAAATTAATCAGACGGTTAGGAGGAGAAGTAAATCATGCTGGATTTATAATAGATTTAGAAAATCTAGGTGGAAAATCATTATTAAAGGAAATAGGAATAAATTCCTATAGTTTAGTGACGTTCTCTAATCATTAAAATATACCCCACTAAACCAATAAGTTTTAGTTCTTATATTTATAATAATTACTATATGAGTTATATTCTGATGAGTTATCAAGTACTCGCCCGTAAGTGGCGACCAAAAAAATTTTCTGATATTGTAGGGCAAGAACACATCATTCAAGCAATAACACATACTTTTTCATTAAATAAAATTCACCACGCTTATATATTATCTGGTACAAGAGGAGTAGGAAAAACTACTATTGCTCGATTATTCGCAAAAGGATTAAACTGTGAACAAGGAACAACATATACCATGTGTGGTCAATGTAATAATTGCAAAGATATTGAATTAGGTTGTTTTATTGATCTGATTGAAATAGACGCAGCATCACGCACTAAAGTAGAAGATACTAGGGAATTTCTAGATAATGTACAATACATGCCATCTCGAGGTCGCTTTAAAGTATATCTTATAGATGAAGTACATATGTTATCCCGTCACAGTTTCAATGCTTTATTAAAGACGTTAGAAGAACCACCTACACATGTTAAATTTATTTTGGTTACTACTGAATACCAAAAATTACCGGAGACTATCTTATCCCGGTGTTTACAGTTTTACTTGAAACCTCTAAACATTTCTCAAATTATAAATCAACTAACATATATCTTTCATAAAGAAAACATAAACATAGAAACTTCTGCTTTAGAATCGTTAGCATATGCATCAAAAGGAAGTATGCGTGATGCGCTTAGTTTGGCAGAACAAGCTATTGTCTTAGGAAATAATGAGATAACTAATAATGTTATTAATAATATGTTTGGTATATCGAATATCGAACATCCATTATGTTTAATCGAGAGCTTAATTGATGAAGATATACATAATATTATGCACCAAATTGAAAATTTGACTGTTTTAGGAGTTCATTGGGATTATGTTTTCAATGAAATTCTTACTATCTTGCAGAAAATAGCTATAGGTCAATTTCTGTCAAATTCTGTACAAAAAGAGGATAACAATGTAACACAACATATCAATCAACGTATGCGTAGATTAAGTAATCGTATTACTCCGGAAAATGTACAATTATATTATCAGATATTTCTATTAGGTCGTCGCGAATTGCCTTACGCTCCTAGTCATCGCATGGGAATAGAAATGACCATGTTACGAGCATTAGCTTTTCGTCCTGATGTAGACATAGCAAACAAAAAAAATGGTAATGGTGATGATAATGATCATATACTTAAAAAATCTGTATGCTCAAATAATAATGTCGAGATAAATACTAATGATACACAACATATTGCTACTGATCTTTTCCAAAAAAAAAATCATAATCAAGGTAGTAAGAATGTATTAAATACAGAAAAATTAAAAAAAACAAATAATATATTACTTTTAAATTTTAAAAAATCCGAATTAAATTCGGATAATACCAAACCTAAAATTTCAAAATCTGTCTCTAGTAGAGATACTAGGGATATTACTTCTACAATATTAGAAGCTCGATCAAAGCTATTACAATATAAAGAACGTGACAAGTTAAATGTCATAGAAAAAAAATCAAATTTAACTTTAGAATCTCAAAAAAAAATAAAAGATATATTAGAACGATTTGCCAGTATTAATACAATAATTTTAAAAAATAGTTCTGATCGTTTCGAAAAAATTAATAAAGATTTATCAGGATATTTAGAATTTAGTAATAACAGTAATAATAAAGAAAATTTACATAGAAACCATCAAAATATGCCCGATTTCATAAAAGAAATACTTCAAAAAGCAATAAACAATAATTTATGGATATCACAAATATATCGTTTGTCGTTACCAAAATTAGCAAAAAAATTAGTTATGAATTCGTGGAAAGAAAAAATTTCTTCAGATGAGATATGCTTACATGTTCGTTCTGATTACCAACATTTAAATTCTACAGAACTCCGTAATATCATACAAAAATCACTTAGCAATAATATAGGTATAGCAATAAAATTACATATAAAAAAAGATGACAATTATGCAATAAAAACACCAATGGAACATTTATATACTTTATATAAAGAAAAAATATCATTAATAAAGAAAGAATTTTCAAGTGATCCGTACGTTAAAATGATTAAATCTTTTTTTGATGCTGAAATAGATGAAAATGATATTCAAGTACTTTATGATCAGAATAAAAACTTATAAAAATTAATTAAATAAAATACACTATCTCTCAATTACATCGAAATTATAATGTAATATAGCAAATTAATATCAATTGCATATTTTTAAAAAATGTAATTTTTCATTAATTAATAGAACTACTACCGTGATTTTTATAATAATTAACTATTATTTTATGTATTTAATGATCAAAAAATTAAATTAAAAAATTATTAAGTAATAAAATTTATTTTTCATTAATCATTAAAGCGATACAATAACCAATTGAATCAAACCAATGCCCAACCTTCATGTATAACAAAATTTAAAAATTATTCATTAAACAACCACATGCAAAGAAATTAATTTAAAAATGTACATAAATATTCGCAATCCTATTAAATATATTAATTTGTTTTTAATTTAATTGTTGACTGGTTATTTATACAATATAAATAGAAACATTACTTTTATAATCTAAAGTAATCAATTAATAAAATATAATTTTATATTTTAGTTATGATACAATAACAATTGTTAAAATCTGATTAATATAAACTAAAATATATGTTTGAATAAAAGGCTGTTATTTATATCTAAGTATTAAGTAGATAATGTTTTAACATATCATAAGCATCGTTTACTAAATTTTTATAATTTTATTGAGAATTAAATTTGATACGTATTATATTTTTAGGTCCTCCTGGATCCGGAAAAGGAACACAAGCTCATCTTATTGCAAATAAGTATAACATTCCAAATATTTCTACAGGCACGATGTTGCGTCAAGCACTAACTAGAAGTACACATAAGTCCTATGAACTTCACAAAAATATTATGCATACTGGTGATTTAGTAAATGATGAATTTATGGTGCAATTAATTAGCACACGTATTAATCAAAATGACTGTCGTAATGGATTTTTATTGGATGGTTTTCCTAGAACAATTTTGCAAGCAAAATCTATGAAACAATGTAAAATTTTTGTAAATTACATCATAGAATTTTTTGCATCAGATTCTGTGATTATTGATCGTATTGCAGGCCGAAGAATACATGTAGGCTCTGGTAGAACTTATCATATTAAATTCAATCCGCCGAGAAATTATGGATTAGATGATATTACCGGAGAAATTTTGACTACTCGAAAAGATGACCACGAAGAAGCTATACGTAAACGATTAAGTAATTACTACCAACACACTGAACCAGTGTTAGATTATTATCGAGAAGAATCGAAATATAAAAAAATGAAATATTTTTCTGTTGATGGAAATCGTGATATTTCTAAAATCTATAAAGAGTTAATTAATATCATTAGTTCATGATACTTGTTATCATTTTTCATTTCGGTTCCTATTTATGAATATCAATATCATTATAGATAATAACAGCGTATAAAATCGTTCGTTATCTCATCAAAATTATACTTTTTGGTTTGATTCCTAAAAAAATATAACCATGTATTAATAATTAATTTAAATATATAAATGGACACTAAACACTAATTAATCAAAAACCATAAATATGGATATATTACTTGTATCATAATCAAATACTGAGATCCGGTCATCAAATAATTAATATTCAACACAATATTACGGATATATAAATTATTTTATAATTCACTATAAAAATATAATAGGAAATTTTATTCTAAGTATTGTATGTAGTATAATTAAATATATATAACAATTATAAAACACTGATTATATTGACTTCTTTAATATAATTTCTATATGTATTGTACCACGCACATTATGTATACCGTGGTATCTTAAAAAGAGCATATTATATTTTATTCTATTCTTTAAATAAGATAAATTTAAATTCTGTTAATTAATCAACTATCTTTTAACAACAAAAATGAGTAATCATATTACAGCGCTCACATTTATTTGATTAAATGTTTGTTAATAATTTTTGTATCATAAAACAACAAACACAAGTGCTGGAAGAAATCTTCAAACACAACCGTAGTTAAAATATTTATTCTTAACAAAAAAAAGGAAACCACACATATATTTAAATACTCTTAATGAGTACACGGAATAAACACTCCTATTTATATTTCATACGTATACTATAAAGACAGAGTATGTGCGTCTTAACATCATTTTAATATTACTTTAAATAATAATATTGTTATTTCCCATAAAAAATATATATAACATATATAGATATATTACGATTAATATAAAAATACTAAATTTAATACTTTGTTATTTCATATAATGGAAATTCTGTAAATAAGATATCATTATTTTTCTCATTTACTTCTATCATTGAACCGTATTTATTCCAACATCCTAGCACTATTATTCTAAAAACATTTTTTTTAGATCTGTAAATCTTATGAATCGCAGGTTGATGAGTATGCCCGTGAATCATAATATCCGCATTATTTTGAATTAACATATCTGTAGCTATTTTTAAATTAATATTTAATTTTTTTTTTGATTTATATTTTGTATGTTGTACACAACATGAACGTATAGCACTGAATATTCGTGAGCGTATAGATAATGGTAGCGATAAAAATAATCGCTGTACTATAATATGACGTAAATATTTTCTAAATAATTGATATGAATTATCATTAGCACAAAGAATATCTCCATGTAAAATGATTATTTTTTTTCCTGATGCTAATTTTAAAACTTGATTAGAAGATAATAACGTCATTCCGCATGCTCTAGCATACCTCTGTCCTAATAAAAAATCATGATTTCCATGAATAAAATAACATGAAATTCTTCTTTGATTTAACGCTTTCAAAGCTTTGGCGATGTTAATATGTAATAGATTATAATCATCATCTCCTAACCAAGTTTCAAACAAGTCTCCTAAAATATAAAGAGCTTTAGCACGCATTGCGCGATAACTTAAAAAACGTAAAAACCCATCAGTAATATATGGAGATTTAGTAGATAAATGAACATCTGAAATAAATAAAATAGACATGTACGCACATATTGAATAATAATGGTTATTATTAATATCACATGTTTAACATTCCAGATCAAGACTATTCGTTAAAAATTTAATAATTAAATAAAACACTTATATAAATAAACACCGCGCTATATACAAATATAGTGTACGGAATTAAATCGTGTCATATAATTATCAATGATAATTATACTGACTATGCAATAAACATTGTCATATACTTATGATTAAGATAGTATGTGTTATGTTTTGCATATGAAAGCGATGATTCCAAACACTCAACTAATTAGATTAAAGTATGATACTGATTAAAGATTCTAGTAAACCTATGAGGTTTATATACACTAAAGACCAATATATCGCCGCGTATATTGTAGAATAAATTAAAATGCTTAAAATTTTTAATACCTTAACAAAAAAAAAAGAAAAGTTTATACCTATTAATGCTGGTAAAATTAAAATATATGTTTGTGGTGTTACAGTCTATGATTTATGCCATCTCGGACATGCCAGAACATTTATAGTATTTGATAGTGTTATTCGCTATTTACGTCATTGCGGATATCAGGTGAGTTACGTCCGAAATATTACAGATATAGATGATAAAATTATAAAAAGAGCTTATGAAAATAATGAAACTACCCAACAATTAACGAATCGTATGATTCAAGAAATGCATTTAGATTTAGATGCATTAAATATATTACGCCCAAATTATGAACCAAAAGTAACTGAACATATTGATATAATCATTAAATTTATTTGTTTGTTAATTTCAAAAAAACACGCATATACCGCCCCTAATGGAGATATAATGTTTTCTGTGGAAACTATGCACAATTATGGCGTTTTATCTAACAAAGAAAATCCACCTAAAATACATGATAATATCTTAAAAATACCAAATATAAAAAAAAACCCTATGGATTTTGTATTGTGGAAAAAAACAACATATAATAATAAACTAGGTGAGCCGTGTTGGTCATCTCCATGGGGATTAGGACGTCCAGGATGGCACATTGAATGTTCAGCAATGAATTATTCCATTTTCGGGAATCAAATAGACATTCATGGTGGAGGATCAGATTTAATTTTTCCACATCATGACAACGAAATTGCTCAATCCGTATGTGCTCATGAGACTTCTTATGCAAATATATGGATGCATTCTGGTCTTCTGTTGTTAAACTATGAAAAAATGTCAAAATCATTAAATAATTTTTTTACCATACGCGATATTTTAAAACATTATGATCCTGAAACAATAAGATTTTTTTTAATGTCTGCTCATTATCGTAGTCAATTAAAGTATAATGACAATAATCTTAAAAATGCGCAAACATCTTTAAAACGGCTGTACATAGCTTTACGAGATACTAATCCTACAATCCAGCCTAATGGAGGTGATAATGAAGGAGAATATTTTATATCAAAATTTATTTCTAAAATGAATGACGACTTCAATACACCAGAGGCATACTCAGTATTATTTGATATAGCACATAGATTAAATAATTTAAAAATTAAAGGTCATTCACTACTTGCTCAAGGTATGGCAGCTACCTTAAAATACTTAGCAAATATTATCGGATTATTACATCAAAATCCAGAGATTTTTTTAAAAAAAATAACATTAAAACATAATAAAAATCGTCATTTTGAAAAAATTCAAAAATTAATTCAATGCCGCGAAGTTGCGCGAAAAAATAATCAATGGGAATTAGCTGATAGCATACGAAAAAAATTAACCGTTATGGGAATAACATTAGAAGATGGGCCTACAGGAATAACGAAATGGCATTTCAAATAATATAAATAGTAATAAAAATAATTAAAAATGGAATAAACAAAAATTATCTTACTAAATGATGGTCATCATAAGCTTGCAAGGTATTTTGAATAAGTGTTACTACTGTCATTGGACCTACTCCACCCGGAACAGGAGTAATGTATGCAGCTCGTTCGTAAGCGCTAGAAAAGTGAACATCACCCACTATATTTCCGTTATTTAATCGATTAATACCAACATCTATGACTATAGCCCCTTGTTTTATCCAACTACCGGGAATAAAATTTGCTTGACCTACCGCCACAATTAATAAATCAGCATTTTCAATGTATATTTTCAAATTTTGAGTAAAACGATGAGTAACAGATACCGTACAACCTGCCAATAATAATTCCATAGTCATAGGCCGACCAACGATATTTGATGCTCCAACTACAACCGCATGTAATACAAACATATCTATATTATACCATTCTAACAAAGTAATAATACCTCGAGAAGTGCAAGGACGTAATGTAGGAGATCGTTGACATAAACGCCCGACATTATATGGATGAAAACCATCTACATCCTTATCAGGAGCAATATGTTCTAAAACATTTATTTTATTTAACTTATTTGGTAATGGCAACTGAATTAAAATACCATCTATACGATTATCATTATTTAAAGTTTCAATTAATTGAAAAATCTCATTTTCTGTAGCCGTAATAGGTAAAGTATAAAGAAATGAAATCAAACCCACTTGTTCACATGCTTTTTTCTTATTAGTTACATATATCTGAGAAATTGGATTATGTCCTACTAGAATCATAGCCAAACCTGGGGCACGTTTTCCGGAATTCATATTTTTACGTACTTGTTTAGCTATTTCTTGTTTTATTTTTTCAGAAACATATTTACCATCAATTATCTTAGCGATCATTTTAAAATATATCCAATGAATTATATATTAACACGATGATATTATTTTCTGTAATATATATTACTATTAATTTTAAATTATATACTTTCTCTAAGCATATATTTCTTAAAAGAAAATATATGATCTAATAAGATATCTCGAAAAAAGAATAATTATTTAGTAAAATATACAAGTAACGCGCTCTTAACTCAATTGGATAGAGTAACAGCCTTCTAAGCTGTAAGTTATAGGTTCGAATCCTATAGGGCGCATATCATCATATGTAATTGATCACACCAATTACATAAATCAGTCTTAATTAAATAATTCATATAACATGATTTAATAAAAATGTGTATACTTGATAATATATGCTTTTGATTTAATAAAAATAGATTTTTAATAAATAATAGTATCAAGCATATTTCATTAGTATAGTAAAAATATCATGATATTAGGAATTGCTTTTGCTGTAATCTCAGGATTATTATGGGGATTGATTTTTATAGGTCCTTTATTAATACCAGAATACCCCAGCATATTACAAGCATCGGGTCGTTATATTGCGTTTGGATTAATTTCATTACCACTATCATGGTGTGATAGAGCGCGTTTACGCAAATTATTATTAAAAGATTGGTTAGAAGCAATAAAATTAGTTTTAACAGGTCATATAGTATATTATACTTGTTTAACAAGCGCTATTCAACGCATCGGTGTTCCAATTTCAACTGCTATTATCGGTACATTACCTCTAATGTTAACTGTAACAACACATATCATTTCTCCTAATGAACAAAAATTACCAAACCATACTTTACTAATATCATTGTTTTTAATGGGAACGGGATTATTATGTGTAAATATTTCTGAATTGCGAGCTGAGTTCTTTATACTTAATATATGGCAATATGTAAGCGGAATAATTTTGGCAATTGTTTCTGTTTTATGTTGGGCATGGTATGCATTAAGAAATGCACATTGGTTAAAAACACATCCACACAATAAGCCCATGACTTGGGCTAATGCACAAGGCATGGTTACGTTACCACTATCGTGTCTCGTTTATTTTTTTGTATGTATCTGGTGTTCGGATCTGATCCAAGATGAATTTGCATTACCCTTCGGGCCTAGACCGATTTTTTTTATTTTTTTGATGGTATTAATTGGATTCTGTTGTTCTTGGTTAGGGACATTCTTTTGGAATGAAGCTAGCCAAAGATTACCGACAACATTAATAGGACCATTAATTGTGGTAGAAACTGTAGCAGGTTTAATATATTCATGCATACATCAACAATTATGGCCATCTCCCTTAATTTTAATTGGAATGTTCTTACTAATTTCTGGAGTTACATGTATCATGCAAATTCGTAAGAACACACACTAAAATAATTTTTTAAAAATTATTGATCTTTAAATAAATAATTAGAAGAATTTTGTTAAAACAGAGCATGTCATTTTAATTTACAACAAATAAAACTCATGTACGCACCAAATCAACTATAATCAATAATAAATGGTGACAATACTCCTGCATACAATTATTTAATACATTTATTATTTATATAAGTTCAAATCTATTTATCTGTTGATAACGCATATTTATTTACCCATGTAATGTCATTACATATTAATTAGATTATGTACGCACGAATCTATTATATCATATCATTTCTTAATATTATTCATATTAAATTATTATATTTATATTAATTATTATTTTTATTTTTTGAAAAAAAATGTGGTGTATACACCTGTATTTTTTTTAGATTTTTAAATTTTTCACAAAATTAATGATATTTATAATAACGTTGATAACATATTATATAGAGTTTTCTAATTCATAAAATTTTAGAAATCATTTTTCTGTGCCCGTTTATTGACATAACAATGCCAAATCCTGCCATTAATACTAATAAAGATGAACCACCGTAACTTATTAATGGCAATGGAATGCCTACTATTGGTAGTAGACCGCTAACCATACCAACATTTACGAATATATACATAAACAATACTAACATAAAACTTCCAATAATTAATCGCCCAAACATATGCTGCGTGTTGATAGCGATAAAGAGTCCGCGCAGTATAATCCCTAAATATAACGACAATAATATTAATATCCCAAAAAATCCTAGTTCTTCTCCTATCACTGAAAAAATAAAGTCAGTATGACGTTCTGGTAAAAATTCTAACTGTGATTGTGTCCCATGTAGCCATCCTTTTCCAGTAAAACCACCTGAACCGATAGCAATTTTTGATTGAATAATATGATACCCGGCGCCTTGCGGATCGATTTCTGGATGTAATAGAATCTCTATTCTAGATCGCTGGTAATCGTGCATACAAAAAAACCAAAATATAGGAGCAAATAAAACCATGAGTAATAATGTAAATACAATTAATTTCCAGCTAATTCCAGATAAAAATAGTGCAAAAAATCCAGAACTAACTGTTAAAATTGCTGTGCCTAAATCTGGTTGTAACAACATAAATATGGTAGGAATCATAATTAATAATAGTACAATACCAACATTTTTTAAGGATGGAGGATGCTGCTCCCTATCAATATAACGCGCTACCATGAGCAAAACAGAAATCTTAACTATTTCTGATGGCTGAAATCTTATAATACCAAAATCTAACCAACGTTGAGCTCCTTTGCTAATTTGACCAATCATATTGACTGAGATTAATAATATAAGACATAAAAAATATATATACGGTGTCCAAAATTCATAAGTTCTGGGTGGAACTTGTGCTAAAAAAAACATCAACAATAACCCTCCTATAATTTGAAACACTTTGAGTCGCATCATTTCAAAATTTTGACCACACGCGCTCCACATTATGAAAATTCCGTATAATAATAAACAAATAATTAATAGAAATAATGTTAAATCAATATGGTACCTATTCCATAATGAATTTTTCCGAATAATTTGACTCATGATGCATTACGATAACTAGTTAGATTGACAAAATAAATAAAAAACAACTCAATTAAATGTTTATTTATTGCAATAAGACATAATCAAATATTTTTCTTGTAATTGATCCTATTGATACTCCAATTCTAGCGTTTTCTAAAATTACTACCACAGCTACCGTGGGATTTTCGTATGGAGCGAAAGCAGTCATTAATTTATGATCCCTAAGAGATTCAGAAATCTTACTTGGATCATAATTTTGGTTACTTTTTAAATTAAATAATTGTGCTGTACCAGATTTGGCTGCTGCTTTATATGAAGTGCCAGAAAAACTCCCACTTACTGTGCCATTTGGACGATTGGCTGCTCCAAACATTCCATCTTTAGCTATTTTCCATACATTTGATTTCGGGTCACCTACCTGGTCACATTCCGTTTGATGGTATGGAACACAATTTTTTTCCAATAAAACACTATCAAGTAAATGTGGAATGCGCACGTTACCGTCATTAATTAAAGTAATTAAAGCTTTAGACATTTGTATAGGAGTAGCGGTCCAATACCCTTGCCCGATTCCTACCGGTATCGTATCTCCTTGATACCATGGTTGATTAAAACGTTGTATTTTCCATGCCTTAGTCGGCATCACGCCAGTTAATTCTTCGAATAGATCGATACCAGTATATCTACCATACCCAAATTTATTCATCCATTCTGATAAATTATCTATTCCCATTTTGTAGGCTATTTGATAAAAAAAAGTATCAGAAGATTCTTCAAGAGCTTTCGTAATATTTAATTCTCCATGCCCCCAACGTTTCCAATCACGAAAACGTTTTTCTGAACCAGGTAATTGCCACCAACCAGGATCAGAAAATAAAAAATTCTGATTAATCACCCCCAATGTTAAAGCAGATACAGAAATATAAGGTTTTACTGTAGATGCAGGAGGGTATACCCCTTGGGTGGCACGATTAAGTAAAGGACAATTGTTATCCTTTAATAAAATACTATATTCTGTATTGGAGATACCGTCAACAAACAAGTTTGGATTATAACTAGGATGCGAAATTAAAGCTTGAATTCCTCCGTTGCGAGGGTCAACAACTATTACAGAAGACCGATTTCCTACTAATAATTTTATAATATACTGTTGTAAATTCAAATCTAATGTTAAAACAATATTTTTTCCTGGTATCGGAGATTTTTTATATAATTCTCTAATCACTTTCCCGCGATTATTTATTTCTACAGCTCCATATCCTGGCGTCCCATGTAAAATATTTTCGTAATAGCGTTCAATACCTAATTTTCCTATATTAGGAGCTGCAACATACTTACCCAAAATACCCTGCTTATTCAATCTTTTTATATCTTCCCCGTTAATTTTAGCGACGTATCCGATAACATGAGTTACATCGGATCCATAAGGATAGTAACGACGTTGATAACTTTTGATTGTTACCCCGGAAAACCTAAATCTATTAACAGCAAATCGAGCTTGTTGTTCTTCCGTTAAATCAATTTTAATAGGTAACGAAACAAATTGGGTAGAACGTTTCCGATTTTTTTCAAAACATTCTATATCATGATCACTTAAATTTAGTAATAATTTCAACTCATGAATCGTATGGCTTAAATCAATTGTATTCTCTGGAACTATTTCTAATTGGTAAATAGTACGATTTAATGCTAAAGCAATTCCATTGCGATCGTAAATAATTCCTCTTTTAGGTGGAATAGGAATAATCTTAATACGATTTTCATTAGAACGAGTAGTATACATATCAAAATGAATTATCTGTATCTGATATAGATGAATAAATAAAATGCCAATGATCAATAATACAAAAACAGATGCAATTGTTATACGACGCGCAAACAACAACGACTCAGCTGAATAATTATGAAAAATTTGATGACCATTGGACTTCATTGAATCAAAATTTATTTATATCTAATATTAATCATCGATATAAATAATTATACACTTATTTAATAGATACATTGCTATGTATGCGTAATACTGTGTCCTAAACAGACATTTATAATTTATGTTAGTTCCAAAGCTTCTCTAATTCATATAATTTACGAATTTCTTTCTGCATTACATGTATAACTAAATCACCTAAATCTACTAAAACCCATTCACCAATGCTCATACCTTCTGCGCCATAAGGCTGTAACCCTAAACTACGGGATTTACGCAATATCTCTTGAGATATAGAAATTACATGACGACGAGACATACCAGTACAAATAATCATAATATCTGTAATATTAGTTTTACCAGATATATCGAAGCACGCGATATCTTGTCCCTGTATATTATATATAACATTAACTATAAATTCTTTAAGAACATCGGATTGCACAATTTAATGCCTAAATATGTGTTTACGTGTGATTTTTCTATTGTTTTAATATACAGATAATGTATGGTATTTGATTAAATAATACAATAATTATCTTATCAATTCTTAATTTTTAAGATAAACGTGAAACTGTAACACATTTTTAATTCTAAAAAACAACATTATAAACCTACATTTACTGTAGAAATATAGTAAATAGCAAATTATTATTGTGTTTTGTTGTTTTTATACAGCCTAAATAAAAATGTTATTCCATTAAATATTCAATTATCACACGTATAATCGTACTAAATATACACGATGTCATTATTTTATTTCATAAGAATTATAAGTTTTTCAATATATACTTACATGTATTACAATATGTATGTGATACATGTACATATAACTATTTTTTAATAAAAAATTTAAAAATTATTTTAAACACATCAATATAATCAATCAAAATCATTAATATCTTTATTGTAAATTATTTTTGATAAAAAACACATGTATATATTTGTATATAAGCATTTATTTTTAAATAAATAATTATCTCAAATCATCTAATAAATAAGATTTATAAAAATTCTATTATAAAATATGGTTAATGTATTTGGATTAAAATAGCTATTTAAGCGAAACCTTCTTATCGTAACATAAGATGAGTGATAATAGTTCAAAACTTGATCGTGACAAAACAATATAATCCTTTTTATATATTAATTCTATTTGCGCTAATAATTCTATTGCTTGATATAATTGGTATAAACTTAACCGATTAACAGCTCTAGCTAACAACATACAATGATACTTTCTATATATTTTATATTTTTTTAACAAATTAAATAATGATTTTCCTTGCACCATATTGTATTTCATGTTAGTTATCATCAGTATTTCAGATTTAATCCTGCATAATAATAGTTCTAAATCGACACCTATATATTCCAATTTTTTTAGAATACGATCAGCACGTTGTTTGTTGCCCGTTAAAATCGATTCTATCCAATGATTCATATTAAAACATGCTGAATCAGTTACTATTTTTTTTACACGAATAAAATTTAAATTTCCATCAGGATAGATTAAAGACAGATTCCGCAACGTTTGATTTAATAATGTTAAATTACCTTCATAATAATAACATAATAATTGACAAGCTAAATTTTCTATAACAAGTTTCATATTTTTAGCTTGATTTTCTATCCACATTATCAAGCGTGTATGCGTAGGAGTGCTGCAATCAACGAATATTCCTATTTTTTTAAAACATTGTAACCAAATATTATTTTTATTAATTTGATTCGATTCATGAATATATAAAATTAATACTAAATCATCATGAAGAAATGAGAACAATAAAGGCACTTTTTTTTTTAAAATAGCAACAGGATAATTTTGAGGAAATTTCAGTGATAATATTCTGCGTTTTTCAAATAAACTTGATACTCTGAACAAATTACATATATTCTCCCAATCAGAATACATATCCAATGCTATATTAACAGATTCATTGAAATTTAGCATTCTGGCTGTATTAACAATATTTAGATAACTATCTCCTAAAAAATAAGAATCATTCCCTAATAATACATAAACAGATCTCAATTCCTTTTTCAATTCTATACACAATTGTTCTGGGTATATCCAAATCATAATATATTTTTGATGGTGAAATAAAAAATTTATATTAAATATAAAAAATGATTTTACAACATATCCTAACTAAAATCTTCACATCGCAGAAATAATTGATATATTAGCTGTTGAGCCGCATCTCGATATATTTCTTTACGAATATCATTTTCTTGCATGTCATTAAATAAAGCTTTTTCAGGATTTCTTATAAGTGAACGATACACGTAAACACTGATGGGGTAATAATTTCTGTTTGGAACGAACAAATGAGTTTGTATACTCAATGTCAATCGATATCCAGCTTCTTTTCCGTTCTGAAATACAGAAGTGGTTATATGTTTTTCTGAAGCATTGATGATATTTAAACGAGGAATTTGTGCCTCTCGTGTACACACATTACTACGTAAATCATTTAAATCATCAAAAATATCAATACGACTTGCGTGTAACTCAGTCATTATAGCTCGATTTATCGGACCAAATGGGTCATAACTACATAATATTATAGATCTTATATTATTTGTCCGTAATTTTTTTAAGGTTGTATCTGTATATAATTGATAACCACAACTTGTAAAGATAATCACAGTCAAAACACTTACAATCATTAAAAAAATTATTTTTTTTATATAAGCAATGTCCAGCATATTACTATTTTGCAATGATATTGATTACTCTATTTGGAACATAAATTATATTATTTATTTTTTTTCCAATAAGATATTTATTTAAAACTCCCTCTGTTTCTAATAATTTATAAACTACATTCTTATCACTATTTAATGGCGCAAAAACTTTATGTCGCATCTTTCCATTAATTTGTACTAGAACGAGCGTTCTGTCATTTTGTATCGCTTGTGTATCTACAATAGGCCATGTCGCATTATCGATATCTTCAGATCCTCCTAAAGCCTTCCATAAAATAAAACTAATATGTGGAGTAAATGGATATAGCAGCCTCACTATTACTAATAAAGCCTCTTGTAATACTGCTCTATCTTGCATGCTTGTTTTAGGAGCATTGTATAATTTTTTTACTAATTTCATAATAGCTGATAAAGCAGTATTAAATGATTGCCTACGATCAATATCGTCAGTAACTTTTTCTATGGTTTTATGTACATTGTATCGAATAAATTTTTGCGCATGATTCAGTATTACAACACTTAATGCATCTACAGGTCCATCTTGGATATGATGATATATTAAGTTCCAAATACGTTTAAGAAAACGCTGCGCGCCTTCTATGCCAGATTCTTTCCATTCCAACGGTGCTTCAATTGGAGCAGCAAACATTATAAAAAACCGCACCGCATCTGCTCCATATTTTTCAATAATTATATTTGGATCAATACCATTATTTTTTGATTTTGACATTTTACACATTCCATCATAAATTAAATCACGTCCATCTTTATCAATAGCTTTGACAATACCTCCTATTCTGTCTCGTTTTATTGTAACATGAGTTGGATCTACCCATATATGTTGGCCATTAGGAGACACATAATAAAAAGAGTCTGCTAATACCATACCTTGACATAATAAACGTATTGCAGGTTCGTCGGAATATACTAATCCTTCATCACGCATTAATTTGTGATAGAATCGAAAATATAATAAATGCATAATAGCATGTTCAATTCCACCTATATATTGATCAACTGGCAACCAATAATTAGCAGCATGCACATTTAACATAGCATCATTATAACGAGGACAAGTATAACGAGCATAATACCAAGATGACTCCATAAAAGTATCAAAAGTATCAGTATCACGAATGGCTGCTTGCCCTTTATAAGTAGTTTGAATCCAGTTAGGATACATTTTTAAAGAATTATCGACATATCCATCGTTACTTCTGTGTATAGTTGACATATTTTTTGGAAGAATTACTGGTAATCGATCCAACAGTACTGGCTTAACAACACCATTAGATAATGTTACCATAGGGATAGGAACCCCCCAATAACGTTGACGCGAAATACCCCAATCTTTTAAGCGATAATTAACTTTATATTGAGCGACACCACGCGCAATTAACGATTTGACAATCGCGTTAGACGCAGTACAAGAACTTAATCCATCAAATTCACCAGAATTAAATAATATCCCATCACAAGTCGTTTCTTGCGCTTGCATCGCAATATTTGGTTCAATTGCATCCAGATTCTTTATAACAGGTTTTATTGGTAGATTATATTTATAGGCAAATTCCCAATCTTGTTGATTATGAGCTGGAATTGATATAGCTGCTCCCATTCCATCACACTCCATAGGTATTACAAAATTGGCGACCCAAATTGGTAATTTACTATTAGTAATCGGATGTATCGCATAGATATGAGTAGGCATTCCCATTTTTTCAAAATAAAAAACATTTTTTTTGTTTAATTTAGTATAAAAATCGTCATTTTTTTGAATAAAATGAGCTACATTTAAATCAGTTTTTGCCACCTGCAATGCTATTGGATGATCTGTAGATATGACTAAATAAGTAATTCCCATGAAAATATCTAATCGAGTCATGTATATTGTTAACGTATCATTAGAATTTTCAATTCTAAAAGTAACATTTACGCCTTTTGAACGCCCAATCCAATTTCGTTGCATAATTTTTACTTGTTCAGGCCAATGCGTTAATTGATCTAATCCATGTAACAATTGATCCGCATAATTAGTAATTCTTATAAACCATTGCGGAATTCTTTTATATTTTACAGGGGTATGACAACGCCAACAGCAATTATTAGTAACTTGCTCATTAGCCAAAACCGTTTTATGATATGAGCACCAGTTTACTGATGCAGTTTTTTTATATACTAAACCTTTTTTATATAATACAGTAAAAAACCACTGTTCCCATCGATAATAGTCTGGGTGACAAGTTATAAGCTCTCTATTCCAATCATAAGCAAAACCTAATGATTGCAATTGGCTTTTCATATAATTAATATTAGAGTATGTCCAGATTGATGGGTCTGTATTATTTTTAATTGCAGCATGTTCTGCAGGTAATCCAAAAGCATCCCATCCTATAGGTTGTAATACATTTTTTCCAAGCATACGTTGATATCGAGAGATTACATCTCCAATTGTGTAATTGCGTACATGCCCCATATGTAAGTTTCCAGATGGATAAGGAATCATAGATAAACAATAATATTTTTCTTTATTACTGTCTTCTATGACTGCAAAAGTCTTGTTTTTATACCAATGTTTTTGAACAACACTTTCAATATCGCTTGGAGAATATGATTTACGCATAATAAATATCACAATAAATTAAAAAATGTTAATTAATTAATAATTGTAGTTAATTACAAATATTAATTTTTTCTAAATAAACATTGTTTTTATCCAATAAAAATAACGAAGTATATAATCATATATACGTAATTGATAATATTTAATCAATTTTATTTCTTATTTTATAATAAATGTTCATTTAATACCTAATAAAAAGTATAGCATATATCTCTTTGAGATCTCTATGTAATTAGATACTTCATTTTGAAGATTTGATAAAAATTTTTTTTAAATTATATATAATTTTTGCATTTAAAAATTAGAAATATATATATAATAATGCCCAGAAAAAAACCGGATCCAAATTTTGCATATGGTGTTAAACCTGTGGTTGGAATGACCTTGTCACTAAGCACCGCAGAAATGAACTGAGGCAGTTGTGCTTGCAGAGAACCATCTGCATTAACAATCGCTGTAATTCCATTATTTGTGCTACATAATAAAGGTCTGCCTAATTCTAGAGCACGCATACGAGCCATTTGGAAAAACTGCCACGGTCCAATAGACCGACCGAACCACGCATTATTTGCAACAGTTAATAAAAAATCAGTATCAGATTTAAAATTGTCACGTATTTGTTTACCAAGAATTATTTCATAACAAATAGCAGTAGTCATTTTTACGCACGACACACTCAATTGTGGTTGAAAATAACAACCTTCTTGCATAAAAGGCACAGGTATATTAAAAAGATTCAGTAATGGTTTAAAAAATCTCTGAAATGGAAACTTTTCAGACCATAACACTAAATGATGTTTATCATATCTATTGCGATTCGGATATTTATAGGATTCAGATTCTCCTAGTACTATAACACTATTATAGTAATGATAATAGTTTTGAATGTAACGTATTCCAATAATTCCGGTAATTAAATTCGTTTGAAATTGTCTACATTTATGATCTAATAATGTTAAAATTGTATTATGCTCAATTTCATTTCCCGGGATAGCTGATTCGGGCCAAATAACTATTTTTGTTTTGCCAAGTAAAGGTAAAGTATGGTTTATATATGTCTGCAGTATTTTTTCTACATAATTAGAATTCCATTTTATATGTTGATCAATATTACCTTGCACTAAAGAAACGTGAATAGCGCGTTGTGGCTGAAAATGATACCATTGTATCCTCGTTAAGGGTGATAACAATAATAATATTCCGAAAGATATGATTAATGACGATAATTGCGTTCTTTTGATAGAAACAGCTAATAATCCACTGATTAAAATAAGAGTAAATGTAATACCTTCTACACCAAAAATAGGAGCAATACCTTTTAGGGGGCCATCAATTTGACTATATCCAAATTGTAACCATGGAAAACCGGTGAACATATACCCCCTGATATATTCAACAATTGACCATATCACTGGAGCAGCGCTTACTGCATACCATATAGTTGTATATGATTGCATCAGCGACAATAAAACAGAAAATAATATAGGAAACAGTATCAGATATAACACCAAAAAAACAATTAATAAAATATTGATACAATTACACATATTACTAAATTGGTCTATACTTATATAGATCCATTGTAACCCGCTACCAAAAAATCCAATACCCCAAAAAAATGTATTCCATGCTGCTTTTTTCCATGTAGAATCTAAAATGGTTTTTAAAAAAACAGTTAAGGAAATAATACTAGCTGGCCAAAAATTATATGGAGAAAATCCTAAAATACCGAATGCTCCAAATAACAACACTGTAAAAAACACAAAATATTGTTTATATTTATAATATGTAGTAACAACAAAAATCATGTCTACAAATTATTTTCTTTAGGTGTATATAATGAGTTGTTGGGAATTTGTACAAGTAATTGTACAATACGATGACTGTCTATAAGTGTAACTTTAAATTTGTAGCCCAAAATATCAATAGATTCCCCATTTGTAGGTAAATGCCCGAAAGATTGCATAATAAAACCCCCAATAGTGTCTATTTCTTCATTATGAAAACAGGTGTTAAACATTTTATTAAAATCTGCAACAGGGGTTAATGCATTAATAATAAAAGTATGTTGGTTTATTTGACAAATATTAAAACTATCTTTATTATCGTATTCATCTTCAATCTCACCAACAATTAATTCTAATATGTCTTCGATGGTAATCAGTCCAGACATTCCTCCAAATTCATCTATTACAATAGCCATATGACAGTGTTGTAGACGAAATTCTTGTAACATTCTATCTACGCCTTTCTGTTCTGGCACTACCATTGCTGGACGTAAAATTTTATCAATACTACGTGGTTGTGATTGTTTTAGTATGAATGGTAATAAATCTTTAGCAATCAAAACACCCTTAATTTTATCCTGATTACCATACAACACTGGGAACCTAGAATGAGCAGATTCTATAATAATGTTAAGTTGTTCATCCCAAGACTGGGTATTTTTCAAAAAAATAATTTGCGCCCTAGGTACCATAACATCTCTAACTTTTTGTTCAACAATATCCATAACCCCTTCTAACATATCTCGAGTATCTGAATTTATCAAAGAATTTTGTTCAAAATCACGTATTAAATTTAATAAATCATTGCGATTTTTAGGACTACTATGAAAGAGATGATGTAATATAAAGGTGAAAAAACTTTTTTTACGAATAGAATTAACGTTCTCCTCTGAATTATTGTTATTCATAATATTATTTATTATATCTTATAAAAATTTTATTATCTATGTGCAACATGACAACACGTTCGATATCCACATTTCTGAAGTATATTTCTTTCTACTCGTTGCATTAATATAGCTTCTTTGTCCACAATATGATTGTACCCTAACAAATGTAGTGACCCATGAATTATCATATGCGCCCAATGTGATCTACCAGGTACATTTTTTTCTTTAGATTCGTATTCTATGATCTGGCGACAAAGCACTACATCACCAAGTAATGGGGATTTCATTCCCAATGGCGGCGTAAAAGGAAATGATAAAACATTAGTAGGGCAATCTTTTTTTAAATAATACCAATTTAAATAGTGCATCTCTTTTATATCTACTATACGTACAGTTAATTCTATTTTTTTTTTATATATAGAAAATATAGCAGATACCCACGACTGAAACATTTTCCGATTAGGTAATCCATGTAAATTTTTACATGCTAATTGTAAATCGATAATTACTTGGTTACTCGTCATCTATTATCCTTAGTCATAATAATAATTATTATTAATCGCTACTATTTGTTTTATTTATACTTTAATTTACAATTACTCTCATGTATATCTGTATATCTTATGATGTATATTTAAAATTGTTTTTTCTCATCCCATGCTTCGTAAGCATCTATTATGCGACTTACTATTGCATGACGTACCGAATCTTCTTTAGTAAAAAAATTAAAACTAATATCTTTAATTATGGATAAAACTTTAATGGCGTGTGTTAAACCAGATGATTGATTAGATGGTAAATCAATTTGAGTGATATCTCCAGTAATAATGACTGTAGAATGAAATCCAATTCGGGTTAAAAACATCTTCATTTGAGTAATAGTTGTATTTTGACTTTCATCAAGAATAATGACAGAATCATTTAATGTGCGTCCGCGCATATAAGCTAACGGAGCTACTTCTATTATATTCTTTTGTATCAATTGCTCTACTCTTTCACGCCCAATTATATTAAATAAAGCATCATATAATGGACGCACATAGGGATCAGATTTCTGATTAAGATCGCCCGGTAAAAAACCTAATTTTTCTCCTGCCTCAATAGCAGGACGAGTTAAAACAATATATTTGTTTTTTTTACGCTCTAATAAATCTACCGCAGCAGCTATAGCTAGATACGTTTTCCCAGTACCTGCAGGTCCTATTCCAAAAGTAATATCATGATTAAAAATATTATAAATATACTTTGATTGGTTTTTTGTACGAGGCTTTATTGTCCCATTTTTTGTTTCAATTTGTATCAAAGTATTATGATTTTTTTTTGTATATTTATATTGAGTTTGTAATATTTGGATTTGTTTAATAGTCAAATATACTTGCTCTGGATCAATGTCATGAATCACACCACATTCGGTCTCGGTATCCGAATATAAAGACACCAAAGCATTAGTGGCAGCATTAACTGATACTGATGTTCCTATTAATCTAAAAAAATTATCACGCCTATTGATAGTAATATTCAATTGAGATTCTAATTGTTTCAAATTATCATCAAAAGGTCCGCATAGACTGATCAAACGTTTATTATTTGCTGGTTGTAATCTAATCTCTTTAGTTTCTAAATTCAAAAATTACCCCTAAATTAATCATAATAAAAACAATTAATAGTAATACTTACATTGAATCAAGACATTAAATGTAATTTATAACATTATTTAGAAATAAAAAATCTATCATCATAAGCTATGAAAAAATTTTCAACATATACACGTTTTTAAATACATGCTTGAAATTTTAAAAATAAACAATAATAAGTATAACAACATATTAAAAATATAGATAAAAATTAACTTAATTTACTAATATAAATTAATAAATTAGTAATATAACTGAAAGTTAAAATAATTGCAATCATATGTCAAGGACATATGATTGCAATTAAATCTTTAAATTTTTAAGTATTTATTTAATTTGAAACTTCTATGTGTTATATGCCCGATTACTTACTTAAATTAATATTCGCTTGCATAAAATCTTAACATCATATAAAAATATACTTATATACAGTTTAACCTTTATGTAGATCATAAAATATTATGAATAAATTATTCTGTGATGTATTAATATTTGGTGCTGGTATTATAGGGGCATCTTTAGCATTACGTCTTTCTAAATCTGGTATTAAAGTAATCATAGTAGACCATACACATCCTGTTCCAATGAAAAAAAAAACCGCATATTCGAGTTGCTGCTATTAATTATGCTTCAATAGAATTTTTAAAACAAATTAATATATGGAAAAAAATTCCTTCTAATTTTTGCACGCCATATCACCGCCTAGAAGTATGGGAATGCCCATCATCAAAAGTAATTTTTCATTCCATGGCTGCAGGAGTATCCATGATGGGGTGCATTATTGAAAATAATCGGTTACAATTAGCACTTTGGGAAGATTTCGTAAACTTCAAAACAATAACATTATATTGCCCATCCATATTAGTATCCACACATTATGACGGATTTTGTTGGCGATGCATTCTTGATAATGGTGTCGTAGTTGTTAGTCGTTTATTAATAGGAGCTGATGGAATTTATTCTCAAGTTCGAAAAATATTGGGAATCGGGGTAATTGGTTGGAAATATCGTCAATTTTGTATGTTACTCACCATTAAAACAGACAAATGTAAAAATGGAACAATTTGGCAAATATTTACTCCTTGGGGTCCCATAGGATTTTTACCTCTGTATAATCATTGGGGATCATTAATGTGGTACAATACTCCTGAGCGTATTCAGGAGTTACAACAATTACCTGTAGCAATGTTGGAAAAAAAAATCGAAAATAATTTTCAAAAACAACTAGGTAACGTTAAGTTACACAATATGACTGTAGTTCCATTGATTCGTCAATGTGCATACAACTACATAACTTCAGGAGGTGCATTAGTTGGAGATGCGGCACATTCTCTGCACCCTTTAGCAGGGCAAGGAATAAATTTAGGACTTCGTGATGTCATGAGTTTATCCCGATTACTAATTAATTCACGTGTTTTTGACGAGTATTCGAGTATTTCAGAGGTGTTGATATCCTATCAAAAAAGCCGTAAATATGACTCTTTCCTTATGCAATCATGCATAGATTGGTTATACGTTGTTTTTCATAATAATTACTTGCCACTAAAAATAGCTAGGAACGTTGCATTTATGACAGTTGAGCGCTCCTTATATTTAAAAAGAAAAGTATTAAAATATGCTTTAGGTATATAAGAGTATATACAGTATTGCGACATATATATCAAATGTAGAGAGATTCTAAATCTATCTTGAATTTAATTATAAAAATAAATTTTTATACTTATATTACTACAATGCATTATACATGTAAAAATGATTCCTACTCAAATATATTTTGATTGTTCATTTTTAATAATCATTCATGAAACATGATATAGACTTTGAAAACGCAATATTTTTATATTTTTTATTTGAGTATAATAACATGAAAATCCACTGGGGCACCAGGATTCGAACCTGGGAATGGCGGGATCAAAACCCGCTGCCTTACCGCTTGGCTATACCCCATTTATCATAATATGCTTATTCATGTATATTTTTATATTTATTTATGTATTCCTTTTGTTGCATAGTCACTTAAATAAACAACATACGGGAGGCGAGATTTGAACTCGCATACTTCTCAGTATCAGATCCTAATTCTGACGCGTCTACCTATTTCGCCACTCCCGCTTTGTTGTACCTATCTGATTATATAAATAGCTACGACGGGACTTGAACCTGTGACCTCAGCATTATGAGTGCTGCGCTCTAACCTACTGAGCTACGTAGCCAATATTTTTAATTATCCTGTGTTATGGATCCCATTACGAACTGAAACACATAAATTTATACTACATTATGCAATAATTATAAAATATCCGTCAACTTTCTTTTATGGATATAAAATGGGTATATTTTTAGTTATTATGTAAACTTATAATTTTGTTAAAAAAATTATAAAATTATATGATTTACTTTATGAGCACGCTCATATAAAAATAACTATAATTTAAGTAATTTGAAAATAAAAATAAAATATTTCTGCATAGAAACATATATTACGAAGCTATTCCATATAATAGTTCAACTTTGTTCATATGTGAATATGGTAACACATAATTTGTAGTAATAAAAATTTAAAAATTGTTAGTTTAATACACAAGATCATTAATGAGATAAAAAATTCCATCATGGATGAACATTTATTTAAGCATATGTCTATATGTAGTCGAATTTATGGCAATGATGTATTCACTATTTTTCCGTTAACTATGGTTTTTTTTATTTGATAGTCTGTGTTAAAAACAGTTAAATTAGCAATCTTATTTATTTCTAAGCTACCTAAACAATGGTCCATTCCGATAGCTTTGGCTGGATATAAGGTAGCCATACGCACAGCTTCATCTAATGGTATTCCAGCATATTTAACACTGTTTTTTATTGCTTGAATCATGGTTAAAGTCGATCCACTAAGTGTGCCTTTACTATCCTCACATATGTTATTACGATGATATATGGTTTTATTAGAAAAAAGAAATCGGGATCTAATTTTATTAGATCCCGCAGGACTAGTGGCATCAGTTACTAAAATTAAACGATCTCCTTTAATTTTTTTAGCATATCTAATATTAGCCCAATGAACATGCAATCCATCTGCTATAACACTGCAATATATTTCTGGCACATCAAAAATAGCTCCGATAACACCAGGTTCACGAGCAATTAACGGTGGCATAGCATTAAATAAATGGGTTCCAAAACTAACACCGTATGAGAAACTAAATCGTGCTTGTTCATAAGTAGCGTTAGAATGTCCAATTGCAACACAAATACCCGATTTTTTTAATTTTTGAATAAATGTCATATCTAATTGTTCGGGAGCAAGAGTTATTTTTCTGATAACATCACTATTTTCACACAGATAATTTATCATCTCTTTTGTCGGACAACGAATCAATATCGGGTTATGTATACCTCTTTTTGTAGAGTTTAAGAATGGCCCTTCCAAATGTAATCCTAAAGCCTGATTTTTATTTTTAGATAAAAAAATACGCATGATCTCAATAGCTCGTTGCATCAGAACATTATTACTAGTAATCAACGTTGGAAGAAAACTAGTACACCCTGAAAATTGGTTAGTTTCCTGCATTTTTTCAAGTGTACATATTGATATTGCATTTATATGATCGTTGAATTGTACGCCGCCGCACCCGTTAATTTGTAAATCTATAAATCCAGGTGTCAATAAAGATCCTGATAAATCATGTACATCTATGTTTTTAGGCAACTCGCTACTCAAACAAATAGCTTTAATAACATTTTCAGAAACGATAAGCGCATGATTATCAATAATTTCCTTACCAGTGTATATCGTACTATTAATTAAAGCATACATATTTTAGAAATTACATTATGATTGTCTGATTATTTATTTCTAGTTCTCGAAAATACTTGACTGTTTTCATTTTTAATTCCATAGTTGATAGCTCATCGCATACTAATACTGATTTAGGATGTAACTGTAGACAACTAATAGTCCACATATGATTAACATTACCTTCAATTGCTGCTTGTACTGCCGCTGCTTTATTTATTCCAGTTGCTATTATTATTATTTCTCGTGACTCCATTAATGTAGCAATTCCAATAGTTAATGCAAATTTAGGGACAGAATCAATATTATTATTAAAAAACTTAGCATTTGATACACGAGTTTCTTTACTTAAGTTTTTAAGTCTGGTGCGCGATGTTAAAGAAGAGCCAGGTTCATTGAAAGCAAGATGTCCATCACTACCAACCCCCCCTATCAACAAATGAATACCCCCATATAATTTTATTTTTTCTTCATATCGTTGACATTCATCTTTAACATTATTGGTATTTCCATTTAAAACGTAGACATTTTCTTTAGGAATATCAACATGATCAATAAAATTTGTATGTATAAAAGTATAATAGCTTTTTAAATCTGTATGAGATAAACCAAGATATTCGTCCATAGTAAATATTACTACATATTTAAAACTTACTTGATTAGACCGATGCAGCGCTATAATATTTTTATAAGTCTTTATTGGAGTTCTTCCTGCAGGTAAACCTAATACAAACGGATTGTCGATGGTAGGATGAAAAGAATTAATACGGCAAACAACGTAGTGCGCAACCCATTGAGCAACGTGATCAGAGGTATCTAAAAATATAACTCTCATATAAAGATCCTTGTTTAATTGAGCTGATAATAAATCATCCTATATTATTTAAAAACTAATAAAACACTATATATACATATATGGTTAATTGCGGACCTGATGCGATTTCTTTTTTAAAATTAAAGATAATAATTTTATTAGCACAGTATTGTACTGATAATAAATTATAGAAATAAACACACCTCATGAGATAATTCGTTCCTTACGTGCTCCAGTAGCTGTCGAACAATTATGTATGTATATTAACATATAATCATTTGCACAATTGTTACAATACTTAAATACATGCGTTTATCTCCATTATGTACCCATTCCTGTATACTGATTAAAAAATTACATATTCCTGCGCATTACAACCGTCTTTAAATAAAGATTTACGATTAATTTATTTCAAAAAAACGTTATCTTTCTCATAATAAAGTTAACACAAATATATTCTATACAGAAGTATTAAAATTTACAACAGCAAAGTAACGTTTATATTATTCTCAATTTGAGTAACAATGCAGATCTACATAATTACCTACTTATTGATCTAAAAAAATAATTGCAAAGACCATAATGTCTTCACGAAAATATATAGATATCAATCTATATTGGCTTGGATACGTAAAATATGACATCTTAATTATAAAAACAGAATCTATTATTATTTGATTTGTATTGTAGCTATTCTAGGAATATATTTAGATTTAAGATAATAATTATAACGCTGTTAAATATTTCAAATATTAATTAATGTACTTGTCAATATATTGTATATATGCATATTATTATTGTCATATAGAATGATATTTTTTAAAAATTTTTATATTTTTATGTAATAATCTTCATTCGATATCGTCATTTAAATTAATGAAGATATGTTATCTACGGATTAGCAATGATAGTATATATTTAGAAAAGGATAAAAGAATGAAAATTCTTATGAATTATCGACCTAATTTTATTAACCATATTATTGATAAAGATTTGAAATCAAAGAAACATACTAATGTGCGCACACGATTTCCTCCAGAACCTAATGGATATTTACATATCGGACATGCTAAAGCTATTTGCCTCAATTTTGGTATTGCTCAATATTATCATGGTCAATGCAATTTACGATTTGATGATACCAATCCAGAAAAAGAACACAAAGAATATGTTGAAAGTATAAAATATGACATTCAATGGCTTGGATTTATGTGGCACGGAGATGTACATTATTCATCCGATTATATTGAAGAATTGTATGATTATGCTATCAAATTAATTAAAAAGGGTCTAGCATATGTAGACGAATTATCCATAGATGAAATTAAAAAATACCGGGGAACATTAACACGTTCTGGTAAAAATAGCCCATACCGATCTCGTAGTATTAAAGAAAATTTAATTTATTTTTCTAAAATGCGAAATGGGGATTTTCTAGAAGGTAAGGCCTGTTTACGTGCTAAAATTAATATGGCCTCTCCTTCTATGGTGATGCGAGATCCGGTATTATATCGTATTAAATACACTCCACATCATCGCATTGGAAAAAATTGGTGTATTTATCCAACATACGATTTTAGTCATTGTATTTCAGATGCAATAGAAGGTATTACTCATTCTTTATGTACTTTAGAATTCCAAGAGAATCGCATTCTATATAATTGGATATTAAATAATATTGATATAAATACACACCCCGCTCAATATGAATTTTCTCGGCTTAACTTAAAATATATAATCACATCTAAACGTAAACTTAATATATTAGTTACAAAAAACATAGTTGATGGATGGGATGATCCTCGAATGCCTACTATTTCTGGATTACGACGCAGAGGATATACAGCCAGATCAATTCGCGAATTTTGTCATCGTATCGGCATCAGTAAACAAGAAAGTCAAATAGAATTATCACTTTTAGAATCATGTATTCGTGCGGATTTAAACAAACATGCGCCACGACTTATGGCAGTAATCAATCCAATGAAAATTATTATTAATAATTTACCTGTAGGATATGAAGAAAAAATAGAAATGCCAAATCATCCTAATAACTCTGATATGGGGGTGCGTCATGTCATTTTTAGTCAAGAAATTTTTATTGATCGTTTTGATTTTTGCGAAATATTAAATAACAATGAATGTTATAAATTAACTTTTGGGCAGGAGATACGATTAAGATACGCTTATGTCATAAAAGCAGAGGGTGTCAAAAAAGATAAAAATGGAAATATCATTTGTATTTACTGCAGTTACGATCCATTTACTTTACATAAAAACCCAGTAGGTGGCAGAAAAATTACTAGAGTAATCCATTGGGTATCAGCAACAAGAAACATATCAGCTGAATTTCGTCTATATGATAAATTATTTATTCACCCCAATCCTGCTGTTGCAAGCAACTTGATTGCCAATATCAATCCTAATTCTTTAATAATTTCTCAAGGAGTTGTTGAAGAAAATATAATTCACTCTTATAGCTCTGGTCCATACCAAATTGAACGAGAAGGATATTTTATCCTGGACCACCATTATTCTAAAAAATCTTACCTAGTATTTAACAGAACCGTAACCTTAAAAGAATCTAAAAATTAGTAAAGAAATACACTCAAATTGTTACACAATTATATCTAGTTAATCTTTCTATTGATTAACAATCATACCGCAAACATAAAAATAGTATGTTGATACATGATGCTCAGAGGTAGTTTGTAATAATCCTAATAATATAATAGTACCAAATATAATAATTTTATTTGTTGTTAATATTCATCTCATTCCGAATTTGATTCACCCAATGTTGTACACGAATCTCGGTCATTTCAGGTTGGCGATCTTCATCAATAGCTAATCCCACAAAATTATTCGTATCAATTAAACTTTTTGAAGTGTCGAAATGATAACCAGACGCAGGCCATAATCCTGTAACAACAGCTCCGTTTTTCAAAATAATATCGTATAAAATGCTCATTGCATCACAAAAATATTCTGAATAATCTTCTTGATCTCCACATCCAAAAATTGCTACTTTTTTTCCAGAAAAATCAATATTTCTTAGTACAGGTAAAAAAATATCCCAATCACATTGGGGTTCTCCATAATACCAAGTAGGAATGCCAAATAATAAATTATCATAATTTTCTATATCTTCTTTAGAGCTCATAGCTATATCAAAAACATCTGCGATATCTTTTCCTAACTGTGCTCGAATCATTTTAGCAAGTTTTTCAGTATTACCTGTATCACTACTAAAAAAAATACCTACTAACGCTGCTTTCATAGTATTCCAATCCTTTATGTTACATAACATAAATTATATTTTTATAATCGATCAAAATGCATCCATCTTCGCAATATCACATCAAAATGTCAACACAACCACAATGCTCATAATACCATGTATTATCATGGCTAATCAATTTTAATTAATCATTAATATTATTTGTTTACGATTACATAAATTTTTACAAAAATACCAAATAAAATATATATTTAAAAATTAATGGATAATAAATTCATTAATCCTACTTAATACATATATAGCATTATCCCAATGCACCCAATGCCCTGCATTAGGTATCATGCAAATGTGCGCCTGGGGAAATTGATGGTAAACATCGTGCAAATAACGATCATCAAAATATGAAGATAATGCGCCCCTAATAAACAATGCTGGACCCCACCAAGTTTGGTATGTGTTCCAATCACTGATATGAATATAATTATTTCTAATAGACGAAAAATTAAAAACCCAAGATCCTTGATGGAAAGATTTTAGTAAAAATAATATTAATGTTTGGTCGATACAACACTGCCGCATAAGATGTGCAGCTTCGTTTCTATTTTTTACTCCAGATATATTAACGCGTTCAATTGCATGAAAAATATTATCATGATTATGTAGATTATATTTTATTGGAGCTATATCAATAACCACGATTTTGCTTATACGTTGGGGGGCCAACATACATAATGTCATAGCAACTTTACCACCCATTGAATGACCAATAACTATGCATTTGTTTATTAACAAATGATCTAGCAAATCTAAGATATCTTGTGCCATTACCAAATAATTCATAGATTGTTCATGAGGAGAACGACCATGATTACGTAAGTCAACTTGCACGACATAACAATATCGAGCTATGCTTTTTACAACAATCCCAAGATTACTAAGATCCCCGAAAAGTCCATGGAGTATTATGACTGGCGTTCTGCGGTATACGGTTTTAGGAATTCGTAATCGATAATTAAGTTGCATATCATAATTACTTATTAAGTATAACACTGAGATATTGTTTATCACGATCTAAACAATATTTTGTGTATTTAGTAGGTTGTATACATTAGATTATCTACTTAATAAACATAGCTGTTATTGTTGCGTAATATTTAAACATTGCTAATGCATACCTATGAATTATCAGTATTTTCGAAAATTAAATCTAGTGTGGTCATCAAAACGATGTTCTAATATTTCTTTATATATTAAAGACCACAAATTCAATACCCTGGTAGACCCTACGAAAATGATATCATAATATTTTTAAAATTTCATAAAATAATCAATTTAGGGGATTTTCGAATGAAGAATCATATCCATTCTGGACAACTAGCGTCACATAATGAAGTTATTAATACATCTCGATTAATAACACAATATTATACTTTATCTCCCGATCCAAGTAATGGCGCTCATAATGTTGTATTTGGTACTTCAGGTCATCGTGGTAGTTCTCAAAGATACAGTTTTAATGAAGCACACGTATTAGCAATTAGTCAATCGATTGTACAAGTACGCGCACAACAAGGTATATCTGGGCCATGTTACATTGGAAAAGATACGCACGCTCTTTCTGAACCAGCATTTATATCTGTACTTGAAGTATTAGCGGCTAATTTCGTCGATGTTATTGTTCAAAAAAATAATGGTTATACTCCAACCCCTGTTATTTCTCATGCTATCACTCAATATAATAAAAATCATCATAATAATCATTCAAAAAAAGCTGATGGTATCATCATTACATCTTCCCATAATCCACCTGAAGATGGTGGTATAAAATATAATTCAATATATGGAGGACCAGCTCCTACTAATATAACTCGCACAATTGAACAAATCGCTAATAAATTTTTAGTGAATAATCTACAACACGTACGCCGTATGACGTTGAAAAATGCTTGGAAAAGCGGTTATATACACACACAAGATTTCATTCAAAATTACGTAAAAAAACTATCTACAATAATTGATATGCAAGCCATAAAAACATCTGGTTTGAAACTGGGAGTACATCCCTTAAGTGGATCAAGTATAGATTATTGGCAAAACATTGCCCAATTTTATCAATTAGATTTAAATTTAATCAGTGAAAAAATTGATAAAACTTTTGGTTTTATACATCTTGATTATGATGGCTGTATTCGATTAGATTGCTCTTCTGAATTCGCAATGGCTGGAGTATTAAAGTCACATGATAATTTTGATTTGCTTTTAGTTAATGACCCAGATTGTGATAGACATGGAATTATTACTCCTATTGGTTTAATAAAACCTAATCATTATCTTATTATTGCAGCGCATTACCTTTTTAACAATCGTCCATTGTGGCGTAATCGTTCACTATTCATAGGAAAAACTTATGTATCTAGTATTATGATGAATCACGTAGCATACGATCTCTCTCGTCAATTGATAGAAGTACCAGTAGGTTTTAAATGGTTTGTACGAGGATTATTTAATAGCTTATTCGGTTTTGTAGGCGAGGAAAGCGCAGGAGCATCTTTCTTAGATTTTTATTGCTCTCCATGGTCTACTGATAAAGATGGGCTAATTATGTGTCTATTAGCGGCTGAAATGATTGCTATTAGTGATAAATCTTTACAAAAGTATTATGATCAATTGGTTCAAAATTTTGGTATATCTAATTATAATCGTATTCAATTACCTATTAATTACACACAAAAATCCATTATCTCTAACACATTATTTAATCAGATTAATATGACAGAATTAGCAGATGATCCTATTACTAAAATCATAAATATGAGTTCATTAAAAAATCAAATATCTATGGATGGTGTAAAAATCATCACTCACAATGGTTGGGTGGCGTGTCGATTATCAGGCACTGAATCAGTGTACAAAATTTATTGCGAAAGCTTTTTAAGTGTTTCTCATAGAAAAAAGATTGAAAAAGAAATAATAAGTATCATCGATACTATCATCAATCAATCTTAATATAAAAGACACACGATAATAAATTGAATGAATAGTATTGAATAATTACAGATTATTAGTCTTTATTGTTATTTAACAAGACCTTATAACAAGGATACAAAATAGATACAAATAAAAAAATTATATCTGCATTATATATAGAATATATGCAATGCACGTTATTATTATGAACACTTAGGATTTTAAGGCAAAATTTATGTTCATTATTTTTGCACAAAAATATAAACACATACAATTACCATCAACGTCATTAATTACTATATCGTTAAATATTATTAATATTAATGCGTATTTTCATAAAAATAAACACATTTTTTATGTTTATAACTCCTTATTATAAAATAAATCGCTATAAATATAAGCATTCGACATCATGTTTTTTGAAATAATTCTTAGATAAAGCTTTGCTTTTTAAACCAATACTGTATTCAATACAATACAAATCATCTGAAGAATGCATTGTAATATAATAGTTGTTTAAATGATTTTAAATTAAATATATGATTTGACTATTATCTTCGATACATTTGATGCGCAAACAACATAAACACATAATTCGAGTATGCGACTATCCAATTTATCATCACCTATGATAGTATAGTTATTGCTATTTTTAGATATTCATATATGTATATATCAATAATATTTTTCATATATAAATAGATTTTTTGGGGGGGGTTTGTTGAAATGATCACATATATGATCTAAATCATTACCCTAAGAATCAAGTATATATTTTATATAATTACATAGTAATCCCTTTATAATCACGCTAAAACATATGTAGATATAGAATATAGACTCGTTGCTAATGTTAAAATTAATTGTATAAATAATGCATTCATAAAAACCAAAGACCATACATACTAAACTCGATACAAAAAACAACTTATTTTGTATTTTAGTATTTTTATTTTGAAACACAGCACATTATTTAAAAGTAAAAACATCAATACTATTGACGCAAGGGATGCTGTTATTTCAACAATTATTTTATTGTAAAAAATAAGTTTTTAGATCCAAAAAAAAATAACATATAATATCAGCATCACAAATAACATATCCACACTTTCTTACTTATTTATCTTGTATTAAATAAAACGGATCAGTCTTTAATAAGACTAAAGCAGTGTAATTTTCGCAATAAAAATAATTGTTGAAATACAGCGTTCTTATTATCTAAATGCTATTATCGTTTGATCGCATGGTAATTATCGACACTATCTTTCGGAATAATAACATCTAATCCAACTAATAAATATTTAGTATATTCATTGTTCAACTTTAGGGTGCCATAAAAGATATTAAACACTAACACTCAAAATTTGAGTAAAGTGTTGTCAAATTTAAATTCTACTATTTTTGTCATTATCTTTTTTTGATCAGGATAAAAACAAATTTACAATCTACCTCATTTCATTATTACATATATACCCTTTTTGAAAATTAAAAACTGAGTTCAATTCTAAATTTTTTTAATATTATTAAATTGTTAATAATATACAGGATGTGATATTATGCTAATCAAATCATTTGTTATAATACTGAATCGATTAAAGTAATTTAGAGGTATCAAAACAAAAGATAATATATGTGTATATATTTATAATAATTGTATTTATAGAATAAAACTATAATAGTAATCCGTCTTTATATCATATATTATCTTTTGTTTTATGATGTTTTAAGGATGTATCGTGAGTCGCGTGCAAGCATATGTTTTACCGTGATATATTTAAGAGCGTTTATATGATCAAAAAAAACCAAAGACCAATATATTTAAATATCAGAACTATACGATTTCCCATTACTGCTATTACTTCTATTTTACACAGAATCTCCGGAATTCTGTTATTCATAATAATTGGTCCAATTCTTTGGATATTAAAATTATCTTTATCTTCTAATAATGAATTTTGCAAAATTCATCGGTTTCTATTAATGAATCATTACATTTTTCAGTTTGTATTTTGGACAGTTACGATCTTACTAAGTTATCATATAATTGCTGGTATCCGTCAAATATTAATGGATTTTGGGTGCTTAAATCAAACGTTACTAATAGGAAAAATTAGCGCAAAAGTTGTATTTGTATTAACCATTTTGTTATCTATTTTCATTGGAATTTTAATATGGTATCCATTAAATCAATTTTGAAATATCACGGAGTGTACGAATGGTTGCTAGTACGAATTTCAGCCGTCTGGATGTTGCTATACATCGTGTATATTTCTATTTTTATTATTTCAGCTAACAACTTATCTTATGATAAATGGTACGATTTTTTTAGCAAAAACACCACCAAAATATTTAGTATCATGGTTTTGTTATCTGCCCTAAATCATGCTTGGATTGGTATGCGCCACATACTAGAAGACTATATAACATTACCTGTGCTAAGGCAGTTAGGAGTATGGATAACCGGTTCTATATTGTTCGCATACTTATTTTTTGGGATGATTATCATTTGGAGTGTATAGATGCATCAGATACCAGTTAAAGAATTTTTTTCTATTGTCATAGGAGCTGGCGGCGCGGGTATGCGCGTTGCATTACAAGTTTCTAAAATGGGGTTTTCTTGTGCCTTAATATCTAAAGTCTTTCCTACACGTTCACATACAGTATCTGCTCAAGGAGGAATTACGGTTGCTCTCGGTAATAATCACGAAGATGATTGGCAGTGGCACATGTATGATACTGTAAAAGGATCTGATTACATAGGAGACCAAAATGCTATTGAATATATGTGTAAAACAGGACCGAAAGCAGTTCTGGAGTTAGAACATATGGGGTTACCATTTTCTAGACTAAAAAATGGTCGTATTTACCAACGTCCATTTGGAGGACAAACTTTATATTATGGAAAAAAACAAGCAGCACGTACTGCTGCAGCTGCTGATCGTACCGGACATGCGCTATTACATACATTGTATCAACAAAACTTGAAGAACAAAACAACCATATTTTCAGAATGGTACGCATTAGATTTAGTAAAAAATCAAGATGGAAGAATACTTGGTTGTGTTGCTTTTTCTATTGAAACAGGAGAATTAGCATATTTTAAAGCACGTGCTACAGTACTTGCAACTGGAGGAGGAGGACGTATTTATCAATCTACCACCAATGCCCATATCAACACAGGGGATGGAATTGGCATGGTGTTGCGAGCAGGTATTCCTGCTCAAGATATGGAAATGTGGCAATTTCATCCCACTGGTATAGCTGGTGTCGGGATCTTAGTAAGTGAAGGATGTCGTGGTGAAGGAGGATATCTTTTAAATATTGCAGGAGAAAGATTTATGGAGCGTTATGCTCCTAATGCAAAAGATTTAGCCGGACGCGACGTGGTAGCTCGGGCAATTATGTTGGAAATTCAAGAAGGTCGAGGTTATTCAGGTACATGCGGTCCTCATGTTAAATTAAAAATAGATCATTTGGGAAAAGAATTATTAGAATTACGTTTACCTGGTATCTTGGAATTAGTGCGTACTTTTTCTTATATAGATCCCGTAAAAGAATTAATTCCAGTATTTCCTACCTGTCATTATATGATGGGTGGTATTCCTACAACAGTGCGCGGAGAAGTAATTACTGTAAACAATGCGGGTACAGATACGATAGTACCAGGTTTATTTGCAGTTGGAGAAACTGCTTGTGTATCAGTACACGGGGCTAATCGACTAGGTGGAAATTCTTTATTAGATTTAATCGTATTCGGACATGCTACAGGAACATATATACAAGCGTATTTATCAGAAGAAGAATGGCCGGCTCGCGGACCTACCGATTCTGATATAGAACGATCATTAGCTCGTTATATTCGTTGGAATAATAATAATAATAAATCGGGTGCAACAGAAAATCCAGTAACAATACGCCAAGATTTGCAGTCGTGTATGCAAAACAATTTCTCTGTTTTCAGAGAAGAGCAAAAAATGCTGAAAGGATTACAAGAACTAAAAGAAATACGTAATCGATTAAACTGCGCGGTTTTATCAGATAAATCTTATACATTCAACACACAACGTGTTGAATGCTTAGAATTAGATAATTTATTAGAAACTGCTTATGTAACTGCTATGGCTGCTATTTTTAGAACCGAAAGCAGAGGAGCCCATAGTCGTTATGATTTTCCTATGCGCGATGATAAACATTGGTTGTGTCATACGTTATATTTACCAAAAAATGATATTATGATTCGTCGTAATGTGAATATGCAACCAAAATTTCGTTCTCCTTTTCCTCCGAAAACTCGTGTTTATTAAAAAATGGAGTTTAAATATGCAAATTAAATTTTCCATTTACCGTTATCATCCTGAAATTAGTAAAAATGCCTGCATGAAAAATTATACACTTAATTTATTACATGCAAAAAATATGACATTATTAGATGCCTTAATTAAATTGAAAGAACAAGATCCAACTTTAACATTTCGGCGTTCTTGCAGAGAAGGGGTATGTGGTTCTGATGGAATGAATATTAATGGCACAAATAATCTGGCATGCATTACTTCATTGAAGCAATTATATGATAGCAATCATCAAAATGCAATTGTAGTACGTCCATTATCTGGATTTCCAATAATTCGTGATTTAGTAGTAGATATGAGTCAATTCTTTCTTCAGTATGAAAGAGTACAACCATTTTTAATACATGAGCGTTCCAATCAACAACCTCAATTTCTTCACGAACATTTACAATCTCCAGAAGAACGTTCTAAATTAGATGGATCGTATGAATGCATATTATGCGCATGTTGTTCTAGTGCTTGCCCCTCTTTTTGGTGGAATCCAGATAAATTTATTGGCCCTGCTGGATTATTGACCTTATATCGCTTTTTGATGGACAGCCGCGATACTAACGATCAAGAACGCTTGGAACTCTTACAAGATTCTTTTAGTATTTTTCGTTGTCATAACATTATGAATTGCGTTAGTGTGTGTCCTAAAAAGTTAAATCCAGCCAAGGCTATAGGTCATATTAAACGAATATTAGCAAAAAATTTAATTGGCATACATAACATTTAAGAGAACAACAATAATTATAAAACACAATTTAACACAATACACAAACAACAGTCCAAATAAAATGAAATATATCTATGCATGATTATAGTAACTAATAAAATTAAAACCGATTATTTATAATATAGCAAATACTGTATTAAACTAATTACTTGATGTCGAGTGTTTTAAAAATAAATGTAATAAAATACAAGGATTTTAGAATGTATAGTGACACACTGAAAAATTGGTTAAACTCTTCTTATTTATCAAAAAATAATCAATCTTATATAGAACAAATTTATAAAGATTTTTTAAAAAATCCCAATTCCATAGATTCTAGTTGGATTGAAGTTTTTAAACAATTATCTGTTGAAAGCAATTATAACAATCAATATTCTGATAATTTAAAAAATAACACGTATTCTAAATTAGAATACAACATCGCATCTCGTGATTCACATGCACAAGATAATACTTGTAGTGATATTACTTATATACAGATATTACAATTAATAAATTCTTTCAGAATATATGGACACCAATGCGCCGCATTAGATCCTTTACAGTTACGGAACAGTGAATACAAAAACTATCTTTTAGACTTAGAGAGTTATAATTTCGTTTTACAAAATCTTCAAAGAAAATTCGATATAACCCATTTTGGAATACACAAAGAATCAATGACCTTATTAGAAATATATGAATTTCTTAAAAAAACTTATTGTGGTCCTATAGGCATTGAGTATATGCATATTCTTGATATAAATATAATACTGTGGATTCAAAATCACTTTGAATCCACAGAGGGAATGTTTAAGTTTCATAGTGAAGAGAAAAAACAATTTCTCGAAGAAATTGTTTCGGCAGAAGGAATAGAGCGTTATTTAGGAATAAAATTTCCAGGAGTTAAAAGATTTTCATTAGAGGGGGGGGATGTTTTAATCCCTATGCTAAAAGAAATTATACGTTACTCCGTTTGTCATCATAACATTAAAGAAATATTTTTAGGTATGGCTCACCGTGGTCGTCTAAATGTATTAGTTAATATTTTAGGTAAAAATCCTCAAGATTTATTTGACGAATTTTCTAATAAACACCGTACTCCTTGCGGTAGTGGCGATGTAAAATATCATCAAGGATTTTATTCGGATATTACAGTGAATGGAGAGATCATACATTTATCTCTACTGTGTAATCCTTCTCATTTAGAAATTGTTAGCCCAGTAGTCATGGGATGCACACGAGCGCGGATTGATCAGTTGCTTAAAGAATCGATTCATCATGATGAAAAAAAATGTAATATCGTGCTCCCAATTACAATTCATGGGGACGCAGCAATCAGCGCTCAAGGCATCGTTCAAGAAACTTTTAACATGTCTAAAACTCGTGCTTATGATGTAGGCGGCACGGTACATATTATTATTAATAATCAAGTGGGATTTACAACATCAAATATCCACGACATTCGTTCTACTCAACATTGTACAGATATCGCAAAAATGATACAAGCCCCTATATTCCATGTTAACGCAGATAATGTAGATGCAGTCGTTTATGTTACTCGCGCCGCATTAAATTTTCGCAGTGTGTTTAAACGTGATGTAATAATTGATCTAGTATGTTACCGCAGGCATGGACACAATGAAGCTGACGAACCAAGTGTTACTCAACCTCTGATGTATAAAAAAATTCGTAATCATCCAACATTACTTAATATTTATTCTGATTTTTTAAATAAAACTGGAATTATAAATACAAATGAAATTTCTCAAATGATTAATACATATCGTGAAACATTGGAAAAAAAATGTTGTGTTCTGAATAAATGGAAACCGATACATATTCGCGCTTCTTTACATACAAATAGCTTACATAAAAATAAAAACGTTCTACATTCTAACAAAATAAACATCCAATACTTAAAAAATTTAGCCTATCGTATCAGTGATATTCCATCAAGTATCGCTATGCACTCTAGAGTAAAAAACATTTATCATGAAAGAATAGAGATGGCTTTAGGTAATAGACTGTTTGATTGGGGAGCGGCAGAAATGCTAGCGTACGCTACTTTATTAGATCAAGGAATTTCTATTCGTTTATCTGGAGAAGACGCTGCTCGAGGAACTTTTTTTCATAGACATGCTGTAATACATGATCAAAATAATGGTACGAAATATATCCCTTTAATGCACCTTATTAATACAAAAGAAAATAAAAAAGGATCTCTTTTTATCTGGGATTCAGTGTTATCCGAAGAAGCAGCTTTAGCATTTGAATATGGCTACGCCAGTTTGGCAAATAATATGCTAATTATTTGGGAAGCACAATTTGGAGATTTTTCTAATGGAGCGCAAATTGTTATCGATCAATTCATTAGTTCCAGTGAGCAAAAATGGGGCCAATTATGCGGTTTAGTAATGCTTTTACCTCATGGATATGAAGGACAAGGACCGGAACATTCTTCTTCTCGTATGGAACGATATTTACAATTGTGTGCTGAACATAACATACACGTTTGTGTGCCTTCCACCCCAGACCAAATGTACCATATATTACGTCAACAAGCAACATGTGATATGAATTGTAAAAAACCACTAATTATTATATCACCAAAGTCTCTATTAAGACATCCCGTAGTAACTACTTCATTAGAAAATTTAGCATACGGATCATTTAAAACGGTCTTGAATGAAATAGACGATAATATCGTTTCAAATAAAATCAAACGTGTGATAATATGCTCTGGAAAGGTATATTATGATTTATTAATTCAACGACGTAAAAACGAACAATATAACATAGCTATTATTCGCATTGAACAACTATATCCTTTCCCTTATACAAATATACAGGTTATTTTAGCTTCTTATTCGAATGTACAGGATTTTACTTGGTGTCAAGAAGAACCTAAAAATCAAGGAGCTTGGTATTACATACAACATTGTTTTCATAACATAATATCTAAAAATGTTACGTTAAATTATATAGGACGTCCTGATGCTGCTGCACCTGCAGTAGGATATTTTTCAGTGCATCAACAACAACAAAAAAAATTAATTGACGATGCATTAAATCTAAATTAATTTTTTAAAAAGGATAGAAAATGAGTAGTATTGACATTGTGGTTCCGAATTTACCAGAATCGGTTGCAGACGCTACTGTTGCTGTTTGGCATAAAAAATCAGGAGATACAGTTAAACAAGATGATATTTTACTGGAAATAGAAACAGACAAAATTATGTTAGAAATTCCCGCTCCAAACACAGGAATTTTAGAATCAATTTCAGAACAAGAGGGATCAACAGTAGTATCCGGCCAAATTTTAGGCCGTCTAAATATTGATCATATCGTTTCCCAAAAAGATACAAAAAAAATATTTCAAGATCAAAAATCTATTACATCAGTAGCATCTCAAGAACATATTCTTACCCGAGATAACAAAAATCATAACATTTTAACTCCATCTATTCGCAAATTAATGACAGAGCATAATTTACAGCTAACAAATATTCAAGGCAGTGGAATAAAAGGACGTCTAACTCGTCAAGATATAGAGTCACATATTCATTCCGAAAAAAAATTACATTATACTAATCAACAAAATAATGAAAATGTAGCGCATCATCACATACAAAATACAAAAAACGATCGCAAAGAAACACGTATTGTAATGAATCGATTACGAAAAAAAATCTCAGAACGCCTATTAGCTGTTACTAAAACTACAGCTATGTTAACTACTTTTAATGAAGTAAACATGCAACCCATCATAAAACTGCGAAAAAAATATGGAGAATTATTTGAAAAACGTTATGGAATTACATTAGGAATCATGTCTTTTTATGTAAAAGCAGTTTTAGAAGGATTGAGACATTTTCCTGAAATTAATGCATCTATTGATGGAGAAGAAATTGTATATTATCATTATTTTGATATAAGTATTGCAGTATCTACAGTACGTGGTTTAATTACTCCAGTGTTACGAGATATCGATACATTAAGCATGTCTGACATAGAAAAAAATATAAAATCTTTGGCTGAAAAAGGAAGAGACGGTAAACTAACAATTGAAGAATTAAGCGGAGGTAATTTTACCATTACTAACGGTGGAGTTTTTGGGTCATTAATGTCTACTCCTATCATTAATCCTCCACAAAGCGCAATTCTTGGTATGCATGCAATAAAGGACCGACCCATAGCTCAAGATGGGCAGATAGTAATATTACCTATGATGTATTTAGCATTATCATATGATCATAGATTAATAGATGGAAAAGATTCGGTAAGATTTCTAGTATATATCAAAGAGTTGTTAGAAGACCCAACACGCTTGTTTTTAGAAATATAATAACACAATATATATAAATATTTTTTATATTCTTATATTTTTAATAAATTAATACATTATATTAACTAAATTATTATCTTAATCTTAAGCAATCACAATACGTACGATCACATATTATGAACTTATATGAATATCAAGCAAAAAAATTAATGGAAAAATACAATTTACCTGTTTTGAAAGGTTTTGTATGTGCTACTATAAATGATATAGAGCATTGTATTGTATCAAATAGCATAGGTTATGGCCCATGGGTAGTAAAATGTCAAGTGCGAGCAGGAGGGCGCGGGAAATCAGGAGGAGTATGTCTTGTACATTCCACGAAAAATATATTATCTTTTGCTAATAAATGGCTTGGTAATAGATTGATAACATATCAAACTACCGATACCGGGGAATTAGTGACTTCTATTTTAATAGAACCAGCTGTAAAAATTATTCAAGAATTTTATTTAAGCATATCAATTGATAGAGATGAATCCCAAATAATATGTATGGCTTCTACGCAAGGTGGTATGAACATTGAAATTACAGAACAAAAAACACCTAATTTTATTCACAAAATTGTCATAAATCCTTCAGTAGGAATATATCCGTATCAAGGACGGATATTAGCATGTAAATTAGGCTTATCTGGAGCCAAAATAAATCAATTTTCCAGAATTATTGTTAGCATAACACGTATGTTGCTGGAACATGACCTAACGTTAATTGAAATTAATCCATTAGCTATTACTGATGATGATTATTTTTATTGTTTAGATGCCAAAATGATTGTAGATCGTAATGCTATATTTAGACAATCAGAATTGTTAAATATATGCGCTATAAATAAACCAATCGATATGCTGAATTTTATCAATTACATTCCCTTGGAGGGAAATATTGGCTGTATGGTCAATGGTGCTGGGTTAGCAATGGCTACTATGGATGTAATTAAATCATTAGGAGGGATTCCTGCTAATTTTTTAGACATCGGGGGAGGTGCTAATAAAGAATGCATAATATCAGCTTTTAATATGATTTTAAAAAATGCTAAAGTGCAAGCGATACTTGTAAATATTTTTGGGGGAATTGTATGCTGTGATTTAGTCGCTGAGTGTATCATAACTGCATTGGCCAGATATACCACAAAACATATTCCTATTGTGGCTCGGTTAGAAGGAAATAATTCTACATTAGGTTCTAATCGATTAATTAATAGCAAACTTAATATTATTGTTACCGATAATTTAATTTATGCAATTCAACAAAGTGTAACTGCGGTGAACTTAAAAAATGTCAATTTTAGTTAACAAAGATACAAAAATAATTTGTCAAGGATTTACTGGTAAACACGCCAGTTTTCATTCTCAACAAGCATTAAATTATGGTACTAAAATAGTAGGCGGAGTTACCCCTGGAAAAGGAGGAAGTATCCATCTTGGATTGCCAATATTTAACACTGTTGGTGAGGCAATAAATAACACCAGTGCGACGACTTCTATTATTTATGTACCCGCTCCTTTCTGTAAGGACGCAATTTTAGAATCAATTCATGCCGGTATTAAATTAATTGTTTGTATTACCGAAGGAATTCCAATATTGGATATGTTATTAATAAAACAACAATTAAAAAAACATAACACATGTATGATTGGACCAAATTGTCCAGGAATCATTACTCCAGGCCAGTGTAAACTTGGAATTATGCCAAGTGATATCCATAACCCAGGTTGCGTAGGAATTATATCCAGATCAGGTACCTTAACATATGAAGTAGTAAAACAAACAACTGACCTTGGATTGGGTCAGTCCACATGCGTCGGCATTGGAGGTGACCCGATACTTGGTTCTGATTTTATTGATATATTATCATTATTTGAACAAGATCCTCAAACATCATTAATGGTAATGATTGGTGAAATAGGAGGTAGATCTGAAGAAAAAGCAGCAAAATATATTAATAAATATATTAAGAAACCAGTGATTGCATATATTGCTGGAACTACCGCTCCTAAAGGGAAACGTATGGGGCACGCAGGTGCTATTATTTCTGGCATTGGCAGTACTGCTCATGAAAAATACGAGATTTTATCGCAATCAGGAGTACATATCGTAAATAATTTTATTAACATTGGCCAATTTATTAAATCTATTGATAAACAACAATACACATAATATATGTAAATAACATATACGCATATGCCATGTACATTACTAATAATATTAGTAGCTATATTACCTATATTATGGTAATAGTAAGTGAGACATGATTAATATTGTTTTTATTATATCCAAAATGGATAATGTAATCGCTTCTTACTTTTATCTTATTTCACTTTTTAGATAAAATTAAGTAATATTTTATTATAATATATTTTTTAAAAACTACATGTTATTAAAAGATTATTTTGTAAGAACTACCTTTTATAACTGTTATGTGTGTACGATTATGTTATCTTAGGAATTGAATTACTTTCGTAATAATAAAGATTATCTATGATAACAACACATTGTTATGCCCTTTATACAATATTTAATTTGAATTAATTAGTATGAATATTTTTGACTTATTTTTGGAAACTAATATTTTAGTACAAATTAGCATATTCATATTAATTGGATTTTCTGTTTTATCTTGGAGTATTATCTTCCATCGTATCTTCGTACTAAGTTCAGCACAGAGAAAATTAAAAGTATTTGAAAACGAATTTTGGTCTGGAATAGATTTATCTAGTTTATATCAAAAAGCTGCAGCTCATCGTAATAAATTAAATGGAGCTGAACAAATTTTTTATGTAGGTTTTAAGGAATTTTCTAAGTTATATCAAACAAAACATTGTTCACCTGAAACAATGATGTCTAGAACACTGGATAGTATGCATACTGCAATAAATACAGAATTAAAATCGTTAGAAGATTATATTCCATTAATAGGTACAATCGGATCCATTAGTCCATATCTTGGCTTATTTGGAACCGTATTGGGGATTATACACGTTTTTATAGAATTAGGTAAAACAACGGCGACTAACAATGTCGCCACTCAGATGATTCATATGCAAATTGTTGCACCAGGTATTGCTGAATCATTAATTTCTACAGCAATTGGTTTGTTTGTAGCGATTCCAGCGGTTATAGCATTTAATTACTTAACTACACAAATAAACAATATGGATCAAGATTATCACAACTTTATAGAAGAATTTATTACGATTCTATATCATCAAATTTTTTTTAATATTGATTCTGCGCTAAACAAGGAAAATCAATATGAAGAGAAAGCGTATCAGAAACACGATTAAGTCTGATATTAATATCATACCGTTTTTAGATATATTATTAGTTCTTTTAATGATCTTTATGTTGATACCATCTAAATGGATACAAAGCTTTGAAGTAAATTTGCCAAATAGCCCAGTAACACCAAACATTATCAACAATGAAAAACTTATAATTACTATTGAAATTTTAGGAATGGGATTCTATAATCTCATTATTAATACTAAACATGTAGAGAAAGTGCGTTTAGACCAAATTTCATCAGAAATAAGTCATCAAACACACATCGCTCCTAATATAACGTGCTTGATCGCTGCTTCAAAAACTGTAGAATACGACGAAATAATTAAAGTATTGAATTTGTTAAATAAGATCGGTATAAATTCAATTGGAATGATAACAAATCCTTCCGTTTGAATACGGAACGATATTCTTACACAACTTGGATGATAATTATTAAATTTGTTTAATAGATATTACAAAAAATTTAGATCTGCTGTTATGATATCAATCATTGTACATGTGATCGTCTCTTTATTGCTATATAAACATATAATAAAAAAACAACAACAATACACTGCTAAAATAGCTAATAACAAAAATTCAATTAATACCTTCATTCACAACTCTAACCCGAAAAAAGAAAAAAACAACAACATAAAAGATCAATCAAATCGATTCAAAATAACAGAAGCACAGCCTCCATTGGCAGGACCAACAGCGCCCAACACCCCTAAAAAGAAAAGTCAAGATCAATCAAATCGATTCAAAATAACAGAAGCACAGCCTCCATTGGCAGGACCAACAGCGCCCAACACCCCTAAAAAGAAAAGTCAAGATCAATCAAATCGATTCAAAATAACAGAAGCACAGCCTCCATTGGCAGGACCAACAGCGCCCAACACCCCTAAAAAGAAAAGTCAAGATCAATCAAATCGATTCAAAATAACAGAAGCACAGCCTCCATTGGCAGGACCAACAGCGCCCAACACCCCTAAAAAGAAAAGTCAAGATCAATCAAATCGATTCAAAATAACAGAAGCACAGCCTCCATTGGCAGGACCAACAGCGCCCAACACCCCTAAAAAGAAAAGTCAAGATCAATCAAATCGATTCAAAATAACAGAAGCACAGCCTCCATTGGCAGGACCAACAGCGCCCAACACCCCTAAAAAGAAAAGTCAGAATACTATAGAAAAAAATATACTAATACATGATAAATTAAATTATCAATCCCATGACTCTAACGAACTCAATAATTTACTGAATACATTAATTAACAAAAAAAAATCTATAGAAAATAACAAAAAATCTAAATTAGACTTGACAACAAAAAAAAATGATAATGAAAATAATATTTCAAACGAAATGATTAAAAGTAATGAAATTAATATATATAAGCGTATGATCAGCGAATCAATACAACAAAAATTTTATAACTTTTCGTATTATGTTGGTAAACAATGCAATCTACGCATCAAATTAGCACCTGACGGCACGTTATTATCAGTAACCGCTATATCTGGAGATTACGATTTATGCCAAGCAGCAATTATCGCCGCCAAATTAGCAAAAATTCCTAAACCACCAAATTCAGATATTTACGAAATATTTAAAAACACAATATTAAATTTTTCTCCTCAATAAACAAAATATTTACACATTTATAAAATAATAATAATATATTGGTCCATTAAATAATCTATTTTCATTATAAAATTTTCATGTATTTAATAATTAAAAAAACTCATAAACTACCACACTGGTTGCAAAAAGTATCTTTATCAATAATGTTAATTATATTTTTATGGAAACCTGCGTTACTTGCAGATATGCATATCGAAATTACATGTGGAGTAAATGCTGCGCACCCCATTGCTGTAATACCTTTTACATGTGTTAGTAATCAGTATAACAAATCAATATCAATTGAAGATATAGCATCAATAATAGCCGCGGACTTACGCAATAGCAGCAAATTCAATACTATTCCCGTAGAATATTTACCACATAAACCCACTAAAGTATCCGATGTTATCCCAACTTTTTGGGAGAAACTGGGTATTAATATTATTGTATTAGGAACAGTACATATAAACTACGATGAAAGTTACATTATCTCATATCATTTAATAGATACTTCCAGCAACCCTGCATTAATAATATCAGAAAATCAATATTCAGTAGAAAAAAAATGGCTACGCTATGTAGCCCATGCTATAAGCAATGAAATTTTTGAAAAGTTAACCGGTATAAAAGGTGCATTTTGTACACGTATTGCTTATGTTTTGCGCATTCATAATGATCACTATCCCTATGAGTTATATATTTCTGATTACGATGGTCATAATCAAATTTCAATTTGCCGCTCGACAGAACCATTAATGTCTCCGGCTTGGTCTCCAGATGGAAAAAAAATTGCTTATGTTACCTTTGCCTCCGGCCATTCAGAACTTGTTATTCAAGCATTAAACACTGGGTTAGTTAATAATATTGTTAGTTTCCCGGGCCATAATGGCGCCCCTTCTTTTTCTCCCGACTGCAAAAAACTAGCTTTTTCTTTATCCAAAACAGGTAGTTTAAATTTATATATTATGGATTTAGAATCTGGAGAAATTACACAATTAACTAAAAATAGGAACAATAATACCGAACCTAGTTGGTTTCCGGATAATCAAAATATAGCCTATACTTCAGACCAAGGAGGCAGTCCACAAATATATAAAATTAATGTTAAAACTACTGAAATTCAAAGATTATCTTGGCTACATACTAGTAATCAAAATCCAAATGTTAGTTCAGATGGGACATTTATAATAATGGTTAATAGACATCAAGGAAAACAAAATATTGCTAAATTAAATTTATTAACTGGACAAGAAGAAATATTAACAGATACACTGTTAGCTGATTCTCCTAGTATAGCGCCCAACAATACTATGGTATTATACAGTAATATTAATAAGGATTTAACAACAAAATCCAATTTAGAATTAATCTCTATTGATGGTCATTTTAAAGCTCATATACAAGGAGATCAAGGAGATATAAGATTTCCAACTTGGTCTCCATTACATTTAGAATAAGATAATAACTATTTTCATTACGATTAACAATTTAAAAATAATGAACAATGGATATATAAATGAAACCAAACAATTTTTTTAAACAACTAATATCCGCGATAAGTGTGAGCATAGTAATAACTGCATGTTCTTCGTTATCTCAGTACGATACTGTTACTCCTAATCAAAAAAAAGTTGAATTAAATCATTTTAATCATACTAATATAAAAAATAGTAGAGTAATCGATGAACAAATACAATTAAAAACACAAGAATTAAAATCCAATAATGTTATTTATTTTCCTTTAGACCAATATGATATTCCTTCTAATTTTTTTTACTCATTAAACATCCATGCCAATTTTTTATATAATAATCCATTACAACATATTAAAATTGAAGGCCATGCTGATGAACGTGGTACTCCAGAATACAATATTGCATTGGGTGAACGTCGAGCTAACTCTGTAAAATCATACCTCCAAAGTAAAGGTGTATTATCTGAACAAATGTTAACTATATCTTATGGTAAAGAAAAACCAGCTGTATTAGGACAAAACGAAGAAGCTTACTCTAAAAATAGACGCGTTGTATTAATATATAAATAATATTCATATGCTTAAGTATATACTATTTCTATGTAAATTAAATATAATCATCATAATGATGATATATTTTAATATTACAAATAATAATATTGTATATGCTAAAGATGTAAATCATAAGATAGATACCAATCAACGTATTAATCAATTACATCAGATATATGACGCACATAGTCAATGCTTAATTCAAATGCAACAGCAATTAGCTGAAAATCAACGAGATATTGATATCTTGCGTGGACATATTCAAGATATGCAACATCATATATCAGAAATTATAAATAACCAATCAGCATCACCTCAACATACTAATAATATTTCAAATAAACGTAACATACACTATTCTAACAATATTCCTGATAAATTATCTAGTCACTCAAACATTCAAAGACCAAAAAAAACAAATAATGCAATGATAATAGATGTAGATACTGCGTATAAACAAGCAGTATCATTAGTATTAGAAAAAAAACAATATAATCAAGCAATAGAAGCTTTCCAGAATTTCATAAGAAACCATCCAGAATCAATTTACCAATCAAATTCGCATTATTGGCTAGGACAGCTTTACTACAACAAAGGCAACAAACATGACGCTGCTCGGCATTTTGCATTAGTCGTAAAGAATTATCCTAAATCATTAAAAGCATCAGATGCATTATTAAAAATCGGTATTATCATGCAAGAAACAGAACAAAAAGACAAAGCCAAAACAATATATAAAAAAGTAGGCAAATTATATCCTAACAGCAATGCAGCAAAACAAGCTCAAAAACGTCTAATACACCTATCATAATAATGAATTATTGTTCAAAATAAATCTTTTATCTTTCATACATTAAAGAATACAAAACAAATAAAATTTACTAGAATTTTTAATTCTAGTAAACATAAAGTTTTTCTTCCAAAATAACAAAAACAACAACCTTATACACTGCAATCCCAATTATTTATCAAGTTGCAGCGATTCAATCTACCATTATAATTATAATGGTGTTATTTTATTTATTATTGATGAATATTCTTATTGTATTCTATACAAAATGAAATATCTGGAGATAAAAGATATTTTTAATAGAAACAATACAATCTAAATATAATTCTATGTATGTAGATATCACAATTTAATATATATATTATCACATATACAATTAATCAAACTAATTCATTATATTAAATGTCATATTTAATATTTAAAAAAAATCAACTAATTTATGTACTAAACAAAACATATACTCATATGATATATGAGTACACTCATTTTACTCACAAAAAAATCAACAAAAATGTTTAGAATAAGTAAATGTTCTTTTGTTTAAAAAATATTTAATATATCTAAAATGTTTCTAAAATCTGTAGATTTAATTACTCAAGATGAATATTCATGACACTTACATAATGCAAAAATAATCACAAACAATCATAACAAATTTAAAAACAAAGATCCTATCTTTCGCATTATTCGCCTCCAGAGTTCCCTATTATACAATTTACTTAAAAAGTAAATTATAAATTTTGAAGATTATCAGTTAAAAAATCTGATAGAACAAACATAGTAAAATAACAAAATAAAACAAAAGTTTTTGTGTTTTTATTACACTTATAATAAGACAAAATCCAATATCTTATCATTGTATAATGATAAACCTTGTTTTATACTTTACCAATAACATACTTAAACGGTAGTTTTATCCGATTATGGCTTCTATATTCTTAACACGAATATATAAAATACAAATATATTCACATAAATTTACTATTAATTTATAAGTACATAAAAAATCATACTTATAAAAAATTATGCTTTACATGACCATCATCGTGTAAGAATGAATGATTTTGTTGTATACTCATTTGCAATTCAACGTAATAATACTAACCCACATAGGACCCTTTCCTGATGAATAACGAGACAACATAGTTAATGTTCCATTATCTGAATCAATCTTATATAAAGAGATACAATTTGATTTTTGACCTGCGACCACTAAAAATTTTCCCTGATAATCAATTGCAAAACCACGCGGCTGTTCTTCAGTGAGTTGATAACCAACAAATTTTAATTTTTTTGTCTTTTTAGAGATCTCCAAACAACTAATAATATTAATAGATCTATCAGTACAATATAACCAACGCCCATTAGGAGTGATATGTATATCAGCTGCCCAACATCGGTTAATGCTGATATTTTTAGGAATTATACTTACTGTTTGAACGATACTTGGAATTTTTTGAAAATTATTATATTTTATAACATCAACAGTACTCGTTAATTCATTAATGACATATGCGTAACAATCGAAATCACAGAAAATCATATGACGCGGACCAGAACCAACATTAATTTTAATAATAGATGGATCGTATGATGTCAACATTCCAAACGAATTTATGTTAAATAACCTAATAGCATTTTCCTTCAAACAAGGAACCCAAAGTAATTTTTTGAATTTATCTATATTTGCGGAATGACACCCTAACAGGCCTTCTATAATTTGTATAGGGCTATCAAGAAGCATTCCTGACATACTTATAGGAATCACACTCACCGTGTTATTTCTATAAGATGTGCAATACAAAAACGCACCCTTTTTGTCGCTAATCAAATGAGTGGGGCTACTGAAGATCCCAATTGTCCCATGATCCGCTAACAAACCTATCTGATCGATACGATAAGTAGTAATTCCAAAATTGGGACGTATTCCAACATACAAAAATCGCTTATTAGGATGCACAGCCATAGGTTGTGCCTGTCCGTGAGTATATATCACCTGTATTAATTCTAGTAGCCCATAAATACTATCTAATTTCCAAACGTGAATTTGCTGACTTTCCGGGCTCGCTACATAAATAATTTGTATCATATATTTATTCGTTTTATAACAATGTAATTAAATATAAATAAAAAATCATACTGTATGTGACCGTATTTCAGTATGGGACTACAAACCTATTTTAATTTTTTGTTTAATTCATAAAAATTATCACTTTTAAACTGCATTAGAGTACGAAATATTATTCGTATATGCACGTATTAAAAATTTAAGTTTATTTCGATATTACGCATCATACAATTAAAATAGCCAATCTAAAACAAGCAGTATATAATCACTTCACATGTTCGTAAACAAAAAAAATAAGAGAACAAATTATGCATATAACTAAATTAGTTTTAATAAGACACGGAGAAAGTCAATGGAACAAAGAAAATAGATTCACTGGATGGGTTGATGTAGACTTATCAGAAAAAGGACGTTCTGAAGCGCAATGCGCTGGTAGAATATTAAAAAAAAATGGATTTTTTTTTAATTATGGATATACTTCAGTATTAAAACGAGCAATTCATACTTTATGGATCATATTAGATCAATTAGATCAAGCATGGCTACCAATAGAAAAATCTTGGCGACTCAATGAACGTCATTATGGGGCACTGCAAGGATTAAATAAAGATGAAGCCATAAAAGAATATGGATACAAAACAATTCAAAAATGGCGTCGTAGTTTCAATGTTATTCCTCCAAATATTTGTGGTGGAAATAATCAGTTTATTGCAACAAATGACAATCGTTATGCTAACATCAGTACTGATGAATTACCTAGTAGTGAAAGTTTAGAACTAACCTTAAAAAGAGTAATCCCTTATTGGAACCAATCCATAATACCTCATATCAAAAAAGGTCAAACAATTATTATCGTTGCCCATGGAAATTCTATACGCGCTATAATAAAGTTTCTCAATCACTTAAATGAATCAGAAATATTTCAAATTAATGTGCCAACAGGTGTTCCGCTAATATATGAATTTGACAAAAAAGCAAATACTGTTCAACATTATTATTTAAAATAATTATTTAAATAATAATTTATTTTCAGTTATTACTTTTGATAAAGTAATATATACGATTATTTAATATTCATTTGAACTTCACATTCATTTTTAAAATGATGTTATGAAACATTTTGTTGATCACATGATTTGCTTGCGATATAATGCACATAAATTTTTTATTTCAATCATTTTTGAAGGTGATAAGTATGGATCAATTTCCCCGTTTTCAAAATACAGCGTCAGAACAGGTCAATAACGCAATACAGCCATATATCTTGCAAGTATTTGGGTGGATGTCTTGCGGGTTATTGTTGACAGCCTTTGTTGCTTGGTACGCTTCTCGAACTCCGGCAATACTTCAATTATTATTTTCCAATCAAATAATATTTTTTAGCCTGATTATTGGTCAACTAGCATTAGTATTTGTTCTTTCTGGTATGGTAACACGATTAAGTGGTTCTTTAGCAACTACCTTATTTATGTTATATTCAATGTTAACAGGTTTAACCTTATCCAGTGTATTTATACTGTATACTACGTCATCCATATCTAGCGCGTTTGTCGTGACGTCAGGTATGTTCGGAGCAATGACATTATATGGGTATACTACTAAACGAGATTTAAGCAGTTTTGGTAATTTATTATTTATGGCGCTAATTGGTATAGTACTAGCCTCAATGGTTAATTTATGGTTAAAAAATACAGCTTTAATGTGGCTCATTACATATATTGGCGTTATTATATTCGTCGGGTTAACTGCGTATGATACTCAAAAACTCAAATCTATAGGAGCATCTTTATCTATAGACAATCAAGATCAATTTCGTAAATACTCGATTATAGGAGCATTAACTTTATATTTAGATTTCATTAACTTATTTTTAATGATAGTTCGTATCTTTGGAAATCGCCGTTAATAATAATAGCCGCATATAACAACAATAGCCCGGTCTATTGTTTCTATAGAAACAATAGACCGGGCTATTGTTGTTAACTACCCCAAAAATTTTTAAGATAATAAATACACTAAATTTGAAATAAAAACTTCAATATATCCCCATCCTTTACACAATAATCTTTACCTGCATAACATATCTTACCAGCTTTCTTTGCACCTAATTCCCCACGATAAAAAATAAAATCATCGAACTTAATAATTTGAACACGAATAAAACCCTTTTTAAAATCACTATGTACTTTTTTAGCTGCTTCTAATGCAGTCATCCCGACTACATATATCCAAGCACGTGTCATATGTGAATTAATAGTAAAAAAAGTACGTAAATTTAACACAGAAAAAATAACACTAACTATATCACACAATATATCTTTTTGCTGTTTCATAGCTGTTTTAAAACGATCATCTCTATTTTTTGATGAAGATAACATTGCACAACATGAGATCAATGGTATACTATTATTAAATGCAAATGCGTGCAATTTATTTAAATAAGTATTATTCGTAACAGATTTTTCATCAATATTAGCAAAATAAATAATTGGTTTGTTAGTTAAAAAATTAAATTTTTCAATATTCGTTCTTTCTATATTAGAAAAATGTACCTTCCTTAAAAGAACTCCATCATATAAATAATCCAAACATTTTTTCAATACGAATAGCTGTTGTTCAATATTTTCGTTAATAAGTTTATGTTTTTTTTGTAAAGAACAAATACTTTTTTCGCACTGAGAAATATCAAATAATATAAGTTCGGTATTAACAATGTCCGCATCTCTACAGGGATCTATATTATTAAAAACATGAACAGTTTGATTATCATCAAAACAACGTACCACATGACACAATACTTTTGTTGTTTGAATATGATTTAAAATTTTGCTACCTAGACCAATACCTTGAGCAGCCCCTTTTATTAAACCGGCAATATCTACAAATTTAATCTTACCATGTACTGTTTCACGTGACGCAACAATACCTGCTAATTGATATACACGCGGATCAGGTATCCGAACCACAGATATATTGGGATGAATAGTACAAAAAGGGAAGTTAGATATTTTAACAGGTGCATTAGTCAATACGCTAAATACAGTAGATTTACCCACATTCGGTAATCCGATAATACCACAATCAATTTGCATAAATTTTTTTAACAATCAAAAAATAAATATTAAAATCCATTGTTGCAACCAATATTTTTATAATTAAAATTAAACATTTTTAAATCAACATTTCTATAAAAAATCAGGATTATAGGAATGTAGTTGATTCATAACTTCAATAAATTTTTTATTAACTATACTTTCAGTATGTAGTATTGCTTCATTAATTACACGGTTAATCTTATATTTCTCATAAATAGTTGGTTTATTTAACACAAAACCAATGACTTTACTTTTGTTACCAGGATGACCTATCCCAATACGTAAACGATAAAAATCATATTTATTATGAAGTTTAACGATAACATCCTTGACGCCACGATGACTATTATTAATGTTTTTACCTAATTTAATACGCATTACGCCAGGCGGTAGATCAAGATCATCATGTGCAATCAATATTTCCTGTGGACATAATTGATAAAAATCAACACATTTAGATATTGAAAGTCCATTATTGTTCATATTCGAATCTGGTATTAATAAATGCACAATATTAGTTGCTAATTTTAACCTCCCAACATATCCACATAATATAGTATTTTTACTTAGTATTACTTTATATCTTGTTGCTAAAGATTTAACATATCTGGCACCAAAATTATGTCTGGTATTAAAATAACTCGTTTCAGAATTTCCTAATCCAGCAATAAGCTTAATAGTCATTATTATATACACCACTACACAATTTTATAAATTTAAAATTTAATTAATCCCAATATTTATGTTATAAAAATATATTTTTACTTGAACACATATACATATATTAAAAATCGTTTGATATTTTCATGATATATATTTTAGTATAATACTAGATCTTCTATCATTAAAATGATAATAAAACAATTAACATGAAGAAAAATACAATATTTACATAAATTAATATTTTTATATATACAACATAATCTTATTAATGATCAAACATAGCAGAAATTGATTCCTCATTGCTAATACGCCGAATTGTTTCAGCAAGCATACCAGATAAGGTTAACACACGTACGTTAGATAAAGATTTTATTTTTGGTTTTAATGGAATAGTGTCACAAACAATAATTTCATCTATCATAGAATTTTGAATATTCTCATAAGCATCTCCAGAAAAAATTGGGTGGGTAGTGTACGCAAATACACGGCGCGCTCCTCTTTCTTTCAAAACATCTGCGGCTTTACACAATGTTCCCCCCGTATCAATCATGTCATCTACCAATATACAATCACGATTACATATATCCCCAATAATATGCATAACTTGAGAAATATTAGCGCGAGACCTTCGTTTGTCTATAATTGCCATATCAGTATCGTTAAGTAATTTTGCAATAGCACGAGCACGTACTACCCCTCCAATATCTGGGGATACTATAATAGGATTATTAAAATTCTGTTGCGTCATATCTTCCAATAAGATTGGACTCCCGAAAACATTATCTACTGGCACATCAAAAAATCCTTGTATTTGTTCAGCATGTAAATCTACCGTTAAAATTCGATCCACTCCCACACTAGATAAAAAATTTGCTACAACTCTAGAAGTAATAGGTACTCTAGCAGATCGCACTCTTCGATCTTGACGAGCGTATCCAAAATAAGGAATTACAGCGGTAATTCTAGCGGCTGACGCGCGTTTTAATGCATCAACCATAACAATTAATTCCATTAAATTATCATTTGTTGGAGCACAAGTCGATTGAATAATAAACACATCTCCACCGCGCACGTTTTCATTAATTTGAACACTTACTTCTCCATCACTAAAACGACCAACAGAAGCTTTACCGAGATTAATGTATAATCTATTAGCAATACGCTGGGCTAATTCTGGAATAGCATTTCCAGTAAACAGTTTCATATTTAGAAGCATCTCTTAATTTTATATTTGCTAATACTATTAAGTATTTATATAATTAATAATGACGATGATAGTAAGACATTTATTAAGATAAAAAAATTATACTACTATATGCGGTACATTTTAATAATTTTTGATGCAATGGAGATAGATTTATTCCGCGTGTTATAATACTGCTGACCCATGATGGCAAGTAACTTTGAACTTGATAAGCAAGTTGTTCAGTCTTAAATTCAGCAAAAATACAAGACCCTGTTCCTGTTAGTCGTGCTAATGCGAATTGCGACAAACACGCAAAAAAAATTTTTATTTCAGGAGATATTTTTTTTATAATTTCTTCGAAATCATTATGAAATGAAACAGACAATAACTCTCTCATCGAACGAAATGGAGAATAACAATGATTCTCTAATTCATACATTTGAAAACCCCAGAAAGTACTAATTCGAACCGGTGGAATGAGAATGAGGTACCATTTTTTAGGAACAAAAACCGGTATTAATATATTTCCAATACCTTCAGCAAATGCTGAACGTCCATACAGAAAAAATGGCACATCAGCTCCTAGCATCAAACCTAAATGCATTAAAACGTGTTTGTTCAAATAACATCGCCATTGTTGATTAAGTACCATCAATACAGTTGCCGCATTAGAAGAAGCGCCTCCTAAACCAGATCCGATAGGCAATATTTTATCAAGAAAAATATCTGCACCGAATACCGGCTTTTTATTTGGCCAACAATAATATTGCAATAATTTTGCCGCTCGTATAATTAAATTATCACGACATACCAAATCATTCATAATAGTAAATAATCTAATTCTACCATTATTTGTTACAAATATTTTGATCGTATCGCCATACTCAATCAACTGAAACAATGTCTGTAAGTAATGGTAACCGTCTGCACGACATCCAGTTACGTATAAAAATAAATTAAGTTTTCCTGGAGAGGGCCATTGATAATTCATCGTACATTCCAATTATTAATTATTAGCTTAATATGATGTTGATCATAATGCGCATCCAAGACTTTAGGCAAAATTGGTATACTATTAGTATAGTAATGACGATAATATATAGATATATTTTTATTGCCATAGCAACAATTTACATGAGATAAGCAGCCTATAGCATTCAGATTATATTCTGCATTACTACCAGGTAATCCAAGTATCCATTGTTGTAATTGTTTTAAAAAATAGTTGAAATCCACAATCCATTTTTGTATTTCATTTTTAAAATCATTATTTTGATAAATTATACCATTTAAAATACAAACAACTCCATTTTCTACAGATATAGAAATTATAGTTAATCCTAAAATATTAAATAATTTCATGCAATAATTATTATCATTATTATGAATCCAAATAAACCTAAAATGCATCTTCTTTTGGTGATTAACTGAATAAATAATAGTACCTTGTGTTTGATAATAAAATATCCGGGATATTGATTTCTTATGATTATTCCACATATATACCAATTTATCTTCATACAAACCAAAATTATGATGATAAACGCAGGAAACACAGATCAACATCACTATACCAAACACTCTAAAACACCTATGTTGACACATTTAAATATTAAAATTTAAAAAACTATCTTCTAAAAAATAAATTTTATTTATTTTATTCATATTAAAATTCACATCTTAAATGTAATCATCTATCTGCTAATCAAAAGAAATAATGTTTTGAATTATCTAAATATTTATTAAATTTGTTATTTAATATTTTTAAACAAAAACACATAATTGTTTCTATTTAATTCTTTGAATCCCAATACTTTAATTTTCACTATTCATTCATATATTCATATATATATATTACTTTTATTAAATAAATAATCATAATAATTAGGTATCATTTAAATTAATAAAAAATTTAAACACTGTTTTGATAATCTTAATTATATACACAAATACAATACTTAATGACTGTTAAAAATCTATTTAATAATAAATATTCATTACTCACGAGGTATATATGTTTTAAAAAATAAAAATTAAATTATTTTATAAATAAAAAATATATGATACCATTCTGGTATGTTGATACTTTAATATTATTTGTAAAAAGACGTGTATAATTCTATTAATATTCACGTGTAAATGTGGTTTAAATATAATTAATGGTATATAAAAAAGATCAATAATATCTTCATATATACAATATATATTTAAATTATATTGATAATTATTGATGTTATCCATTTTTATCTAAACAAAAATCCACCTCTCCTTAAGATAAAGATATATGAATTCTATCATTGTCAATAAACTAATAGCTTTACAGGAACGTTTTAATGTATTAGAAAAATTACTCAGTAAACCCAATGCTATTGATGACAAAAAACATTTTTGTACATTAGCTAAGGAACACGCTCGACTATCTGAAATAGTTGTTTGTTTTGAACGTTGGTTGGATATAAAACAAGAAATAATTAATACAAAAAAATTGCTTGAAGATGTAGATATGCATGATATTGCTCAAGATGAGCTAAAAACATTCTATTTAAATCGGAATAATATTGAAAAAAACTTAAAAATACTACTATTACCCACTGATTCTAATGATAAGCTAGGTTGTTTTATTGAACTACGGGCTGGCACTGGAGGAAAAGAAGCAGCAATTTTTACGGGAGAATTATTTCGAATGTATGTTCGTTATTCAGAGGTTCGTCGATGGAAAATGGAAATTATCAATGCTACTTATGGAGAATGCGGTGGTTATAAAGAAATTATTGCTAAAATTCCTTATAGAGGTGCATATAGTCTCTTAAAATTCGAATCTGGAGGACACCGCGTTCAAAGAATACCGCATACTGAATCTCAAGGTCGCATTCATACTTCCACTTGCACAATCGCTGTAATTCCAGAGATACCAGATATCGAATTGCCTAGTATTGATCCTCATGATTTAAGAATCGATACCTTTCGGTCATCAGGTGCAGGAGGACAACATGTAAATACTACCGATTCAGCAATCCGTATTACCCATGTACCAAGTGGATTGGTTGTGGAATGCCAAGACGAACGCTCACAACATAAAAATAAAGCCAAAGCATTATCAGTACTTGGTTCGCGATTACATGCTATCGAAATGAAACGTCGACAACAAGAAGTATCTTGCACCCGACGTAACTTACTAGGTACTGGGGATCGATCTGATCGAATTCGTACATATAATTTTCAACAAGGCCGAATTACTGATCATCGTATTTCTTTTACATCATATAAATTAAATGAAATAATGAACGGAGAATTAGATCTCTTGATACAACCCATCATTCATCAACATCAATCCGATCAACTTAATAAATTATTAGAATTAGAATAATGACATGGGATCAATGGTTACATTGGGCCAATTTAAAACTAAAAAAATCCATCAGCCCAAAAAGAGATGCAGAGATTATTTTAGGTCAGGTTACCAAAAAATCTCGCGCTCAATTGTTAGCATTTGGAGAATCATTATTAGAATATGACACTATTATCCAGTTAAAATCTTTAATCTATCGAAGAAAAAAAGGAGAGCCTATAGCTTATCTCGTTGGTTCAAAGGAATTTTGGTCCTTAGATCTTAAAGTTTCGCCAGGTACATTCATTCCTAGACCAGATACTGAATGCTTAGTAAAGCATGTATTCGATTTATTAAAGGTATCTCATTTAAATGTTTTAGACTTAGGGACCGGAGTAGGTACTATAGCTTTAGCTCTTGCATCAGAACGACCAAACTGGAATATTACAGGAATAGACTGTCAAAAAAAAGCATTATTTCTTGCTCATAAAAATAAGCTGTTACTTAATTTTAAAAATGTAAAATTTATATATGGAGATTGGTTTAAATATCTAAGAAATAAAAAATTTAATCTCATTGTTAGCAATCCACCATATATCGATAAAAATGATTCATGTTTACAATTCAGAGATATGATTTTTGAACCTAAAAATGCATTAGTATCAAAACAAAAAGGTTTAGAAGATTTAACAGTAATTTGCAAATATTCCACTCAACATTTGCGTCAGAATGGATGGCTGGTGTTGGAACATGGATGGAATCAAGGAAATTATATGCGCGCGTTATTTTTTAAATTTGGATTTACTCATATCCATACAATACGTGATTATCATCATTATGAACGCGTAACATACGGAAAATGGAAATCCCATTAAAATATTATATTAATAAACGCAAATAAATAGTACAATATTTAATTGACAGAATAATGTAAGTTAAATAAATAAATTAAAAACCAATAAACATTACAACTTGAATGACCGTAAAAACAAGATATTTATATAAATCATATTTTTTTGTTGTATAAGTATTAAATTTAACTAATATTTAATATTATAATGGATTTACTTGATTAAATTATAGGTAATTAATGATCATTACGTAACTGATACACTATGGTTGTCTTTAATAAATATTAAAGCTATTACTAATAAATTTACAGTTTTATAATATTAAAATTAAAAATATTGGATGTATATGCATGCAACAATTAATAGTCAATATCTCTGACATAAAAGTATCCAACAATTTACCGTTCGTATTATTTGGAGGAATGAATGTTTTGGAGTCACGAGACATAACCATGAAAGTTTGCGAACATTATGCAAAAATAACTCATAAACTCAATATACCTCATATATTCAAAGCATCTTTCGACAAAGCAAATCGTTCATCAATTGACTCATATCGTGGACCAGGATTAGAAGAAGGGTTGCGTTTATTTCAAGAATTACAGGAAATATTTGGAGTTAAACTTATGACTGATGTACATGAAATTTACCAAGTAAAAACTGTATCGGAAGTAGTAGACGTACTACAGATTCCTGCGTTTTTAGCTCGTCAAACTGATTTAATTGCATCCATTGCGCAGACTGGTATGCCAATTAATATAAAAAAACCACAATATATGAGTCCTACACAAATCATACATATTGTTAAGAAATGTCGCTCATTTAGCAATAAAAACATTATTTTATGTGAACGAGGCACTGTATTTGGTTATGATAACTTGGTAGTGGATATGCTAGGATTCAACGTAATGAATCACGTTTCCAAAGGTTGTCCAATAATAGTAGATGTCACGCATGCTTTGCAAAAACGTAATCCATTAAGTCCTATTTCTGGAGGAAGAAACAGACAAATTTATGATATGGCTAGAGCCAGCACAGCAGTAGGCATAGCCGGATTATTTCTTGAGGCGCACCCTAATCCTCATCGTGCTAAATGTGATGGATCTTCTGCATTACCTTTAAATCAATTAGAAAATTTTTTAACACAAATAAAATCTATTGATGAACTAGTCAAATCTTTTTAAAATCTTACACTAGACTAAAATTTTAAATTAATAATAAAAAATTTTCTGATTGAAAATCATTTTTTTAAAAAACCTGAATTTTTTATATTTCATATAAATATCTTGAATTCATTTTATTTTTCATGCAATTAGGAATGTTTACAACTTTTAAAATCACTATAATCATGATGATATCTGTTTAAAAAATTTTTACTTAAAATATAAATATATAAATTCAATAACACAATATATACTAATTATAGTAAAAAAATATCATAAATTCAGTATAGATAAATCAAACATTTAATATTTTAACAATTAAGTTTTACTGAGCTCAGTATCAATAACAAATAAGAATATGATCCGAAATAACTTATAATATAATATTAACTCAAAAATCATAAAAAAATGATACTTATTGATTTTCTAAACTTTGTTGGATATCCATCATTTTTATTATCATTTATAAATTTTATTATTATTATATAGATTTTAAATTTTTATTAATATTCATCAATATTATTACATTAATGACAAATGTTGACAGATTATATCTGTATCAAGTATAATAACGACTTGTTATGATTAGTGTGTTTTTTACAAAAACCCATATCAATAATGTTGCAAATATTATATCATTGAATACATCAAGAATTATAATGATGAAATATGATTATTTAAACAAAAATACAACGCGATACAGTATATTAAAGACTATAACAATGGTGCCTTGTGTCTTTATATAGTAAATAAAAAATAGATATATATATATTAGTTGTCTATAAACATTTTTTAAAAAATTCTGGGGTGTTTTATTTTAAATAGACTTAAATTAAATTATATTTATTATATTTTTTAATACATATTAATAAAAAATTTTAATACAGAATTAACTTGATTTTAAGGATTAAATGTATTGAAAAATTAATTAATAAATTATTATTTATTTTAAAAAATCATAATCTTCATAAAATCAAGATAAAAAGACTTATCAATTTATTACAAACATAATGATTAAACCAAAAGATGACAGGCACTACTAATCATAAGTTCCGCATTTGGTAAAACACAAAAAAAGAATCAACTTCTAAAAATGAACCTCCGTACACTTCTTATAAAATATATATTTATTAATTAAAAATTAATATTGTTATTAACAGTTTAAAAAAACATCAGTTAAATTCAACATAGTTTTTAGTATTTTATGTTCTTCACGCACAATAATATTATGATAGAATGAAATAAGCGTTACTACGTGAAGAAAACATTTCATGTGTATCCAATAAATTTAAAATCTTTACAAGTACTTTATTATTTTCTTCAAAATAAATTATTATCCCTATAATGTAATTTATAGGGATAATAATTGAATATATAAATGATATATTTAATATTTCTACATAATGGATATAGCATCCAATGAAAATTAAAAATAAACTTAAAGCATTCAATCCTATTATAACAAATGACTATATGAAATATTTATAGTATGAATGAATCATAAATTTTTTTTGTAACTTTACGAAACGAAAAATCAATATAATTATATTGTATCTCTTTTATGAGTTTATCGAGATACGTATTTAAATTTGCGTAAAAAAACATTTATTTAAGCAGACAATGGTTAAGTTTATTGATATTGTCGAATTAATACATCATAATTTAAACATTAGGTTTATGTTTATTATACAGACTATGATGTAAGATGACATGTAATTGCTTTCTTGCGCATATTTATTAGAACACGCAGTGAAAAAATTAGTCTGTTATAATGCAGACCAAATAGTATTCAGTCCAATAACAAACATAGGATTTTATTATGACATAGATCTCTCTATTATTGTCTTGTTCAAGATAACCTAGTAATTATAGGAAACACAGCTAATGATTGTTAATAAAAATACAAATATTATAACCAACGTTATCTGCAGGAAAACTAAATAAACTTTATCTATCATTTGCTGAAAATATATAAAATATCAATTATAAATGAAAAAATATTTACCCTATTGAACATACCAGGTTATATTATCATGAAAAATATATAAATATATATCATGGACTACATACTCAACATTAATTTTATCATAATTTTAAATTATCTAAAATTTCTAAGTTTTACTGGATTAAAAACAGTAAAATTAAAAATTGCACATACTTGTAGTCTCTACAGAACAAAAAATAAATAATGTATAACTCACAAAAATATGTCACAAGTACCTAAAAAAAATGATCATCGCAACCTTGCGAAACAACTACACTTATACCATACACAAAAAGATGCTCCCGGTATGGTATTTTGGCATCAAAATGGATGGATTTTATTACAAGAATTAAAAAAAATTATAAGAACGCAACTTAAAGAATATAAATATCAAGAAGTGAAAAGTCCTACCATGATTAATCATACATTATGGAAAAAAACAGGCCATTGGGATAATTATCATGAACATATATTTACTACTTCTTCAGAAAGTCATGAATATTGTATTAAACCGATGAATTGCCCAGGACATATTCAAATTTTTAATCAAGGTATTAAGTCTTATAAAGATTTGCCTTATCGTATAGCTGAATTTGGAAATTGTCATAGAAACGAACCATCTGGGTCTTTACATGGACTCATGAGAACACGCGAATTTACCCAAGATGATGGTCATATTTTTTGTACAAAAACACAAATATTCGACGAATTAAACCACTGTATCAAAATGATGTATGATATATATAATACATTCGGTTTTAAAACGATTTTGGTAAAATTATCTACTCGTCCTGCAAAGCGAATTGGTACAGATTCGATATGGGATACGGCAGAACAACATTTATCTACTGTACTTCAGCATAATAATATCTCATTTCAATATCAACCTAATGATGGTGCATTTTATGGTCCTAAAATAGAATTTGCTTTACTTGATTCTTTAGATAGAACTTGGCAATGTGGTACAATACAATTGGATTTTTCTTTACCAAATCTATTAAACGCACGGTATATTGATCGTCATAATAGTCGCGTAGTCCCCGTAATGATTCACAGAGCAATTCTTGGTTCCATGGAACGATTTATTGGTTTAATAACAGAAGAATACGCAGGATTTTTCCCGACGTGGTTAGCCCCGACACAGGTTGTGCTCATGAATGTCACTGATCAACAATCTGAATATGTTTCTGTTATAGAAAAAAAGCTAATAAATAAAAAAATAAGAACGAAAGTAGACTTGAGAAATGAGAAAATAGGATTTAAAATTCGTTATTATACCTTGCAACGCATACCTTATATGTTGATTTGCGGAAATAAAGAAATGAATCAAAATACAGTAGCTATACGTACATATCGAGGTCAAACATTAAAAAACTGTAATATTGATATATTTATAAAAAAATTACTTTGTGAAATTAACAGTTACAGTCTTTATCAAATGGAGGAATAACATATTATTAAATTCGCAAAAAAAATACAATCAATACGACTAAATCGTATTAACAGAGAAATTAGTGCTGTAAAAGTCCGACTAACCGGAGTAGACGGAAAACAAATTGGTGTAGTCAGTTTACATGAAGCGCTGAAGCAATCCGAAGACATCGGTCTTGATTTAGTTGAAGTTAGCCCTAATTCCGATCCACCTGTGTGTAGAATTATGAACTACGGTAAATTTTTATACGAAAAGAACAAATCTACAAAAGAACAAAAGAAAAAACAAAAGGTGATTCACGTCAAAGAAATAAAATTTAGACCAAGTACTGATGAAGGAGATTATCAAGTCAAATTGCGTAATTTAATTAAATTCCTTAATGAAGGAGATAAAGTCAAAATCACCTTACGTTTTAGAGGAGGGGAATTGGTGCACCACCAACTTGGAGCAAAAATATTATACCGAATACGTCACGAATTGCATGAATTAACAACAGTAGAATTTTTTTCTAATAAAATTGAAGGGCGCCAAATGACTATGATTTTAGCGCCAAAAAAGAAATAATAATTCACATTATCTATACATCAGCGTCAACGCATATAATGAAAAATTATAGGGGTTAATTTATGCCTAAAATTAAAACACTTCAAGCAGCTAGTAAACGATTTAAAATAACAGCTTTAGGGAAATATAAGTATAAACATGCCAATATGCGACATATTTTAACAAAGAAATCTACAAAACATAAACGTCATTTACGTCAAAAATCTATACTTCCTAAAATTTATTTAACTACAATTATGAAGTATTTACCATATATATAGATTAATGCTGTTTTAATGATTAGGGCAAACTTCAATATATGCCATCGCTTACATTATTAGGAGAGCAGTACATATGACACGCGTAAAAAATAGTGTAGTAGCCCGTGCTCGCCATAAAAAAATTTTAAAACAAGCAGCAGGTTACTATGGCGCAAGATCACGTACTTATCGTGTTGCCTATCAATCAGTTATAAAATCTGGACAATATTCGTATCGCGATCGTCGTCAGAAGAAACGTTTATTTCGTCGATTGTGGATTAACCGCATCAACGCCGCATCGCGTAAATATGGTATGTCTTATAATCATTTAATAAATGGATTACAAAAATGTAATGTGTGTATTAACAGAAAAATGCTTGCTGATATAGCTATTTTTGATAGAGAGACTTTCTCTGCTTTAATCGATAAAGCAAAGATTAATTGTGAACATACATAAATCTACTCAATCAAAAATACATGTTCATGAAATATTAAACTCATAATGATAATACAAAAAACTCGTATTAATAATATTTAATAATTAACACAGTTAGTCAAATTGACATATCATACAATTATTAATTATATATATTAAATTAATCAAGACAGCACTATATGAATATAGTGACACGAGGATATTTATGTCATTAGATCCGGTAAAAAAATTAGTTATACTAGCAAAATCAAATATAATGCAATCTAATAATATGGATGCATTGGAAGCAATACGTATTAAATTTTTAGGTAAAAAAGGATACCTAAACCAACATATTAAAAATCTTAATGATACCTCATTAGATATTAAACCTAAATTAGGAGCAGCTATTAATCAAGCTAAAGAAGACATATACACATTACTTATTGAACGAAAAAATATTTTACAATCAAAAAATATAAAAAATACCCTGATCACTGATACATTAGATGTTACTTTACCAGGACGGTTATCAGATATAGGGACACATCATCCAATAACAAGCACTATAAAACGCATGAAGATTTTTTTTAACACTTTAGGTTTCTCCGTAATACATGGTCCAGAAATTGAAGATGATTATTTTAATTTCGACGCCTTAAACATTCCCAAGTATCATCCTTCCAGAGATGAACATGATACCTTTTGGTTTGACGAAAAACGCCTACTTCGTACGCACACTTCCGGCGTTCAAATACGTGCTATGATTAATAAAACTCCCCCAATTCGTATCATTTCTTTTGGACGAGTATATCGCAAAGATTACGATCAACATCATACACCTATGTTTCATCAAATGGAAGGATTAATAGTAGATTCTAATGTTAACTTCAGTTATCTAAAAAAAATATTATATGATTTTTTGTATAATTTTTTTGAAACAGATATTATTTTGCGTTTTAGACCGTCTTATTTTCCATTTACAGAACCATCGGCAGAAATAGATGTAATGAAAAAACAAGAAACTGGAAATTGGTTAGAACTTTTAGGATGCGGTATGGTACATCCCAAAATATTACATCATGTTGATATTGATACAGAAAAATTTTCAGGATTTGCCTTTGGAATAGGAATAGAACGATTAACAATGCTACAATACAATATTGACGATATACGAGTTTTTTTCAAAAATGATTTACAATTTCTTGATCAATTTAAATAATATAAGGATTTAAATGAAATTTAGTGAAATGTGGATACGCGAATGGATAAATCCACCTATTAGTAGCATTGAATTAGCTGATCAATTAACCATGGCTGGATTTAAAGTTAATGAATTAAAACCTGTTACTAATATTTTCTATGGAGTAGTTATTGGTGAAATTGTAGAATGCAAAATGCATCCTAATTTACATAATGTATGGATAACAAAAGTCAATAACGGGGATAATAAATTATTAAATATTGTTTGTAATGCTCCTAATTGTCGTAAAAATATTCGAGTAGCTGTTGCTCAAATAGGAGCAATGCTACCAGATGGACGTAAAATCAAATTAAAAACGATACAAGGTAAACAATCAGAAGGAATATTATGTACTTTTTCAGCATTAGGAATCACTAGTCACACGGTAGGTATAATTGAATTACCTATAAATGCGCCTATTGGAGAAAATTTTTATAACTATTTACGTCTTAATGATAATATTATTGAAATCAACATTACTCCTAATAGAGGAGATTGTCTTAGTGTAATCGGAATTTCTAGAGAAATAGCAGCTATAAATCATTTAAAATTAAAAAAAATAAAAATAGAATCAATTATTCCGACAATTAATGATATTATTCCCATTTCTATTGAAGTTCCGGATACATGCCCGCAGTTCTTTGGAAGAATTTTAAAAAACATTCATATTACTTCCCCCACTCCCTTATGGATAGCAGAGAAATTACGTCGCTGCGGAATCTGTTCAGTTAACATAGTTATAGATATTGTTAACTATGTATTATTAGAACTGGGGCATCCAATTCATGTTTTTGATTATAAAAAAATTGACGGTAACATAATACGTATACGTTTTTCCAAAATCGGAGAAATTCTAACATTATCTGATAATAACAGTTTAAAACTATTGCCAAATACAATAGTCATCTCTGATTGTAAAAAACCATTATCAATTGCTGGAACAATCACTCCAAATAAATATTCTATTTGTTCCGAAACTCGTCATATAATATTACAATCTGCTTTTTTTACTCCGTCTGTTATCGCGAGTCAATCCACATTATATCATATGCATGATCTTTATTCCTTTCATTATGCGCGAGGAGTAGATCCAAGTATATCTAAATTAGCTTTAGATCGTGTCACCTCGTTATTAATAAGAAGCTGCGGTGGTTATCCTGGTCCAATAATAAACATGACTAACAAAAGTATGTTGCCAAAACCTACCAATATTATATTACATCGAACTAAATTAGACAAAATTATTGGATTTCATATCTTAGATTCAGAAATAACACATATTTTAAAACGGCTTGGTTTTCAAACAGAATTTTCAGACAACATCTGGAAAATACTCCCTCCAACTTGGCGTTTTGATATCTCTATAGAAGAAAATTTAATAGCAGAAATAACACGTATTCATGGATATAACAATATCCCTTGTGTTTCTCTTTGCACAAACTTCATAACAGATCGATCCCACGCATCAACCATACCGTTATCAAGAATAAAAAATTTATTAATAGATCGTGGTTATCAAGAAATAATGACATATAGTTTCGTAAATTATAATATTCAAAAATTATTACACCCACAAAAAATACCATTAATTTTAAAAAATCCAATTACTTCAGAAATGTCTACTATGAGGTTGTCTTTATGGTCTGGATTAATCAAAACAGTAATATATAATCAAAATAGACAACAAAAACAAATGAAATTATTTGAAAGCGGTATATGTTTTATTCCACAAAAAAATGCTGAAAATCAAGTAAATCAAGATTTGATGATAGCTGGTATACGATCCGGACTCAGATTTAATGAACACTGGGATCTGACAAAAGTATGTCCAGTAGATTTTTACGATATAAAAGGAGATGTAGAAGCGTTGTTAAACATAACTAATAAGTTACATTGTATTAGATTTAAAAAATATACACATCCCGCATTACATTCCGGTCAAAGCGCAGCAATTTATTTGAAAAATATATGTATTGGATATATTGGAATGATTCATCCTACTATACAAATGAAATTAAATTTACGTTCACAGGTACTAGTCTTCGAATTATCGTGGAATATGATTTCTCAATTTACATTACCTAAAATTACTACCATTTCTAAATTTCCTAAAAATTTCCGTGATATTTCTATAATAGTACCAAATAAAGTGGCTTCAGAATCGGTTATTATTGAATGTAAAAAAATTGCTAACGAAGATCAATTAATTGACATCAAGTTATCTGATGTTTACACAGGTCAAAACATTGCAAAAGGTTTTAAAAGTTTTACCATTAGATTATTTTTTCAAAGTAAAACCCATACTTTAAAAGAAGAAGAAATTTCTGATATTGTTAACAAATGTTCGATAATTTTGAAAAAACGTTTCCACGGAACTTTGCGATGATGATACTCGTATTGTTATTATCATTATTTTTTTAAACCCTATTTCATATTATTCTAAAAAGAATGGTCAATAAATAAGTTGTAAATAAATAATCATCTATATATGCATGCTCTTTAATTCTTGTAATTGCTTAATCTTTCAAAAATAAAAACTCATATACCCACATAGTAAGCATACATATGAAGAATAAACACCATATATAATTATATAACAATTAATTATTTAAAAAATAAAAAATGCCCGCATCTTTTTTTTAAAATTCATTGAATAAAATCTCAAACTTATCTAAAGATTAAAATGTTTAAAGATTGTACATATATATAATTTCTCTATCACAATGAGAAATGAAAATATATTATTGCAATAATATATAAAATAATAAAGAAAATTATATTCATTGCCATTAATGAAGCTATTTGTACTAATTATATATAATTTTAAATTAAAAAATATATAAAAATTTGCTTCCAATACTAATATTTTTAATAAAAAATAATTAAAAAATGATTATTATTAATGATAATATAATTATATTTTACATATAAGATTTACCTTTCGATATTAAATATCGAAAAAGGAGGAACTATGTGTTCTTTGCGGTTATTATTATCTGACTCTTACGATCCCTGGTTTAATTTGTCACTTGAAGAATATATTTATAAAAATATACCTAAAAAGCAATCTATACTGTTTTTGTGGAGAAATCAAAATACAGTAGTTATAGGACGTGCTCAAAATGCATGGAAAGAATGTAATACTCGCCGTATGGAACGAGATGGAATTAAATTAGCTAGAAGAAATAGCGGAGGCGGCGCTGTGTTTCATGATTTAGGCAACACTTGTTTTACTTTTATTTCTACTCAAGAGCATTATGATAAAAGCATATCCTCTAATATAGTTTTGAATGGATTGAGTTATATTGGGATTAAGGCTATCATTTCTGGACGAAATGACATTGTCATACGTACAGAAAATGGAGAACATCGTAAAATTAGCGGATCTGCATATCGTGAAACATCTGGACGTAAATTTCATCACGGCACATTACTTTTACACGTTGACATTGATAAACTTGATTATTATCTTAATCCAGATTTTAAAAAACTAGAGACTAAAGGGATTACCTCTATTCGATCAAGAGTTGCTAATTTAAATGAATTAAAACCTGGTATTAATCACCAAGAAGTATGTCTAGGATTAACAGAAGCATTTTTCCAACATTATGGAATGAAAGTAAAACCAGAAATATTATCTACAGATAATTTCTGCAAAATTCCAGAATTTTTTAAACAATTCAACAAACAAAGTGACTGGAACTGGAATTTTGGCAGCGCTCCTGCATTTACGCATCAATTGGATACCCGTTTTGATTGGGGCAGTGTAACGTTACATTGCGACATAGAACGTGGAATCATTCATCGTAGCCACATTTTCACTGACAGTTTAGACCCGAGTCCTTTAGAAATATTAGCAAAAAAATTAGTAGGTATCCCTTATAACAATAAAAGTATCCTATGTTGCTGTAAAGAATGGATGCAAAGCTGGCCTCAATACAAAAAAGAATTATCAGAGGTTTCTCATTGGTTAATCAAAACAATATCCTAATTCACTGTTAGCTTTTACTGGGCCCTAATTTTTATTAATTTTTGAGATTTTTAACATAATTACATACATGTAAATTATGCATATTGATTACAACTAGATTCATATGAAATATTTTCGATTAATTTAAAAAAACAAATCAATGATATGTGCTTTTATAATACACTATATTGATAGGAATCTCTAAATGAGTTACATTTTACCATTTAAAAAAGGCAAATCAATTTTAGAAGAATACTATAAAAAACTGTCTTTAATGCACTATTATTAAAATAGATACTACACTAAATTTTAATAAGCATTATATATGCATGCGAATTTATAAAAATTAATATATGATGATAAACTATAACTTCTAACATAATTAGATATGTAGGATCATATCCTGGCGTACACATTTTATACTTTTATAAATATTTATACAATCAAAACAATTGAGCATTTACTATGATAAAATGTTTCATAACAAATTTAAAGGAATTTATCATGAAAAATGATATCACAAAAAATATACACTACATATCTACAAAACATGTTTCTTGGAATGGTCTAACACTAACTGATGCGGCAGCGCAACAAATTCTTCACTTAAAAAATAAAGACCCTAATATATTAGGATTAAAAGTAACCATAAAAAAATCAGGATGTGCAGGATTTACATATCTCATGGATAAAGTTATATCACTAGATGATAATATCCTAATGTATGAACACAACGGCGCTAAATTATTCGTGCCATTGTATGCCATGCCATTTATCGATGGAACCGAATTAGATTATGTGCGAGAAGGATTAAATCATATGTTTAAATTTAATAATCCTCAGGCTCAACATTCCTGTGGATGCGGTGAAAGTTTTAGCATTTAAAAACAGGTATTATTATGATACGCAATAACTCTAACATATATGATGTTAATAGAAATTTATCTAAAAATAATGATTCGTATTATAAGGAAGGTTTTTTTACTAAATTAAATAATGAAGAGCTCAAAAAAGGTATTAATAAAGATATAATATATGCTATTTCACAAAAAAGATTAGAACCAAAATGGATGCTAGAATTTAGGCTTGCAGGTTATAATGCTTGGTGTAATATGAAAGAACCGCATTGGTTAAAAGGAAATTATCAAAAACTCAACTATAATTCCTATAGCTATTTTTCTGCTCCAGCATGTGCAACTACACAAAAAACCCACAAAGTGCAAAAAAATACAAATACTCTCTTAAATAAATCAAAATACTTAACCACAGAAGTAGAACAAACCTTTAACAAATTAGGCATCCCAGTTCATGAAAAAGGAAACGTAGCGGTTGATGCAATATTTGATTCAGTTTCTGTATCTACTACATTCCGTAATACCTTACTAAAAAAAGGTATCATTTTTTGTTCATTTCACGATGCTATTCAAGATTACCCAGATTTGGTACGCCAATATTTAGGAACTGTAGTATCTTTTAAAGATAATTTTTTTGCCGCACTTAATGCTGCAGTTGTATCTGATGGTACATTTGTATACATTCCTAAAAATGTACGCTGTCCTATGGAATTATCAACTTACTTTCGTATGAATTCTAAAAAAACCGGACAATTTGAACGTACTATTTTAATTGCAGATACAGGTAGTTATGTGAGCTATATTGAAGGATGTTCAGCTCCAATGCACAATAATTATCAACTTCACGCAGCAGTCGTAGAAGTTATCGTACTAAAAGATGCTCAAGTAAAATATTCAACGGTACAAAATTGGTTTTCTGGTAATCAAAACTCTCAAGGTGGCATTTTAAACTTCGTTACTAAGCGAGCGCTATGTTCTGGAGAAAATGCTAAAATGTCGTGGACTCAATCTGAATCTGGATCTGCTATCACTTGGAAATATCCTAGTGTAATTTTAAAAGGAAAAAACTCTATTGGAGAATTTTTTTCAGTAGCTGTTACCAACGGTACACAACAAGCAGATACTGGAACAAAAATGATTCATATAGGAGAAAATACACGTTCAACCATTATTTCAAAAGGCATTGCTCTTGGAAACAGCCAAAATACTTATCGAGGATTAGTTAAAATTATGAAAACTGCTTCAAATTCACGCAATTTTACACAGTGTGATTCTATGTTGATAGGTAAAAAATGTAGTTCTCATACCTTTCCTGTCATTGAATCACATAATAATCATTCACAGTTAGAACATGAAGCTACAACTTCACGTATCAGCGATAATCAACTGTTTTATTGTCGGCAACGCGGAATTAATGAAGATGATGCTATTTCTATGATTGTAAATGGATTTTGCAAGGATATATTTTCTAAATTACCTTTAGAATTTTCTGTAGAAGCACAAAAATTACTAGAAATTACTTTAGAGCACAGCGTTGGATAAAATTTATAATATAAGTACTTGCAATAATCATAGCATTCAAAACAGGAGAAGTCATGATGCTATTAGTAAAAAATTTGAATGTCAGCGTAAAAAATATATCTATTCTGAAAAAACTAAATTTGGAAATTAATCCCGGTGAAATACACATCATCATGGGACCTAACGGATCGGGAAAAAGTACATTATCCGCTACATTATCTGGTCAACAAAATTATACTGTTACTAATGGAGAAATATTATTTAAAAATAAAAATTTATTACTCCTGAAGCCAGAAGAACGTGCAGGGGAAGGTATTTTTGTAGCATTTCAGCATCCGGTAGATATTCCAGGAATCAGTAATCAATCATTTTTACACCACGCTGTTAATGCTGTACGTAAATATAGACACCAACCTCTTATGGATCGGTTTCATTTTATCCAACTCGTTCAAAAAAATATGGCGTTATTAAAAATGCCTAATGACCTTTTGAATCGATCAGTAAACGTTGGATTTTCTGGAGGAGAAAAAAAACGTAATGATATTCTTCAAATGATGATGTTAGAACCATTACTATGTATTCTTGATGAAACAGATTCTGGTTTAGATATTGATGCAATAAAAATTGTTTATAATGGTCTTAATATATTAAATGATAAAATACGTTCATTTGTGATTATCACGCATTATCAAAGAATTTTAGAGTATATTAAACCGAATTATGTTCATGTGCTACATAAAGGTCATATTGTAAAATCTGGTGATATCTCTTTAGTCAAACAGCTTGAGGAAAAAGGCTATGGTTGGTTGTCTGGATAACAAAAATCGAGTATTAAACGAATGGTACGGATTATTTAAACAAAAAAATAATATTAATCCAAATTTAGCACACAAATATTGGGAACGTATTAAAATACTTGGATTACCAAATATTAAAAAAGATAGCTGGAAATATACTGCATTTGAAGAGTTTTTAACATATAATTTTGAATTTTCTAAAAATTTTGAATTAAATACTCCGCAACATGAAAAATTAAGTTTTCCAATAGATGCTTATCGCTTAACATTTATTAACGGTCTATTTTCACCTGAATTAAGTGATAAAAATATCGATCCATGGATCCTCAAAATCAATCGTGACCCCAATCGTCATAATATGACTAATCCCATTCAACCAGACATGTTTTTATATTTAACTGAATGCTTAAGTGATGCAACAATACACATAAATTTACCTACGAAAAAAATCACAAAAAAACCATTATATTTACTATATATTAATGAAGGATCTGACATAAAAAATAAATTAGTTACATCTCATTATCATCACCATCTTCAAATCGGGAACGACTCTAACACATGCGTCATAGAACATTTTATTAGTATAAATAAAAACGGACATTTCAGTGGCGCGCGTATGTCTATGACAACAGGAAACCGATCTAAATTAGACCATGTCAAATTAATATTTGAAAACAATGCAAGTTATCATATAGCACATAATGATATTAATGTAGGACAATCTTCAAATGTAAACAGTAGTATCTTTGTTATTCTTGGTCCTAAATTTATATCCCATCGAACCAGCGCTCAAATCAATCACTCAGGATCATCTTTATCATTAAATAGTTTACTTTTTCTATCAGAACAAGATATCGGAAACATATGTACTTATTTAGAACACAATAATCGAGAATACGCTTCAAGCAGGCAATTACATAAAATAATAGCATGTAATTACAGCGCCGGTGTGTTCAATGGGCTAATAAAAGTAAATCCAGATTCTATAAAAACTGATGGAATAATGATAAACAATAATTTGTTGTTGAACCAAGATGCAACTATTCATAGTATACCTAAACTTGAAATTTACTCAGACGATGTAAAATGTAGTCATGGAGCAACAATAGGCCACATTGATACTAATCAGCTATTTTATCTAAGTACACGTGGTATTCCAAAAAAAGATGCTTTAAAAATGCTTATTTATGCTTTTGCTATTGAAATTATAGGATCAATTGAAAATACTATACTACAGGATCTTGTATTAAAAAGATTTAATAAAGCTTTAGCAAGGATCATAATATGATAATCTATCCTATAGAAAAAATTAGATCAGATTTTCCTATATTAAACCGAATGATAAATAAATACCCTCTTACTTATCTTGATAGCGCCGCATCTGCTCAAAAACCTAATATTGTCATAGACTCACAAACTCATTACTATCGCAATGAATACGCTGCCGTGCATCGAGGTATTCACACGTTAAGTACTGAATCAACTAATCAAATGGAAACAGTACGCTTACGTATTGCTAATTTTATCAATGCATCTAAAGAAGAAATTGTTTTTGTCAAAAGTACTACTGAAGCTATTAACCTAATTGCTAATAGTTGGGGACACAACTTTATAAATTATGGGGATAATATTATTATTAGCGAAATGGAACACCACGCCAATATTGTTCCATGGCAAGTATTATCAAAACATAAAAAAATTGTATTACATTACATACCATTAACTCCTAACGGTACATTAGATATATCCAGATTATCCAAACTTATAAATCATCGTACTCGACTCTTATCTATATCACATATCTCTAATGTTTTAGGAACAATTAATCCATTAACAGAAATAATCAGTATAGCACGAAAAAAAAGTGATACTCTTATTTTAATAGATGGCGCACAAGGAATCGTCCATCAATTAGTAGACGTACAAAAATTAGATTGTGATTTTTATGTATTTTCTGGGCATAAAATATACGGACCTTCTGGTACTGGCATTATGTATGGAAAAAAAGAATTACTTCAAAAAATGCCCCCATGGATAGTAGGAGGCGGAATAGTAAGAAATGTAAGTTTAATTCAAGATGCAACATTTATAGATTCTCCTTGGAAATTTGAGTCAGGATCTCCTAATATTAGTGGTATCATAGGATTAGGTAATGCTATTGAATACATCAATACAATAGGTATCGACAAAATTTACAATTACGAAGATCAATTAATGCGTTACGCTGTAGATACATTAAAAAAAATTCCAAATATAGTATTATACGGACCAAGTACACGAGTTGGTATTATTGCTTTTAATTTGGGGATACATCATTCATATGATATTGGAATGTTGTTAAACCAATATGGCGTTGCTATACGCACAGGACATCATTGCGCAATACCTATTATGAACTATTTTAAAGTACCAGGTATGTGTCGTGCATCTTTAGCTATGTATACAAACAAGGAAGATATTGATCGTTTAGCACATGGACTAATTAAAGTGGAACATTTACTGAACCAATGAACAATTACTCTAATAACGATGATAAATTTTCCAACAAAAAACCAATTATTACAAAATTTCTTAAGTTGTATTAATTGGGAAGAAAAATATATATATATAATTGATCTTGGAAAGTTATTACCTGCATTTCCAGAAAATATGCGCACACAAGAATATTTAATTTCTGGGTGTCAAAGCCAAACATGGATTGCTTTAACTACCTCTGCAAGACCTCATGATAAGCCGATCAAATTACACGGATACAGCGATTCTTCTATCGTTAAAGGAATTATCACAATAATATTCAGTTTATATCAAGGATTAAGTTTACAAGAAGTCGCCAACGTTGATGTTAAACCCTTTCTAATAAATCAATTAGAATTAAGACAAAACCTAAGCCTGTCCCGATCCCAAGGAATACACTTGATACTAGATTCTATACAAACTCAAGCTAAATTCGCTCTTTAAACTATAGCCATCCTAGATTAAATCTAATTATATTTATCTAATTATAATGAGATTGTACATCATTTTTTTATTTTTAAAGAATTCTTAAACATATATACTTTTTCCACATCTTTTCCCATTACTTATGATAAGAAGTAATTTGATTGTCAATGCGTTGATTAGCTCGCGCTGCTTCATTTTTTGTTTTCTCTATTTCAGGGCGCAAAACATCTATGTCGCTACTTATTTGATCAATTCTTTCGTTTAAGTCATGCACTTCAGAAGATAATTCTTTTATTTTATTTGTGCTCGCACAATTAGCCAATACAAAAGAACTTAAAATAATTGCAGAACATATTAATCGATTACGATTCATCTTTAATACTCTCCCATATTAAACATACTTTAATAATTTAACTTATATAAAAATATAATTAGCAAATAATTATTTATTAGTTTTTAACAAACACTCTATTGTCGTATAATATTGATTGCGTTGAATTGATCATCTGATCGTTAAAAAATAAAATCAATTTGATCCAATAAAATATTCAGTAACAATCTTTTTATTGAATTTCTTGCTCTACATATAAAAAAGATTGTACTATCTTCTTAATTCAATATGGTTGTCAATAACTAATGCGTTCTAATGGACTTGAACCATCGACCTCTACCATGTCAAGGTAGTGCTCTAACCGACTGAGCTAAGAACGCACAACAATACAATTTTAATAATCCATCATCAAATAGACTGACTGTATTACTAATTTACATTATCTATTTCTTACCGTCCTACAACTTAACCGCAATGTTTTATTAAAAACCACACTTATATGTGGTAAAATACATGTAATTTTATCATACGTCAAATGTTTTAAGAATATCTTATATTACGAAAGTACATTTTTATCACATAGATTTAAAATCATTTCAAAGTGATGTTTAACAAAAAAGAGATACATGCTATAATAGCATTATATATAATTTAAAATGATATTAAATAGTATTTGAAAAATATGTTTTCAGGTATTATACAAGCTGTTGTTCCAATACATGCAATTTATGAAGTAACCAATTTTAAAACATATACAGTTATATTACCCACATATCTACTCTCAAATTTAAAAATTGGTTGCTCTATATCAAATAATGGATGCTGTTTGACTGTTATTGCCATGAAATATAATTTGGTTAGTTTTAATGTAATACATGAAACACTAAAACTAACTAATATAGGTATGTTAAAATTAGGAGATTTAACCAATATAGAAAGATCGATCGGTTATCATTCTGAAATTGGTGGGCATTTAATGAGCGGACATATTGACTGCACTGGAAAAATTATAAAAATAATTACTTCAAAAAACAACAAAATAATATGGTTTAGTATAAAAAAAAAATATCTTAAAAAATATATTTTACAGCAAGGATCAATTGGCGTAGATGGAGTAAGTCTTACAGTAAGTAAAATAGTCAATAATTACATACGTATTTGTTTAACTCCATACACTGCAATACAAACAACGCTTGGTGGAAAAAAAATAGGCAATATAGTAAATATTGAAGTTGACATTATTATAAAATCTGCTATAAACAGCTTTGAAAGGACATGGTCTATTATTAATTTGCAAAAAAAATAATTAATGTTTATCGACATACGGATTTTATAAACACAAAATAATTATGAGAAATTAAGAAGGATTTACGTTAAATCGTTAAATGCCCCATCTACATTAATAAAAATAATATTTACATAATTAAGCTTCATTAAAAGTATAATTTTAACTTTCAATACAAATAAAACATGAACAATGCAATAGAAAAAATTAAAAATCAAATAAAAGAAAATCCTATCGTTTTATATATGAAAGGCACTCCTAGCGCTCCTAAGTGTGGCTTTTCATCAAAAGCCGCACAAATATTATCTACTTATACTCAATCATTTTTTTACATTGACGTATTGATTCATGTAGATGTTAGAAACGCTCTGCCAATATTTTCTAATTGGCCTACTTTTCCTCAATTATGGATAGAAGGCAAATTAATAGGTGGGTCTGATATCATACTCAACATGAGTCACAGCGGTACACTAAAAACTCTAATTGATCAGGTAAAACTAAGACATAATTTAAATTGAATATTTTAACTCTCTTTTAAAGAGAGTTAAACCTTGTGTGTCTGTATAGTAGCTACTATACAGACACACAAAACCTAGATAAGTGTAATATGAAAACATATTTTTATTCAAATTTATAACTCTTCTTTATAACACAAGAAAGCCGTAACTAAATATCGAACATTTAACGGCATTAAGACTCGATACAACAAGGAGTTAATGGCCAACCGCCAAGTCTTTTCCATTTATTTACCAGTTCACAAAATAACATTGCGGTGCGCTCAGTGTCATATAATGCGGAATGCGCTTTGTTTTTATCAAAAAAAACACCCGCACATGCACACGCTTTAGCTAATACAGTTTGCCCAAATACTAATCCACTTAAAGTAGCTGTATCGAACATAACAAAAGGGTGAAATGGATTTTTTTCCATAAAACTTACACGTTCTACTGCTGCCATTAAAAAACTGTGATCAAAAAAAGCATTGTGTGCTACGATAATAGCACGACTACATCCTTGAGTTTTGATGCCTTGGCGCACCATTTCGAAAATTTCATGTAATGCTTCTTGTTCCGTCACTGCCGCTCTTAAAGGACTATTTAAATCAATTCCATTAAACGCCAATGATTCTGGCTGAATAATAGCTCCAGGAAATGATTTAATATGAAAATTAAGAGAACCATCTACACACAACCAACCATATTCGTCCATTTTAAATGTAGCAACAGCAATTTCTAATAAAGCATTAATATTAGCGTCAAGACCTGCTGTCTCTACATCAACTACAACTGGATAAAACCCACGAAATCTTGCTCGAAGAGTACTGTGATCGTCCTTACAAATCATATTTATTATGAGATATATCACATTATATAAACAGTTAATACTACCATAAATTCTAATTATATTTTTATATTTATCGTGTAAAAATGATTGTTTGAACACTTTATGCAAAGTAGCAAATAACTATTTTGTTAAAACAACACATTTTTTATCTAAAATAAAATTTTGTATGAATGTATCTTAAATTAAAATATTCATTAATTTTTAAGATAATCACGTATGTTGATGCTCATTATTTAATCATTACAAGATATTAAAATTTACAGAAAAAACTATAATTTATTTATATAATAACAGATGCTTAATAAAGATATACATAACTCAGAAAAAATAATGAATAACACCAAGTTGATTTATAAAAACACACTTCTTTTAGTAATTTAATTGTTCGCAATCGAACCTCAAAGGCTTGTATTGTAACATAAATAACTAAACAAACAATTTTTTTAAATAATTATTATATTATAATCATAATTTTTATTTATTTTATATAAGTAAATTCCATTCAATAAATTATTTTTAATACTTGTATTAAAAATAATTTACACCCAACAATAAATGTATGTTATACTTTAATGAATTAAATTATACATAATAACGTATCTAATTGATAAACTACGATAACGTTTGTTGTACAATAAATTTATTAAATCATATTAGAGTCATATTATGGATATGATTATCGCTATAATCACACGTGTGTATATTATTATCCAATTGTCTAAAACAAATAAAATTCTAAAGTAGAGTAGACTCAATTATAAGGAAGGAAAAAATTGGAATCACCATTAGGATCAGATTTAGCACGCCTCGTAAGAATATGGCGTGCTTTAATTGATCATCGTTTAAAACCTTTAAAACTTACACAAACACATTGGATTACATTGCATAATATTTGTCAATTACCTCCGGAACAATCTCAAATACAATTAGCAAAAGCCATAGGAATAGAACAACCATCTCTAGTACGAACACTCGATCAACTTGAAGAAAAATCATTAATTATAAGACATACTTGTCTGAATGATCGACGAGCTAAACGAATTAAATTAACTGATAACGCTAGACCTGTTATTAATGAAGTAAATCGTGTCATTTCTATCACTAGAAATGAAATTTTTAACGGAATTAGTAATGAGGAAACAATTTTTCTAAATAAAATTATTTCTAAATTAGAAAAAAACATTATAAATTTACATAATAAGAATTAGAAAATATCATATAATTAAAGCATATATACCTGTTAATAACATTAAATAAATTTTATATCTTATTTTCCAGATATCGTACAAACATCTGAGGATGTGTATCGTATAGTATACTGAAATATATCATTATTCGTCAATTAAATAAATAATGACTCTTTTTTAACTTACATAAATATGTGCTTGAATATTTATCAATCAATTAAACTTTATCGTAAGAGTTTTAAAACCAAAACTACTATTATATCTCTTGTAGTACTTCTTGTTTATTTTAGATACAAACAAAAATGTGTTATTATACTTTATAACAATCAACATAATACCATCTATTATGCTAATAGACAAAACTAACATTTCTAACATCAGACGAGAATATATATCTGGCCAATTGCGTCATACAGATTTAACTAATCAGCCTATTCAGTTATTTTCAGTATGGTTGCATCAGGCGTATTTTTCAAAAATACCTGATCCTACTGCAATGTGTTTAGCTACAGTAGATCACACTGGTCAACCCTATCAACGTGTGGTGTTATTAAAGAATTTTACTAATAAAGAAATGATATTCTATACTAATCTTAGTAGCCGTAAGGCTATGCATTTAGCCAATAACCCAAAAGTTAGTTTATGTTTTCTTTGGAATGTTATAGATAGGCAAGTAATAATAACAGGCAGTGTAGATAAACTTCCAGAAAAAGAAGTATTAAAATATTTTTATACACGCCCAAAAAATAATCAAATTAGTACATGGGTATCTAATCAATCTAAAGTTATTTCCTCTAAAGATTTACTAGAAAATAAATTTTTAGAATTTAAAAAAAATCATCTCCATAAAAAAGTACCATTTCCCGAATTTTGGGGCGGATATAAAATTAATATAAATAGCATGGAGTTCTGGCAAGGCGGAACACATCGATTACATGATCGATTCATATATCAACGATATAAACATACATGGCGTATTTACCGTTTATCTCCATAATTACAATTACAATTTAATTTCGGTGAATTTTATGATATATAAAAAATATAACTAAACTTAATAAAGTAGTATTGACTTTTATAAAAGTCATATAAATACTCTTGATCGCTGTACTAAAACTATATTTGTATGAATAATAAAAATATTGATATAATACAACTTTTATACGAACGTGATTTAATAGCACAAATTACAAACCAAGAAGCATTAATTAAAATATTAAAATCAAAATCCATTACTTTATATTGCGGATTTGATCCGACATCTGACAGCTTACATATAGGACACTTAGTTCCACTGTTATGCTTAAGACAATTCCAAATATTTGGACATCGTCCTATAATTTTGCTAGGAGGGGGTACTGGATTGATTGGAGACCCAAGTTTTAAAGATTCCGAACGAAAACTCAATTTAATTGAAACAGTACAAAAATGGATAGAAAAAATCAAATACCAAGTATCTTTATTCGTAGATTTTTCTCATAGTCAATATTCGCAAGCCTGTATCGTTAACAATTACGATTGGCTATCTTCTATATCACTCTTAACATTTTTAAGAGATATTGGTAAATTTTTTTCTGTAAATAAAATGATAAATAAGGATGCTATAAAAAAACGGTTACAAAAAAATAATTATGGAATTTCTTATACTGAATTTTCCTATAATTTATTACAAAGTTATGATTTTACCTATTTACATAAAAATTATAACGCAATACTGCAAATCGGTGGTTCTGATCAATGGGGCAATATTATATCAGGTATTGATCTGATACATCGCATATATAAAAGAACTACTTACGGGCTCACTATGCCTTTACTGACCAAATCTGATAACACTAAATTTGGAAAAACAGAAAAACATACTATATGGTTAGATGCAAAAAAAACCAGCCCTTATACATTCTATCAATATTGGATCAATACTTCTGATGAAGAAGTATATCGTTTTCTTAAATTTTTTACCAACATCGATGTAGATGCGATCAATACCTTAAAAAAAGAAGATAAAATGAAGAATACAAAACCACAAGCTCAAATTATATTAGCAGAGGAAATTACTCGATTAGTTCATGGAAAATCAGGATTAAAAACAGCTCAAAAAATTACCAGAAATCTTTTTACAGGACAAATACATAAACTTACCTTAGATGATTTCGAACAGCTATTTCAAGATGGCATACCGACCGTACCACTGAAAGCAGGTATTACATTACAACAAGCGTTGGTAGAATCTAAATTAGTAGTGTCTCGTGCACAAGCACGAGAATTAATTTCATCTAATAGCATCACTGTAAACTCAAAAAAACAATTGAAAACAGAATATATTTTTTGTGCCACCGACAGATTATACAATCGATTTACACTATTAAGACGCGGAAAAAAACACCACTGCTTAATCACATGGGAATGATCTAGTTTAGATAATATATTGTTTTATGTATATAACTATTTATATTGTTTGAAAATATAAATACAATTTCCCGCAATACCTTACTACGCCATGCGTAGTATTTTATTTATGTAACTTCTACTATAATATAAATCGTTTTTTTTCCTTAAATTCACACAAATCTTTAATCACACAAACACGACAATTTGGTTGTCTAGCTCGACAAACATGCCTACCATGTAATACTAACCACTGATGACAGTTTCTTTGAAATTCTTTTGGTACTACCGACAATAATTTCTTTTCTACAGACAAAACAGTATTTCCTAACGCAAAACGACTACGATTACAAAATCTAAATACGTGTGTATCTACTGCAATTGTAGGCCAATCGAAAACTACATTTAAAATAATATTAGCAGTTTTACGTCCAACTCCAGGTAAAGATTCCAAACCAACACGATTTGACGGTAATATACCGTTATATTTGTCTATCAACAAACGACAAGTTTCAATAATATTTTTAGATTTAATATTTGATAAACCAATAGATTTAATATAATTTTTAACCCCATCTACGCCCAAACGTAACATATCTTGGGGTGTATTAACTACTTTAAACAAACTCGTTGTTACTTTATTAACTTGTACATCACTTGTTTGAGCCGACAATAATACTGCAATCAACAACTCAAATTCTGACCGATAAACTAGTTCAATAACTGGACGAATATTATTATCCCGTAATTTGCATAAAATCTGATAACGTTTAACGCGATTCATTAATAACACTTAATTATTTCATAACGTTTTATTAAAAATACTTATAATACTTTTACTATTATTCAATCTACTTATATTATTCAGTTTTAGCAATAATTAAAATACTTCTGAAGAATTAATCATATTTTCTGGGCAAACCCACAAATCAAATTGTTGCTCATCAACATAACCCAATTGTAACGCAGCTTCCTTTAAACTTAACCCTTCCGAATGCGCCTTCTTAGCAATTTCTGCTGATTTATCATATCCAATATACGGACTCAACGCAGTAACCAACATAAGTGATCTATTAAGTAATTCTTTAATTCGTTCATGATTCGGTTGAATCCCTACAATACAGTATTTATGAAAACTTTCTATACCATCTGACAGTAAACGTACCGATTGTAAGAAATTATATATAATCAATGGCCTATATACATTTAATTCAAAATGTCCAGATGCACCTCCAATATTTATACTAACATCATTTCCCATAATTTGAGAACACAACATAGTCATAGCTTCACATTGCGTTGGGTTAACTTTTCCAGGCATAATCGAGCTACCTGGTTCATTTTCAGGAATACTTAATTCGCCTATACCACATCTAGGGCCAGAAGATAATAAACGTACATCATTAGCAATTTTCATCATAGAAACGGCTAAACCCTTCAAGGAACCATGACTGTGCACCAATGCATCACATGTCGATAACGACTCAAACTTATTTGGTGCACTAACAAAATTATGTTTAGTAAGGAATGATAATACGTCAACAACACGTCCGGCGTATTCTGGATGAGTGTTTAGACCTGTCCCTACTGCTGTTCCACCTAACGCTAATTCATATAAATGAGGTATAGTAACTTCTATATGATCTATGTTATGTTCTAGCATAGATACCCAAGCAGAAATCTCTTGCCCCAAAGTCAATGGAGTAGCATCTTGAAGATGAGTACGACCAATTTTAATAATGTTATTAAATTTAACAGATTTATCAAATAAAGTTTTTTTTAACATCTTAACTTTAGGTATTAATTGCTCATTTAAAGTAACTACCGCTGCAACATGCATTGCGCTAGAGAAAACATCGTTGGAACTTTGACTTTTATTGACATGATCATTTGGATGAATAAATTTCTCGTTCGCATTGTGTTCACTGCTTAATAATTTATTAGCTCGATTAGCTAAAACTTCATTCATATTCATATTGCTTTGAGTTCCAGATCCAGTTTGCCAAACTGATATTGGAAATTCGTCCTTATGTATTCCAGATAGTACTTCACCTGCTGATTGAATAATTGCTTGAGCCCGTTCACAATCTATCAGTTTCAAATCATAATTTACTTGTGCTGCCGCCAGCTTGATTTGGGCCAATGCTTTAATTAACGAAAAAGGAATTTTTTCATTAGAAATATTAAAATATTTTAATGCGCGTTGTGTTTGCGCTCCCCATAATCGATCGGTCGGTACTAAAATTGCACCCATAGTATCCTTTTCAACACGCATTGCCATAATAATACCACCTTACTTAATTATAAAATATTAATTGATTTTATTAATTACATTAATATGATCATTTGTTTGTATCATATATACAAAATCAATGATATCATTTTAAAATTGAATTTCTATTCAAAAAATTAATTATTTAATTTATAATTTTGTATATGTTAATTACTTATATATAATAATAAAACAAAAATATAAATATACTGTATATGCACAATATACGATACGTTAATTAAAATTAAAACATGCCGACATTTATTATATTAGGAATAATATTTCAAATATTTACATATAACAAAATTGCTTGGTGTAACACCCTCACAGAGGGTATTAAATCCAACGTTAGTAATAATATATTTCAAGATGATTTATATCAAAAAGAGATGAAATTACACACTCACGACCATATACATCATACTCTTAATTTTTATCCCTATACAACGAATAAACTACGTGTCCATGCATATAATTATCGACCTCCCTTTTCTTCTACTTACAAATCTAAAATGCAATTGCAAAACGATTCAATCGATATGTTTCATTCGTTTTACACGCAACGTAACAAACACAAAAAAAACTTATCCTTTATGCAATTAGGGATACACAATCTTTTATCAGAACAAATTTTTAATTTTGGAGGAGGAAAAAGACATCTAACTAACGACAAATACGCTATTGGATATAATACTTTTTATCATTGTCCTATTTCTAAACAAAGCAGTCAACCATACTCAATTAATGTTGGGGTAGAATATTGGTTACATAATACATTATTCATGTTAAATAATTATTATAATCTAGATAACATCTTTAACCCTGAAACATCATTACAAAAATGTAACATACATTATCCAAGAAGTGGTCACCAATTATATATACAAACTAAATTTCCACGCTTTTTCGAATTTACCGGAAAAATAAAATTGGAACAATTTATTTATGAAAAAAAATATAAAAAAATTTTCAATAAAAAAAATAGTGACTATTATTTATCGTTAGATCTGAATTATCAACCCATTCCTATGCTAGGTTTTAGCATAAATAATATTTTCGTAAATAAGCAATACAATAGTACAATTTGTCGAGTATTAATAGCTTACCAATTTGGTACTCCTATTATAGAACAAATTCATTATACTAATAACGAAAATAAATCAATACTAAATAACCTTGATACTATAATACAACCGTTTATACCTACGATAATTCCTCATCACGATTATATTTCCATTAACGATCATAATCATCTTCCATCCTTACAGCGTACTCAAAAAATAACAGGTTATCCTGGAGAAATTAAAATAATTAAAATCAATGATAATAATAATAAATATGTACGATGGGATTTGGAGTCATTAGAAAATCACGGAGGTAATATTGTTGCAATAACAAATAATACTTATGCGCTCTATTTCCCTAACTATCCTATTATACAAGAAAACAATATTGTTGTTGCATACATTACTAATAACACAACACAATCCCATCAAGAACAAAAAAAACAAAATATACATATTGTAGTAAAAGATTTTGTACAAAAAAAATTATTGAATACGAATACACAAAAAAAATATGCATCCATTGTTAACATGAATAATGATTCTGGAATTAACGTTACAGAAAATACGGCTGAACATACATTAATTCACCATGACTATGATCAGCGTAGTAGCATAAAGAGTAATAATACATCGATCTCAAATATCTTCTTTGCCCAGCAGTCACAGAATGATGTATGTAACACTACTACAACAGAAAACGATCAGAATACTATAACAGAAGATAATCGCATATTTTTAGCTCCTCCTCCTCCTCCCATTCCTTTTCCTTTTTTAGAAAAAGATTCATCAGGATTTATAGCATCATCAACACTGAACGATACATCGCTATTGAACCAATCTGTATCTCATGAGGATCAACAAACTCATTCTGAAAAAAATGCAGATAGTGAAGGAATGCATGATTCTTTTTTTAAATCTTCTAAAATTGAATTCAATCAAAGTGATGACTTATCGTATCGCTTATTTGCGCATAGGAAGTCTAAGTTTGCTTCAGTGGGTACTACAGAACATATAAATAAACTTGAAAATACCATAAGAGAACGAAAAAAAACTAAACACCTCAGTGATATGGAACAAATATTTGTCAAACTAAATCTTGCGCAATCTTCTTCATCCATTAGCGAAGAAGATTGCGCAACAGACGATAGTAGCGATAGTTTTAATTCCACAAATAAAGAAGTGCGCTATCATTAGATATATTTTTAATTTAAATTATTAAATTAATTATCTTTTAAAATTTAAAAGAATAAATACTCATTTAGTAACGTATTAAAATATCTATCAATATAAAAATTAAATAGTTAGCAATAATTTCAATTTAGTTTCATGATATTATCATGAGTTCGATCCCGTATTCCTAACCAAGTAGGAGAAATATCGGTATCAATTCCAAATAAACTTAGAGCTCTTGCCACAGTATAACAAATAACGTCATCTATAGTTTTTGGGTGTGTATAATACGCAGGAACAGGCGGCATAATTACTGCTCCAAATTCTGTTAATTTAACCATTGTACGTAAATGCCCAAGATGCAATGGAGTTTCTCTGATCATTAACACTAGCCTACGTCTTTCTTTCAACATTACATCTGCAACACGACTAATCAATGATGATGTCATTCCTGAACTAATTTCTGACATAGTTCTAATGGAACATGGAGCAATTAACATACCTAAAGTTGGATATGATCCACTAGCAACTGATGCTCCAATGTCCTGAGGAAAATGTACAACATCCGCTAATTCATATACAGATTGTTTGCTCATCTTTAATTCTTGCTGTAATGTAATCAAAGCATTTCTAGTAACGATAAGATGAGATTCTATATTCATAGAACATTTTTTTAAAATAGTTAATGCACGGATTCCATAAATTCCACCAGATGCCCCTGATATTCCTACTACTAGACGTAATTGTTGTTGCTCCATAATTATTTTTACACTCCAACTCCACGTTAACATAAACAAATACACTTATGATTTTTAATAATTATCACTATATAACATTAAAAAATAATTTTTAATATGCTATGATGAATTAAAAATATTATACATACATTAAAAATTTTAATACTCACATTATAAGAAGACACAATAATATCATGATTAACATAGTAATCAAAAAAATCCTTAAATTACATATTTAGTAATATATATTTAATATAAATCGCTTAAAATTCTTCTATGTATTTATTTTTAATGATAATTAAATTCATTCGTATTGTAATTAATAAGAAAGTTTATCCACATTGCCATAATCAGTTATGTACAGTAGCATATTTATTTTTTTTAAATACAGTATTAACACGGCTTAATGACTCTGGAGTATCCACACTAATATTAAATACATCATCAATTACAGAAACATGTATTGCCTCTCCATGCCATAGTACTCGAAGCTGTTCAAGGTGTTCAATCTGTTCCAGTGGACTTTTAGTCCATGCAATATAACGACGCAAGAACTTAACTCGATATGCATAAATACCAATATGACGTAATAATGTCTTAGAGAATTTACTATCTAGATGATTTACAAAATCTCCTGTATTCCATGGAATCATAGAACGAGAAAAATAAAGAGCATTGCTATTCATATTTATAACAACTTTGACTACATTATCATCGCGTGCTTCTTTGAAAGAACTCAATGGTGTTGCTAACGTAGCCATAGAAATAGTACTACTCATTGAACACAAAATACTTGCTACTTGACGAATCATAGTAGAAGAAAGCAAGGGTTCATCGCCTTGCAGATGTACGATAATTTGATCATCTGAAAATTTATAATTGATAGCTACTTCTGCAAGACGTTCAGTACCTGACTGATGAGTAGATCGTGTTAAACATACCTCACTTTCGGATTGCTCTGATTCAATGACTCTCGCTATACAAGAACTATCTGTAGCAATGATTACTTTATTAGCTCCAGAATCTAAAGCATTTTCCATAACACGAACAATCATAGGTTTACCATTAATATCTGCTAAAGCTTTCCCTGGAAAACGCGTCGAAAAAAATCGAACAGGTATAATTACTACAAAATTCATATTTTTACCTACTATAATATAAAATTACGAGCGTCTCTTTTTAAGAGAACCGGGATTCCTTTTCTTATTGGGAAAGCCAAATTATCAACATTACAAATTAACTCTTTTTTTTCTAAATCGAAAGATAATTTCGAATGACACACAGGACACACAATAATCTTCAATAACTGATATTTCATCATAATATTACTAAATTGATTAAATGTTTAACTTATACATATTGTATATAACAAAACTATTATATATATTCTATAGTTTATAATAATAATTTTATCATTTAAATAATTTATTTTTTTTATATATGACAATGTCATATATAAAAACCACACTTAAAATATTATTTTCTAATCTTTCTCCTAAATGGTTATCATATTGTTGTGAAAATATAATTACTGTACATTGTATCTTGAACCCTTATAATATCTGATCTTATTTTCTACCATGCTCAATAAATTATGCGTATCTATCTTATTGATTTTTACTTCTGTATGCACGTACCACCAATTATCGTGAGCAAAATCTATACATTTAACTGCATCTTTTTCGGTCATTAGTAATATCTCATCTTTTTTAGTAAGAGATGTTAACATTTTTTCAGAATACACGTGATGATCAGAAAATGAAATTGATCTGATCGGAATGATCCCATAACTTCGTAAAGTATCAAAAAATTGTGTAGGATACCCAATCCCTGCTATAGCTACAACATTATTTAAAAAATAAAGAGGTTTACGCTCTCCCGTCAATATATTGACTACAGCGATAGGAAATAACTGCATTAATACTTCTCCAGATTGTATTCCTACTTCTGATCCATTTGCAATAATCGCTTGTACTGTATGAAGTCTATTAATGCGTTCGCGCATGGGACCTGCTGGTAACCAACAACCATTTCCAAATCGAAGCACACTATTAACTATTACCCATTCTATATCCCTAAAAAGTGCATAATGTTGTAATCCATCATCACTTATTATGATGTCCAATTCTTGTTTTCTCAATAATGCAGCAACTGCATCAGCACGTTTTGGAGAAACAGCGACCGATACTCCAGTTCGTTTCCAAATTAACATAGGCTCATCACCACATTCCTCACTATGGCTATTCATATTAATAATTATTGGATAATTATTCGATTTACCTTTATATCCTCTTGAAATTACCCCAACCTTCCAACCACGACGTTTCAAGTGCTCTACTAACCATAATACCATCGGAGTTTTCCCGTTGCCTCCAATTGTTAAATTACCAATAATTATTATTGGTACCGAAAATCGATATACTTTTCGCCATCCATACTGATAACTAATACGATTCAGTGTACTGATTACACCGTATAACCAAGAAAATGGCAATAAAAATAAATAAAAAAACGATGATTTAAACCAAATACGATCAAACATTAAGAAGAAAATTGCAATTTATATAATTGAGCATAAATCCCTTGGCGACGTATCAAAACCTTATGCACACCACGTTCCATAATATAACCATTTTCAATTACCAATATTTCATCCGCATTTTCAACGGTAGATAAACGATGAGCTATAATCAAGGATGTTCTATTTTTTTTTAATGTATCAAGAGATTTGTGAATAATGTGCTCTGAGGCAGAATCTAAAGCAGAAGTAGCTTCATCGAAAATTAAAATAGGACAATCCCGTAACAAAGCACGTGCAATTGCAATACGTTGCCGTTGGCCACTAGATAATAATATCCCATTTTCTCCTATAATAGTATCTAATCCGTTTTTCATTTGAGAAATAAAATCCATAGCACATGCCATACGCGCTGCAGTTTCAATAGATTCTCTAGAATAAAAATTTCTGCGAGCGTACGCAATATTGTTTGCGATAGTATCATTAAATAAATGAACGTTTTGGGATACCATAGCTATTTGATTACGCAACGAAGCAAGTTTATAATCATTTAAATTAAAACCATCAAGCAATATACGTCCTTTATCTATATCATAAAAACGAGTTAATAAATTTACGATAGTAGATTTTCCAGAACCAGATCGACCTACCAAAGCAACAGTTTTTCCTGATTCAATAGAAAAATTGATTTTATAAAGCGATGGTGTATTTTTTTCAGGATAAAAAAAAGTAACATCATCAAAAATAATATGTCCCTGTACCCGTGTGATATCGAGTATGCCTTGATCTTTTTCTGTTTCTAAATCTAATATGGAAAATAAAGTTTGACAAGCTGCCATTCCACGTTGAAATTGAGCGCTGACATTAGTCAAAGACTTTAATGGTTTCATCAAAACTATCATAGATGAAAAAATAACAGTAATAGTTCCAGCAGTAAGCATTTCCATAACACTTGGAATGCTAGCAGCGTACAACACAAATGCTAATGCTAATGATGCGACACATTGAATCAATGGATCAAAAATAGATGAAGTTTGCACCATCTTCATACTTTGTTGTCTCATACGATTACTGACGCAGTTAAATCTATCTTTTTCTGTGTGTTGCCCTCCAAATATTAATACTTCTTTGTGTCCTTGCAGCATTTGTTCGGCGCTGCTGGTTAATTGGCCCATGGCGCTCTGCATCTTCTTACTGATTGTTCTAAATCTATGAGAAACAAGCTTAATAGTGATGGATACTATTGGTGCAATTAACACTAAAATTAATGATAATTGCCAACTATAATAAAACATCATTATACATAAACCAATAATAGATGCTCCTTCTCGAATAACAGTAACCAAAGCTCCAGAAGAAGAAGAAGCAACTTGATCGGAATCATAAGTAATTCTAGATACTAATGTACCAGTAGATTGTTTTACAAAAAATGAAACCGGCATATTCATAATATGTTTAAACAATGCACGCCTCATTTGCATTACTACTTTTCCGGATACCCATGATATGCAATAAGTAGATGCAAAACCACTAAAACCGCGAATACCCATTAATCCTACTAAAGCCAACGGCATCCACACAAATACATCTCTATTAGCTTTTCCAAATCCATCATCAAGTAAAGGTTTTAATAAAGCTAACATTAAAGCATCACTTGTTGCATTCAAAATCAGAGTAATAGAAGCAACAACTAATCCTACTCTAAAAGGAAAAATTATTGGCCAGAGACGACGAAAAGTTTGCCAAGTAGAAGAATGATTTTTATTGTACTGCAACATTTATGTCCCTGCAGTCATAATTTATTTCGTACGAAACATACGAATACATCGCAATCAACATATTAGAAATATCAAATACTTCAAATATACTAAGGTTCGTGAAAAATCTTACAACATAAATACGCATAAAAATACAAACTACTATATCTATTATATATAAATATTATTTTTGAATAATATACAAACGTATTCCTAATCTTTTGTATATCTAATAGTCTATGTGATTAAATGTGATTTTAACGATGAAAAAGAATTTAATGCTCATTCATATATATTAACTATTTTATTGTAAAACCTTACTATCAACATCAATGATACGACAACATTAAATTAAGAGAACTTGAATAAATAAACAAAATTTGCTTGTACATATTATTCTATTTTTAATATTAAATCAAATTTTTATCGCTTTCACTAATCAACAACAACTAGGACAACTTATTTCAAAATAAAATAAGTACACAACATTAAAATTTAATTCTTTTTATCTACTCAAATAGTAACCTCATTATATCTAATATATAATCCTCAATTATAACCACGACTAATTTAACTACCCCACAACTATATTAAAATTCTATATATATAGATATCATATATAAATATTAAAATATTTATTCACTTTTTTATTTCTTTTTACCTATAACTGACCCAGTTTAACATATTAATAGATTATATATAAAAATTATTTAATAAAAAAATAATTACTCATTCTTAGTTGCCGCTTTAAATGCTTCAACCATGACACTAGAAAAATTCTTATCTTTCTCTTTGATATGATTGTCAATAATGTTGACTTCTGATTTTTGAATTGAATCACATATATTACATGCAGATAAATTGATGATTCTATTTTTACGATCTACCCCATCTAGTGTTGCTAATATATCATTGCCTATGTGTAATGACATATATGTTTTTTTATGAGTAGATTTATTATTTGATACGGCAGGAATAGATAAATAACCAATTACCATATTCTCATCCAATGTGACAGTAACCCCCCCCTTTTCATCTATAGAAAGAATCTTTCCAGATACTATACTTCCTTTTTTATGAGCAGATAAATACACATTTAAAGGATCCTCTGTTAACTGTTTTATACCTAAAGAAATACGTTCGCGTTCTGCATCTACTTGAAGGACTACAGCAATTATTTCGTCACCCTTTTTGTACTTATTTACAGCCTCTTCATTAGATAAATACCAAGAAATATCAGAAAGATGCACCAAACCGTCAATTCCTCCTTCTAATCCTATAAAAATACCAAAATCGGTAATCGATTTTATCCTGCCCATAACCCGATCACCTCGATTATACATATCTGAAAACTTCTGCCATGGATTAATTTTACATTGTTTTAATCCTAAAGAAATTCTTCGTCGTTCTTTGTCAATATCTAATACCATTACTTCAACAGATTCTCCTACCGCCACTACTTTAGAAGGATGAATATTTTTATTAGTCCAATCCATCTCGGATACATGTACTAATCCTTCTACTCCATCTTCAATTTCAATAAAACATCCATAATCAGTTAAATTAGTTACTTGTCCTATCAATTTACTTCCTTCCTTGTGGCGTTGAACAATAGCCGCCCATGGATCTTCTCCTAATTGCTTTAGACCCAAAGATACGCGAATACGCTCTCGGTCGAATCTTAATACTTTAACAATAATTTCATCTCCAACATTTACTATATCACTAGGATGTTTGACGCGTTTCCATGCCATGTCAGTAATGTGTAACAGCCCATCTACGCCTCCTAAGTCAATAAAAGCGCCATAATCAGTTAAATTTTTAACTACCCCTCTAATTTCTATTCCTTCATGTAATTGATTTAACAATTGATCACGTTCAACACTATTTTCAGATTCAATCACTGCGCGACGCGACACTACAACATTGTTGCGTTTATGATCTAATTTAATTACTTTAAATTCAAATGCTTGCCCTTCTAAAAATGAAGTGTCACGTATTGGTTTAACATCTACCAAAGAACCAGGTAAAAAAGCGCGTACGCCATTTAGTTCAACAGTAAATCCTCCTTTTACTTTTCCGTTAATAATACCTGTAACAGTGGTCATATTTTGGTGTGCCTGTTCTAATGATACCCAAGATTCGTAACGTTTTGCTTTTTCACGAGACAAAACAGTCTCCCCAAACCCATCTTCTACCGCATCTAATGTAACATCAACATAATCACCCATTGAAATCTCTAATTCTCCCTGAGCATTATAAAATTGCTCAATAGGAATAGCAGATTCTGATTTTAATCCTGCGTCGACCAACACAATATCTTTAAAAATAGCAACAACAACTCCACGAACAATGGATCCAGGACAAGTTTCTACTTTTTTTAAAGATTCTTCAAATAGCTGAGCAAACGATTCTGTCATTTTTATAATCTTCAATTTTCAATTAACGTCCACCACACTCCATGTTTGATGGAGTTATAACAAATATATCATAACTATCCTTGATTATGCGTAGTATTATATAGTACTCTCGATGAGAATACTAGACTCTCTCTAATATACATAAGTACTTTCGATTTTACTTCTTCAGCAGATAAATGAGTAGAATCTAATATTAATGAATCAATTGCAGGAGTTAACGGTGCTGATTGTCGGTTATAATCACGCACATCTCGTTCTCTTATTTGTGAGAATAAAAACTTAAAATTAACACCAAAGTTTTTTTTCTGCAACTGATGTAATCTACGGCGCTCTCTTTCCTCAAAAGAAGCATAAAGAAAAATTTTCAATTCCGCATTAGGAAATACTACTGTTCCCATATCCCGCCCATCAGCAACAAGTCCCGGACATTGACAAAACGTACGTTGATATGTCAACAAATTTTTACGTACCTTCGAAAAAACAGCAATTTTAGATGCATAATTTCCTATAGTTTCCGTATAAATATCCTTTTTAATTTCTTTACCATTGAAGGATACAAAAAAATTATTTTTTCTATTTATAAAACTTATCTGTATCTCTTCCGCAAGTACTGCTACTTTTTCTTCACGATTAATATCAATTTTATTTTCTAAAGCTGCTAATGCTAACACTCGATAAATCACTCCTGAATCCAATAAATTCCATCCAAGAATTTTTGCTAATCTCCTAGATAAAGTCCCTTTCCCTACTCCACTTGGGCCATCAATAGTAATAACTGGAAATATATTGTTCACAATTATCCCCTTGTAGCGCAAAAAATTCACTATATAATGATTATTTTTAATATCTTAATAAAATTTAATGATCATGATTTCATATGTACAATTTAGATTATATATGAATATCACACTGTATAGAATACTTATTGCAATACACTAATACTAGATAATTGTGTAAAAAAATCTGGAAAAGTTTTATCGGTACACTTAGGATTATTAATTATAATAGAAACATCCGATAATGCCACCAAAGAAAAACACATCGCTATGCGATGATCATCGTAAGTATTAATGTAAGCTGATTCTATTTTAAATGGAGGAGTAATTTGTAAATAATCATAACCTTCCACAATCTCCGCCCCTATTTTACGTAACTCGGTAGCCATTGCCGCTAGTCGATCGCTTTCTTTAACTCTCCAATTGTAAATATTACGTAATATTGTAGGGCCATTAATAGAAAATAATGCAGTAATAGCAAGAGTCATTGCTGCATCTGGAATATTATTAACATCTAAATCAACAGCATTCAGATCAGCTCCACGAGTACACTCTATATAATTATCACCCCACGCAATCTTTGCTCCCATACTTTCTAATATATTCGCAAAATAAATATCTCCTTGTTTACTATTACGACCGACTCCTATAACTCGAACAGTACCCCCTCGAATAGCTGATGCTGCTAAAAAATAAGAAGCACTCGAGGCATCTCCTTCCACTAAATAATCTCCAGGTGATTGATATGCCATATTTCCTTTACAATAAAAAACACGATAATTATCATGTTGTATGTTGATTCCAAAAATTTTCATAAGAGACAAAGTTATATCAATATATGGTCTGGATACTAATGCTCCGTCCACTTTAATGAGAGTATCTCGATACGCTAATGGCGTCATCATGAGCACAGATGACAAAAATTGACTAGAAATACTCCCTTTAATAAAAATTTCGCCTCCATAATACCCTCCATACAATCGTATGGGAGGGTAACCATTACGTTCCATATACTCAATACGCGCACCTCCTTGTCTTAAGGCATCTACTAAATGTGCAATCGGTCTATCTTTCATACGAGGATGACCTGTGAGCACGATATTTTGAGTCTGTACAGACAATGCCGCAATAAGAGGTCTCATAACAGTCCCGGCATTTCCCAAAGACAAAATTAGTTGATTGTTATTTTTTGATTGAATCGGGCCACCAATACCATTAATTTCGCAAGTTTTTCTATTATTTGAAAGACAATATGATACTCCTAGATTACGTAAAGCATCCAACATACAACGCACATCATCACTATCCAACAAATTAGTTAACTGAGTAGTACCTGTAGCTTGAGCTGCTAATAACAATGCTCGATTTGATATACTCTTAGAACCAGGAAGATGGATGGTTCCCTGTATTTTTTTTATAGGAGCTAATTTGATAAAATCATTCACTTTTCACCAACTTTTTATATAAAAATATTTGATTTTTGAAATTAATAGCCCATAATATACCATTTACAATAAAAATATGTGATTGTATTTAACTATTTAACATATGAACATATGTAATCGATTGAATATAATTAGCGATATTTTTCAGAAAATAATTTCATAAATCTAATTAATTTTTTTACACCTTCTAATGTCATGGCATTATATAAAGATGCGCGCATACCCCCCACTACTTTATGTCCTTTCAAACCATGCAATCCGAAAGATATTGATTCTTTTAAAAAAAGATCATTTAATTTACTGTTTTTTAAAAAAAAGGGGATGTTCATGTATGAACGATTAGATAGACTAATATTGTTATAATAGAAATTACTAGAATCAATAGCGTCATATAAAAGAGCTGATTTTTCTTGATTACGTTTATTAATTTCCTTTAAGCCTCCTTGTTTTTTCAACCATTTAAAAATTAAACTAGCAACGTACCAGGACATAGTGACAGGCGTATTAAACATTGAGAAATTATCAGCTAAAATTTTATAATTTAAAATAGACGGGACTACTAGACAAGGTTCTTTCAATAAATCTTTTCTGATAATTATCACAGTCAAACCAGATATGCCAATGTTTTTTTGAGCCGTAGCATAAATTATACCAAAACGGTTTATATTCAGTGGGCCCGAAAATAAAGTTGAAGAACAATCCGCTACCACTATTTTATCAGAAAAATTTGGAGTTTCATATACAGCGATTCCATCAATAGTTTCATTAGGACAATAATGAATATACAGACTATTTTCAGAAACATCCCATTTAGATATAGGTTGAATATTATGTAGTCCATTTTTTTCGCCGACCACATTAATTATACGTGGATCACAATATTTTTTTGCTTCTATTGCTGCGTTGTATGCCCAATACCCAGTTATTATATAATCAACTCTTTCTGAAGATGTTTTTAATAAATTCATAGGAATCGCAGAAAATTGTGCACGCGCTCCACCATGACAAAATAAAACTTCATAATTTTCTGTAATATCAAGAAGATCACGCATGTCTTGTTTCGCTTCTTGCATTAATTGCAAAAATTCTTTACTACGATGACTTATCTCTATGACGGAGACGCCCATATTATTCCAACTATATAATTCTTCTTTAACTTGCCTTAAAACTTGTTTCGGCAACATTGCTGGACCCGCGCTAAAATTGAATACTTCATTCATATAATGATCGATCATAAATAATTAAATTAATTAAAACAGTATCCTTCATAATGAACTATTATTGAAAACAACAATTAAAAATATAAAATCATTTTAAGTAACATACTGTATTGAAATTTTCATTTAATATAACAAAATGAAAACTATTATTTTAGCATAAGCAACATTGTTAAGTGCAATAAACAAAACAAAATTTTTTATCAAAATAATGAATTTTCTTATTATTATCTTTAATTCAATGATCTAGTTACTCATAATAAATATACAATACATTTATTTATTTAATAAAATAAATAACAATTAATTAAATCCAAAACCTATATTTAAAGATTAACATTCAATTAATATGTGTTATATCACTCATATAAGGAGATAGTACCGAAGGAATCGCCACACGTCCATCTTCTAATTGATAATTTTCAAGCACCGCTGCCAATGCTCGACCTATTGCTACTCCGGAAGCATTTAAAGTATGCAATAATCTCGCTTTTCTATTCATTCTTCCTTTATATCGCGCTCTTATACGACGCGCCTGAAAATCTCCAACATTTGAACAAGAAGAAACCTCGCAATAAGCATTATATGCTGGAAGCCATACTTCCAAATCATATGTTTTGCAAGAAGAAAATCCAATATTTCCTGTGCATAATAATATTTTCCTATATGGTAATTTAAGTAGTTGCAATACTTGTTCCGCGTGACTAGTTATTTCTTCTAAGATCTGCATGGATTTATCTGGATGTACTACTTGAACCATTTCAACTTTATCAAATTGATGCATCCTAATTAATCCACGAGTATGATGACCATATGATCCTGCTTCATAACGGAAACATGGAGTATGAGCAACCATCTTAATAGGTAATTCTTCTTCATCAAGAATTACATCACGAACTAAATTTATTAAAGGTACTTCAGCGGTAGGTATTAATGCGTATGGATTAGTTCCAGATTGTAAGTGTTGAATATGAAACAAGTCTTCATAAAATTTTGGTAATTGACCTGCACCATATAAAGAGTCTTGATTTACTAAATATGGTAAATAATACTCTTCATATCCATGACGTTTAACATGCAAATCTATCATAAATTGAGACAAAGCGCGATGCAAATGCGCTATTTGTCCTTTCATTACGATAAAACGTGATCCAGTTAATTTTGTTGCATTAGAAAAATCTAAACCATTAGTTAATGCGCCCAACGCTACATGATCCCGTATTGGAAAATTATATTGACCCGGCTTACCCCAACGCATAATTTCTAAATTATCTTGATCTCTAAATCCATAAGGCACTTGATCATCTGGAATATTCGGCAAAGATAACTCAAATTGTTTAATCCTGTTTTTTAATTCTTTATTTTCAAGTTTAAGAGAAGTTAATTTTTTTCCTAAAACATATGCTTCTTGACATAAAAACTCTACATTTTCTCCACGAGACTTAGCTACTCCTATAATTTTAGCCTTAGCTTTACGTTCAGTCTGTAAACTTTCAGTTTTCTTTTGTAAAATTTTCCGCAAACTCTCTTGCTGACGAAATTTATTAATATTTAGTATAAACTTTCTGCGAGCAAGCTTTTTAGCAACTAAATCAAGATTACTGCGCAATAAATTGGGATCAATCATATCTAACCTATACTATTCTATTCGTTTTATCATATGCTAGTTATTACTAATAATATATTTTTTTACAACTACAACAAATTTACACTATTATAACAAATTCATACCATATTATTATTTATTACAATCCACAATATCATATAATTTCACTATACCAAATGTAAAATCTCACGATTTATTATTTTAATGATATTTCAAGTGCATATATGCGCTTTTCTAGCCTATCTAATTTGACTCTTGCAAAATATCTAAAAACAATTGGTGTTTGTACACAAAATACACTTGTATACTATACATACAGTAGCGCTACTTTATAGTATTTTCGATTCTTTTTTAAAAACAATACCTCCCTCATATATAAACACACCTATATAATATATAGGTGATCACGTGAAAACAATTCTAATGAATTTACTGCATCTTTATTAAAGAACAAAGATATATGTCACATATATATGACTGTTAAAATCATATATATATTCTCATAATAACACTCCCATTATTTTTCAATGATACAAAATACGCACTCTGTTAATATTTCGTGAAAACTAATATAGAACCAATACAATAATAATCAAATACGTTTTATTATTATGGAATGTCTAGACTATAACATTTTCTAAATTTCTTTTATTATATAGATATCACGATACACGTCAAACTCCTTACAACATATCAATAAAAATTAACTGAACAGTGTCTTATATGATTTTTGATATATATCTCACATAAAAAACAATTTTTCTTATTTATTTAACAGAAATTTAAATTAATTATCTAATAGATATTATTTTCTTTGATCATCTAGTTCAATGTCCTTAGAAGGAGCGAAATAAAACTTACTTATATCAATGTCATTATTATTTTGATCTAATAAACAATAATCTACACGTTGTCCTTTTTCTTCGAAAATACTAAATTTCTCGATTGTACCCTGATCAGTAATTTTAATTCTACATTCTTTTAAAGTAAAATTGTTACTTATTGGTATTAAATGAAAAAAATCCCCTTTTTGAGATACAGTATATTCATTCCATTCATATATATTGTTACTAGAAAACAACATAAAAAAAATATTATCAGAAAAGTTTTGCAACCGATACGCGGTAACTTGTTTGATAGAAGGAATATAAAACCAAAGTGTTTTCCCATCAGATATTAAAAAATTTTCTTCAGGAGATATCATGTGCCAATTAAATAAATTAGGACGTTTTATCCATAATTCTCCATGATATTCTAACACCACATTGTTATCAGAGTTAACAACTTTCTGAATAAAATGTACATAAAAATTATTTATTTTTTTAAGGCGATTTTGTAAAACAAAAAAAGATTTATCATCAGCTACTACTGTAATAGCTATAATAACGTTTAAAAAAACAGCATATATTGTCTGTTTCATCATTCTGAATTCATTATCTCCTCCATTATCGTTATATATTTGTTTAAATAAACAACAACATTATATATCTGTATATATATTCCTATATGAGATACAATAATGCTGATTATTCAGAAAGGATCATGAACTAATCGTTTGATTTTTCCAAAAATTAACTACTGCATCTATTTCTTGATCTTCTATGAAGGCTCCATGTACCCGAGTAGCCATGGAAGAGTGAGGCCCTAAATATAACATATCGCCCATACCTAATAAGGATTCTGCTCCGGATTGATCAAGAATAGTACGAGAATCTATTTTACTTGATACAGTAAAAGCTATACGGGCTGGAATATTTGCTTTAATTACTCCAGTAATTACATCCACTGACGGTCTTTGGGTTGCTAATATTACATGAATCCCAGCAGCGCGAGCCTTTTGTGTTAAACGAATAACTAATTCTTCCACTTTTTTTGTTGTAGTCATCATCAAATCTGAAAATTCATCTACAATAATTACAATATAAGGTAATTTGTCTAATGTATTAGAACAAGATGCAGTATTATTATTCACGTATTTACTGATAATATTGTTTGTTACATATTCTTTAGAATAAAATTGCGTTATATGGCTGTTATAATTTTCTAAATTCCGGACACTGAGCATAGCCATCAGTTTATAACGACGCTCCATTTCTTTTACACACCATTGTAATACTTCATAAACTTCTTGTGTATTGGTAATAATTTGTTTTAAAAGGTGAGGAATACCTGAATATATTGATAATTCTAAAATTTTAGGATCAATCATAATAAAACGCACTTCTTCTGGCGTAGCCTTATATAAAAGACTAATAATCATAGCATTAATGCCAACAGATTTACCTGATCCAGTAGTGCCAGCAACTAATAAATGAGGCAGAGATTTAAGATCTACAATTAACGGCTGTCCAGCTGTATCCTGTCCCAGAACCAACGCTAATGGAGTGTTGATATTCCTAAACTGATCTGAACCAATAATATCTCCTAGATATACTGTTCTGCGCTGTTTATTAGGAATTTCTAATCCAACATATGGAGTACCCGGAATTACATCTATCACTTTAACAGAATTTGTGTATAAAATACGAGCTAAATCGCGTGATAAATTAGAAATTCTTGACGATTTTATACCCGGTGATAAATTCAACTCAAATCTAGTAATTACCGGACCAGGAACAATATTAGCCACATTTGCTATAATATGATATTCTAGTAACTTCGATTCTAGCACTTGAGAAATTCTTTTTAATTCCAAGAAATCTGTCGTTGTTTTTTCTGAAGAAGATGTAGTCAATAAGTCAATATCTGGGAAAGTAGCAACGCGATTATCATAATATAAAGTAGGATGCCCTATAGGAACTTTTTTACATTTAAACAAGGGTACATATTTTTTTATATTTTTTTTAACAAAAATGGGAATTTTTTGATCAATATTATTTCTATCAGTACGTATTACATTTAAATCTTGTATCAAGGATACATTATTTTTTTGTTCTCTTTTGTCAACACAATGTATATTGTTATTGCTACTACAAATTGTTTTGTCAAATTTATTAATTTTTACAAAACAATTTTTTCCTTTAGAAACAACATCAGTCACATATTTTTTTTGATAATAATTGTAACCTGCCTTGCTCATCCGTAATTTAGAACAAAATAAAAAGCGCTCAATAAAATTGGGGCCCCGACTAAATATCTTTATTGCTGAAATGCATTTCATTTTAAAAAAATTATTTTTTAAAATAGGATTAAATTGCTTAGTAGATCTGCTAATATTTTTAGATACATCAGGGATGATTTGTATGTTTAATAAATCATTTTTAAAATTTTTAAAAAAATTAGGATCCTGTGTAGAAAAAACCAATGGATACATGAGTCGTTTAGTACACGATTTTTGATGAATAAATTGATATCGATATTTTTTTTTACAAAAAAATAATGCGCTTAAATAACGTAAATAATTAAATAATTGATTCTTAATAGTTTTGAAAATCATCCAAAAAAATTTATTAAAAAACACTATAATATCAATAATTCCAATTAAAAAAAATAAAATTATACTGACATGATGAGTCATTTTTTCATAAGATGAAATAATATCATACGATATGCTTCCTACTATGCCACCAGAAGAAAAATAAAAAAAATTATCGATTGTTATATGAGCTAATCCACAACACGCGAATAATAATATCAATATACCTATTAATTTAAATATAAAAATAAAAACAGTAATACGCATACCCTGCACACAAATCTTCCAAAGATAAAAGAACAGAAATAACGGAATTATATAAACTGGAATACCAAAAATAAAAAATAAGAAATCAGAAATTTTCGCTCCTAACATACCTCCAACATTATGAATAGATCCATCCCAAATAGTCTGTAGCCAGCCAGGATCTGCAGGATTAAAACTAATTAAAGAGATAATTAAATATAATAAAGTTATACTTACACCAATCAATATAACATTAATCACTGAAGATATCTCTTGCTTAAATATTGATAATCATTTTTTATGTAATAATCGTTTTATTTATATCAAGTATTGCATTTATATTTGAATAATAATAATACTGTTAATTCATATAAATAATTACACACAATATCATTGTGTCATAGATTCAATATACATGCTATGTATATACTCTAATTTATAAAAATTATAAACAAATAATGTTTTAAATATATTACTTCAACACATATATCTTTAACAAAAATCAAAATCCTAATAAAATTAAAAAATACTTTTAATTTTGTATAAAACGCTTGATGCATATCACAAACATATCTCGCGAATACATACAATTTTTTGTATGAGTTAGTATTAATTACAGTAATTTTATTATATAATAACAAATTTGTAGTTTTGACTGAGATCCTTATTTTCAACTACATAGGAATTATGTATCCAATCCAACATTGATATCGTTAAAAATATATTTCTATGCATAGAAATAACATATAAAAATATAATTTATAAGAATAATCTAAACTAAGTAATAATTTATTTTAAATTACAATATTGCATCTGTTTTCTATTAATATTACATACCAAAAAATATAATGCTTACTACAATATACTTAATCAGCATATAAGGAGATACAATTATTATGATGATAAAAAAATATTGCAAACTACTCATATTAGGAGCAGGACCCGCCGGATATACCGCAGCTATTTATGCTGCACGAGCTAATTTAAATCCTGTATTAGTCACTGGATTAGAAATAGGAGGTCAATTAAATACTACTACAGATATAGAGAATTGGCCTGGAGATCCAAAAAATCTTACTGGACCTACATTAATGAATCGTATGAATACGCACGCTGTTTCTTTACACACAGAAATTATCTCTGATCACATATTTAAAGTAAATTTTAAACAATACCCTTTTTGTTTATATGGTAATACACATGAATATACATGTCACGCTTTAATCATAAGTACAGGAGGATATGCTCGCAGTCTTGGTATACCTTCTGAAGAAAAATATAAAGGAAAGGGAGTATCTTCGTGTGCTACTTGTGATGGATTTTTTTTTAATAAACAAATTGTTGCAGTTATTGGAGGCGGTAATACAGCGATAGAAGAAAGTTTATATTTATCTAATATTGCTTCTAAGGTTCATTTGATTCACCGTCGTTCTACATTTAGCGCAGAAAAAATATTAATTAATAGACTTATGAATAAAGTACACAGCGGTAATGTTGTTTTGCATACTAATCATATCGTTAAAGAAATATTAGGTAATGGTACAGATGTTACCGGTTTATGTATGACAGACCTAAAACAACACAAGGAACACATAATAAATCTTCAAGGTATATTTATTGCCATTGGATATAATCCAAACACTTCTATATTTAATGATCAACTTGTATTAAACAATGGATACATTTGTGTGCATTCCGGTATGAATGGCAACGCAACTGCCACCTCTATTCCAGGTATATTTGCAGCAGGAGACGTTATGGATCACAGCTATCGTCAAGCAATTACTGCAGCTGGATCAGGTTGTATGGCTGCAATAGACGCTGAACGTTATTTATCTACTATTATGTATTAATACAACAAAAAATAAAACAAAATTCAAATAAAACTATCTATTAATTTTTAAATAAAATATATAATTATTCGTACTTACAAAATCTAAAAATAAAAATTAATATTTAACAAGTAAAAACTAATGTTTAATGCTATTCAGCATGTTAGCAACAACGTTGAATAAACATATGAAGTTAACTACACAAAATATATAGTGAACATACTACAATCTGAATACATAAAATACAAAACAAAAATAGGATTTGTCCCGAAGTAGTAGTATATATGTCTAAAGTAAATAAAAAAGTAACCAAATTCTAACAATATAGATCCCATTATAGTCCATTATTATAGTTATAATTTAGTGATTGTATTCAACAAAAAATAAACTTTTATAATAAATTTATTAAAATTGGGAATTTTAAATTATCATACGAATCAAATCAACACTTGATTAGCTTCTAATCTTGTGAGAGAATTCCGAATCGTTTATTTAATTTTTAGAGATCATAATGACAAAAGAAGATAGTTTCGAAATGCACGGTACAGTATTGGATACCTTGCCTAATACGATGTTTCGTGTAAAATTAGAAAACGGACACGTCATTGTAGCACATATTTCTGGAAAAATAAGAAAAAACTACATTAGAATATTAACGGGAGACAAAGTCACTGTTGAACTGACACCATATGATTTAAGTAAAGGAAGGATTATTTTCCGTAGCCGATAACAATAAAAATCTAATTTAAACTTTTATATATATGCACCGTTAAATCCACTGTGAACACAAGTCTATCTATTAAGTTTATTTCAAGAAATCATGGTAAATTCATGCATACTCGTTGCATCAATCACATTAATATAAATAAAGATTTTTTATCTTTTTTATAACTCCATACCTAATTTAATCCACCAGGTACGTCCTGGTTCATAAATCAGAGTACCAGAAGGATATCCAAGCCGTTTATGAACACATGAATTCAGATATTCTCTATAACTATGATTTAGCAAATTATCTACACCAATGCTAAATTTATAAAATTGAGAACTTTTCCATGCAAAATTCATAGATAATATTCCAAATCCTGAAGTATTACAATTTACATCTGTATGAGGCAACATATTTCTAGAAACAAAAGACCCTGGTGACATCAACGAATCATTAATAGATTGCGCCAATGCCAATCTCCACTTAGCAGTTATACTATAACTTCCTCGTATCCATTGACATGTAATCTTACCCTCCAATGGAGGAGTTCTAAATAAAGTGCAACCATCATCAATATTCATGCCCCAAACCCATGAGATATTAGTCGCAGTGTGCCAATGCTCATTAAATTGATAATTTAATCCTACTTCAGTTCCGCATATTTTAGCATGAATGTTCTCCGCGTAACTAATAGCATCTTGTATAGCATCATCGTTGCGATAATCGCATACAATAAAATCTTTAACATATCCAGCATAAGATGATATCCATCCATTTATTTGTAGATGTTGAAAAGACGCTCCGATATCTACCTGAACAGTTTTTTCAGGTTTTAATTTTAAAATATCATCTATATTAATATTTTCACCGAATTTAGTATAAAATAACTCCCAATAATCAGGCAAACGAAAACTTGTTCCTACACCAATATAATATGACAACAACGGATTGATATTATTCTCGTAGCGTATAAAACCAGCGGGATATACTATACCATGTCGTTTATATTTAGAAGAATTATTAAAATTAATCACACTGTATTCCAGTCGTGTCCCTCCAGTAAATCTTCTGTTTGACAATGAATCAAAGATCAATTCGGTAAATATGCCAGTGTCTCGAGAAACAATATCCGTTTTCCAATTAGAATTAGATTTCATATGTTCTCTATGTGTATTAATTTGAACATCTGCTCCACTATGACATTTGATATTGTCCCACTGAGATACAGTAATACCTCGTGCACCCCATATTAATCGATCAACATTATTATTAATATTACCACTAAACCCACAACATTTTTCAGTAGATAGTTCTGTATTATGAGACACAGTATCAGCCATAATATGGTTTACATAATTATGCCAAGCTTGTAATTCAATTTTATCTAATGTTTTGCTGATATCTAAAGTTTCTATTTTCATTCCATAACTTTCTCTAGCAAAACATAATCCATCCATAGATCGAGCAGCATAATTTGCAGTACCATTTCCCTGTCCTAGGCTGACTTCTAAATATGTATCTGCACTCAAATTAAATGACAAAATCGCATCAGCGTTCCATTTATACCACGCAGAATGTACCTGGTCTTTATTGCCATCATGATAATCGTCTGAACGAGAAACATTGCCTATTAATCTAATATAGCCATATTTACTCCCCATAATACTATCTATATTTTTATCTATTTTATTATTTGCACCGATTGTTACATTGCTACGTAATTGAATTTTTGATTTATCAAATTGAGGATGATATCGTTCAAATTGCAACGTACCTGCAGATGTTACAGGACCCCATAGTACTGTTTGAGGGCCTTTAATGATATTTAAAATATCAAAAGTCTCTGGAAAAATATAAGCACTAACAGGATCCATATGAGAAAAACAAGCACCAAGTATTTCTCCATTATCCATTAAAATACGTATTCGAGATCCAAACATTCCCCTAAACACTGGTTCGTTATTCACTCCTCCATTACGAATAGCAGAAAATCCAGTAATACCTTTTAAATAATCAGAAACATCAATTACATACAACGACTGCAAAGATTTTGCAGGAGAATCACTAAAAATCAATGGGGAATTTTTTGGCGAAATAACAGTTATGACGTCATCATGCATTTTTCCTTGGAATAATATAGGTAGTGTTTGTATGTCACTAAATATTGATTTCGAAATATCTTTGGGTCTACTACTAACAGATACATCATTTGAATTAGCTTGAGAATTATTAACAGTAAATATGATTAACATAAAACATATTAAAAATGATATCATATGAATTAATATTTCATTATTATAAAAAAATTTATCATGTACCATATGTATACTCATAACTGTTACATTCTTTTCAAGATACTAATATCATTATTACAATATATATTAAAAACTTAATTTCTTCTAATATAAAATCAGATAAATAGATAATATTAACAATCTCGATTAAAACCAAACGTTTCTGACTAAAAACCTAATCTTGAAATTATTTACAAATATCATAATACTTAAAAAAAATTGTAATCTATATAACATTGAATTTACAATATTATTACTAACACTGAAAAAGTCAAAGGAGTTGCTATTCTATATCTTCACCTGAATTTTAGTTAACACGTCTTATTTGATTTATCAAAAGAATCAACTTATCAAAACGATATCGATTTGATCAGTACACCTACTAATATGCTAGATTTTTACAAAATGTTGTTATACTATCAAAAAATAAATTGTAAACGCCATAATCTAAATAACACAGATTATAATCATGTTAATGTATTTTTATAATGAAATACTTCTTATAGCATCTATATATATTTTAATTAAAAAAATATATTATCTGAACCTTATGTAAAAAGCTAACGTAAATGTTAATTTACCCATGTACAGTTCATATAGAGTAATTAAATGAAATATGTCATTCAATCGACTATAATATTTGACACTACAGAATATACTCTGACATTATTAACTGATTCCAACACATCAGTAAAATTATCTAATTCTGCCGGACGAGTATTAGAAGAGCTTATTAAACGACACAATATTGATATTTGTGCACCAGTCACTCGAGAGCACTTGTTTTCAATCGTTTGGAGAGCTTATGGACTGGAACCATCTAACGGCAACTTAAATCAACAAATTAGTTTAATACGAAAAACTTTAACGTCTTTTGGATTAGATTCCTCGTCCATTATAACTATTCCTAAACGAGGGCTAAAGCTAAACAATCAATTGATTGTAGAAAAAATACACGAAGATCAACCATGCGTATCTTCCCTTCTACATAAAACCACAGATCAAAACAATAATTTACTATCATCTTCTATCTTACTAAATATCAAAGCTCATATAAAATATATGATTACTCTGACGATAATGGCCGTAATATTACTCAGCATTGGTTTTGTGTTTTTATACACTAAAAAAGATCATATTAAACTATATTGTTGCAAAGAAATAAACTCATGTAATATTTGCGCTTTCCATTCAGAATTAGGATTTGAATGTAATGACTGCATTATGCAGTGCACCGAAATTACATAGCACCATCAAATAAATAATAATGTAATTCATATTATCTTGCCTTTTAACTCTAAAATTTTAATTGTTATACAACATGCACGTAATAACAGTGTGTGCTTTCAATAAATTACATGGATTGTACACGTTATTCACTAATAATTACTAAAAACATATAAAAAATAAAATGCATTCATTTATATATTCTTCCAATCAAAAAGCACTTCTTCGATTAAGCACCCATTTATAAATTTGTTAAATAAACCAATTAAATTCAACGCACTTCCCTTTTGTTAAAATTCAACAATCATTATAGTTGATGTCTATCAACTATTTATTAAAAAATAATATTATTTTTTTCTAAAGCATTATCGTATTGTCTGTAATTCTTATATTTTTACTAAAAATAACCACATTATAAAATAAATAGCATAAAAATTAAAAAATTATTAAGAGAGCTCCCCAGAATAGAGAGCTCTCTAACAAAATATAAATCAATCATACATATCTAAATCATTAAAATAAATTGACATTTGTATCTACTCAACAATAATGAAATGTATATCACTGTATATAAATACATACGTTATCTATCAAATAGATAGACACAAGTTATTCTATTATTCTATGCGTGAAATAAAGTTTTTTTAATTAAATAATGAGAACAAGAAAACATTATTATATTTTTAATATCGTTATAGCTAATTTAACTGAGTCAGAACAACTGTTTATTATCATTCAAAAGTTATCAATATCCTGTATTGATTTATTTCAATAACAACCGAAACTAAATATACCATTTACTTATTTAAAGTACATAAAATGAACCTGCTATAAACAAATTATACTAATAATATGTTCCACCAAATCACAATAGCTATAACGTATACCTCATAAAATTTATCAAAAATAAAATATTTTTATAAAAATAAAAAACTATTATTACAACTAATTTTGTGTAACATAAACAGAATTAACTTTAAATAAATAGCGTTGCGCTTGCTTAGATGGATGATGAGATTGTATATGTTGGTAAAATTGTTCCGGATTAAGTTTGTTTATTTTTTCAAGGGCGTAATTACGGTCAATAGAAAATGTTTTCAACAACGCACTTAAACCATTCACGTAAGCAACAATTATGGCGTATCGTCTAGTTTTTACATCAATAATTCCCTCTAATTGTTTTTGCAATATAGACAAATAAGCAGTACCAAGATCAATATTAACAGCAGCATTTTTTAATTCATGAATACTAGGTTCTCCTCTCCATCCTTTCAAACGATAAGCATCTCTTCCTGCAGTATCCGCTTTAAGCTGCATTAATCCAACAGCATTAGATTTACTAATTACAGTAGGATTATAATTAGATTCTACTTGAATAATGGCTTTCACTAAAGATGCATCTACTCCATAATTCATAGCACAATAATGAATGTAATCATTATACATAGACGGTGTAATTCGTTTAGAAAAATAAATTATCTTGTACTTTGAATTAGTATATAATGTCCATGTAGTATTTTTTTCAATATTTTTTTGAGCACAAGTTGTTAGTAACAAAATTACAACTAAATGTATTATGTATATCTTCATAATTTCATGATTTTTATGATCAAAATATGTATTTCTTCATAAAATTATTATATAAAAGTGATGCTCTCATACTTTAAAAAAGTAATTTTTCCACAATTTTAATAATTAAAATATATAAGAACATTTATTTATACATATATGCAGACATAGACACACGAATAATGATTCATGTTATATTTGTTACCGAGCGAATAATTATACTTAAAGTTTATACTAAAAATATTAAAAAATTGACTGTTCTGTATAGAACAGAACATTTATTTCTTTAACAAATAAGGATAACATAGGTTTTATACGTTTTTTACTAAAATTAAATAGTAATTACTTAAATGAATTTAAACAAAAAATTATTAAAATAAAAACTCAAAATTAAATATTTATAATTATAATACACAACATTAAAACTTACTTTTTACCATCTATGTATTACATACATAGATAAAATCACGTACATAGATAATTATTTATTGAAGCGCTTAGAGAATTGAATAAATGCCAACAATGTTTCATTGCTAACATGATGCTCGATACCTTCTGCATCTCTTTGAGCAATTTTTTTATTGATGCCTAAATCTATTAAAAAAGTTTTTACAATTTTGTGTCGTATATGATTTTCATAAGCCAATTGCCTTCCTTGTTTTGTCAACGACACCCCACAATAACGTTTATGCTTAATTAATGAAGAGGCTATCAACTTTTTTAACATTTTTGCTACTGTTGGTTGCGTTACTCCAAGTCTTAATGCTAAATCTACTTGACGTGCTTCCCCGCGTTCTTGAATTAAATCTGCAATTAATTCAATATAATCATCAATAAGCTCACGTCGATGTGCTGCTCTAACCTGGATAAATCCTTGTAAATTATTTGTTTTTTTTTTAAAACACGCTAAATTACTGGACAACACTTCTTCATTTTTAGTCATAATAAAATCTCATGTTACATTATAAATAATAATACTTTTTTGTCGATTTGCATAAGTAGATATTGTATTTATTAAATAATAAGCGTTATATACTTGTCTACAAGTGTGAATATAAAGTTCACAATCTACATGCTATACTTCATATTAGTAAATACGATATATCAAATAATTTATGTATGTTAAATAAAAATAATAAACACTACATATACATATATAACATAGAAACAAATTAAATATTTGACTATCGCGCTGATCTCTTAAATAGAAAGAACAATTATCTAAATATTAGATAATTTTTTTAATATATCTTTTAATAATTAATTACATAAAAAATCATCTTGATCTATCGTAATTTATCCATACATACTAATATGTAATAATAGTAATCAACGTATGTTTGATAGAATAAATAATTAATTGACAAAATATTTAGCAAAATATGATATTTATATATCAAATTGCCTTAAGTGATGATAATATTATTTGATACACTATATCATTATATTTATAGATCAAATAAATATCTTTTAATTCCATTCTTCATATGAGTTATAAATATTTAATTTTTTTAAAATGTATATTGTGGAAATTAAAAAATAAATCGTATAAATTATTTTATATACTATTATTATCCGCATACATTTATGTAAATAAATACTTAAAATACAAAACTTCTATATTAGATACTATATGAATCATTTTATATTTTATTTTATTATAAATAATGTCATTTAATCACATAAAAAAAGTAATTGTTGGAATGTCTGGTGGTGTAGATTCTTCTGTATCTGCATGGTTGCTACAACAACAAGGATATAAAGTAGAAGGATTATTTATGAAAAATTGGGAAGATGACGACAGCACAGAACAGTGCGCATCAGCATCTGACTTATCGGATACTCATTCTGTTTGCGATAATTTGGGCATATATCTACATACCATAAATTTTTCTAAAGAATATTGGGAAAATGTATTTCAAGTATTTTTGCAAGAATATAGCGTGGGTCGAACTCCCAATCCTGATATACTTTGTAACAAAGAAATTAAATTTAAGTATTTTTTAGAATTTGCATTGCAAGATCTAGACGCGGATCTTATTGCAACCGGACATTATGTACGCCGTGTTGATATGAATAAAAAAACTTATCTGATACGTGGTGTAGACCGAAATAAAGATCAAAGTTATTTTTTGTATACACTAAGCTATAAACAACTTAAACAATGTTTATTCCCTGTAGGAACATTAAATAAATTCCAAGTTAGAAATATTGCTAAAAAATTAAACTTAATTACAGCAAACAAAAAAGACTCAACTGGTATCTGTTTTATTGGTAAACGTAAATTTAAAGACTTTATTAGTAAATATATACCAATACGACCAGGAGTTATAATCGATATAAATGGAAATACAATCGGCGCCCACCAAGGAGTATCATTTTATACCTTAGGGCAAAGAAAAGGCCTAAAAATAGGTGGAGTGAAACAAGGAAATGGACAACCATGGTACGTAATAGATAAAGATACATCAAATAATACATTAATTGCAGCGCAAGGACGTAATCATCCGCGTCTCATGTCTATCGCGTTCATTACTGAACAAACCCAATGGGTAAAACGAGACGCACTTACATCCCCTTTACATTGCACAGTTAAAACCAGATATAGACATCCCGATATTCAATGTCAAATATATCCTCTTTTAAACAACAATCTTAAAGTTATTTTAAAAATTCCGGTTTTAGCAATTACACCAGGACAATCAGCAGTATTTTATTTAAAAGAACGTTGTTTGGGGGGAGGGATTATTACAAAAATATACCATTGTTAGATTCTTAAACATTAAGAAATTGTCTTAACAATTATCAAAAATATCAATTGTTAAAATCAAATATAACTAATAGTTATTGCATATAATTTACATTTCCATTATAAATAAATAAATGTTATAGTTTCATGAGCTTAGTTAGAATCAAAATCACCTAAATAAATATCAATAAATCAATTATATGAATATTCTACAAAATCATGTCTATCATTGTGATGAATTATCATTGATTATCATCATCCTATATGTTTTTAAACATTAACGCTAATATCATATAATCACCTATATTTATGAAATAAAACTTTCTTAAAAAAATATAAAAATATTCAATAAGATACACATATTTTATCTTGGATAAACTTGTAATTTTTAAATATCATATAAAATATGAGCATCTAGTTAATTATGAAGAGGAAAAAGTGATAACATTATCGCCCTTAACTGTAATATCTCCTATTGATGGCCGTTACTACAAACAAACTGATTCTTTACGTAATATTTTTAGTGAATTTAGTTTTCTGAAATTTCGTGTACAAATAGAGATTTATTGGTTGAAAAAACTAGCTAACACAATTGCTATTACGGAAATACCACCTTTTACACAAATCGAATCTGATTTTTTAAATAAACTGACAATCAACTTTAATATTAAAGACGCAGAACGTATTAAAGAAATAGAAAAAATTACCAATCATGATCTCAAAGCAATAGAATATTTTTTAAAAGAAAAAATAAACATATTACCTAATTTAAAAAAAATCAGTGAATTTATTCATTTTGCTTGTACTTCAGACGATATTAACAATCTTGCGTATGGATTGATGCTGACTAACACTAAAAAAACTGTTTTTTTGCCCATTTGGAAACAAATTATTAATGAAATAAAAAAAATGAGTATTAATTATAAAGATATTCCTGTGTTATCTAGAACCCATGGACAACCCGCTACCCCTTCTACTATCGGAAAGGAAATGGCTAATATTGCATACCGTTTGATACGTCAATATCATCAATTAAAATCAATTAAGATTTTAGGTAAAATGAATGGTGCCGTAGGAAACTATAATGCTCACGTAATAGCATATCCAGAAATAAATTGGCGCAAATTCAGTGAAGAGTTTGTTATATCTTTAGGCATGAAATGGAACCCTTATACAACACAAATAGAACCACACGATTATATTGCCGAACTATCCGACTGCATTGCACGATTTAATACCATATTAATAAATTTTAATAGAGATATATGGGGATATATTGCTCTTAATTATTTTAAACAAAATCATAGCAATACTACAATCGGATCTTCTACTATGCCATATAAAGTAAATCCTATAAACTTTGAAAATTCTGAAGGAAATTTAGGGTTAGCAAACGCCATGTTTAACCATTTTTCCGCTAAACTTCCAATATCGCGTTGGCAACGTGATTTAAGCGATTCTACTGTTTTAAGAAATCTAGGTATGGCCATGGGATATGCCTTAATTGCCTACCATAGCATATTAAAAGGTATAAAAACACTGACAGTTAATAAAGAACATGTATTAACCGAGTTAAATAAAAACTGGATAGTGTTAAGCGAAGCTATTCAAACAGTAATGCGACGACACAATATTCATGAATCTTATGAATGCACAAAACAATTCATCAATAATACAGAAATTAATCCTGAAAAAATAAAAATTTTTATTGAATCACTGCCATTACCAGCAACAGAAAAAATACGATTACAAAAAATCACACCACTTGATTACATAGGATTGGCGGCAGTCATGGCAAATGATATCACTGATATAATATAATAATAAAACTATAAATAAATTTCTATAAAGCACATGAAATGGACCGAACGATTCACGTTATATTGTATTTATAATACATAACAATCACATTCATTTTGAAACTATAACATAGTATATCATCTCATTATATTTGTATTAATTTGATATTTTATTAAAAAATCCGATTATGTGATTTAACCAATTTATCTACTCAAAGCACCATTATAATACTCTAATAAAAATCATAATCATGCTATTTTAAGATTTTAGATAAATTAACCTGCCTTATTTTTGACGCTGCATACCAACTAGTTAATGAACCTAGTAATAATGTTGTGCTTAATACCAACAATATGTCCCATTCGTTTAGCTTAACGGGTAAAAAATTAATAAAATAAGTTCCTTCTGATAAAATTTTACTTTCCAATAAATCATTACATATCGTAATTAAACTCGTTAAATTAAAAGCTATAAAAATACCCAGTCCAGTTCCTATAATACTAGAAATTATATAAATAATTAACCCATACCAAAAAAATATATATTGAATTAAAATATTTTTAGCCCCCAATGCACGAATTATCGCAATATCATAATTTTTGTCTTTTATGGATAAAATCAATGCAGCAACTACATTAAAACAAGAAATACCTATAATTAATATCATTGATAAATATATAATTATGCGAACCATTTGAATATCTTGATAAATATACCCATAAGTATCCATCCAACTTCGCGCAAAAACCTGATGATTAAACATTCTTTGAATTTTATATAGTGTTTTATTAACAGAAAAAATATTGTTAACCTTAATAGCTATTCCTGAAACATCTGACGTTTCATCATAATAATGTTGCGCGTCTGATAAAGACATTATAGCAATATTGCAGTCTAATTGACTATTTAAATTTAATATTCCAGCTACTTGTAAACGAATTTTTTTGGATGACAATAATTTATTGTTCGAACGAAAATCATGAGCAGTCAAAACGGTAATCCAATCACCCACTTTAATTCCTAAATCTTCTGATATGCCTTTCCCTAAAATAATTTTTTCTACATTTTCGCAAAAATATTTCCAAGAATCTTTTTCTATAAAATTCATTAATGCGTTTTCATTTATTTTTTCCTTTAAATCTACACTTCTGACATAAACTACATGCCATTTATTATTATATTCAACAACGCCATAAAAATTAATATAAGGATTCACATAACTAATATCTGGTATTTTACGAATACACTCTAAAACTGTTTGCCAATTAATGAATGGCGCTCTTATTGGTTCAATTTCTCCATGCGGAATAACTGATAAAATACGATTACTTAATTCATATTTAAAACCATTCATTGTGCTTAATGCAATTATAGATATAGATATGCCTATAGTAATACCAATAACAGAAATCAAAGACATTAAGGACATTAAAATATTACTACTCGAACCTCGATGAAATTTTAATGCAATTTTCAAAGACAACATCATTTATAAACAATTACCTAAACGAATCATTCTGACTCAATTTTATTTTACCATTAGATATCATTAATATTTTATGGCATTTTTTAGCAAAATCTAAATCATGCGTTGCTATTAAAAAAGTTGTGCCATAATATGTATTTAACTTTTTTAATAATTGAAAAATACTATCTGAATTCTTTTGATCTAAATTACCAGTTGGTTCATCAGCTAATATTAAAGATGGATTATTTACTATAGCCCGAGCTACAGTAACTCGTTGACTTTCTCCTCCAGATAATTCGTGCGGAAAAGAATTAATATGATTTTTTAATCCAACTAACTCTAATACACATTGCGCTCTACTTTTTGCTTGATTAAACGCAATACCTCCAATCAACAAAGGCATTGCTACATTCTCTAAAACATCAAAATCTGACAATAAATGATGAAATTGATAAACAAACCCTAACCGTTTATTGCGTATCACAGAACGTTCATTGTCAGTTAACTTATGTAGCGCATGACCCTCAAAAAATATCTCTCCTTCAGTTGGCTTATCTAATCCTCCAAGCAAATGCAACAATGTACTTTTACCAGATCCAGATGCGCCTACCACAGCAATCATTTCGTTAGATTGTATACTTAGAGTAATGCAATTCAACACTTTAATTAAGAAATTAGCACGTTGATAATATTTTGTTAACTGAATACATTGCAACAATGGAATATTAGCCATAACGTAAAATTTTTGCAGGATGAAAGGAAGCTGCTCGCCACGATGGGTAGAATGTAGCCAATAAAATCATAATAAACGTCATGAATATGATACTTAATATTTGAGAATATTTTATTTCTATAGGTAAAAATATAGTATCTGGAAATATTTTTAAAAATAATAATATTTTATTTAACTTATGAGATAACAATACTCCCAATATCGTTCCCAATATAATACCAAAAAAACCATTAGTAACTCCTTGAACCATAAAAAGTAAAATAATCTGTCGGCGAGTGAAACCATATGTTTTGAGTATTGCAATTTCTATTTGTTTTTCCAATATTAATAATACTAAAAAAGAAACAATGTTAAAACCTGCTGCTATTATAATTAAACCTAACAACAAAGACATTATATTTTTTTCTATTTTCATCGCTTGAAATAAAGACCCTTTGTATTCTCTCCAATCCTTCCAAATCCAATCTGTATGTAATCGCAATTGTTGAGTATAGTTGCTGAGCAAAAATGGTTCATGTAACCATAAACGCCACCCAGTAACGCATTGTAATGGATAATGCATTAACGCAGCAGCATCTGATTGATGAACCAATACTTGATAAGAATCAACTTCACTGTTAGTAATAAAAATATCTAATACCGTAAACAATCGTTGGCTGGGGATATAGCCAATAGGAGTGATCTGCATAACAGAAGGAATAATCAAACGAATTTGATCATTTATATGTGCTTCAAGTTTTTTTGCTAATTCTGAACCAAGAATTATATAATATTTTCCTAAAACCAATTGATTTTCATGTTTATTTACCAAATAATCACACAACGGTTCAAAACAATCTGGATTGATCCCTAACATTACTCCAAACGAAATTTTATTGGAACTTTGTAATATTACATCGGATATGACCAATGGTTCCTCGTGTGTTATATTATGTAGTTGATCTAATACTAAATTTGGTTTATCTCTAACATGTACGTATCCTTTGGAGGTAGTGAGTAACGCATGAGGTATGAAATTAAGAAGATTTTGTTTTAACTCACGCTCAAAACCGTTCATGACTGATAACACAGTTATCGTAGACATCACACCTATCATAATAGCAAAACTAGAAAACCAATAAATATATCGACCAAATTGATCTATCGATTTTCCTGAAATATAACGTAGCGCAATAAACAATATAGTTGATCGATGCATCAATATTTGTTTAAGTTACCTCATAAATATAAAAAAATAATACACAATCATATATTTTATATTATATGAAATATATAATTATATGCACATATGCATACGAATACAAAATTTATTGAAATAATAAATATAATTATTTTAATTAAATCTTAATAACTGAATTATTTCTCAATATGATATTTATCAGTCTCTTAAAAGAGTTGTTAAATTACCAACATCTCAATATTATTAGAACTGTTTATACCCTATACAGAACTATTAACAACACGTAAAATCTCACCGGTTTTAACGGATATTAATTGCAATTCTAAACTTGGTTTAGATGCATCTCCATAAGCAATGCCATACAAAATATAATTCGCTTTTAAATAATTTGCAATTTTCATAGAAAAACTATAAGAATTTCTATTATCTTCTGGCAACATACCTAATTCCCTATACACAGAATACAGCACTCCCATATCGATAACATTATATTTTCTGGTATTCTCTACAATATAATTAATCAAAATATTCGTAATTTTGCTGGCCTGCAAAATACCATCAGTTTTATTCTTTACCATATTTACTAATAATACGCTATCACGTTCAATATTATCAAAAAAAAATACACTCTGCAGCATTCTTAATAAAACCGGTTGCCAATTAATTAAATTAATTTTTTGTGGTATTAATAAAGTAGGTTCTGTCGTCAAAATAGGCACATTATTGCCACACCAACCAATATGATCTAAAAAAATCATACTAAGAAATAGATACACTATTTTTTTATTTACAATCATAATATATACAATTCTATTGTCGACAATAAAATTTAATATTACTTTTTTTAAATTTTTTATTTAATTATATGCATTTGATATAAAAAGCACCACACTTCATTATCTATGTATCCTGTATATATATATGCACACTATTTTATTGAAATAAACACACAATTAATTTAAAAATTCATTTTTAATTAAACTATGTTACTTCTGTAACAAAGGACCCAAAGGCTTTCCGCCCAATAAATGCATATGAAGATGATAAATTTCTTGGCCAGAATGATCATTACAATTAACTATTAAACGATAACCTGAAGAATGTATATTCTTTTGTTCAGCAATTTTTGCGGCTACTATAAATAATCTACCTAATATTATTTCATCATGAGTTTTAGCATGATTAACGGTAGGAATCAAAATATTAGGAACAATTAATACATGAACAGGCGCCTGAGGCTTTAAATCATAAAATGCAGTAACTAACTCATCCTGATATAATATATCGGTTTTGACTTTTTTGTGAATAATATTCATAAAAATATTGTCTTTTTTCATAACTTATTCTATTCCTAAAAATCATATGAATTCTACAATAATTTTTTTTAAATACATCAAACAACATTATACTCTTAAAATAACAAATACAGATACTACATTATTTAAAAATACTATCCCTTATATTTTGTTCTATAATTACTACATAAATGAATCTCACATTAACTGAAGCATAATCCAGCACCAGTATAATTACCATGCTCTAAAAATTAATAATAATACGAACAATAATTTACTTATACATACAAATTAATACATAATATTATTATAATTTTATTCCAAATGAAACAAGGTACGAAAATTAGATGTAGTGATAACCGCTAATTCATCTATATTTATATTTTTTATAGACGCTACATATTTGGCAATTTCATATATGTAAGCAGGTTGATTCTCTTGTCCTCTATAAGGAACTGGGGTGAGGTAAGGAGAATCAGTTTCTAACAAAATACGGTCGGAAGGTATATATTTAATTACTTCTTGCATCATATAAGATTTAGTAAATGTTATCATTCCAGAAAAAGATATATAAAAATTAAGATCTAACAATAATCTTGCAGTATCTATATCTTCACTAAAACAATGCAATATACCACCGCACTCCTCCGCTTCTTCTGATCGTAAAAGCGTGACAGTATCCTTGCAAGAATCGCGACTATGTACAATAATTGGCTTTTTTGCTGCTTTAGCAACACGAATATGTTCTCTAAATGCTTTTTTTTGCTTTTTTTTACTATCTGATTCTAATCGATGATAATAATCTAATCCAGTTTCACCGATAGCTACTACATTCCTTTTAGAAGACAAAACATACAATTTTTCGCTGTCAAAATTATTAATATTATATACATATGTAGGATGCACTCCACAAGAAAACAGAACATCACTTCTATATCCAATTAATTTTACCATATCTTCATAATCTGACATAGTAAGGCTGACCGACAAGACTAATTGAACCCCCTTTTGTTTAGCTTTGTTCAACACATCTGAAACATTTTTGTGAACATCTTGATAATTCAGTTGATTTAAATGACAATGGGAATCCACCAAAAACATAACATTATACACTCCATTAATGCAAACAAGATTCAACAATATCTTGTTGCCAATTTAATAATCGATAAGTCAATAATAATTCGCGATCAATATTAGTAAATTCTTGAAAATAACGTAACAGCACCAACCATTGTTGTAACTGACGACTTAAAGATACAATACCCCAATGAACTGTAATAACAGTAATCAAGTCTACTTGATCTAAATTTATTAAAAATCTTTTTTTTATCCCTTGCTTCCATTTTAATGCATCTACAAGTACAGTTATAAACCAATACAAATATATATCATTCTTACAAATATTTAAAAATGGCACAAGTTTTAAAAAATCCCCGTTTGCAATGACATAATTTATACATTTGCACAATTCTAATCGTTGTTTCCATAAACCTAATTTAAACATATCTTCAGCTTCTATAGGAGATCCATCACACAAACGTAATGCACACTGCGCCAACAAAATATCATTTATCTCTTCTCTATTTTTCATTAACCACTGTAATCCAATCGATTCTTTAGGAGATATAATAGGCCATCGCATACACCGACTCAACAACGTTAATGATATTCTCATATAATCTCGAGTTTTAAAAAAAAAATAAGTATTTGTTGGTGGTTCATCAAGTGTTTTTAACAATACATTAACAGCCTGATCCGTTAAACATTCCACATATTCTATATATATAATTTTTACTTTACTTTGGTATGCATATTTGTGTAGAGAATTAATACAAGCACGGATAGTATCAACACCTATAGTTTGAGTATTATTTTCAGGACTTATTTCGTAATAATCTGGATGATGTCCTACGTTCATTAATCTACAATCATAACAAATATTGCAACATTGATTTGCGTCAGGATGAGAACAAATTAACCAACGTGCAATAGCATAAATTAAAGTATTTTCACCATTGTTTCGTTTACTATTTAAAAGTAAAGCATGATGTCCTCTATCTTGTCGATAAGCATTTAATATTTGATTATAAGTACTATCTAGCCAAGGATACCATCTCATTATAGATTATTCCTGCGGACGCAAGAACCACCAATCTAAATGTCTATAAATAGACATGGAAACTTCTTCTAAACTCTGAGTAGCATCAATCGTGATAATATTTTTTCTTTCAGAAGCTAATTTTTTGTAACAAGAACGTACACGATCAAAAAAACTTAGAGGCTCCTGTTCAATACGATCTAATTTCTGTCTATGATTTATACGAGATATGCTTAATTCTGGAGAAATATCAAGATAAAATGTCAAATCTGGAGATAAGGTATTTGTGATCTTATTTGATAAAGCATGTAACAATAATATATCAATTCCTCTTCCTCCTCCTTGATACGCCTGAGAAGACAAATCAAATCTATCCCCAATTACCCAATAACCTTTAGATAAAGCTGGTTTAATAACATTTTCTATTAATTGTAATCGCGCAGCATATATCATTAATAATTCTGATATACTATTAATAGGTTCATTCATAGGGCCACCATATTTAATCAATACACGTAAAAAATCCGAAACCGGCGTCCCTCCGGGTTCATGAGTGGTCAAAATATCGGTTACACCATATTGATTTAAGTATTTACTTACTCTATGAGTGATAGTAGTTTTTCCAGCACCATCTAACCCTTCAATCGTAATAAACCTATTGTCCATTGAATCCTGATATACGGTTGTGTAATCGTTTTATTTAATTATTTATTACAATCTATAAAATTTTACATATTTATGAAAATAAACAATAATTAAAATATATAATCTTATATATGCTCTAATCGTATCTTTTCAAATATATAACCATAAAATCCCAAAACAATAAAATCTAATAAATCCTACAAAGATTTCCAATCATGATTTATATCGTACAGATGCAAATATCATTTTTTACGCTACATAGCAACATCTTAAATAACAATTATGATTGCAATCATTAGTTACTTTTAAATAAATCAATACAATACATAATTATAACTAACAGAGAGCATAAATATTTTATATATATTATGTTAAACAACACTGTAAATATTTTAAATTTTATTATGTATAATATGAAAACGTAGCAAATGAAATAATGTCCTATCCGAATACACAAAATCATCAATTGAATTAACTGACGCTAACGGTAATAAAGCATTTGTAATAAAAACTTCATTTGCATTTTTTAAATGTTCAGGTCCAACCGTCACTTCTCGTATACAGTACCCTAATTTTGGTAATAATTTTAATACCAGTTGACGCATAATTCCATTAACACCAGAATAATATAAAGACGGAGTAAATACCTGATATTTATATCTCCAAAAAATGTTGGCACTACAACATTCTACCACGTTTCCATCAGTGTCTAAAACTAATGCTTCATCAGTTTCGCTTTTGCTTACCCAAATGGCAATCATAACTTGTTCTAATCTATTAAGATGCTTTATTCCTGCCAAGCAAGCATTACGTGCTAACCGAACAATACTCGTTCTTAAACGAATCCCAGAATGAATCCAGCGCGTGTAATATTTTGGCAATCGACTAACATGAATTATACGTAATGGTTCAATATCATTACTGCATCGATATCCATATAGTCTGTGGCTATTACTCCTACTTATTATTACTTTAATCACACTATATATATCACTATATGCAGCTGCTTGCTGCATTTCTTTATACAGAAGATTAAAATTAAAATTTTTAAATATTAACCTTTTCGCTGAAATAACCAATCTATCCATATGCCAATCTAAAAAATCAATTTTTCCATTCTGTACTTTAGCAGTCGTAAAAAATCCATCTCCAAAATGCAAAGCACGATTATTTAATGATATTGTTCTTTTTGAAATTCCATTCACCCAATACATTTTAATCTCAATCAGTCAGTGTTTAATTATGTTAATAATTATTTAATATAATTAATACTAAAACAATTTTTAATGATCATATGTAATAAAAGAATTTATATGCATTGCACGTTATTCATATTAAAATAAACGTAATCACACATTAATACATACAATATCAATACGCATACAATTAATATCTATCTCGCCCTATGTCTTCTATGTGCACAAATTTTGTTCTAACCTGAATACCATATAGCTCTTATGATATCTTCAATTTTATAGTAAAAAACGATTTATATTAATATTCATAATATTTATTCTCTATAGAACTAAATTCTTTGAAACTACTATCTTTTAATGTTCATACACTATCATTACTATTTTTCATACTATAATTCGATTTATTCATAAGAAATAATTCGTAAATTTATTAATTAATAATGTACGCTTATAGTTAAGCAGTGTATTAAATTATTAAACTAGATAAAAATAATACTCGCACATTTAATCAAATGTATATATACATAACAAGAACTACCTCCAATAGAATTCAATTCATATTATGATTATGAATATAATGCGCTAAAAATCATTTATATATTACTCAATACAACAAGATAAAGATATCAGTTTATAATTAATTACTCTTATTTTGTTGATGACTATTACTAATAAAATCTATTGCCGCCTGAACAGTTGTAATTTTCTCAGCTTCTTCGTCTGGAATTTCAGTATCAAACTCTTCCTCTAACGCCATAACCAACTCAACAGTATCAAGAGAATCAGCTCCAAGATCCTCGACAAATGAAGCATGATTTACTACTTCCTCTTGTTTAACCCCTAATTGTTCAGAAATAATTGTTTTTACTTTTTCTTCTATAGTACTCATATTTTTATTTTCCTATCAACGTGCGTTTATATAATAGTATCCAAACATATAAAACACACACTGCAAACGCTGAATAAAATACATTTTATTTTCTTATATTTTTATTAAAATAAATCACATAGAATAAATTAACCCATATACATTCCTCCATTAACATGTATCGTTTGTCCAGTAATATAGTTTGAATGATCAGAGGCAAAAAATATTACCGCATAAGCCACATCTTTTGGATCTCCAAAACGATTAACTGGTATTTGTAATAAAATATCATTTTTTTGTTTATCAGTTAATTTTTTAACCATATCTGTACAAATAAATCCTGGTGTCACCAGATTAACCGTAATACCTCTCGAAGCAACTTCACGAGCTAAAGACTTTGTGAACCCAATCAATCCTGATTTAGCAGCCGAATAATTTGATTGCCCGGGATTACCCACAACACCAACTACAGAACCAATATTAATAACTCTACCATAATGTTTTTTTATCATCGATTTTATTACCGCTTTGGACATACGGTACACAGCAGTTAAATTTACGTCAATAACAGATTGCCATACATCATCTTTCATGTATAACAAAATATTATCTTGGACGATACCAGCGTTGTTCACTAATATATCAACGCTATCAAATTCTTGGCGCATTTTTTCAAAAAAAAGATTGATAGAACATTTATCTGCAACATTTAATTGCATCCCTTTTCCTTTATTTCCTAAATACCTATTGATGTCTTTGACGCCTAATTCACTAGTTGCAGTTCCTATTACAGTAGCTCCATATATTGCAAACATTTCGATAATAGCACGACCAATACCGCGACGAGCACCAGTTACTAAAACAATTTTTCCATTAAAATTCATCCTACATGTACTCCTCTTATACAAATATATTAACTCTTATTCATTCTAATTGCTTCTGATAAAGAAACAGGATCATTTACTGATAAACTAAACACATCACTAACAGTACTACGTATCAGTCCAGTTAATATTTTTCCAGGTCCCATTTCTAAAAATCTCTTAATTTTTTGATGAATGCAATATTGCACGATTTCATGCCAACGCACCGGAGTATATAATTGCCGTATTAATGCATTACGAATATCTTTAGATTCCCACTTAACACACGCATCAACATTATTTACTACTGGTATACTAGGAGTAGTGATGACGATTTTTTCTAATTCTTTTCTGAATTTTACAACTGCTGGTTTCATTAATGAGCAATGTGATGGAACACTAATCGGCAGCATAAGTATATGTTTTGCGCCTGCATTTTTACAACACAAATTGACACGATTTACTGCTTCTTTATGTCCGGAAATAACCACGTGTCCAGGCCCATTAAAACTAGCAGGAGAAACAATTTGATCTTGTTGTGCTGCTTTGTTACATAATTCAAAAACAACGTCATTACTTAGCCCGATAATTACAGACATAGCTCCACGTCCATACGGTACTACTTCTTGCATTAACATACCACGTATCATTACTAATTTAACTGCAGAATACAAATCCATACCTTCCGCACATACTAAAGCAGAATACTCTCCTAAGCTATGACCAGCCATTATCTTTGGTGTACAACCTCCCTGCTGTTTCCATATTCTCCAAACAGCTACTGAAGCTGTTAAAATAGCCGGCTGCGCTCGATAAGTTTTATTTAATTCTGTAACAGGTCCACGCTGTACCAATTTCCATATATCATAACCTAGAACTTCCGATACTTCAGAAAAAGTCTCTTTTACTAGCGGATAATGTTCCGCAAGAGTTCTTAGCATCCCTACTTTTTGAGCTGCCTGTCCTGGAAATACCACAGCTAATGTATTCATAATAATTAATATTCCTTTCGTAATTAAAATCGTAACAACGCTGAACCCCAGGTAAATCCAGCCCCAAACGCTTCTAATAATACTAGTTGACCTGACTTAATACGACCATCACGTACAGCTTCATCTAGCGCTAAAGGAACAGAAGCTGCAGATGTATTCCCATGTCTGTCAAGCGTAATTACTACTTTTCTCATATCCATATCTAATCGTTTAGCAGTAGCAGAAATAATTCTTAAATTAGCCTGATGAGGGACTAACCAATCTAATTCATCTCGATGTAAATTATTAACATTCAAAGTCTCATCGATAACGCGTGCTAAAACAGAAACAGCTATTTTAAATACTTTGTTGCCAGACATGGTTAAATAATTAGATATAGCAGGACTCTTTCTATTACAATTAGGAAGAGTCAATAAATCCCCATGATCTCCATCTGCATGTAAGTGAATAGAAATAATACCCGGTGTTTTCGAGCGACCAAGTACTACTGCACCTGCTCCATCCCCAAATAAAATCAATGTTCCACGGTCTCTAGGATTTAGAGCATGACTTAAAGTATCTGACCCTACAACCAAAGCATAATCTACGCTTCCATTTTTAACATATTGATCCGCTACACCTAGTGCATAAACAAATCCAGAACAAGCTGCTGATAAGTCGAAGGCAATAGTATCTCGTATATGTAGGTCACGTTGAATTTGACATGCTGAACTAGGAAATGCATGACTGGAAGATGTAGTTGCAACAATAATAATCCCTACTTTATCAGAGTGCACACAAGACATATCTAAAGCTCTTTTAGCAGCAAAATAACCCATTTTGGCAACAGTTTCATCAGAAGTAGAAATACGCCGTTCTTGAATACCAGTACGGGCAACAATCCATTCATGCGATGTATCTACCATTTTTTCTAAAACAATATTAGATCTAATGTTTTTAGGTAAGTAACTCCCTGTTCCAAGAATTCTAGTAAACATGTATATTAATGATTATTTTTAGATAACACTGTACTTAATTGATGAGAAATTTTTTCTGGAACCTCCCGTTCCACGGAATGCATTGCTTGTGTAATAGCGGCAATAAATGCGTGTTGATTAGCTGCTCCATGACTTTTTATTACCGTACTACGTAAACCTACCAAGTGAGCACCATTATACCAATCAGGATTAAATTGATTAAATTGCTTAAACAGATACTTTCTGATCCAAGAATTAATAATTTGCATAAACCAGTTCAACTTATTTTTTTTCTCTGAAGATTGTAACGTTGATAAAATAACTCTTATAACTCCTTCCATAGTCTTTAAAGTAATATTGCCAATAAATCCATCACAAACCAAAACATCTGTTTTCCCCATTAATAAATCATTCGCCTCAACATAACCAACATAATGAATTGATGAAATAGTATGTAATATCCTAGAAGCGTGACGAATATTATCTAATCCTTTAGTTTCTTCCGATCCGATATTTAATAATGCTACTCTTGGATTACTTACTCCTAAAATTTGCTTTGATAATACTGAACCCATAATGGCAAACTGTACCAGCATTGCGCCATCACATGAAATATTCGCACCTAAATCTAAAATGACAGTTTTTCCTTGCTTTTGGTGCGGCAGCAACGTTGTTAGAGCAGGGCGTTCAATACCGTGTACAGACTTGAGCACTAACTTAGATAAACCCATGAGAGCCCCTGTATTTCCCGCGCTAACACAAGCGTGAGCGCGACCTGACTTGATAAGCTCTAAAGCTACGCGCATCGAAGTATCTTTGCTCACTCTGATAGCCTGAGAAGGCCTCGCATCTCCGCTTATTACCGATCTTGCCGGAATAACAGTTAATCTATCAAGGCCTATAGATTTTGATGTTGCTAATATAGGTAAAATCGCATCAGGATTTCCAACAAGTAACAATCTAAGTTTTGGATATAAAGATAACGCTTGTAAAGAAGCAGGCACCGTTACCACAGGACCAAAATCGCCACCCATTGCATCTAATGCAATAACCAAATTTTGTAGCTGTATATCGTTTTTCAAAAATTATTTCTCAATCATTTTCCGCCCACGATAAAATCCATCAAAAGTAACACAATGACGGCGATGTGTTTCTCCAGATGTCCGATCTACTGATATAGTAACCGAGCGCAGCGCATGATGAGAACGACGCATTCCTCTTTTAGAACGAGTAGATTTATTTTGTTGTACGGCCATGCTATACTCTCCTTTTGATGTATTTCAATATTATTTTTCATTAAAAAACCGATCTAATCTTAATGAAATTGACTAATAATTAAAATATTCACTTATTTAATCACACATACATGTAGTTTTTTTAAGATAGAAACATTGTTCATTTTCAATATAAAAATAATTATTTAGCAGAAAATATATTATGATTAATTATCTATCGTTCCGCAAATATAATTTCTTATTTATTCAACCTACTTTTTGACATTATCACAAAACATGCTTCTAACTGTTTAAGAAAATAGTGACCACATACAATCACTACATTTACACACATAATTATATATGAACTGTATAAAAAATAAGTTGATATAAAATATGCCAATATATCATAATGCTTTATTTTTACAGTTTCATTTTATGAACTTACTGCTTTTTAAAATAAAAAATATCATTTAAGAGATATTAACAATAGATCTTTTAACATCGATCACTAATACATTAATCCAACTAATAAAATTTCATGATATATTTCAACAAAATTCCATTCACTTAAATATATACAATCCTTAATTTATGATATTATATAGCTCGTCCTAAATATTACATTCTTACTCATCATCAACATTACTAAATATACATGCACTTCATAACTCATCAAAACAATTGATTAATTTTTTACTCTTTAAGATAAGGTTTCTAAATATTTGTAACTAAAATTAACCACATAGTTCATAATTAAATTTGCGGTTACTTCAAAAATTCATTGTTTCGTAAAATATTTTTATTAAAAATAAGTAATTAAATCAATGTTTAACTTACTTATATTTTTTATTAAAAAAATAAATAGGCACAATTATTTTAAAATAAAATTACGCATATCATCCTTCTAATAAAAAGTTAACAACAATAAATTTTAATTATTTTAAATTATCTATATTTTTACTAATATTTTCCAATAAACAATCATAATTTTTTATAGATAAATTTCTTAAAAAAAATAAGCAATTATGAAATGATTGACCTAATGGCGCATGTATATGGAATTTTTTTTTTGTTTTTGGATGTATAAAACGCAATATAGAAGCATGTAAGAATAATCGATTAAATCCAAATCGTTTAAATCGAGTATTAGATTGATAATCGCCATACCGGTTATCCCCTACAATAGGATGACTCGCGTATTGAGTATGTACTCTAATCTGATGTGTGCGTCCAGTAATAGGTTTAATTGCCAGAAAGGTCGCTACATTATCAAAATATTCTTTAATTTGAAAATGAGTTGTAGAAAATTTTCCATTTTCCGAGTCTATGTAAACAACTCTGCTACTGTTAAGTAAAGTGTTTTTTTTAAACAATGGCACGGATACTATTTGTAGATTTACATTCCATCTTCCATGTACTAAAGCTAAATATTCCTTTTTCATATTTTGTAAACGTAACTGTTCATGTAAATATACTAAAGCAGTACGTCTTTTAGCCACTAATAACACACCAGAAGTTTCTCGATCTAAACGATGAACTAACTCTAAAAACTGTGCTTTAGGACGTAATGCTCGTAATCCTTCAATAACACCAAATTTAAGCCCACTTCCTCCATGTGCAGCAACGCCAGTAGGCTTGTTCAGTGCTAATAAATAATCATCTTCATAAATTATAATATTCTGTAAAAATGCAACTTCTTCCATATATTTCATATTAAATCTATTGATTTTTATTCCTCTTATTGGAGGAATTCTTAATAAATCTCCTATTTGCAACTTATACTGAAATTTAATTCTTTTTTTGTTAATACGTATTGCACCAGTTCGTATAATTTTATAAATCATAGATTTAGGTGCTACTTTTAAATAAGTATATAAAAAGTTATCAATTCTTTGACCAGAAGAATTTGAAGAAATTCTAATAAAATGTACATTTATATCATGTTCTTTCATAAGAACCCATGGCAATTACATAATTGTTTTAATATAATAATAAAGATAATGAAAAGATCATAATTTTAGCAAGCTAATATAAGTTTGCATGATAAATACTGTAAAATTGATATATTTAATATTCGCAATTGATAATTTTAAATTAAAACATTTAATTTCACACATATACTATTTTTATAGTGTTATTTTTTCATCTAATATCAAGTACAATTATTAGTTCATTTGGTTACAATAAGATTACTTATAGCTGATATATTCTAAAAAATAACAACAATAATAAATATCATTCGCAATAACGTTATGTACTATACAATAGTCTATCGATAACTAATATTATGATTTGCATAAATATATGGTTATTAACAATTCCATGAACCTTCTAGGCAAAAAATAATTATACATTTAAGTTGTAAATGCAAATCTATTAAACATCAAACTATAAAAACACTGAAAATAATTAGATATTTAAATCAAAATATCTACATTTCAATATATCAACATTGAGCAAAAATTATAATGAAAAGAATGTTAATTAACGCTACTCAACAAGAAGAATTACGGGTAGCATTAGTAGATGGGCAACGATTATATGATCTAGATATTGAAACAGTAGGTCATGAACAAAAGAAATCAAATATTTATAAAGGAAAAATTATCCGAATTGAACCTAGTTTAGAAGCAGTATTTGTAGATTATGGAGTCGAACGACACGGATTTCTTCCTATAAAAGAAATCTCACACGAATATTTTCTTTCTTCGCCATCTTCCTATAATAAGTTCAATATTAAGGAAATTTTATGTGAAGGACAAGAACTAATTGTACAAATAGATAAAGAAGAAAGAGGAAATAAAGGCGCTGCATTAACTACTTTTATCAGTCTAGCAGGTAGCTATTTAGTGCTCATGCCAAATAATCCCAAATCCAGTGGAATCTCAAGACGAATTGAGGGAAACGATCGTATCGGATTAAAAGAAATTCTATCTACTTTAGAATTACCTGAAGGAATGAGTTTAATTATTCGTACCGCTGGGCTGGGAAAATCTATCGAGGCATTAGAATGGGATTTAACTTCTCGTTTGCAACATTGGAAAACCATCAAAAATACCGCAGCAAAGCACTTGGCTCCTTTTTTAATTCATCAGGATAGTAATGTTATTGTACGTGCATTTCGAGATTATTTACGCCCAGATATAGGAGAAATTTTAATTGATAATCCCAAAATTATGCATTTAGCTAAAGAACATATAACTTCTTTAGGTCGCCCAGATTTCACTAAAAAAATAAAATTTTATAATGGCGATATTCCTTTATTTAGTCACTACCAGATAGAATCTCAAATAGAATCAGCGTTTCAACGAGAAGTAAGATTACCATCTGGAGGCTCCATTGTTATAGACACTACCGAAGCTCTAACAGCAATCGATATTAATTCCGCACGCTCTACTAAAGGAACAGACATTGAAGATACAGCTTTTCATACCAATTTAGAAGCAACTGATGAAATAGCGCGTCAGTTACGTCTTCGTGATGTGGGTGGATTAATTGTTATAGATTTCATAGACATGACTCCAATTCGGCATCAACGAGAAATTGAAAATAGCTTAAAAATAGCGGTGCATCAGGATCGCGCCCGCATTCAGATAGGACATATTTCTAAATTTGGTCTATTAGAGCTATCTAGACAAAGATTAAGTACGTCGCTTGGAGAATCAAGTCATCATATTTGCCCACGTTGCAGCGGAACAGGCAGCATTCGTGACAATGAATCTCTTTCTCTATCAATTTTACGTTTAATTGAAGAAGAAGCACTAAAGGATAATACTTATGAAGTACATGCTATCGTTCCTGTAGCTATCGCCTCATATTTACTCAATGAAAAACGAAAAGCCATTAGCGATATAGAACAACGACAAAAAGGAGTACGTGCCATTATAGTACCTTATGAACAAATGAAAACTCCAAATTACGAAATACGACGTATACGTAAAGGAGAAACATACAATAAACCAAGCTATTTGTTAGCAACAAATCAAGACTATGAAATAACCCAATCATCAGGAGAAATGATTTCTTCAAATTATACTTATACTACAGAAAAACTACAGTCAACAGCACGCACCTCATCAAATTTAGTACCTGATTATAATAAAATTTTTTATTATGCAAATCTCAAATTACAATTTAAATCAAAAAGAGAAATATCATGGTTTGATAAAATTAAAAATCGTTGCCATAAAATACTCAGTTTATGTATCACAAGTTATAATAATTTAAAACAAATATTGTCAAAAATAATCACCAAAAACATTCATTGGATATACACTAAAATTATATATCAACACAAACCATCTCAGAACGTAAATCATTTTTTCAAGTCATATCCGAATTTTTATTCTAAATATAATAGCAATAATAATAAAAAAAATTATACCCATAATACAAAAAACAAAACTAATTTAAATAATCATAAAAAAATAACAGATTTTTTTAATAAAAATAATAGTAACAATACTAAGTCTCTATCGAAATTTAATGACAATATTTACAAGTCCATACCTACTCCCTACTACATTAATCCAACACAGTCTATTGAAAAAATAACGAAAAAACCACCTATACAGAAATATAAAAAAAGATATACGCACAACGTTAAACATCAGCACTTAAATAAGGCACATCACTCAGAATATTGGATATGGCGAAAACTTTACCAATCTGAACACACCTTGCATATGAAAGTAAATAAAGAACCAGTAGTACCTATAAATATCAATTCCTACAGAACATATAATGCAGCAGATTCCCGCATTTTTGACAAAAAAACCACCATTGCTGAAGTAAACTCCAATACTATTGATAATTCTACAAATATTCATACCTCTGATTTGACATCAAACACTCTATATATTCCAAAAAGTACCAATACTATCATCCATTATCCACATCTTAACCATAATAGCATTGCTAAACAGCACAACAACATATCTCAACAAGACAACAATAACCATACACAACTAATTCGGCGTATACGTCGATCTTCTCGTCATTTTCGTATAAATTTTAAATATCGGTTACAACAACGTCGAGAAAAAATTACCTCAAAGAAAATGCAGTAAAATATTACTCAATAAATGTAACATAGCACTAAAATAACTCTCGAAAGTTCGTTACATACACATACCGTTCATATATCCAAATATAATTCAAAATAAAAACTAGTTCTTCGTTTTTTAATAAAATGAATTTATAATTATATTTTGCTTTTTAAGATTTACAATCTCTAAAGAAATAACTAATTCAAATAAATACATTTTCTAGATGCATGCGCATATATACTTAATTTTAAAAAATTTTATTCGCTGCAAAATTACATAAACAATTTAATATGTGCTACACTCAAATATGTCTGCATGCAATTTTATGAAAACAGATTTCTAAAAATATAGATGATCGTAACAATTAATATTGCAAATATACGCTAATATATTTTTATTATGCCGTTTATATGATGTCAACTACATATGAGAAAACTTCCGGTTTTTAATTACTCTTTCTTAAGCCCACGATTTTGGTTAATCTGGATAGGTATAGGAACATTATATATTTTAGTATTGCTTCCTTATCCTGTCATACATTATCTTGGTACTAGAATTGGTCGTATTACAAAATATTTTATGACAAACCGCATGCGCATTATTCGTAGAAACTTAGAACTCTGTTTTCCTAATTTACCAAGTCAAGAACAAAAAAATTTGTTCAACAAAAATTGTGAATCGATAGGTATGGGGGTTTTTGAAACTGGCATGGCTTGGTTTTGGTCAGAACATAGAATTAAACGCTGGTTTAAAATTAATGGACTAGACAATATAACCAAAGCACGAAAAAAAAATCAAGGCATATTACTAATTGGGATGCATTTTTTTACTTTAGAATTAGGTGCACGAATTTTAGGTATGCTAAATCCAGGCATTGGTGTCTACCGTCCTAATAATAATCCATTATTAAACTGGTTACAAACCAAGGGACGATTAAGATCGAATAAAACCATGTTGGACCGTACTAATATTAAAGGCATGATCAAAGCTTTGCAACACGGTGAAATTGTCTGGTATGCACCAGATCATGATTATGGATATAAAAACAGTGTATTTACCCCCTTATTCGCAGTGTCAAATGCAGCGAGTACTATCGGTACTTATATACTCACAAAAATAACCAAACCTGCAATTGTTCCTTTTGTGGCACGCAGATTACCTAATCTTCTCGGATATGAACTACTAATTTTGCCAAATCAACAAGATGAAATACCTTTAGACACAAATATCAACATGATCAAACACATTAATAAAGTAATCGAACAAGTAATTTTACTAGCCCCTGACCAATATATGTGGTTGCATCGTCGATTTAAAACCCGTCCTCCTGGAGAATCTCCTTTATATTAATTAAACAAAAAATCAAACAACTTATTACAGGCCGATAAAATTACTCATATTATATAAATTATTATTGGTATACATGCAGATACTAAAAATATGCGTAATTTATCCATCTCATTTCATAATTAAATATTATTTAAATCACATTATATAACAAAATATTTCTATTTAACTAAATAATCATTTTTTTGAAATTAATAAAAATTATATTATTATATACCGCTGCAATTTCATGCAATTTTTGATACAATGAGAGGTTACATGGATTGATTATAAATTACAATTAAACGTTCCTAAAAATTTTTTCAATAATTTCTACAACGCTATTAATCATAATATATAAATAACAAAACACATATTTTTAAACAATGTAAATAAATATGAATACAACAATATATTTTTATAATATAATATTTTTTATTATTGGTTTACATCAGTATTTAGCTACTGCTACTGTTTATACATTACCTGATCACAATAACAGACTAATAGGCGAAAATATTGAAATTATCACACCTAAAAACAATACATATTCTCTTGAATATTTTTCTGCACAATTTCAAGTAGGAATGAGTAACATGTTAGAAGCTAATCCTGACGTCGATGTATATCTTCCAGATTCAGAAAAAAAATTAATAATTCCACATCAATTAATTTTACCAAATACGCCTCATTCAGGCATTGTTATTAACAACGCTGAAATGCGGTTATACTATTATCCTGAAAAAAAAAATACTGTAATTGTGTTACCGATAGCTATCGGGACCATTAAAAATGCAACACCATCACATTGGATAACCTCAATAACACATAAAAAAAAATCCAATTTGGATCCCTACCAAAAGTATGCGTGATGAATACATTAAACATGGAGAAATCCTACCTACCATATTTCCGGCTGGCTCTAGTAATCCTATGGGGCTGTATGCTTTATACTTAGAAAAAAATTACGCAATCCACGGCACCAATAGGAATTTCGGAATCGGCCTTAGAATAACTCGAGGCTGCATAAGATTACGCCCTGAAGATATTGAATACTTATTCAACATTGTCCCCGTCGGTACTAAAGTACAATTTATAAATGAACCTGTGAAAAGTACTGTTGAAAAAAATGGTATGCGGTATTTAGAGATTCATAATCCGTTATCTTGTAACAAAGACAAAAAAAGATCAGAAGCATCGATAATAGCGCATTTAGAACAACAAATACGATCTATATTAATAAACGATTCCAACGTAGATTATGAAATAATTAACAAAGCATTAAAAGATCGTTCCGGTATACCGATAAACATTACACGTAAACTTACCAACAATGAAAACAAATAATTATTATAAATAACTATCCATATTAAACATAATGGCATTGCACTTCAAACACATACTAGCAATTATCAAATCAATTTATTTTTGAATAAAAACCATTTTTTTATTTAAAAAATTTTTATCACACATAGTACTACAGCAAACTACCCGGGACGAGATTTGAACTCGTACAGTCAAAGCCGAGGGATTTTAAGTCCCTTGTGTCTACCAATTCCACCACCCGGGCTGTTCAGAATAAAAAGACGCGTCTCGGAATTGAACCGAGATATACGGATTTGCAATCCGATGCATGACCACTCTGCCAACGCGCCTCACAAACAATATTAACCAGACATACAACAAAATACAAACCCTATCAACATAACCACATTTTAATCTCATATATTCTTCAGTAACAATTTAAATTGTTACTGATCAACTTAACAATAACAGACCTATAGCAATTTCAAACCATCCTTTTATTTAAAAAAGATATAATCTTTTACATGATATAGATTCGATTATCAACATGATCTTCATCGTATTGGCATCAATGATCAAATTCAAATTGTATTTTTATCTTTAAATAAGTGTACGTTTTCTATATAAGTAATATACATACGTAATGCTTGAATATAATGTAAGTTTACATAAATAACCCTATATATATTAATATAGATAGCGGTCAATGCCATTCCAATTTTTCAAATAAATACAATTACATGCTCACCTTAAAATTATAATCTATATAAATAAAAATCAATAATTAAACAAGTCATAACGCACAATATATAAATAAAGGCACATAGACCAAAATGTCAACAACACTGAAACATACAACGCAACAATGCCTATAATTACTATCCATTCATCAGAGCTCCATAGTAATGCAGTTAAAGCCAACATTTGTACAAATGTTTTGATTTTGCTAATCCATAAAACCCCAATTCCGTTACGACTACCAATTGCAGCTACCCATTCACGCAATGCTAATATAATCACTTCACGAATAATTATAATGGACGCTGGTAATGTGACCCACCACGTATGAAAATGCTCAGCTATTAAAACAAGTGCCGCAACTATCATAACTTTATCTGCTACTGGATCTAAAAATTTACCAAAGCTAGTAGTTTGTTTCCAACGCCGAGCCAAAAACCCATCAAACCAATCTGTAACAGCCGCAACAAAAAACATAATAGTACATATCATCGGCGCCCACCTTACAGGTAAATAAAACATTACCGTAAAAAACGGCACCATGACAACACGTAATAAAGTAAGATACGTAGGTATATTAATAATATCCATAATAACAAAAAACAATTAATTTAACAAAATTAAAATGTTAGCTCTTAAAAGAGCTATAACTTTATAAATACATACTCCATCCTTTATATTTATAAAGAATTTTACATAATAACATTATTCGTTATCAATATAACTGATACACTGAATTAGATAAAGAACTACTCATTTAACCTATAACCAATATTCTTATAACATACAATTGAAATGTAGTATCCATTTATTTAATAAACTACATCGTTGCAGCCTTACATCATAAAATATTTATAAAATACATAATCATCAATTTTCTCTATTATTATGTGATATAATAGAATATTAAGACCACAGTTTTCTACTGCTGTAGATACAATACCTGTGAGCTACTGTAATTAATTAAGCTGTCTTTAACCCATTAAATAACCAATTACACATAATAATATATAAAGAATAAATAATCAAAATTCAATTTAGTTACTAACATAGTATCATATATTTTAAAAATATAATTGGGTCGTTAGCTCAATATGGCAGAGCAGTTGACTCTTAATCAATTGGTTGTAGGTTCAAATCCTACACGACCCAATCAATGAGACACTGCAATATCTGCTAACATTTTCAGTAAGTTAGAAAAACCTTTTAATGTTTTCAACATAAATATATATCTACGAAATAACTAAAATATTAGAACAAAAACTTTAATAATTACTTCTGAATGCATGCTCTTAAAATAGTACAAATGAAAAACCACATATTAATCATCAAAATAACTACTTTTAAAGAAGTATATTTACTTATACAAATTCTTAAAAAATAACAAAAATATTGGTTCTATCACATTCCATTAGTACAAAAAAATAATCATTATACTTTAAATCTCCGGAGGAGTAGAGATTCGAACTCTAGAATGTTTTACATTACCGATTTTCAAGACCGGCGCCTTAAACCACTCGGCCACTCCTCCATAAAATTTGAAACAATACAATTATTTTATCATTTTTTTTTATACATACAATAAATACATTATACTTCTACGTATAGCAAAAAAATTAAATGGTTTAAATTATTAATTTAATACTGAAATCAATACTGAATTATAAAAAATAATTCCTATAAACAAAAAGACCATATTTAACAACATTATTATTAACCTATATCAAGTATAAATTATATTACTATGAATATATATACTCATAATTAATACAATTTTGATTATATCTAAATTTAAACACTATTTAAGTCTCCGCGCATTATTATTGAATATTAATAATAAATTTATTAAGTAATTAAGGAATAACTCTATGAAATATAATAAAATTAATGCTAATATTGACACACAAGGATATTTAATTCACCTTGAAGATTGGAATGAAGAAATTGCAATTAATATTGCTAAATTAGAAGGCATTACACTAAATACAATACATTGGGAAATTATATATTTTGTACGAAAATTTTATATGGAATTTAATTCGCTACCAAAAATTCGAATACTAATCAATGCTATAGCGCTTAAACATGGTAAAGAAAAAGGAAATAGCCGATACCTTGCTCGTTTATTTCGGCAAGGATCTGCAGTTCAAAAAATTGCAAAAATTTCTGGCCTTCCTAAACCTGTTAAATGCTTATAATACAATAAGCACAATTTTAATTTATAATAAATTGTTTTATTAAATATTTTTGACATTAAAATAGAGGGCTGTTAAATTTATTTAACATAAAAAATAAATTGTTTATTTATATTAAATCTACTTAATAATAATTTACCCTTGATTTTATCATCTTATCCCATATCTATCCTATTATTTCCGGTAGATGATATTTAATAGGGGAGGGTTATGATAGCTAGCAAATTTGGAATAGGACAACAAGTACGACATAAACTATTAGGATATTTAGGAGTAATAATAGATATAGATCCAGAATATTCTCTTGAAAAACCTACATTAGATGAAATTACAAAAAATGACACCCTACGTAAATCTCCCTGGTATCATGTTGTTATGGAAGATGAAGAAGGAAAACCCATGCATACCTACTTAGCAGAAGTACAACTAGGGTATGAGAACATACTAACACATCCAGAACAAACAACTTTAGATGAGCTTTCTGAATCTATTCGTTTGCAACTACAAACACCAAGATTAAGAAATTAATCTTCATATCCAAGAAACTTTTTATGTATATATGAAAAAATTATCAAAAATATTATATTTCCTATACAAAATAGGATTATATTAAACACTTTTTTCAAATGGTTATATTTATAATATAATATAGCCATTTGAATTCAAAAATATCTTAAATATTAAACATATCTATTATTTGATATCAAATTCAAATAATAATTTAATCGTAATAATTAATTTCTAATCATACCTATATACAACATAACTCTTCTCTTCATAGCCTATAAGAGATTCACACTCGAACATATCAATTGATGCTTAAAGCATTAAATTACCACATATTAATTATAATAATAAATATTAATTGATATATCTTGTCAGAATTTAGATTCACATTCTATCTAATATAGAACTATATTTTTAATAAAACATAATATATATATTAATTATCTTTAATAAAAATATATTTTTCAAGAAATACATATTTATAAAATCACACACCATTAAATCATGTTTGATATCAAAAATAATCATTATTATATTAAAGTAATATATATTAAATATAATTACGCGCACTTGAATAGATTCATATATATTTAATAAACAATAATATTTTCAGACTAAAATAAATATAATAGAATAATTCAGAAAATGAACATACAATTTCAAATCTTATTAAAATATAATGACTTAAACTTTTTATCAAAAAAAATTTAATCATTTGATAAAATCACTAAATATATAGTGTAATAAATATTATTCATCATATACATATACACACGCGGAATATAATCAGATTTAACAATTTGATATTTTATATTGTACGAAATGAGCAAATATATTCATAAGATGAGATGTACTATGCTTAATAAACGTGAATACTATACAAAAGAAGATTTATTAGCTTCCAGCAGGGGTGAATTATTTGGAAAAAACGGACCTACACTACCCGCTCCTAACATGCTGATGATGGATCGAGTAATAAAAATGACTAAAAATGGAGGAAATTATAATAAAGGATTTATAGAAGCAGAATTAGATATTCAATCAGATATGTGGTTTTTTAATTGTCATTTTATAAAAGATCCGGTTATGCCGGGATGTTTAGGATTGGATGCTATGTGGCAATTAGTAGGATTTTACCTCGGTTGGCTCGGAGGAGAAGGTAAAGGACGCGCTTTAGGAGTAAAAGAGGTTAAATTTACTGGCCAAATCTTACCTACATCTAAAAAAGTTACTTATTTTATTCATTTTCGAAGAATCATCAACAGAAAACTAATTATGGGAATGGCTGATGGTGAAGTATCATGTGATGGAAAAATAATTTATACTGCAACTGATTTAAAAGTTGGATTATTTAAGAATTCTACAGTATTCTAAAATATTTAGATATAAAATATAAAAATATTTTTACGTATTAATGTACCTCTATTAACTAACTCCATCAAAATTTAACTTATTTCATATAAAAGACGCAACTATTATATATTACAACAACTAACAATATATATTATTATTATAATAATAAGCATATCTCTGATTAATAATTTATTAAGTTGTAACAATTATCTATATCTGATTACGAGTGTACTCAAAGAAATAAAAAATTGTGAGCTATATATACTATATACTATTTCAAATACAATTATCAGTATATGATGTTTAATATTTACAATATAACTAAAAATTAAAATATTATTAGTCTAAAAATCAGGAGACTATAAAATGAATGTAGTATCAGTAGTAGATATACTAAGCGGTCATGTATCAAAAAATACTGAAATTACTATACAAGGTTGGATTCGAACCCGACGAGATTCTAAAGCTAAAATCTCCTTCCTAGATTTATACGATGGTTCATGTATCAACTCGTTACAAATAATTGCGTATGATAAGTTACATAACTATAAAAATGAGATATTGCGTTTAACTAGCGGTTGCTCAGTTATAATTGTGGGAATAATAGTTAAATCCATTGGTATAAAACAACATGTTGAAGTAATTGCAAAAAACATTAAAATATTAGGATGGATAGAAGATCCTAGTACTTACCCAATAACTGCCAAAAAACATACTATGGAATATCTGCGTGAAGTTTCTCATCTGAGACCACGTACTAATACAATTGGTGCTGTTGCTCGCATCAGAGACACATTATCACAAGCTATTCATAACTTTTTGCATAAACAAGGATTTATATGGATTCCTACTCCTATAATTACTGCATGTGACACTGAAGGAAGTAGCAAAATGTTCTGCGTATCTACCTCAGAAACTCAAAAAATTTTAAATAATCCAAACGAAAAATTACATCATACTCACGACACCACCTATGACTTTTTCAGTAAAAAAGCTTTTTTAACAGTATCAGGTCAATTAAATGCAGAAGCTTATGCTTGTGCGCTATCAAAAGTATATACTTTTGGTCCAACTTTTAGAGCAGAATATTCCAATACTAATCGACATTTAGCTGAATTTTGGATGATAGAACCAGAAGCTGCATTTATGACCTTAGATGATATTATTATTTTAGCAGAATCTTTACTTAAAAACATCATCAGAATACTCCTTGAAAAACGTTCCGACGATATAAAATACTTAGTTGATAAAATAAACAAAAATATTATTACTATCCTGGAAAATTTCTCTGAGATTAAATTCAATCATATAGAATATACTGAAGCAATAAAATTACTAGAAATATGCAACAGAAAATTTAATAATCCAATCCACTGGGGAACAGATTTGTTCTCTGAACATGAAAAATATCTGTCGGAAGAATATTTTAAATCCCCAGTAATAATAAAAAACTTTCCAAAAAACATCAAAGCTTTCTACATGCGTTTAAACGATGATAATAAAACTGTGGCATCTATGGATATTTTAGTTCCCGGGATTGGTGAAATAATTGGAGGTTCTCAGAGAGAAGAAAGATTATCAAAATTAGATCAAAGATTACAAGAAAACTGTTTAACACAAGAAAATTATTGGTGGTATCGTGATCTACGACGCTACGGAACAGTGCCTCATTCAGGGTTCGGATTAGGTTTTGAAAGATTAATGATATATGTAACAGGAATAAAAAATATTAGAGATGTCATTCCATTTCCCAGAACCTCAAAAAACATTAATTTTTGACAAAATCTATAGGCATAGACATAAATACATAAACAAAATAAATCTAATTATATAATGCTTAAAAATAATTCATATATACATATATTATATGCATGATTATATATTTACATTCTTATATTATTAAAATTGAAAATTTCAATATAAATAATTGGAAAAACATAATAGTTTTTGATATAAATAAAATATTCTGCATATTATAATAAATACGGATGCATGTTATGTTTAAATCTATTAAAATGGCACCTGATGATCCAATTCTTGGTTTATCAGAAATTTATGATGCTGATGAACGAAAAAATAAAATTAATCTAGGAATAGGAGTATATATCGATAAACTGAAAAATACTCCTGTTTTAACTAGCGTCAAACAAGCTGAGGAATGGTTATTAAAACATGAAATCAGTAAAAATTATCTTAGCATAGAGGGTTTACATTCCTTTAATACTGCAACTCAATATTTATTATTTGGAACAGATGATAATTCTATCATTTCAAAAAAACGTATGCGAACTGTTCAAGCTCCTGGAGGGACTGGTGCGTTACGTATTGCAGCTGAATTTATAGTAAAAAATACTAATTCTAAACGCATATGGATTAGTTCTCCTACTTGGATTAATCATAGAAATATTTTCCTTGCTGCAGGATTAAAAGTATATACTTATCCTTATTATAATAGTGTAACTAATTCACTAAATTTTAATGAACTATATTCAAGTTTGAAAGACGTTAATCCTAATGATGTCGTATTATTCCATTGTTGCTGTCATAATCCTACAGGAATTGACCCTAACGCTGAACAATGGGATATACTATCGGAATTATCAGCTAAAAAACAATGGCTACCTTTATTTGATCTAGCTTATCAAGGATTTTCGCGTGGTTTACAAGAAGATCTTGAAGGTTTATATATTTTCTGTAAAAAAAATTCAGAGTTGATAGTATGTAATTCTTATTCAAAAAACTTCGGTTTATATAATGAACGGATAGGGGCGTGCACTGTAATCACTAATAATAATAAAGATGCTGAACACGCATTAAGTCAATTACGCGTTATTATTCGCGGCAATTATTCTAATCCACCAGCTCATGGAGCATCCGTTGTATCTTTGATATTAAATAACAAAACTTTGCGATCTACATGGGAAACAGAACTCAAAAACATGCGAGAAAGCATCAATCATATGAGAAAATTATTTGCAGACACTTTGCAAACTAATGACAAAAATAGAGATTTCAGTTTTATTGAGCGACAATGTGGTATGTTTTCTTTTATGGGTTTAAATGAAAATCAAGTGATAAGATTAAGAAATCAATTTGGTATTTACCTAGTAGGAGCGGGTAGAATTAATTTATCTGGGTTATCAGACGACAACATCAATTATGTCAGCAATTCTATAATTAAAACTTTACATACAACAGCATAACCATCTTATCACCAAGATGGTTGGTGGATATTTAATGCATTTATTTTAATTAAAATAAATGCATTAAATATTTATAAAACACAAACAATAAATCGACGTACACGCATCGGCCTTTTTTAGATTTAAAGAATTTCTCTCATTGAAGAGAATCATAAATTTTTACTATTCTATGATATAGCATGTGTTATGTAAATATTATTTAAACGCTCATAACCCAACGTAGAGCTGCTACCATGTCCCGGTAAAAAAAGAATATCATCTCCCAATGGAAACAATTTAGTCTTAATAGAATTTATTAAGACTGCAATATTCCCTCCGGGCAAATCCGTGCGACCAATACTTCTTTTAAATAATACATCTCCCATCACCATAAATTTTCGTATTTTATTCCAAAATACTATGTGTCCCGGAGAATGTCCTGGACAATGTAATATATCAAAAACTTCACGACCCACTTGTACTGTATCACCATCTTCTAGCCAAACATCTGGGATGACCGCAGTAGTACTATTGTTAGGAAGATCTATATCTAATATTCTGCATTGAACAGACAAATTATCTAATAACGATTGATCAGCTTTATTTGGGCCTATTATTGGAATTTTATAATATTCTCGTAACTCCATAGCGCTACCAACATGATCAAAGTGACCATGAGTCAATAAAATTTTATTTACCTTTACTCCTAATTTATCTATTTCTGACCGTAATTTATCACTTTCTCCTCCAGGATCTACTAAAACTGCTTCATGCGTTACTTCGCACCAAATTATTGAACAATTTTGATGAAAAGGAGTAACTGGTATAATATTATATTGCATATCCATTCCATTATCGTGTACATCTATTTCTAAAAACTAATAATTATTCTAATATTATTCTTACAACACGAATCTAACCATCACAAATCATATTTATAACACAATCACATTGTAAAAATTAAATATTAAATTCTACAATAAAAAATAAATTATAAAGAAATCACATATTCACTATAACCAAAAATTTTTAAAAACACGAACGATCTCAAACATTCAAATATAATAACTATATCCCGCATTACTAATTTATATTAATCATTCTACATCATCTATATTAGATGCGATATTAAATCCTCCATCAACATAAATTATTTCACCAGTAATACCAGATGATAAATCAGAACATAAAAATACAGCAACATTTCCAATTTCGTCAATAGAAATATTACGACGCATCGGTGATTGCCTTTGATAACACAACAACATCTTTTTAAAATTCTTAATACCAGAGGACGCCAAAGTGCGAACAGGCCCGCAAGAAATCGCATTAACGCGAATACCTTTTTTTGGTCCCATGGTATTGGCCATATAACGAGTATTCGCTTCCAATGAAGCCTTAGCTAATCCCATTACATTATAATAAGGAGTAGCACGCATAGCACCTAAATAAGTCAATGTAACTAAGGATGCGCTATTGTTAAGCATTTTTTCGCATGCTTTAGCTATTCCTACAAAGCTATAAGAACTAATAACATGAGATAATGTAAACCCTTCACGAGTAACAGTATCTACATAATCACCTTTCAATTGATCAGTAGGAGCAAACGCTATCGCATGTATAAAACCATCGAAAGTCGACCACTTTTTTCTCAACTCAACAAATAATTTATCTATATAAGAATCTTCGGATACATCACACGGTAATACAATATTAGAATCAAAATTTTTAGACAGATTTTGTACTCTCAATTTTAATTTATCGGTATGGTAAGTAAAAGCTAATTCAGCGCCTTCTCTATGTAAGGCCTGAGCTATACCGTAAGCTATAGATTTATTGTTAGCTACACCGGTAACTAAAATTCGCTTATTACTAAGCAATGCCATGTTTGTATCTCCAAAATATAAGGTTTTTTATAACCAATATTTAAAAAATATAATCAATACATCAATCATTTAAAATTAATTGTAACAAATATTATTGCATTTTTATAAACTTGTCTATTATTACAGCAACATCGTTTTCAATCTTAATTGAAAGTTACTATTAAAAAATTCATAAAATATTATTACTACTGTCATAATAATCATATCTACAAACTGTATGTTTCATTACCATTGAAATCTACATTTGCCATATCGCAAACATCAATATAAATTTCAACCATAATAAACTATTCTCGTGTCATGCCCCAACTCTATTTTGCGATAATTAATTAATGATCATTAATTAAAATATTCTAATATATTTTAATTAAAAACATACACCATCTGCTTCTATGCAACCACCACAACTATCAAAAAATTTATTAAAAAATTATATTTGTAAACAATCTATCAAATCATTATTACTCATCATTCATCTTAAAAATTTTTAAATACTCTGTTTTATATCTGTCGCGATATATTTACCAAAATTTTATTAATTATATTGTTATAAAGTCTTAAATTAAATTTAACTTACTTATTAGTATATCTCAAAAATATTAATTTTGAGATAAATCCAGATCTGTCTAATCACTTTAGACACTCTAAATTATAAAATATAGATATATGTAAAAAATAATTGTTACATTTATAATTACATAATCACTATTAATTGTGAATAATATTCATAATCATTGTTATCTTAAGACGCAATTTAAATCTGAGTATATATCAAATGGATCATGCACGGATTCTTTTTTCATTTCTATATAAAATTAGAATAAATTATCTAAAAAAATCAATCACATTTTAATACTTCTATTATTCGTTTCTATTATTTAACATGAGTTAATATCACATATCAATTTTTTTATTTTTACCTAAAAACAGAATTTATCATTCTATTAGTTTATACTTTTATATTTTTATAGTTTATATGTTAATGTAAAAAATAGAAAATAAAATCTTATACAATTAGGATTGTATTAGTTCCTTAAACCTATTACGTTCATAACAAACAATATAAAAATTTTACTAAAATCATTTTATTTATTTATATTAATAATATATACGCTCAAACCTGCAATACCATCATCTTTTAACAATAAATATCCAATAAGATCTCTGCATACAGATATTAACTAATTTTATTAACTGTTATACTAATTTCATATCGAAAAAATTACAAACATATAATATTTTCTCTATCCGCAATCATTTATTCTTTTTTATAATAGGTACAATTAAATATCAAAGTATTTATTTTCTCTGTAATTACAAACATATATGAAAATAAATACCAATTACGTATATCATTCCTATTTGTTTTAAAAAATTTTAATCAAATTAATAATCTGCAATAGATATTCATAAATGTTATTAAATACATTATACTAATATAACTTAAAAATTCAAAAAGATATCAATATTTAAAATTGTAGATACAAGTTGTAATTGTCTGATTTAATATCATCTTTTCATATAGTTTTTAATAAAACTCACTAAAAAGAACAAAACTAACAAATATTATTTGTAATATAAATAACACATATAATATATGTTATTAAAAAATTAAACAATTATATGTATAGCAATGATATTCAATATCGAAATTATTAATTAACAAAGTTATCGCACTATAACAAACATAATACAGATATTTGTATATATAACATATTTTGTACTTCAATACTATTATTGAGAAACTATCAATGCTTTAATAAAAATAAACATTCTTGATGACATCTTGAGAGAGGCAATAACATGCGACTTAGGCGGGTGACAGAAGCAAGATTACCAACACTTTGGGGAAATTTTTTAATAGTAGGATTTGAAGAAAATTTCACTGGCCATAATCATATTGCATTAATATATGGAAATATCACTGGATCAGATCCAGTATTAACACGAATACATTCTGAATGTTTAACAGGAGATGCTTTATTTAGTTCACGTTGTGATTGTGGATTTCAATTAAAAACCGCATTACATTGCATTACAGAAGAAAAACGCGGTATTCTAATTTATCATCGGCAAGAAGGACGTAATATCGGATTATTGAATAAAATTCGTGCTTATGCATTGCAAGATAACGGAGCTGATACAGTAGAGGCAAACCAATGTTTAGGTTTTGCTCCCGACGAAAGAGACTTTACTATTTGCGCAGATATTTTAAAATTACTGCGCGTAAAAAAAATACGTATTTTAACTAATAACCCAAAAAAAGTAGAAATCTTAAATAAATCATGTATTAATATTACAGAAAGAGTTCCGTTAATTGTAGGAAGAAACCCAGAAAACTCTAGATATTTAGATACCAAAGCATCTAAATTAGGACATTTATTTTATAGTTATCATAAATAAAAATTATAAACGTGATAACGAAAAAAACAAAAATGTTTTTATGTAACAAATTTATTAGTTACTTCTGTATATACAAAATAATAATACGCGCATGCTCTGTTTACTTGAGCAAATCTTCTTTTCTTCAATCAAGAAAATTATAATTTTAAATATCAGTATTTAATTTAAATTATATATACAAAATTAAATCCATTTAATTCACATAATAAAATCTATCCAAACTTTTTTATAAGTTGTATCTTTAAAAAATCATTTTTTATTTATTCTTTTATAGAAAAAACCCCGACTTTAATTATAAGTCTATTCTAAATAAAAATAACTAAAAAATAATAATCTATTGATAAACAATATTTAAATTTAATTAATTTTAATATACACTAATTTATCATAAATTACACATACTTTCAAAGTATGAAAAATATCTACAAACATAATATCTTTCTTTTATTCAAAAAACTATTACCTTTCAAATTCGTTAAATAATACATACACCACAATTAAAGTCTTATTTATTGCATTAAATACAACCCCTTTATTAACATATTAATTCATTCCAATTTAACTATACCAAATTTAAAAAATCATATACTCCTGTGTATAAAAAAATGTTATCCTTTTATTCAGAACTTATTCGTATCATATGCGTAATCTATATATATTCTAATTATGACTCCCTATTATCTAAAATAAATTACATACCCGAATATCCATCCATATTCAAACATTTATTTTAATTTCAAATACCCAACAAAAATATATTCAAAAAAATAATTCTTGATCCAAATAATCGATCATCTACAAACAAAAGCAACTTTAAATTATTATTATAATAAGCAATCAATTCTATCCTACTCCACACATAAATTCTTTAATAATATTACCATTACATAAATTTTCCAATTTTTTCTCTATAGAACACAACTAATATTTAGTTGTTAACTAACCTTAATTAAAACCACTTCACATATCTCCGATGTGTATATACAATAAAATTGATGCTATACAACTCTGAAATTTCAAATAATTTACTTACTACTAATATTTTCTGTTTTAAAATACATAAAACCACAATTTAAAAAAATAACTCTATCAATATAAATTCATTAACAAACAACTATTGCTATAATAACATAGTTACTAGCATTTTTTGTTTCACAATTAATAATAAAACATATCAAAATATAAGTTAAAATATTTCATTCATATATAAAAATAATAATTCTAGACTTAATTTAAAGTTTATTATATAATATTATTTTGGAGTATCATCTATCATCAATTTATTTTAAAACTCCTCTAAAAATAATACATTCAACTATATAGCCACGTTGACTATATAACAATAATTATTGTAATGAATATTACATATTAAATTCGGTTAATAAAAATATATCTAATCACTAATGTCACATACATATAAATTCATATACCCACAGATGTATATATGCATACTAATTCAATACTGCAATTCCCATTGCAAAAAATTTATACATTAGTATAATATACTATCAACAAACAATATTAGTATTTATATTATAATATAAATACTAATTTAATAACATTTTATCCATAAAAAATTATTAAACTTAATTATTTTTTATTATTATATCTAGTTTTTTATTCATATCATTCCAATGCACATAAATCATTATTTGATCCATAATTCATTAGAATCTTGTCAATTAAAATTTCTATAGACACTAAAAATTAAAAATAATTTATTTATATGTAATATTAAATATATATATGATATCATTACGACTAAATACATTTAAACCAACTTACTGACATGCATACTTATACTTAACCTATCATGAATTAAATGAGATGTAACCAACAAACGATAATGGTTTCTATAACAATATTTATTTTGAATAATTTAAATAAAAATCCTTGTAAGTTTCCATTAATCACTGTTTTATAAACTCAATTAAAAATGAATTCATACCATTAATATAAATAAACTATATCTTGCACATATCTTGATATATTTAAAATAATCCTTTTCCAAATACTGTAAAAATTTTTATTTTTAATAAAAAGTAGCTTACTAGTTATTAAATTAATTAATTACATTCGCGTAAATAAAAACATAATGAACATAACTGTTTCATCTTCTTTAAGATAAACAAAGTTTCTCAATAAGCTGTCTTTATATGTACATTATATACACATATATTAATAACATAAATAGTTAACTATTTATGTTATTAAACACAATCTTAATCTTTATATCATTAATTAAAATAATAAAAAATTCATATACATCCCATGTAATAAACCTTCATAGCTATTAATCAAAACATTTATATAAATATTTTTATTAATTATTTTTACACCATTAAATAGCATAAAATTATACAAATATATTATCCTAATGTTAGCCTAAAATTACCATTAAATTAACACAGCAAACCAAATGTAACAACTAAATAATTTCATGTCCCAACATGACAAGAAAAGTCACATATCTAAAAAATATATTCATAATATATTTCACGTGCGTATAAACATATGTTTTTAATAGTATTATTTAAGTACATTTATTAAGTTATATTATAGCTGCTTATACAATAACATCTGTCCAAATAAAACCACCAAGACCTATAAAAACTAATAAAATATATATATTAATTATAATTTAGTATGATTTTATATTTTTCACAATAATTATACTTTAAATAAAAAATCATACATTTGATATTTATAGAAATAATAGACAGATTATTCATTAATAAGCTGTCTATTAAAAAATAGATATAAATTAGTGCATTTAATTAAAAAATGTTTTTTACTATCCTTCAATTACTGCTATTTGACATTTTAAAAAAAAAATAGTATTACTAATATCATTAGCATTCGTGCATCTATAAAATATATATAATCACATCGCAATAAAAATGAGTATTCTCTCATTGAAATCATTTCTAGTAATTAAGCAATTATTTAGAATATTACTATGATTGAAAATATTGCAATTAGATCCTTAAATATAAATGAGGTTTTTGATAAATAAATCACTGGGAAATTTAAAAAATAATGAAATATCAAAAAAATCAGATGAAATGTCTAAATATTCAAGTGCGCTATCATTCTAATCCAGCAGCCGTTTTTAATCAATTATGTAATAAACGTAATTCGACATTATTATTAGAATCAGCAGAAATTAATAAAAAACACAACATAGAAAGTATGATGATTGTTGATAGCGCATTGCGTATTACCGCTTATGGATCAACTGTTACTGTACAAGCTTTAACTAAAAATGGTGCAAGTTTACTTCCATTACTAGTACAAACATTACCCACAAAAATACAAATTCATAAAACTTCTAACAGCATCAAATTTATGTTTCCTACAACACAGACCATGACTGACGAAGATACACGTCTACGATCGATTTCAATATTTGATTGTCTACGCTCATTGTTAAAAATAATACAACCTCTTCATGATACCCCCAAAGCTACATTTTTAGGAGGTTTATTTTCCTACGATTTAATATCTTGTTTTGAATATTTTCCTCGGTTAATCAATACTTATACATGCCCAGACTACTGTTTCTATTTAGCCGAAACATTATTAGTATTTGATCATCAACAATATACTGCTTCGTTACAAATTACCTTGTTTAGTCCAAATATCTTAGAAAAAGATCGATTACAAACTAGGATGAATCAATTAAAAACCCAAATTAACCAAACACCGCAATCTATTCCTTATAAAAAAATACATAATATGACATTACGCTGTGATCCAAATGACGAAAAATACAAACGAGTTATACGTAAAATACAAAGATCTATACGTCAAGGAGAAATATTACAAGCTGTCCCTTCACGACGATTTTTCCTTCCCTGTCCTTCACCATTAGCAGCATACCATGTATTAAAAACTAATAATCCTAGTCCCTACATGTTTTTTATGCAAGACATAGCATTTACACTTTTCGGAGCTTCTCCTGAAAGTTCTTTAAAATACAATGCAGATACTCGACAAATTGAAATTTACCCCATCGCTGGTACACGAGCTAGAACTTATCGTACTGACGGATCATTGGATACAGATGCAGATAACCGTATAGAATTAGAAATGCGCTTAAATCATAAAGAATTATCAGAACATCTCATGTTAGTAGACTTAGCAAGAAATGATTTAGCACGTGTCTGTAAAACGGGTAGCCGTTATGTCGCTGATTTATTAAAAGTAGATAGATACTCTTTTGTTATGCATTTAGTGTCTAGAGTGGTGGGAGAATTGCGTCATGATCTTGATATACTACATGCCTATCGTGCATGTATGAATATGGGCACATTAACTGGAGCTCCAAAAATTAGAGCCATGGAACTGATTTATGAAGTAGAAGGTACACGTCGTAACACTTACGGAGGCGCTATTGGATACCTAACTGGTGCTGGAAATTTAGACACATGTATCATCATTCGATCAGCCTACGTCACAAATCAAATAGCTACAATACAAGCAGGAGCCGGTGTGGTAATAGATTCCATACCTCAATCAGAAGCTGATGAAAGCCGTAGCAAAGCGCGCGCTGTTTTACATGCCATTTCTACAGCACATGGTTCTAAGGAGTTATTTTAACAATGGTTAATGTAATATTACTAGATAACATTGACTCATTTACGTATAATTTAGTAGATCAGTTACGCAATCACGGCCATCAAGTACTAATATATACTAATCAACTACCTGCATCGATCATTATTGATACCATATCGAATATGGTAAACCCAATTTTAATGTTATCGCCAGGTCCTGGATCCCCTAGTAAAGCTGGATGCATGACAAAATTGATAGCACAATTACATAGAAAAATTCCAATCATTGGGATCTGTCTGGGATATCAAGCCATTGTAGAATTTTATGGAGGGAACATATCGCGATCAAAAGAAATTTTTCATGGAAAATCTTCTTTGATACATCACGACAATTCAGCTATGTTTTCTAATATACCAAACCCTTTTTTAGTAGGACGATACCATTCATTAATAGGTAGTTCTATACCAAATAATTTAAAAATTAATGCTTATTACAATAAACACACAGCAATGGCAGTACGTAATGACTCTGATCGGATTTGCGGGTTTCAATTTCATCCCGAATCTATCTTAACTGCTCATGGAACACGACTTATTCAGCAAACTATCGCATGGGCAATATGCTTAGACAAGGAACAATAACATGCAAAAAATCTTAGACACCTTATATCAAGGTAAAAATATTAACCAAAAACAAAGTGAAGCATTATTACATTCCATAATAAAAGAAAAATTATCCGCAATACAAATTGCATCGGCACTTATTAGTATGAAAATACGTGGAGAGACCTTTGAAGAAATTATAGGTGCTGTGAATATATTATTAACTCACGCTAAACCTTTTCCTCGTCCAAATAGCTTGTTTGCAGACATTACAGGCACCGGAGGAGACAATAGTAATACTATCAATATTTCTACAACCAGCGCTATTGTAGCTGCAACTTGCGGCGCAAAAATTATTAAACATGGCAACCGTAGTATATCTAGTCTAACGGGATCAATGGACTTACTAAAACAACATTGTTTAATACTCAACAGTCCGCAACAAGCACGTAAAAATTTTGATGAATTGGGTATATGCTTTTTATATGCCCCGCAATACTATACAGTGCTACATCGCATTATGCCCATACGTAAGCAATTAAAAATTCCTACATTATTTAATATAGTAGGTCCATTGATTAATCCATCCAAACCACCATTAACACTTATTGGTGTATACAAAAAAGAATTATTATCGCCTATAATCCGAATATTACAATTACTTAAATATAATCACGCTATAGTAGTACATTGCGGGGGAATTGATGAAGTGGGATTACACTCCCCTACTCATATAGCGGAACTACACAATAGCATCATAAATAATTATATTTTGACAGCATCAGATTTTGGGCTGGACTCTTATCCAATAGAAATATTACGTTGTTATTCGAGAAAACAAGCCCGCGAATACATGATCAATATATTAAAAGGAAGAGGAAAACCTGCGCATTCAGCTGTAATAGCAGCCAATGTAGCATTATTATTAAAATTATTTGGGTATACCGATCTACGCGCTAATGCACAACTAGCTTTAGAAAAAATACATTATGGCATACCTTACACTCTTTTGAGTTCTTTATCAGAAACTAAGATACAAAACCATGCAACACACAATACTCGATAAAATTTTATCATATAAAAAAATGTGGATAGCTGATCAAAAAAAACAACATTCATTACATTTTTTAAAAAGTAAAATACAAGCAAGCAATCGTGATTTTTATAGCGCTGTGTCTCGCAATAAATATCAAAAAACAATATTTATATTAGAATGTAAGAAAGCGTCTCCTTCTAAAGGTATTATTTGTAATGATTTTGATCCTATCAAAATAGCACAGACTTATAAAAATTACTCCTCAGTGATATCAGTATTAACTGATAATAAATACTTTCATGGGAATTTTAATATTTTACACCAAGTGAGCAACATCGTAAAACAACCAATATTATGTAAAGATTTCTTTATTTCAGAATGGCAAATTTATTTTGCGCGCTTACATAAAGCTGATGCTATTTTACTAATGCTATCAATTCTAGATGATGCATCCTATCAAAAATTGGTCAAAATAGCTCATACATTATGTATGGGGGTACTAACAGAAATCGCAAACGAAGATGAATTAAAGCGCGCTAAATATTTAGGAGCTAAAGTTATCGGTATAAATAATCGTAATCTGAATGATTTGTCCGTTGATTTAAATCGCACTATTACTCTAAGTAAAGATATACCTAATACAATCACTGTAATCAGCGAGTCTGGTATTAGCAATTATTGTCATATAAGAAAACTTAGACGATATGTTAATGGATTTTTAATAGGTACAATATTAATGTCTCAACCAAAGCTTAATGCAGCCATTAAAAAATTAATTTTAGGAGAAAATAAAATATGTGGACTAACTCGAGTGAGAGACGCTGATATTGCATACAAATCAGGCGCAATATATGGAGGGCTAATTTTTGTTCCCACTTCACCTCGCTACATAAATATCACAATTGCGCAACGTATTGTTTCTTGTGTAAAATATTTAAGTTATGTTGGTGTATTTTGTAATGCTCCAATTTCTTATATTGTTACCATAGTTAACATATTAGGACTAGCAGCAGTTCAACTTCATGGCGTAGAAGATCAAGATTATATTAATATTTTACGGACACGATTACCCATAACATGTCATATATGGAAAAGTATTAATATGAATCACAGACCATTGTCGAAATGTAATATACTGAACGTAGACCGCTATTTAGCAGACAGTGGAGGGGGTAGTGGAAAAACTTTTGATTGGTCACTGCTTTCTAGCATGCAATTAGATAAAGTAATTTTAGCCGGAGGATTGACAATAAACAATTGTAATAAAGCGGCGGGCATAGGTTGTTTAGGTTTAGATTTTAATTCTGGAGTTGAAATTAAACCAGGTATTAAAAATCACCAGAAACTCATCAAAGTCTTCCAAATAATCAGGTCTTATTAAAGGAATATATATTTCAAATAATTAAAAAATAAAATAATCAATATGATAAAATTAAAATCCTATTTTGGAGAATTTGGAGGTATGTATGTACCGCAAATTCTAATACCAGCCCTAACTCAATTAGAAGAAGCATTTATATCAGCTCAAGATGATGCTATTTTCCAAAAAGAACTCAAATATCTTTTAAACAACTATGCCGGTCGTCCTACTCCTTTGACATTATGTAGAAATTTAACAAAAGGAACTCGCGCTAAACTGTATTTAAAACGTGAAGACTTATTGCATGGAGGATCTCATAAAACCAACCAAGTATTAGGACAAGCTTTATTAGCAAAACGTATGTCTAAAACAGAAATAATCGCTGAAACTGGTGCCGGACAACATGGAGTGGCTGTCTCCATTGCAGCCTCTCTTTTAGGATTAAAATGTCGTATTTATATGGGATCTAAAGATATAAAACGTCAAAAACTCAACGTTTTGAGAATGCAATTAATGGGCACACAAGTTATTCCAGTACATCGTGGATCTGAAACTTTAAAAGATGCTTGTAACGAAGCCATGCGCGAATGGTCGAAAACTTATGAATACACCCATTACATGCTTGGTACAGCTGCTGGACCTCATCCTTTTCCCACAATCGTTAGAGAATTTCAACGTATTATTGGAAAAGAAACATACAAACAAATACAAAAATATGAGCAATGCTTACCAGATGCAATTATTGCTTGCGTAGGAGGAGGATCTAATGCTATTGGCATATTTTCTGATTTTGTTGACATACCATCAGTGCAGTTATTAGGTGTAGAAGCTGGAGGATTAGGTATAAATACTGAATATCATGGTGCCGCTCTACAACATGGAAGTATAGGAATTTATTTTGGTATGAAAACTTCAATCTTACAATCTTCGGAAGGACAAGTAAAAAACTCTTATTCTGTTTCCGCTGGTCTCGATTTTCCGTCTGTCGGTCCAGAGCATGTTTATCTAAAAAATACTGGCCGGGTACAGTATGTATCTATTAATGATATAGAAGCCATAACAGCTTTTAAGAAATTATCTATTCATGAAGGAATTATTCCAGCTCTAGAATCCGCTCATGCTTTAGCTCATGCACTAAAAATAATTCAGAAACAACCAGATAAAGCACAAATTTTAGTAGTTAATTTGTCTGGACGTGGAGATAAAGACATTTCTACCGTTCATAATGCATTACAAAAAGAAAGAGATAAATAACAATGAATCGTTACAAAAAATTATTTACACATTTAAAGAAAAAAAAAATAGGCGCATTTGTTCCTTTTATTGCTGTAGGATATCCCGATCCTATTTCTTTTATGCATATCATCGATACATTAGTGTCTTCAGGTTCCGATGCACTAGAATTAGGAATACCATTTTCTGATCCTATATCAGATGGACCTATAATACAAAAAAGTATGGAACGTGCTTTCAAATCAGGTATAAATTTTTCACGTTGTGTGACAATACTACACAATATTCGCAACAAATATCCAAATTTGCCCATCGGATTACTAATTTATGCAAATTTAGTCTTTAAAAATGGAATAGATAATTTCTATTCATGTTGCTCAAAACTAGATATAGATTCTATATTAATTCCTGATCTCCCTGTAGAAGAAAGTCTACCGTTTTATAATGCTGCTATACAACATAAAATAGCCCACATCTTCATTTGTCCACCTAATGCTACCGAAGAATTAATCCATAATATTACTACTCTCGGACATGGATACATCTATTTATTATCCCGACCCGGAGTAACTGGCATTGATATTAATGCAAAAAAAATTTATAATGCTGTATTACATAGTATAATTATGTGTATCCAAAAACAAAAAAAAAAATTACCTATACTACAAGGTTTTGGAATACACACACCGCTTCAAGCTCAAGAATCGTTATTGTTAGGAACTTCTGGGATCATTACCGGTTCTAAAATTGCAAGCATTATAGAAGAAAATATATCTAACACAAAACTAGCATTTAAGAAAATAGAAAAATTAGTACGTCTTATGAAGACATCCATGAGTTCTAATACTCATTAGAATTAATAATAATAGGTATTTTTCTATTCTTATTTTTAATAAAAAACCGAACGATTATATATTATAATCATCAAAATTAGCACGCACATCCTTACAAAAAGCCACAAAATACATTATATTAAATTTAATATTACTTTGATATACAAAATTATTATAATAATACTTATTAAGATCCGTATGCAGACGCCTTAAACTTATAAACATATCTACACGTACAATAGATCGACAATACGTTAAAGAAAAAATTTTTAGTTTATTATATATAAACTATATATTATCGAAAAATTTCCAAATACAAGTATTCCCTAAACAATATGTTGAATATAATTATTTATAGAATCATATTATATTTAAATTGAAATTAAATAATTTGATCATATTTCCCGAATTCAATTTTGAAGAAATATGACCTCTCTACTTTCAAAAAATATTTTTTGGAAAAATTATAAAAATTATGATGATCAGAATATCTCAAGACGTATTATGTTTTATTCGTAATTATTACATTAATATTACAACATTAATATTAGCTACAACATTAATTCAAGCTAGCTTAGATTATATTTTATTACCAAAAAAAGAAGATTTCATATTTATGAATAACTTTATTAATGAGAGCTTACAGAACATGATCAAAGAATTATCGTCAGATCAACAGTATATTTTATTAAAATTATCTGCTGCTAATAGTATTTCTAAGCTTCTAAGTAATACTTTTTTATGCGGAAATATACTAACCATGTTACATGTTTTATCCACTACCGATAAAAATAATCAATCTTTCAATATAATAAATATTATTCAGTTAGCAATACCATTATTTCCAAAATTATTACTATTAATTTTTTACACTACATTGTGCATGCAACTGGGTTTAATGATAGCAATTGTTCCGGGTATTCTATTAGCCATTATAATCAGCCTAACTCCGGTTATGATTATCACTAATAATATACCTATTATGGAAGCCATACGCCTTAGTATAAAAGTAAGCTGTCGTAATATTCATTTAACTACACCACCAATATTATTATGGTTTCTAATAAAAACTATACTTATATTGATATTAATCCATTATTTCCATTCTTGGGTCTTCGTTGTTAAGATTTTAATAAATACCGCGAACAATATATTATCTGTAATTATTTTAATTTATTTATATCGCTTATATATGATTATCAGAACAGTATGAAATTATTAATTTTTTAAAAAAATTTTATTTATATTTATATTAAAAATAACTAATATAAAACAAAAACCTGTATATATTGCAGCCCAAAATAATAAATTATTCAATTGGTTAAAAGCATTATTTTCATATAAACCTGCGCAATCAATTTATTAACATAACCATATGTTAATAATCACTAAAAATTTTTACAGAATTTAAACAAAATTTGAAAGTAATAATCAATTTTTTTTCTGGTTTATTGCTCTCATATACCCAACGACGCATAGCTGATCTAATACTTTCTTCGAATATACCAGGAGGAACCGCTGATAATATACATATGTTATCAACTTTACCTCTAGCATTCACATCATATTGTACAATAACTTTGCCTTCTACATTTAATATTTTCGCTCTATTAGGATATTCAGGATATACGCGATTAATTGCGCAAGAAGATATATACGGTCGATCATGATGTTTTTTAGGCAAATGCACAGAATGTGTTGTAGATTCTCCAATATTAACATCGTTTTTCTCAACCAAAGGCAAATTTTTATCAGCATTGAATTTATATTTAGAACTATCTAAATTTTTTTTTTCTGAACGAATTATAGATCTTGAATTTTTCTGCTTATGATATGTTTTAAGTGTTTTTGGCAATTGTTTTTTTTCTAACGATTCATGAAAAAATTGACTAGTTTGCAGTAATGACAATGTCATTATATTAGATCTTTGCTCGCAAACAGACTGATTAACAGAATGATAACAATGATGTAATAATACATGCATTATAAATGCATGTATTACACATGATAAAAAACAACAAAAATAAATTGACATATGCAGTTTGCACCAAATCCGGCGGAGCGGATCTATAACCAAATCTTTTATTTTTTTTAAAAAAAATCTCATATTTCATTATAATTTTAAATATTTTATGTCTTTATACTAGGAATTATTTTAAATCACTTTCCTTAATATTTTAAATACATGAATATATACGACAATAAATAGTTATGCATCAATTCTAATTATCTAAAATTAAATAATTCAACTAAACACATGCATCATTTTTGCGTTCATTGCTTATACTATTTGAGTATTAATAATCGATTATATATATTGCATCGCATAATAATTATTAATTATATACATAAAATTACAAATTAATTTATTTCCTCAAAATATAATAAGTGTTTGCAAATATCATATACTATATATAATGCATAAATATAATAATGAAATTGATATTATTAAATAATTATTAATATTAATTAATATATTTTATCAATCAATATCTGATCATTATATATATCTACACCTTTTATATGATTATAAAATTTGTCATAAAATAAATATTCAATAATAATCTATAGTCTTTGTTTAAAATATCTCATAAATATCTCAATAGGATTTATGTAATCATGATTGCGATTCATGCCATATTTAATTGTATTTTCTTATGCAGTTATTGGTTATTAATCGTACTAGTTACATTTCGAGTTTTAATAAAACGCCGAGCAGTACCATCGTCTATGGCATGGTTATTAGTAATTTATGTTTTGCCTTTAATAGGTATCATTACATATCTATTATTTGGAGAATCTAACCTTGGTAAACAACGATCTAATAGAAGTAAGATAGCATGGTCATCTACTATGCGTCGTATACGAATACTAAAAACCTACAAACATATATTTTCCACTGAACACAGCGTAATCGCTTCTTCATTGTTTAAGCTTTGCGAACATCGTCAAGGAATAGGCGCTCTAAAAGGTAATCAAATACAGTTATTAAAAAAAACTGACGATACCATTATATCTTTAATTAAAGATATTGAATTGGCTCAACACAGCATTGATATGGTATTTTATATTTGGGAGTCTGGGGGACTAGTAGATCATGTTATAAAAAAATTAATTATAGCAGCTAAACGAGGCATCCGATGTCGCATAATATTAGATTCAGCCGGATGCGCCAATTTTTTCAGTAGTTCATGTCCTAATATAATGCGTCAAGCTGGGGTGAATATTGTAGAAGCACTACATGTCAATTTGTTACGCGTCTTCTTACGTCGTATGGATTTGCGACAACACAGAAAAATGATATTAATTGATGACCATATTGCTTATACTGGCAGTATGAATATGGTAGATCCACAATTGTTTAAAAAAAACATAGGAATTGGGCAATGGGTCGACATTATGGTGCGTATAGACGGGCCTGCAGCTTCAGCAATGAGCATAATATTTTCTTCTGATTGGGAAATTGAAACAGGACAACACGTATTGTTCCCATTGTTATTCAACACTCACATAGTAGCAGCTCATAAACTAATATCAACAGGACATACTATTCAAATTATTCCCTCTGGACCAGGATGCCCGGAGGGAATAATTCATCAAGCATTACTAATATCATTATATGAAGCACGTAAAAAGCTTATTATTACTACTCCATATTTGGTGCCTAGTGATGATTTATTACATGCCATTTGTACAGCAGCACAACGGGGAGTAGAAGTACATATTATTATTCCTCAAAACAACGACTCTGTATTAGTAAACTGGGCTAGTAGAGCATTTTTTAGCGAATTATTAAAAGCCGGAGTTTTAATACATCAATTCCAAAATGGATTACTACACGTAAAAAGTGTATTAATCGATCAACAATTAAGTCTAATAGGAACCGTAAACCTGGACATACGCAGTTTATGGCTAAACTTTGAAATCACATTAGTCATTGATAGTAAAGATTTTAGTAACGAGCTAGAAAAAACACAGGAGAATTATATTGCACACTCTAAAACAATTGATCCCCAAAAATGGGCTAACCGTCCTTATTGGGAACGCATTGTTGAACGTTTATTTTATTTCTTAAGTCCTCTGTTATAAGGATTTTTTAACTTTTAATTTCAACAACATAATTCAAAATAAATATAACAAATCCCATACCACATCCATTAAATAGGGTGTTATTAATTTGAATTAAAATATTCATAAAATCCCTTTATCACAATTAAACATATACTCACTTATCAATTTAATTTGCATACAAGTAAAATTCTATATACGTTTAAAACAATAAATATATTCTGTATTTAATTAACCTAACACCTGGCGCCAAGTACATGATGAAATTACATAGTATTTCATCATCATTACATATAACTGTATATTGTGATATATAAAATATGAATCAATCCATATTGATTAATAAAAATGAATCCAAAATACAAGTAATATCCATATCAGTTTATAACTTGAATATAAAATTTATTGTGCATAAAAATATATCTTATTTAAAAGAAAGTAACATATGCATAACTTCAATAAACTATTATCTATTTTTATATACACGTTTTGTTAAAGATAATGGTGACTCTAATTGTTCTACAAAATGTTTGCGGCACACTGAAACATAACGATTATTACCACCAACCAATATTTGATTTCCATCTCGAATTATTAAACCTTGATCATCAATTCTAAGAACTCTATTAGCCTTTCGTCCACAATAACAAATAGTTTTTAATTCGATTAATTTATCTGCCCATGCTAATAACCATAGACTACCTGAAAATAAATCAGCTCTAAAATCAGTACGTAATCCATAACATAATACTGGAATATTTAACACATCGACTATTTTGCTTAAATCAATCACTTGATTACGGTTGAGAAAATGACACTCATCCACTAACACACAATGTATTATATCCTTTTGATGTATAGTTACTACTTGATCAAAAAAATTAGTTTTAATGTTAAATACTCTAGCAGAAGCATATAATCCAATACGAGATTTAATTTGTTTATATCTATTATCTCTAGAATTCATGTCAGCAGTATATAACACAGTGCGCATTCCTCTTTCTTGATAATTATAAGAAGACTGTAATAATGCGGTAGTTTTTCCAGCATTCATTGCGGAATAATAAAAATATAATTGTGCCATACAATTAACACCCTATTCGACTCACAGTATTTTACTATTAGCAACATAAATATAATTTAAATTATAGATAATATTAGGTTTAAAAATTATTTAATCCATAAACTTATAAAAAACATTTATTTTTATATACTAAATTAATGTGCGATGAAATAATTTTTTTATTTTATCCAAGATAAACACTTTTACAATACCATATATGTTTTTAACACTACTTTGTATTTTATATTCAAAATAACGATTCAGGTAAATAAAACAATCTGTACTTAACATACAATCCATATATTTACAAAATAATTTAAATTAATAAAAAGATATTATTTATATTTAAAAATTTTATAAGTAAATAAATAATTTTAATTTGAATGGATAATACTTAAACATTAAATAATATTAAATATTATTATAAATAATACATAAATCATTTAATTAAAATTAATTAAATATTTTTAATAAAAAAACATAAATCATACTCACTGATACTTATAACACTATATATATTTAATTACCAATTAACACAAAATATAATAAGATTATTTATAAATTAAACACCCTAGGTCTTGCAGAAAATAAATTAGCGCTCTATCCTTATACTAGACTTATTATTTATCACATTTTGAGATTAATTTAATGAACGACACACTAAAAATTCTTAATAATATACGCACTTTACGAGCGCAAGCTAGAGCATGCACCCTTGATACCTTAGAAGAAATGTTAGAAAAATTAGAAGTAGTTGTTAATGAACGCCGAGAAGAAAATAATCAAGCTCAAGCTGAAATAGAAAAACATTCTCGAAAATTACAACAATATCGTGATATGCTCATAGCTGATGGGATAGATCCTAATGAACTATTACAAAATATAACTTCTAATACTAAGCCTATTCATAAAAATAAACGTGCAGCTCGCCCAGCAAAGTATCAATACATTAACAAATATGGTGAGATTAAAACTTGGACCGGACAAGGACGTACTCCCTCAATTATCAAAAAAGCTATCGATGAAAAAAAGAAAAAATTAGAAGATTTTTTACTATAATTAATGATAAATAATACTTATTTATTTCATCTCAAACAAAGAAATTCTTGGTAATATTTTCAAGCTCTTTGTCTGGAATCATCATATGCAGAATTTAATATGTACTATACTGTTCACAACCATTCAAATTTAATATTATTTAATTCATAATATCGCATATAACAATCACAATGACTTTTTATAAAATACAAATATATTTAACTAAATTAATAAATCTATTGTATATTTACTGTTTTTATCGAAACGCTAATTGCCCAATTCCTACCCTGTTTAGAGGAAATAAACAAATTTTCATTAATTTTAATAACATCTATCGCTAATATAAATTTGTTATTACCCAAACAAATTGTCACTATATTACATTATAGTAATATTTTTTATACATATAAATAAATTCTATTTAATCCCATCTCAAAATAGCTCTGTGTATTTTACACATATGCCTACAACATTAATTATAACCAATAATCTATACTTACTAGTATAGTATATTCCTTAAAAATATAAATCTTAAAAAATAAAAATAACTATATTGACATCAACTGTAGAATTGAAAAATTTTTCATTAACATAAATATCACAATTATTAAATATAGTCACTTGTATAGATGTCCATTATTATTTCCTTCATAACCCTGATCTAAAATATTAGATGAAAATATCATATACAATTTACTAAAAATTGATTCTTAATTAAAAACGCAATACCTATAAATATATACCAAATAAATACATATACTTACGATCTATACTGTTTTTTTAGAATTATTAAAATAGTTAAAAATAAAAACCCCAACATAACATCATAATATAATTTAATTTAATACAATAATATTATTTTTGTACTAATAAATATATTTTATATGCTTAATAAAAATTAATGATATAATAAATATTAGAAATATCCTAGCATCATGTATATTAGGATGATCACTATACTTGTTAATATATTTTAATAAAAATTCAAATGCAAAAATCATTGTACTCACTAACATTCAATGATATCATTCAACATATTTTCTAAAACTTTTGTGATTATAAATTTTAACAATATGTCCTATTGACATATAAAAAAGATACAATGCACTTGGCGATGGCACTAAAAGACTCGACATAAAACATATTAAAAATTATTTAATAATCATAGGATTGCTTTGCAATTATGCAGCACATCAATTTTCAATTGTTTCAACATAATTTCACATTACTGAAAAATAAATTTATACAAAAATCATTAGTATCAAATAATATTTAAAATATATCTATATTATTAGATACAACAACCCTCCTAATAATAAGATCAAAATAGGCTTTTGGAACAAGCTATAAATCTATTTTTTATACACATTATTTCAAATACGCATTTAAATTACTTTTTAATTATTCTGCAGCAACTTTATAAAGAAGTTGATAAAAACCAATGTTAAATCAACATGATTTTAATTGAAATGACCAACCATTATATACAAACATTCTATTAAATAAAATTAAAACAAAACTACAGATTACTAAAGCTCATTTTATGAGCTATTACAATAATAGCTGTAATTTTCAATTATTAGTTAAATTAATTAATCGTTCAATAATAAATATATAATAAAATTAGAACCATAATAATTAATTATAATATATTTAATAATCTTCTTATACTCACAAACATACCCATACCTAAATAATTTATTAAAAACACAACAAATGTTTTGAACTTATTAATTCATTGTATTATATAGAAACATGCATATATAATAGCCTGCAGTTTTGTAGCTCTACTACTATATTTAAAGAATTTAATATACTAAACCGATTAATAATTAAATAATTGTAACAAATGGTATTTATTTTCATATACTATGATACACATAAAAAGTATAATTATTAATTGTTGTTAATTATTTTTATTTTACTAAATCAGTAACGCCTATATTTTATAATCGAAAATAAATACGGATCGCCATCATATGAAATTTGTTTCTTTTAACATCAATGGATTACGTGCTCGTATGCATCAATTAAACGCAATTATCTTTCAATTGAAACCTGATGTCATTGGGTTACAAGAAACTAGAGTACATGATGATTTTTTCCCTGTAAAAGAAATACTGCAACATGGTTATCACGTATATTATTACGGTCAAAAAAAATATCATGGGGTTGCATTGTTTCTACGTCAAACTCCTTTAACCGTTACTCGCGGACTAACTGATGATGACAATTTATCTCAAAAACGAATAATTATGGCTGATATTATGACACCAATAGGAACATTAACTATTATTAACGGTTATTTTCCCCAAGGAGAAAATAAAAATCATCCAGAAAAATTTATGTACAAAAAAAATTTTTATAAAAGTTTCCAAAACTACGTAGAACATACCTATCATAGTCATTCATTGTTACTAATTATGGGCGACATGAACATTAGTCCTACAGATTTTGATATTGGTATTGGTGAAAAAAATAAAAAACGTTGGATCGCATCAGGTCGATGTTCTTTCTTACCAGAGGAAAGAACATGGATCAATCGTTTGATGAGCTGGGGTTTGGTAGATATATACCGCAATATGCACCCTCAAAATGATGAACGTTATTCCTGGTTCAGTTATAGATCCCACGGCTTTTACAAAAATAATGGTTTACGTATTGATTTGATATTGGCAACACGTCCTCTAGCCAATCGTTGCAAAAATAGTGATATAAGCTATGATATTCGTAGAATGCAACGACCGTCCGATCATGCTCCGGTATGGGTAGATTTTGATATTTAATATATACTTACATCACACGGAAATCATTTTATATAAACCTTAACTACTAATATGACATGATATCACTGAAAATTTTTAATTTTTATATATGTAAAAATTAATAAAATCATAAAAATTTCATAATTTTCATTTAATTTATACGTATTTTGTGATACCTAATTTGATTTAAATGTGAAAATATAAAGTTAATGTGGATATTGTATAATGTTTTTAATGATAAAGTCGTTCATCCAGAATATATGGAAGATCATTTATAAAATACTTAGATATAGCATACGTACACTGCATCTTATACGAACAGTAATAATAAATATATTTTTCATCATTTTCATTGTAATTAGTGTGGGAGTATATTTAAATTTACGTGATTCTTCTGCCTCGTTATCAAAGTGCTCTGCATTAATTCTAGATCTTTCTGGCATTATTGTAGATAAACCAGTGACATACAGTAAATTTCAAAAATTCAGTCAACATTTATTAAATACAAATAAACCAAATGCTAAAGAAAACTCACTATTTGATATTATTAATATATTACGTCAAGCCAAAAATGATCCACATATAACTGGATTGATATTATCATTAAAAAACTTTTGTGGAAGCAATCAAACATCATTAGAATATATTGGTAAAGCATTACGTGAATTCAAAGAATCTGGTAAACCAATTTATGCTATTTCTGATTATTACAATCAATCACAGTATTTGCTCGCTAGTTATGCCAATAAAATCTATCTCACACCACATGGATTTGTAGATTTACGAGGAATTTCTACCAGCAAATTATATTATAAATCTCTATTAAATAATTTAAAAATTAATACTCATATTTTTAGAGTAGGTAGATATAAATCTGCTGTTGAACCATTTATTCAAGATCAAATGTCTGATCATGTGCGACATGAAGAAACAAAATTGGTAAATCGTTTATGGGATCAATATTTACAAATAATATCTATTAATCGTAACACAACAACACGATCAATTTTTCCGGGAATCAACAATATATTAAATGAATTGCATCGAATGCAAGGCGATACTGCAGCTTATGCGCTGAAAAATAAATGGATCGATGAAATCGCATCCCATTTTGTTATAGAAAATACGATGAAAGAAATATTTGGATCTAATAAACAAGGCACTTCGTTTAATGCAATTAGCATGTATGATTATAATCTTATAGCTCCTGCAAAAAAAGATAACCAAATAGCAATAATATGTATTAATGGCCCTATCGTGGATGGACCTGATATACCAGGTTCAATTGGTGGTGATACTATAGCGCATAAAATCCGCAGCGCTCGATTTGATCCTAAAATAAAAGCAATAGTACTTCGTGTCAATAGTCCCGGTGGAAGCGTAAATGCTTCTGAATTAATTAGATTAGAATTAATAGCTGTCAGAGATTCTGGTAAACCAGTAGTGGTTTCTATGGGTGGCATAGCAGCATCTGGCGGATATTGGATATCAACGCCAGCCAATGTTATTATTGCAAGTAACAGTACTATTACGGGTTCTATCGGTATATTTGGTATTATTAATACATTTGAAAAATCTCTTGACACCATCGGTATTCATAGTGACGGAGTAAATACATCCCCTATATCAAATATTTCAATAACTACCCCGTTACCTACTGAATATATAAATATGATGCAACTTTATGTAAATACCAGCTATCATTATTTTATTAACACTGTGGCTGAATCTCGCTGTAAAACTACAGAAGATATCCATAAAATTGCTCAAGGCCATGTATGGCTTGGCTATGATGCAATAAAAAATGGATTAATTGACAATATAGGAGATTTAGATGACGCAATAAATAAAGCTATTGAACTAGCTCACTTAAAAGAATATCAACTGAATTGGTACGAAAATAAAATAAATTGGATAGATGTTTTAATACAACAAGCTAATAAAGTTATTCATACTATAATTATAAATTTATTAAATCATTACGTTTCATTAATTAATTTTGATAACAATATAAAAATAAATAACTCTAATATCCTCCAATTTTCGTGGAATGATCCAAAAAATTGCTATGCTCTTGATTTAAATTATTCAGAACAATTATAAGATATAATAAAAATTTTATTTACATACTTATAGCATTGAAAAATGATGATTTAATCACAAAACATCACATTAATAAATTCATTTAATTTAAGTACCTATAAAAGAGGAATCTAAAAATATATTTATATTATTAGATCATAATAAATTATAAAATACACGTAACTATCAAAAATTAAATATATTACATATTAGTGATATGATATTATATCACTAATATGTAATATATAAAATATCAAAAACATCAAACACGCACATTACTTTTAATTTATTACAATAATTCTTATTGAGAATTCGATATATAAAACAATATTCCATGCCTTCATTTAAAATTTACAACATAACATATAATCACAACTAAAACAGGAGCATATAATAATATGGCTATTAAAATAGGTATTAATGGGTTTGGTAGAATTGGTCGCGTTATTTTTAGAACTGTACAAGACAGAAAAGACGCAGATGTTGTCGCCATTAATGATTTACTCGACATTGAACATATCGCATATATGTTGAAATATGATTCAACTCATGGACGATTTAAAGGAACAATTAATGTACATGGTGACCATCTAATCATTAATGATAAAGTTGTGCACTACACTTCAGAAAAAGATCCAAAAAACTTATATTGGGGAAATTTTGATATTGATGTTGTTACTGAATCTACAGGAATGTTTTTAACTGAAGAAAAAGCTCACGGACATATCTTCTCTGGAGCCCGTAAAGTAGTATTAACAGCTCCATCAAAAGATGATACACCAATGTTTGTTATGGGAGTTAATAACCATCTCTACAAGGGAGAAAAAATAATATCTAATGCATCTTGCACTACTAATTGTTTAGCTCCATTAGCTAAAGTTATTAACGACAATTTTGGCATCATTGAAGGTATAATGACTACTGTTCATGCTACCACCGCTACTCAAAAAACTGTTGATGCCCCAATACATAATGATTGGAGAAGTGGACGTGGTGCCTACCAAAATATAATTCCATCTTCTACTGGAGCGACACGAGCATTAGGAAAAGTTATTAAAGAGCTAGACGGTAAATTAACTGGAATATCATTCCGAGTCCCTATTCCAAATGTTTCTGTTGTTGACTTTACCGTCCGTTTAGAAAAATCCGCTTCTTATAAAAATATTTGCGATGTTATTAAAAACGCCGCTTACGGAAATTTAAAAGGAATTATAGGATATACTGATGAAAAAGTGGTATCTAGCGATTTTAACGGAGAAAAATTAATCTCTATTTTCGACGCACAAGCAAGCATCTTATTAAATAATCATTTCGCTAAACTAATATCTTGGTATGATAATGAAACAGGCTACTCTGATAAAGTAATCGATTTAAGTGTATATATTACAAAACATTAAATAATATCATCCAATAAATACTTCAACCTATTACATAGGTAATCTCATTAATGATTAGAATCAAATAAAAACAGTTTAATGACTTTCAAATAAGAGATGTTATCTCTGCAACATCCTCAAATAACATCTCTTATCAATTGGATATTTGAAATATAAATAAGGATCAATAAAATAGGAGAACTATAAAAATAGTATTAATTCATATTATGAATATGAAATACAATATTATCATTTACAACGTATATGAATCTAAACTATCCAATTGACCTGCATTGGAAAAATTATAAATATTAATATTTCAATGCTATTGACCACAAATAAATATAAATTAAATTGTTATACTTGTTTCATTGTTTCTAATTTGATAATCTTAGTAAGATTTAAACGTATACGTAATTGCACAGATATCATATATAACAATTTAATATACAACAGATTTGTTGATATCAAATTTTTTATTTTTTCAAAAAATATTAAAATACATCAATTTGAATTGTTTTAATTTTAGGTAATTATTTATGTTGAATTTTTTAAATATTTGCTCTAAAACTAGAAAAAGCTGGGTTTTGTTAATATTTACTGTTGTTATTTTAGAATTAATAGCCTTATATTTACAACACATTGTTTTAATAAAACCTTGCGTATTATGTGTTTACCAAAGATGCGCTTTGTGTGGTATAGGGATTGCTGGATTGATTGGAACAATTGCTCCATTTACTCCTTTAAGATTTTTTTCTATTCCGATTTGGATATACAGCGCTTGGAAAGGATTGTTGCTAGCTAAAGAATATACTGATATTCAATTACATCCATCCCCATTTTTCATGTGTGATTTGTTTGTCCAATTTCCTCATTGGTTACCTTTAAATAAGTGGTGGCCTAGTATGTTTGATGCTGATGGTGATTGCGCTGAATACAAATGGTACTTTTTATCATTAGAAATATCTCAATGGATGCTTATAATTTTTGCTAACTACTTAATAATAGCGATACTCGTATCGCTATCACAAATTATTGATCTCAAAAAATGGAATAATAAATAGAATATAAATAAAATTAATACCAATTTTTTATATTTAAGCACATATATATACTTATTTATACATAAAACACAAACATTATATATTATCATCGATATTTATTGCAGTTACCTACTACCCTAATTGCGTGCGTACTGAAAAATCAACATGAAATATACTGAGTAATCCTATCATATATTTGTTCAAAAAAATATTGTTGAACAAAACCAACTCAAATGTATATTGCACTACATAATACATACCTTCTGAAATAATATTATTATTAGTATTTCTTATTGTTTTAAAACTTTTATAAAGTATATATACTTTATTAATATCTAAAATTTTAAAAAGTAAAAATTATATTACCAATATACTATTATAATATAGTAACCTTAATCTCACGTTAAAAAAATATAACTGTCCTGATAATTTATAAAAAATAAACAATCATTAACATCGTACAATTTTAAATATGTCGTATTTACTACATCGATGAAATACATTATACTACAGCAGTTATTGAACTATGTATGGTCATTAATTAATTTTTATTGACAAGTCATCGTTTCACATATTCTACTATAGGCATAATAGTATTTTATACTTTAAAATAAAAATTAATATATATAAATCATAAAACGAATAATAAATAAACATACGTTCGTACAAATAATCGTGTTGCATATAAGTATATGCATATATATCTAAATTGTGAAAGATCAATGTGTCTATAAGCATAAAAGGGAGTAATTTTACATTATTGGTAATGCATGTCTATAGTACATGCATAGGGGTGATTCGTCGATCATTAGAAGAAAAAATAAAAAAAGCTCCCTTTTTTTTATTAAAAAACACTCCAGTTGTTATAGACGTTGGTAATCTTAATTATTGCAATAATTGGGATGCTCTATGTCGAACAATATCCGATGCTGGATTATTTATAGTTGGAGTATGTTGTTGTCATGATAACAAATTAAAAGAAACAATTATTCGTAGTGGAATACCTATTCTTACTCAAGGAACCTCTGTCAAATATAAATATTTTGCAGAATGCTTACAAAAAAACATCCCAATAATCTCTAAAACACAATTAATCAATACACCAATACGTTCTGGACAAAAAATATACGCTCGCAACAGAGATTTAATTATTATTGCAAATGTTAGCGCTGGAGCTGAAATTATTGCCGACGGAAATATCCATATTTATGGTACGATGAGAGGAAGGGTATTAGCCGGCGCCTCTGGTAGTAAAGAATCCCAAATTTTTTGTACTCATTTATCTCCTGAACTAGTATCTATTGGAGGACGTTATTGGCTAAGCGATCAAATTCCAAAAGAATTTTCAGGTAAACCAGTAAGACTTAGTTTAAAAGACGATATGCTTATCATTCAAAATTTATAATGTATCCTGCAATAAGGATTTGTTTATGACACGAATAATAGTTATTACTTCAGGAAAAGGAGGAGTAGGTAAAACAACATCAAGCGCAGCTCTCGCTACTGGACTGGCGCGTAAAGGTAAAAAAACCGCTGTCATTGATTTCGATATCGGATTGCGTAATCTTGATTTAGTTATGGGATGCGAACGTAGAGTAGTATATGATTTTATTAATGTCATCCAAGGTGAAGCCACTTTACATCAAGCATTAATTAAAGATAAACACACTGATTATTTATATATTCTACCTGCTTCACAAACACGTGATAAAAATTCTCTAACTCGGGTTGGAGTAGAAGAAATATTAAATAATCTTAATAAAATGAACTTTGAATTTATAATATGTGATTCTCCTGCAGGTATTGATAGCGGAGCTTTAACAGCTCTATATTTTGCAGACGAAGCCATTGTTACTACCAATCCAGAAATTTCATCAGTACATGACTCAGATCGCATACTGGGTATTTTAGCATCTAAGTCTAAACGTTCCGAAAATGGTATAGACACAATCAAAGAACACCTATTACTAACTCGATATAATCCTAGCCGCGTTCGACGAGGAGATATGCTTAGTTTAGAAGATGTAATAGAGATATTAAGAATTCCTGTACTAGGTGTTATACCAGAAGATAAATCAGTATTAAAAGCATCTAATCAAGGTGAACCAATCATTTTGGATTCAAAATCTCATGCAGGACAAGCCTATTCAGATACAGTAGATCGTTTGTTAGGTAATCCATGTCCTTTACGCTTTATTGAAGAAAAAAAACTCAATTTTTTTAAACGATTTTTCAAGAGATAATACTATTATGGTATTAGTAAATTTCTTTTTTTTTAGAAAAAAAACACCGGCCGACATCGCTAAAAAAAGACTACAAGAAATTGTTTCTGACCATAACATTAGAAATAATTTTGCTCCATATTTTTTACCTCAATTAAAAAAAGATTTAGTCCAAACAATAAGTAAATATATACATAATCCACGCATACTTTCAATCCAATTAGAAAAAAAAGACAACAATACATCTATTTTAAAATGTAAGATAATTTTTTTTAATGAAGAAACACAATAAATCGTACAATTAATACCAATCTTCAATTAAAAAATTCATCAATACTACTAATAAACAATCTTCTCTCAGTATAAAAAGATATTACATTAATATATAAAAAAATAAAATTATAACAACTTTGTTATATCTCCTTATTTTACTAATCAATATCCAATAAAAAAATTTTTATTACAAAAATCCAAATTACAGTAAAAAATAAAAAATACAACCATACCTTAATGTTACGAAACAATTCTATACATAATCATATTACAATTCCAAAATATAATAAATATATGTTTACTTACGTAAAAATTATTAAAATGTACAGGCAGCATCTAACATTATTAGATCATTAATAGCCATTATTAAAAACTAAATATCATTTTTCTTTACAACTACTACGTTACGTAAATAAACAGGTTGTGCCTGATTTGGATTAATAAATATTTTGTTTCTCCAATTACATATGCCTAAAGGCAACATGTCCTGTGCTTCAGGCGACATAACACTCTTCTTTAAGCTAATCACCCCAGGCACTCTTATGCATTTCAATACTAGATAGTTATTCCAACCTGTTCCTACAAGCGCCAAGTTACTCTGTAGCTTCTGGGAACCAGAATATATTAATTTTTTTGCAATTATCTCCGGCTTCGTAATAGACTCATTATCACTACGTATCCAATAACTATCGTCGCTCATTCGATAATAACGAGCCCAATACAACTCACCCATACGCGCATCAATAGTAGATATAACTTGTTTAACAGAAAAAATACGCCAAGCCCCCTGCGCTAGTACTTCCAAAGAAGATACCTCTACTAATGGTAAATCTGCTCCTAATGCTAAGCCTTGTGCGACGCTTATCCCAATACGTATCCCAGCAAAACTACCCGGTCCTCTATTAAATACAATACAATCCAAGGATTGTAAGGTAACACCTACTTCTATTAATAATTGATTAATCATAGGCAATATATTTTCTGAATGACTCCTTGGAGCTATAATTTTATGATCATATATGCTATGATTAATCATTATGGCAACAGAACACAATTCAGTGGTAGTATCAAAAGCCAAAATTTGAGTAGACATATCATGTAAATAAAAATGAAATTGTATAAAAAGAAAATTATAACTGCATTACATAATATATGTAATACTTATAGTAAAGTGTAAAATTTACTAAACCAACTAAAATCATTAAAACTAAAAAATTATATTAATATTTTAATCATTCAATGATATGATGATCAAGCATTTTAACACAACAATATAGATGTACTGATCATTTAATTTTTTAAAGTATTCTAAAATCCAATACATATACAATCATTAAATCTGATACATGCAACAACATAAATTTTAAATATTCTTCATTTTTAAAAAAAAATAACAATAAAATGTTATATGCATAATCAATATATATGCTTACAATCATAAAGGAAAAATCTGTTTTAAATGGGCATGCATCTTATAGAATTACCCTATCACCCTTATACTGTACTGAATCTTTTTGATCCTTTATCTAATACCCCATGGTCTATGTTATTGTATTCTGGTCATAATAATAAACACCCAGATAGTCGTTTTGATATATTAGTTACTCATCCAACTCTTACATTAACAACGCACAACAATATCACTACAATTTCTTATGATAAAAATCATCAAATTGATAATACAGACCCATTTATCTTACTAAAAAAATATATTCATATCATGAATATGAAACCAGAAAATAACTGTCAATTACCATTTCAAGGTGGATTTTTAGGTGTATTTGGATATGATCTCGCAAGATATATTGAATCAATGCCAAAATTAGCAGAACAAGACCTTTCGTTCCCAGATATGGCAATAGGTTTGTATCGCTGGGCGATCATTGCGGATCATAAACTTTGTAAAAATTATCTTGTTACTCACGACGATCCTAATCAAATATTGACCTGGGTATATACACAACAACATATATATAACAATCATGTTTCTAATACATCATTCAATCTCATACAACCATGGAAAAGTAACATTAGTCGATCTGAATATAAGCAAAAATTCCATACTATCCAAAAACATATAATTTCAGGAAATTGCTATCAAGTATGTCTTTCTCAACGTTTCTCTGCTCCATATATAGGAGATGAATGGATAGCATTTCGTTATCTGTTACATTATAATCACGCACCTTTTTCAGCTTTTGTTCGACTACCAAACAAATTAAGTATACTCAGTTTATCTCCAGAACGCTTTCTAAGGTTACATAATACAAAAATTAAAACTCAACCTATTAAAGGTACGTTACCTAGATTAAAAAACGCACAAGATGATTATCACCAAATTATTAAATTATCTAAATCTACAAAAAATCAATCAGAAAATTTAATGATTGTCGATTTATTAAGAAATGATATTGGAAAAGTAGCTGTTCCGGGCAGTATTCATGTATCTAAATTATTTGATATTCGATCATTTCCAGGAGTACATCATATGATCAGTACCATTACAGGAGAACTTTCTAATAATTTTTCTGCTTGTGACTTATTACGTGCATGTTTTCCAGGAGGATCTATAATTGGAGCCCCAAAAATTCAAGTTATGCAATTAATTGAACAACTTGAACCACAACGCCGGAACGTTTGGTCTGGAAGTATTGGATACTTAAGTTGTTGTGGCAATATGGATACCAATATTGCTATCAGAACAATATTAGCTGAAAGACAATATCTATTTTGTTCAGTAGGAAGCGGTATTATTTTTGACAGCGATGAAGAAACAGAATATCAAGAAATGCAATACAAAATCTCTACTTTATTGCTACCACTACTAAAAAAATTTTATTTAAAATAACTGCTTTAAATCAACAATTCATAGTATCACACATACATATGTGTATATGTAACAATACTATTTATTAATGCGTATCATTAAAAAATAAAAGGCATTCTATTTCTACTAATTCAATACGATACTCTATCATTTTTCGAATTATAAAACGCCATCTATTAATTGTTAACACATCGCCCTCTTTTGGTATACGATCGCAACGGGATAATAACAGGCCAGCTAAAGAAGCTACATGATCACAAACATGCACCAAATCATGAGCCTGCAACGCCTGTTGCAATGCATGCAAATCCATACTACCTTTTGCTAACCAACCTGTCCCATTATTAATTATCTCAATTTCTGGTGTTTCATCTTCATCAGGAAATTCACCAGCTATGGCTTCTAATACATCCAAAGGGGTTATTAATCCTTGAATAATACCAAATTCATTAGATACAACAACCATACTTCCTTTTGCACGCCGCAATTCTTTTAATAAATTTAAGACATCCAAAGTTTCTGGAACTACAATGGGCAAATTTTCTGAAGCATGTGTTTCTAATTGCTCTCCATTAGCAATAGCCGCCATTAAATCTTTAGCACGAACAATGCCTATTAATTGATCCAATTCACCGTTACATACTGGAAACATATTATGAGGAGTATTCATTAACGTAGAATATAACTCTTGCACGGGTTTTTGAGAATCTAACCACGAAATTTCATTTCGAGGAGTCATTATGCTTCGTAAGGTACGTGAAGCTAACGATAATACTCCAGTAATCATATGGCGCTCCTCTTCAGCAAAATGTGTTTTTGATAAAAGAAGTGAAGAATTTTTCTCTGTATCAAAATCCCATTGAGCTGTATTACCACCCATTAACCTCATAATCGCCTCTGCTGTGCGTTCACGCATTGATTTAGTTGATTGACCCTTCATGGAATTACAGTGAGCAATTTGATTAAATAATTCAATTAATACCGAAAATCCAATAGCAACATATAAATAACCTTTTGGTATATAAAATCCAATTCCCTCTGCAATTAAACTCAAACCAATAATTAATAAAAAACTTAAACACAAAACTACTACAGTCTGATGACTATTAATGAAATTAGTTAATAAACGAGATGATAGCGACATTATTAGTACTGCTATAACAACTGCTATTATCATTATTGTCAAATTCTCTACTGTACCAACAGCCGTTATTACTGCATCGAGAGAAAAAATAGCATCAAAAACTACAATTTGTATCACTACTACCCAAAAACTAGCATATCCACGACTAGTGTGATTATGTACTTTATGTTCTAATTGTTGATGTAATTCAGTAGTTGCTTTAAACAAAAGAAACATGCCACCAAATAATAAAATTAAATCTCTACCAGAAAATGAAAAAGTAGCAATTTTGCACAATGGTTTTGTAAGAGTAACAAACCATGAAATCAAAGATAATAATGCGATACGCATTATTAATGCTAACGTTAACCCAATAATACATGCACGTTCACGTTGTTTTTTTGGAAGTTTATCTGTTAAAATAGCAATAAAAACCAAATTATCGACGCCAAGTACAATTTCTAAAATTATTAACGTTAAGAATCCTATCCACATTGATATGTCTGTTAAAAATTCCATGATAATCTCCATTGAACATTAGATAACAAATCGTCTCATGGCATATTTATATTAAACATATTAAAATATCTGATTACATAATGAAGTTGTCAGCAATAAATTAAACACGATCAAAATACAAGTTTGTACAAAGGAGGGCATTGATAAAAATTAAAAATATGTTATGTATAATCATAAATTATGTGGATATCACTTACATAATAAGATCATTATTATGGAATAATATAAAACATCTCTTCAAATTATTGAAAATAAATGCTTTAACATTAAAGATAATGTATCATTATGACAAAAAAGACAGTATAATATACTCGTTGATTTTTTGCAGTACATCAAGTTTATTTTGATTCTGTATTGTCCGTTGACTGAAACAAAAATCAGAAAATAATCTAAACTATTATAGTGATACAATTTTTACTTTTACATATCAAAGCAATGTTAACCTATATAGGATAACATTAAAAACAATTCCTTGTTATTTTAAGAATTAAAATAACAAGGAATTGCTAAAAACATACAAAAGAGGAAAAAGTAGTGACTATTGCTATTATATTAGGAGCTCATGGTTCTGTATCTAAAAAATTGATTGAAACCACTGAAATGATCATAGGAAAACAACAAAATGTTGCATGGGTTGATCTATTACCCGAAGAAAATACTAAAATATTAATTGAAAAATATCATGCACATCTATCAAATCTTAATAAAAGCGCAGGGGTATTATTTTTGGTGGACACCTGGGGAGGCAGCCCGTTTAATGCCGCTCATAGCATCGTGTTAAATAAAGAAAAATACGATATCGTTACAGGAATGAATATCCCTATGTTAATAGAAGTTTTCATGGCACGCGACAATATCCATTCCTTTCAAGAGCTAATACAAATAGCATTAAAATCTGGTCATGAAAGTATAAAATCAGTAAATTACTCCCTAACTCACACCCATTTATACAATGAAAAAGACATTACTAAACACGCCACCGTACCTAAACCTAATAAACTATCAGATAAAAATAACAAAAACCATATGATCATTTGCTTAGCACGTATTGACGATAGATTGATTCATGGACAGGTAGTAACTCGTTGGGCTAAAGAATACAATATTAAACGCATCATAGTAGTAAACGACGAAGTATCTAAAGATATGATCCGAAAAACTTTACTTACTCAAGTAACTCCCCCCGGAATAACTGCTCATGTTCTAGATATCAATAAAACTATACGTGTATACAATAATCCTAAATATGCCGGAGATAAAGTGATAATGTTATTCACTAATCCTACAGATGTTTTACGTCTTTTTGAGGGCGGCATTCCTATCAATTCAGTAAATATTGGAGGAATGGCTTTTTATAAAGATAAAAAACAAATAAATAATGCTATATCAGTAAATAACACAGATATTGAAGCTTTTAAAAAACTCGATCAATATGGCATTGAATTAGAAGTACGTAAAGTGCCATCAGATCCATCATTAAAAATGATGCAATTAATAAAAAAAATAAATAATTCTTAATTAATTAGATGTACAATTTTATTTAATAAATTCATGTAAACGCTATATTTTATTTTCATATATTTAGGAAATGAAATGGAAATTAACACACTTCAAATTATTTTATTGTTCATTACATCTTGTGTTATCGGAATGGGCTCAATACTTGACGAATTTCAATGCCATAGACCGTTAATAGCATGCACGCTAACCGGATTAATTTTAGGAGATATAAAAACTGGAATCATTATTGGAGGCACGCTAGAAATGATAGCACTAGGATGGATGAATATAGGAGCTGCTGTAGCACCCGATACTGCTTTAGCTTCAATTATCTCTACTATTTTAGTCATTATGGGGCAACAACCTATCGGAGCAGGAATCGCTTTAGCAATTCCATTAGCCGCTACCGGACAAGTATTAACCATTATTGTGCGCACTATTACTGTAGCATTTCAACACGCCGCTGACAAAGCAGCTGAACACTGTAATATGAAAATTTTAAGTTGGATTCATATTACAGCTCTTATGTTGCAAGCTATGCGGGTTTCAATTCCAGCAACTATTGTTGGAGTTTCCGTTGGAACTGAAACAGTGCACTCTATGCTCCATGCTATTCCAGAAGTGATAACTAATGGTTTAAATATTGCTGGAGGTATTATTGTTGTAGTTGGTTATGCTATGGTTATAAATATGATGCGCACCGGATATTTAATGCCGTTTTTTTATTTAGGATTTGTTATTACAGCCTTTACCGATTTCAATTTAGTCGCATTGGGTATCATTGGTATAATTCTGGCCATCCTGTACATTCAATTGTCTCCACGTTATAATCAAGTTAAAAATCAAAATCTTTCTAAACAAACTGTTCAATCCGCAAGTAATCTTGATGACGAACTAGATTAATAAGACTAGATTAATAGGTAATCATAATGATTAATAATCCTCAAAAAATCCATACTAAAACAAAAACAATAAAATTAAAGAAAAATGATATACGTGCGGTTTTTATTCGTTCTAATATTTTTCAAGGATCTTGGAATTTTGAACGTATGCAAGCATTAGGATTTTGTTTTTCTATGATTCCAGTAATCCGACGTTTATACCCAAAAAATAGCAAAGATCAAAAAGAAGCAATTAAACGACATTTAGAATTTTTTAATACGCACCCATATGTCGCTGCGCCTATATTAGGAGTCACTATGGCCATGGAAGAACAAAAAGCTAATGGTGCTACTACTATAGATAATGCTTCTATCAATGGTTTAAAAGTTGGGCTAATGGGACCTTTAGCTGGAGTTGGTGATCCGATATTTTGGGGAACTGCTAGACCAGTATTTGCTGCCCTAGGAGCAGGAATTGCTATAGGTGGGAATTTGCTAGGTCCGTGTCTATTTTTTATTTTGTTCAACACGGCTAGACTAGCTACTCGTTATTATGGTATTACGTATGGTTACAAAAAAGGAATCAGCGTTGTTAATGATATGAAAGGAGGGGTTTTACAAAAATTGACAGAAGGTTCTTCAATTTTAGGTTTATTTGTTATGGGAGCATTAGTTAACAAATGGACACATGTAAACATACCGTGCGTTCTTTCTACAATTACTGATAATGATGGAAATACAATAGTAACAACTGTACAAAATATTTTAGATCAGCTCATGCCTGGATTCGTTCCTTTATTATTAACGTTTGCTTGTATGTGGTTACTGAATAAGAAAGTAAATGCACTATGGATTATCATAGGATTTTTTGGGATCGGAATTGTTGGATACTGGTCAAGATTATTAAGTCTTTAACAAGAAATTTAGAGCTACAAAAAAAATAAGAGAACCTTTTTTAATATTAATTAATACTTTTACTTCTTAGGTTCTCTTATTTTTTGTAGCTCTAACACACTATCACAGCAGTAACCATCATCCATTTTTTAAGATCTTTACCAAAATTACTAAATTAACACATTAGTACCGCATCTTATCTTCTATACCCTACCTACACACATTTTAAACTTTAAAAAAGTACTATGTATTTCACATCAACAGTAAATTTGTACTATGATACTCGCTGTTTGTTTTCAAAATACCCTTATTTTATATTTTATATAAATACACATATATTAACCATCATATATCATAAAGCCGTCACGTTTACAGCAGATGGGCCTTTGTGTCCATCTTGAATTTCAAATTCTACGCTTTGACCTTCAGACAAAGTCTTAAATCCATTTCCTTGAATGGCAGAAAAATGTACAAATACATCTTTGCTCCCATCTGACGGTGTAATAAAACCAAAACCTTTAGATTCATTAAACCATTTTACTTGACCTTTAATTTTTGCCATCTTACGTATTTCCTTTAGAGTGTTTACATTTGCCGTAACAGCGATTAAAAGACAAACCAGAGTTATTATTCTCGTGAAACATTCAAATAAGAGGAAATTATATTATTCATACATAACACTTCTTTACTGAAGTTATCAAAATACTACTTATATACGGAAGCATATCTCGGTTTACCTGACATTCGATCACTGAATCTTACGTTTCAGTGATCCTACTAATAATATATAAAAATCTTTCATTCACATTTTCACTATCATCATTGACAAAAATAATGCAAAAAAAACATACTAAAAATAACGATGCAATTCAGCGCACTCACTATATAAACCAATTTATTCAATTAATAATAATGTCTAAAAGATTTTACACATAAATAAAGAACTACTCTACATTACTATTTCTACCATATAAAACCCAAAAACAAAACAAATTTTTTCGTTATTTTAGAACATAACTAAATTAAAATAAAAATTTCTATAAAAACATTGCACTCACACTAAATGCTACGGGTAAGATAGCATTTATTTTTTACTTTGTAAATCATATGACACATAACCCTGTACATAAACTCATAAAAACAATCATTTTCATCTTTAATCAAAATTATTTATTTAAAAAAATAAGACGACTTATTTAAATAAGTACCATGTTGTAACGCTTCTATCCGTTTATCTAAAGATGGATGAGATGCGAACAAATCACTTAATATACTTTTTTTTACACTATTAATATACAAAGTAGTAATATGATTAGATGTGTTAAGTGTATAACTATGTTTTAATTCTTGTAAGGCAGCAATAACATTTCTGCATCCTACTAATTTAGCAGCACCAGCATCCGCATAAAATTCACGATAACGAGAAAACCAAAACACGATGATACTAGCAAACATGCCGAACACAACTTCTAAAATTATTGACACAATAATATACACCATAGAATTGTTTATATCACAATGATTACTACTGCGAACATCAAACTGCTCATCATTTTGGTCATTTATAAAAGAAGTCCAATAAAAGACCATCGCGGCAAGACTACGTGATACAAAAATCACAAAAGTATTAATTATACCTTGAATAAGAGTCATAGTAATCATATCGCCAGAAGCGATATGATTCATTTCATGAGCAACAACAGCCTCAATTGACTCTGTATTCATATTTTTTAAAAGACCAGTACTAACGGCTATTAATGCCGAATTTCTTCTTGCTCCCGTAGCAAAAGCATTCATATCTATAGAATCGTAAATTGCCAACTGTGGTGCAACAATATTTAATTTCTTAGCCTGAACATTTATTATTTTCAATAATAAATGCTCTACATCATTAGATGCTTGACTAATGATCAATCCATTAACTGCAGATAAAGCTATAGATTTAGATAATAATAAGGAAATAAACGCTCCTCCGAAACCAAATATTCCAGCCATTTTCATTAATTCAAATGTAGTAGAGGACCAACATCCCAGTAAGCTCAATATACTACCAAATAATATCATTACTGATAAATTAGTAATTAAAAACAATATAATGCGCATCATAAAAACCATCTTCCTCTTTACTAAAGATACCTAAATATTTAAATAATATCTAGATATAGATAATTTCAATTTTTAAAGAATCTTTTATATACAATAAAAACACTTCTACATGAAAGTTTTAAACAATTAAAAACATCCAATTGTTACAAATATCTTTTTTAAAAATAAAAAATTTTAAACTTCTATTAATTAGAATAGACACATTAATGATCACTATAATATATAAAATCATTACGTATAAAATTTATATTCATTCCAAAAACGACCATCTTTAGCAATCATTGTCACAGAATCTGTAGGCCCCCAAGTACCAGCTTGATAAAGCTTGGGAGCGTTATTTTCCAATTCCCAAGCTTGCACAATAGAATCAACCCATTTCCAAGCACCTTCTATTTCATCACAACGAACGAATAATGCTTGAATACCACGCATAGTCTCTAACAATAATCGTTCATATGCATCAATTACATGTTCTGGACAAAAATCTTTATAAAAACTTAAATTTAATTTGGTAGTACGTAATCGATGTTTATGGCCTAATCCGGGTACTTTATTCAAAATTTGAACATCTATCCCTTCATCTGGCTGTAATCGAATAGTCAACTTATTGTTAGGTAAGTCTTTATACGAATCAGAAAATAAATTAATTATTGGTTTTTTAAAAAAAATTACAATTTCAGAACATTTAATCGGTAACCTTTTCCCAGTACGTAGATAAAATGGCACACCAGTCCAACGCCAATCATCTATGTTGACACAAATAGATACAAATGTTTCAGTATTGCTGCTTTTATTAGCCCCTTCTTCTTCTAAATAACCAGGTACTGGTTTCCCTTGAATAAAACCAGACGTATATTGTCCACGCACCGTAACATCATGTACATTATTACAATTAATTTTCCTCAACGAATGAAGCACTTTAACTTTTTCATCTCGAATACAGTCAGCGCTTAAATTAGTTGGGGGTGACATAGCTATGATGGTCAAAATCTGTAATAAATGACTTTGTATCATATCACGCATTTGCCCTACCGAATCAAAATATTTCCAACGACCTTCAATACCTACTTCTTCCGCCACAGTAATCTGCACATGATCAATAGTATTATTATCCCAATTTGAAGAAAATAAATAGTTCGCAAAACGTAATGCCAATAAGTTCAAAACTGTTTCTTTTCCTAAATAATGATCAATGCGATAAATTTGCTTTTCCTCAAAATATTCTGATATCTGCGCATTAATAATACGAGCAGAAGTTAAATTAGTACCCAACGGTTTTTCTATGACTACACGATTTGATTTTTTATTTAATCCAATAGTACTTAACCCTTTACATATAACACCAAACGTGTCAGGAGGCATAGCAAGATAATTTACTGTCTCTATATCTATGCTCTTTAGCTTATCTAACAACAAAACAAATCGTTCAGTTTGATATACATCCAAATTACAAAAATCAAGTCGTGCTCTAAACACATTCCATAGCGATTCATCAATGGGGTCTGGCATAAATGTTTTTAAAGCAACATATACGACTTCGATATACATAATAAGACTCCATTCTGCACGACCTACTCCTATAATACGTGTGTCAGGATGAATAGCGCCTATTTTTTCTAATTGATATAATGATGGAAACAATTTTCTGCGTGCCAAATCACCTTTTGCTCCAAAAATAATTAAATTACATGCTCGAGTGATAGATGTTGATCTCATATTTATTCTCTGATATGTCAGATGAATATAAATCTTTAATATTCATCATATATAGGTAGGTTATATAACAAGTATAAACTTGTTATATTTAATCAAAATACAATAATAAGTAGCTTAGTTAAATTTAGGTTTATAAACGTAATAACCTGTAAAAAATTAAGCATCATTTATAATATTGATATTAATTGTCTTTATATTTTCGCAATTTTTTTAAAAAATTTTTACATTTTTTAAGATATATCATCAAACGACATATCCAAAAAATTAATATTCCTAAATATTAATAAAATATATAATAGTACATATTTTATAATAACTGAATTAACGTATCACAAGTTTGTTCATAATTAAATAATTTATTTTATATTAAAAAATCCTATCTACTACAATTGCAATTATCTATGTTTTTATTTAATCGATAGATTATCATTAATATTTATAATATTAGATGTTATTGCATGAATGTTGCTAATATTTCCAAAAAATTTAATTAATTATTTTATAAATATCGAGAACAAATATTCTATATTTAATAGATATACTATCATATAGTATATTAAAATTTAATATAAAATAAACATAAATTATAATACATTAATAACATAATTAATGATCGCCACACTTTAATATTGGTTATTTAAATTTAAGTTGCATAAGGAACTATTATGTCCCAACAATTGAGAAGAACTAAAATTATCGCTACTTTAGGCCCTGCTACAGATAAAGGTAACAATCTTGAAAAAATAATTATCTCAGGAGCAAATATCGTACGACTAAATTTTTCTCATGGAAAAACACAAGAACATTTTGTCCGAGCAGAAAAAGTACGCGAAATCGCTTCCAAACTAAGTACATATATTGCTATTCTTGGTGATTTACAAGGCCCTAAAATCCGTATCTCAACTTTTCAGGGAAACGAAATACATTTAAAATCTGGAGATAACTTTTTAATTGATACCATGATGACAAACAATAATAAAAGTAATCACAAATGCGTAGGTGTTGATTACGAAGAACTCGCACAAGACGTATACCCAGAAGATTTACTTCTATTAGATGATGGGAGAATTCAATTAAAAGTTATAACAATCCATAATACTAAAATATATACTAAAGTAATTATTGGAGGTACATTATACAACAATAAAGGCTTAAACAAATTAGGAGGAGGGCTTTCAGCGAAAGTCTTAACAAACAAGGACAAAATTGATATTATCACCGCGGCTCAAATTGGAGTTGACTACCTAGCAATATCATTTCCTCGTAGCAGTATAGATTTAAATTGTGCACGAAAATTAATTGCCGATGCTGGTAGTCATGCAAAAATTATTTCTAAAATAGAACGCGCAGAAGTAGTTGCATCCGACGAAACAATAGATGACATCATTCATGCATCAGACGCAGTTATGGTAGCCCGAGGAGATTTAGGAGTAGAAATTGGAGAACCAGAACTAGTGGGTGTACAAAAAAAAATAATACAAAGAGCACGCGCTCTTAATCGCGCAGTCATTACTGCAACTCAAATGATGGAATCTATGGTTCATAATTCTATGCCTACTCGCGCAGAAGTAATGGACGTAGCCAATGCAGTATTGGATGGTACTGACGCGGTTATGTTATCCGCTGAAACTGCTACAGGTCAATATCCATCTGAAACTGTAGCAGCTATGGCTAATGTATGTTTGGGTGCCGAAAAAATTTCAAACATCAATTTTTTATCAGACATCAATCAAAAAAAAAAAATTGATGATATCGAAGAAGCTATCGCTATATCGGCAATGTACACTGCCAATCATCTAGCAGGAGTAAGTGCAATTATCGTTTTGACTGAATTTGAGAGTACTACGTTATTAATGTCTCGTATCAATTCAAAATTACCTATTTTTGCGCTATCCCAACACAAACACACCTTAAATATAGTTACTCTTTACAAAGGAGTTATTCCTATTTATTTTAATAGAACAGGGAATAACGTGATAGATGCCAAATATGCTAGTAATTTATTACGTGACAAAGGACTTCTTCTATCTGGTGAATTAGTAGTTGTGATACAAAATGATATATACAATAAATGTGATGTAATTAATATTAGTCACATTTTACAAGTAGAATAATTATCATGGATTGAAATATTTTTTCCAATTAAATGAAAATTCATAATATCGTTACACATATAATATGTAATATTACTTAAAAAACCCCGCATGCATGTGCATAAACTATCTTAAAAAAGAAACTAAATAAAAACCATATTGCTTAAAAAATTATAAAATTAAATACATCTAATCAAAACATAAGTGAGGAAGCATTTCTTTTACTTGATTTAAATATATCGTACGTTCATGTCCTAATAACTTCTCAAAATTTAATAATGTAGTAGTTAATGGGTTTACGGGACGATGATTGATCCATATTTCAAAATGTAAATGAGGCCCTGTCGATCGACCCGTATTTCCAGATAGCGCTATGTTGTCACCTAATTTCACTCTTTGTCCAGGTTTAACTAATAACTTTTTTAAATGCATATATCGAGTTGTACAATGACAATTGTGCCTAATTGCCACATAATTACCAGCAATTTTACTATATGCGCTGACGATAACTTCTCCATCTCCTACAGATACAACAGGGGTACCTATTGGAACGGCGAAATCAACTCCAGCATGGGGGGATACTTGACCAGTCACAGGATTCAATCTATTTAAATTAAAATTAGAAGACACACGAAATGGTTTTAATGTAGGAAATCGTATAAAATTACCCCCTAATCTTACAGCTTCACGATCATACAATTTACCGTTATTTGCGCGAAACACATAGTAGTCTTTACCAGCAGTACACAATCTCGCTCCAAGTAATTTACTTTTAATACTATGATCATCATTCATCATTATTGATATTAATACAGAAAATCTATCTCCCTGATGTAGTTTGTGAAAATCTAATTGATATTGTAATGCATTGGTTATATCCATAATACAATTTTCCTCTATACCTAAAGAACGAGCGCTATCAATAAATGTTCCACTTAATTTACCTATAAATAAAATTGAAGGAGATAACCCATCATTTAATTGATTTGAAAATCTAATAATTCCTTCTGTAAAACTAGTATTCATGCGATTGTAGACACGAATTTCCTGCGGAAAAATATCCCACACTAAACATTGTAATTTTTTTTTTGTAATTATTATCCAAGAAAGTATTTGCCCCGTTTTTATCTGTCTTAATACTGGATACTGTTGTAGTAAAAGAGTAATTTCAGAAGCATCGATACCATTGTTACTATATTTTATTAAAATTTTACTCAATATCTCATTCTGAGATACTGTATAGTTATACATGTTTATGTCTCTTAATGATTCATTAAAACACCAGTGTTTCTTCAAAATATTAGAATGAACCATCACATTATTGAAAAATTTTCCATTTTTCATAATTTCAAATTGATGAAACTCATGGTTCTTAATAAGAAGTGCTTTGCTAGAATTTTTTTTATTTTTATTCAACATACATGAAGTAAAAACTTCACAAACCATTACAATCACAATCATTAACAGAAACACAAATACCATTACAAAATAATGTTTATACATATAACGATATAATAACTTAATAGAACTAACAATAATACTACGCACTAATTAATAGCCTATATTACGATCTCCAACAAAAAGAGAGTCATTTTGACCAAAATTAAAAGAAATTATTACAGAAAATAATAAAAATGACTTTAATTTTAACGCTGTCTCTCAATAAAAAAATCACATTACTTATGTACCATGTGATAAATAATTACATATAGTAATATCTATTGATTACTTTTATGTTTTAAAATATCTACAATAACCTCCTTAAATATTTTTCTAATACCAAACAAATCTACCCACATAAATACTACAATATTAACACTTCTGCTTGATAACATAAATTAATCAGGCGCATTTGCCATTATATCTACTGATGCCGTAGTTTTAGGAAACGCAATCACCTCCCGAATGTTCTTAGAACCAGTTAGTAACATAGCTATCCGATCCAATCCAAATGCTAAACCAGCATGTGGAGGCGCTCCATATTTTAATGCATCCATGAAATACCCAAATTTTTTTTTCTGATCGTTTTGAGTAATACCTAAAATGTTAAATACCGCTTGTTGCATATCAAATGAATGGATACGCGCTGATCCACTACCAATCTCACAACCATTAATCACCATATCATAAGCTTCTGAAATTACTAATAACGGATCTTTCTTTAACATTTGAACATCACAATTTTTTGGAGAAGTAAACATATGGTGCATAGATGTATATTCTCCATGACAGTTCTTTTTAAACATCGGGAAATCTATTATCCATAGCGGAGCCCAAGAATCTTTCTTAATTAAACAAAGATCATTACCTAATTTTAATCTTAAAGCACTTAACATTTTTGTGATAAATTGGTTTTTATTATCATTAAACCCAACAAACAAAATATCATTACTTTTAATATTAGTTTTATTTAAAATAATATCTAAAGTTAAGTTATCTATAAAATTAGTGACTGATCCTTGAATCTCTTTTTTAGTAATATCATTGTCACTAAATTGAACCTTAACCCACAGTAATTCCTTCAAACCACATTGTTTAGAATAATAAATATACTCATCGATCTGTTTTTGTGTCAGTTGTCTACCATTAGGCACCTTCATAGCTATTGCCTGTACACCAATATTATTTGCTCTAATAAATGACAACCTATTTTGTGTTGAATTAAATAAATATGATACATCAAACATTTCTATTGGATTTCTCAAATCTGGAGCATCAGATCCAAAACGCTGCATTACTTCAGAATATGTAAACTGCGAAAATACTCCCAATTCTACGTTTAAAATTTCACGCCAAATGATACGAATAAAAATTTCCATAAGTTCTCGTATTTTTTGTGTTGTCATAAAAGAAGTTTCAATATCTATTTGCGTAAACTCTGGCTGACGATCTGCACGTAAATCTTCATCCCGAAAACATTTAGTAATTTGATAATATCTATCAAAACCAGAAACCATTAATAATTGTTTAAATATTTGAGGTGATTGAGGTAAAGCATAATTTTTACCCGCATGTAATCTACTAGGAACAATATAATCACGAGAACCTTCTGGAGTAACTTTTGTTAACATCGGTGTTTCGATATTTAAAAATCCTTCTAATTCCATAAAACGATGCACAATTGACATAATACGCGATCGAGTTTTTATTCGATCAAACATAATAGAACGTCTTAAGTCAAGATAACGATATTTTAGTCTATTTTCTTCAATATTATTTTTACTAATATCCAATGGTAATGGATCAGAAATATTAAGAATAGAAAATTTTTTCGCTACTACTTCAACAGCACCGGTAGATATATTACTATTAATTTGATTTTTAGGGCGGGCGCGCACCATACCTATTAACTGTATACAAAATTCTTGTTTCAATTTAGCAGCAGATATACACACTTCTTTGTTTTGATATACATCAAAACAAACCTGTATACATCCCTCTCTATCACGTAAATCAATAAAAATTAACCCACCAAAATTACGATATTTATTAATCCAACCGCATAATGTAACTTCTAAACCTACATGGGACAAATTCAATTGACCACAATATGCAGTACGCATACGAATACCTCTAATCATGAATATCGAATTGAATAATATCTATTTTACAGAAAATTACATATCAATTAAGCACATGCATATTATAACTTACAAAATACATACGCTTTTTTCAACAATTCATAAAAATAAAACTATTTCCAACATGATGTGAATAATTTGATAAAAACATTATAGAACCTTTTTCTACACTATACTTAAATTTGTTTAAATTAACCGTAAATTAAATTTACCTTATATTTATTTAAATAAAATTACAACACTTAATTATTTAAAATAAATAATACACAACAAAACCATATACAAGGATACATATGTATCCTTGTATATGGTTTTTATTTATGATATTTTTATTACAAATAGAATTAAATCTTCAATTATATGTGAAATAAAATATATTTTATTTCACATATAATTGTGACTATTTATTTTTCAAAAAAATCACATCAGAACATTATATAATTATCAATAATGATTCAACAATCTCAGTGTTATAAGCACTAACATGAATATATCGAACAAATGAAAAAATAACTTTACAGATATTTATACAATTACAAAATATAGTTTTACTATATATCAAAAATCAAATTATATTACTAATATAGAAATAATATATGTTTAAAACACTTATATGAATATTCAAAAATTTTTACTAAAAAAAATTCATAGAGCTTTACTTGCAATTACAAATGAATCATTTTTTCATCTGATACAAGTACAACAATCAACAAAAAGAAAATTTGGAAACTATCAAATTAATGGATTAATAGCTATCTCTAAGAAATTAAATATACCTATAGAAGAATTCGCTAAAAAATTCATACAGTTTATTAATTTAAATGATGTTGCTCATACAATAAAAATTGAAAAACCAGGATTTATTAATATATTTTTAAACACAAAATGGATATCCAATCAAATTAATAATATTTTTTCCGCATCTCATTTAGGTATTACTCCAGCTACACCAAAAACTATTGTTATTGACTATTCTGGGCCAAATGTTGCAAAAGAAATGCATGTTGGGCATTTACGTTCAACTGTTATCGGAGATAGTATCGCACGTGTCTTATCTTTTTTAGGACATAATGTCATTCGAGCCAACCACATAGGGGATTGGGGCACACAATTCGGTATGCTAATCGCCTATATAGAAAAAAATGCACAAACTAGATTTTTATTAAATAAAACTATACAATTATCTACGCTAGAACATTTTTACCGAGAAGCTAAAAAAAAATATGATATTGATCCTGATTTTGCTGAATTGTCCCGAAATTATGTTCTAAAATTACAAAAAGGCGATAAACATTATCGTCAAATATGGAAATATCTAGTAGATATTTCCATATTGAACAATCAGGACATATACGTACGATTGAATATTAACTTAAAAAAAAGCGACATTATAGGAGAAAGTTTTTATAATGATATGCTGCCTGATATTGTGTCAGATTTAAAAAATAAAGGCTTAGCCGTCACAAGTAATGGAGCTACTGTGGTATTTCTCGAAAATTATCATAACAAACTCGGTACTCCTTTTGGAGTCATTATTCAAAAAAAAGACGGAGCTTATTTGTATAGCACTACTGATATTGCGTGTATAAAATATCGTTGCAAGGTACTACATGCCGATAGAATTATTTACTATATTGATTCTCGACAAAAACAACATTTAATACAAGCATGGGAAATTGCTGATAAAGCAGGTTATATAGAAAAATCAGTCTTATTAGAACACCATATGTGTGGTATGCTGCTTGGAAAAGACGGTAAACCATTTAAAACGCGAGCTGGCAATGCGTTGAAATTAAAAACATTATTAGATGAAGCTTTAGAACGCGCCCGTTGTTTAATATTAAGCAAAAACCCTAATTTAAAATATACTGAAATTAATAAACTAGCACATATTATTAGTATCGGAGCGATTAAATATTCTGAGCTATCAAAAAATCGTATTACAGATTACATATTTGATTGGAATAACATGTTAAACTTCGAAGGAAATACAGCTCCTTATGTACAGTATGCATGTACCAGAATTTTTGCTATTTTTAAGAGATCTAAACAACCTAATTTTCAGTTAAAAAAAAACGATATTCAATTAGAAACTGAAGAAGAAATATTGTTAGCAATTTGTTTACTTCAATTTGAAGAAATGATTGTTGCGGTATCAAATCAAGGTGCTCCTCACATACTATGTTCTTATTTATATAAATTATCCGTATTATTTTCCTCCTTTTACGAAAACTGTCCCATTATCAAAGCACATAATACACATATAAAATATAGTAGATTAAAATTAGCATTAATTACTATGCGTACTTTGAAAACAGGATTAAATTTGTTAGGAATTAAAACGGTAAGATATATGTAAAAATTAATATATCTTTTATTACATTAATATAAATCTTTACTCAAAAAAATAAAATCTTTTAAACGCATCCCTACACACCATAACATTATACCATAACTACTGCTAACTAATATCAAAGCCCCTATCATTCTAATTAATCTATACAAGATATTTCCTTGATCCCAACTAGATACATACATTAATAATCCCAAACATACTATACACATTACAAAAAGAGCAATCATTAATTGACAACAAAAACATAACCATCCAGATTGCAATTGAAATAAATATTTTTTTTTAAATTTCCAATATAACAACCCCGCATTTAGCCATGCACCCAAACTGATAGAAAAAGAAAAAACAATATGCTTTAATGTATTAATGCATACTAAATTTATAAATTGAGTAAAAAAAAGAACAATAACAACTATATACGCTGGAGTTTTAATATCACGGAGCGCATAAAAACCAGATGTTAATACTTTGGTAAAAATTAATCCAGGCAAACCTATTGCATACGCAATTACAGAATACTGTGTCATTAACACATCAAATTCTAAAAATTTCCCATACTTAAACAATGTTATTACTAACGGTTCAGACAAAACACCTAAAATAAGAGCACTAGGTAAACTTAATATAAAACATAATCTTATACCCCAATTCATTAAATAAAAATAATCTCCATAATTTTTCTTAGAAATAAAACGAGATAAATATGGCACTAAAATAGTGCTTAATGTCACACCAAAAACTCCAATAGGTAATTCCATTAACCTATCAGCATAATACATCCAAGAAACAGAACCATCTCTTAAAAAAGACGCAAAAACAGTATTAATAATTAATGATACTTGACTACTTGAGACCGCAATCACAGCAGGCACCATGGATCGACATATTCTATATACCCTATTATCATAAAGTTGCATTTTTGGGATAACTAACATATTAATTTTTTTTAAAAATAACAAACAATAAACACACTGTAATATCCCCCCTACAATAACTGACCAAGCCAATCCAATAATAGGAACATGAAAACATGAATATCCCATAAATAACATATAACTTATCATGCTAATATTTAAAAAAATAGGAGTAAACGCTGGAACCAAAAAAAAATTACAAGCATTCAAAATCGCCCCCATTAATGATGTCAATGACACTAATAAAATATAAGGAAGCATCACTCGAAACATCTCAATAGTCATAATAAATTTTTCTGAAGAACTATTAAAACCTGGAGCAATAACCATAATAACCCAAGGTGCTATCAGTAAACCAATGAATACTACAACAGTTACGGTGAATATTAACAAGGCAGATACTCTAGAAATAAATACTCGTATTTCTTCTTTACTTTCTCGAGATTGATATTCTGATAATATAGGGAGAAAAACTTGATAGAATGCTCCTTCAGCAAAAATACGTCTTAATAAATTAGGCAATTTAAAAGCAATAAAGAATGCATCTGTCATAATACTAACTCCAAACATTCGAGCTACGATAGTATCTCTAATAAAACCTAAAATACGAGATAAAATAGTTATAAAACTTATCGCGGTCAAAGACTTTAACAGATTCATCATATTCAAAATATTTAGCATTCAGTATTAACACAACAACACAAAAACACTATTTTTTTTTATAACTTAAACGATTGCTCCAGTTTTATGTACAATTTTAAAATTATTTCCACGAAAGAACATTTAAAAATGTTTTAAAAATCATATATTTAAAATACTAATACAATTCACATATAATTACAATTATTACATATCTCTGATATAGTATATGCATGCTAATACATATAAAACACAGTACTCATGAAAAAGAACCAATAAAAAGAATCATATTTCTTATTTCATATATTTCAAAAGATGATCATTTAAAATGCTCCTTTAATTTTTCCAAAAAATTAGTTATATATAAATAAATATGTCGCATATATGCATAATTTTTTTATATCTTCAATAAATATTGTTACACCTATTTTTTAAAATTTTATGCCTAAAATAACATATACAAAAAATAAAATGTAAACAATATCAATATTGATTGATGTAAATATCTTACAAGAAATAGAAGATACATATTAATTTTCATTACACTTAAAAATTAAAAAATTATAATTATTTTAAAATAATTTTCGTGCATACAGTAAATAATAATGTGTACGAAAATACATAAACGGTGACTCATGTACACAATATCTAAAGCTAGAAGATTGGGTAAATGTTTTTTAATTATAGATAACATGTTTGTAGTTATAGGGTTTTATGTTGTTTTTCCATTGATTTCAATATATTTTGTCGAACAACTAGGATGGGGCGCTTTCTTAGTAGGATTTGCTTTAGGATTAAGACAATTTATTCAACAAGGACTAGGCATTTTTAGTGGCGCTTTTGCTGACAAATTAGGAGCTAAGCCTATGATTGTATCCGGGTTATTCATTCGTACTTTGGGATTTATTATAATGAGTGTTGCAAACACCCCCTTACTACTATGTCTTTCATGTATGTTATCAGCATTAGGTGGCACGTTATTTGATCCTCCACGTACCGCACTAGTAATTAAATTAGTGCGTCCATGGGAATTAGGGCGGTTTTATTCTGTATTAATGCTAGAAGACAGTATGTGCGCCATCATCGGAATCGTGCTAGGTACATGGTTATTGCAATATAACTTTAAATTAGTATGTTTTACCGGAGCAATATTGTTTTTTATTGCCGGAGTGTTTAATGCCTGGCGGTTACCTGCATATAAAATTTCTAGTTCCCATGCTTCATTATTAGAAGGAATAAAAAAGGTACTTAATAATCAACGATTTGTAATTTATGTCTTCACTCTAACTGGTTATTATATTTTATCAGCTCAAGTAATGTTAATGTTACCCATTCGCATTCATGAAGTATCCGGTCAATTATCATATATCAAATGGATGTATATCATAGAAGCAATTTTATCTTTATTATTAATCATGCCTATAACTTGGTGGAGCGAGAAATATTTCAAACTAGAAACACGCTTGATGGTAGGATTAATAACTATGATAATTAGTTTATTTCCTATTGGATTAGTAAAAAACTTACATACTTTATTAATTTTAATTAGCTTATTCTATATAGGATCTATTATTGCCGAACCTGCAAGAGAAACTTTGGGAGCACTACTAACGGACTATAAAGCACGTAGTAGTTACATAGGTTTTAGTAAATTAAGTCTAGCTTTAGGAGGTACTGTAGGATATAGTGGTAGTGGATGGTTGTATGATATTGGAAAAGAACAAAATTTTACGCAATTACCTTGGATCATTTTAAGTATAATAGGACTGATTACGTTATTAGGACTATATTGTCAATTCAAATATTATTCTTTTCAATCTTTACTTAATAATAGTCATAATAAGAAACGTAAACTGTGATTAATAATACAACAACAATACGAATGCACCACTACCTACTAATTACTGGACCTTACGATGGATACAAATACAAATATTTTTTCATACCTAAACAAAAACATATGTACACAATGAACATCACTCAATTAATAAATAATTTGATTAATCATATTTAACTTCAATCAAACACAGCAAATTTTATAATTATTTTTTATTATTCTTTAATATGGTGAGGTGTCCGAGTGGCTTAAGGAGCATGCCTGGAAAGCATGTATACATATAATTTTGTATCAAGGGTTCAAATCCCTTCCTCACCGCCATAATCATATACATTCACATTATGATCTTATCTTCAGTATTTTTTAAGATGCCATTACTATATTGTCATATTTTTAAAATATAAAATCGATTATTAAATTATACTTATTAGTGCATCACTTCATTTACTTATGTGGGATTCCTATATATGAATACATAGGAATCCCACATAAGTAAATGAAAACCTTTAGATATCATCTCAAAAACATCACAATATAAATCATTATATGTGTTAAAATACAATGACAACAATCATATATACGCTAACTAACACCAACAATCATGTGATGCTTATAAATATCATCATTAATTATTCAATAATCCCAATGACACAAACAATTATACTCAAAAACACTCAATCCTTAACAAATACGATTTGTTCATATGGTTACTATAAGTACGACATTTAAAATGTCACACAATACAACACATTTTATACTCTCAAAAAATGACGGAGAGAAAGGGATTCGAACCCTTGAAAGATATTATTTCTTTAAAACGGTTTTCGAAACCGCTCCGTTCAACCACTCCGGCATCTCTCCCTATTTAAAAAATTCTCTAAAATATCACATATCCTTTAATATAGTATAATAATCTTTAAAATACTGTTATATATATCATAACCGTACAAATCCATTGTTGTGTCTATATGGAAAAGAAGGGATCAACACACAATCTGTATATCATAGGATATAAATTACATATATTTTGATACAAAAACACTATTTTCATACGTAATAATACCTTCTTGACTACTTTGATCATCATGAAGTACTTGTATTTTTTTTAATATTCCTATAAAATGTTACGGTTATGTGTTGGTTCCTCTGTAGTTCAGTTGGTAGAACAGCGGACTGTTAATCCGTATGTCACTGGTTCGAGCCCAGTCAGAGGAGCCAAATGACAAAATTAAGGGAATGTTTTTGCTTAATTTAATATTATTTAAATTTATCTGTAGTTTAAATAAAATTAAATAATTACTCTATCCCAGCTTGATGCAAATCATGCATGTTAATTGATCCAACTAATATTCCTAATTTGTCCACTACTGGCGCTGCGGTAATTTTCCTCTGATGCAAAGCTTTTAATGCTACACTTGCGCGCCATTCTTTCAGCATACAATATCCAGGCTTAGTCATAGCAATATCAACAGGATCATTGAGTGATTTACCTTGCACTATCCAACGCCTTAAATCTCCATCAGTAAATACTCCTGCAACACGATTGTGATTATCACATACAGCAGTTAATCCAAGACCAGTACGACTTAATTCAAACATAGCATCCATTACTGTAACTTTCCAAAAAACTTTCGAAATATTCTCTCCAGTACGCATCAAATGATGTACGCAATTTAACAATTGTGCTCCTAATCTACCTCCTGGATGAGATCGAGCAAATTGTTCTAAACTAAAACCCCTATGTCTCATAAGCGCCATTGTTAACGCATCACCCATCATTAAAGTATTAACTGTGCTTGAAGTAGGAGAAAGCTCCATAGGGCAAGCTTCTCTTTGTATTTTTATATTAAGAACACATGTAGCTCCTTTAGCTAAAGGAGAACTAATATCTCCAGTAAATGCAATCACCGGAATACCGCTATCTGCTAACAACGGCATCAAAGTGATTATTTCACAAGCACGACCTGAATAAGAAATAAACATTACTACATCTTGTGTTCCAATCATACCTAAATCACCGTGCAAAGCTTCTGCAGGATGAACAAAAAAAGCCGGAGTACCCGTACTAGCTAAAGAAGCAGCAATTTTTTTTCCAATATGACCGGATTTACCTATTCCAGAAACAGCAACCTTTCCCGTGCAATCTAACAACATACGACAAGCAAACACAATGCTTTCATCCAACCTGTCTAACATTCTTTGAGCTTCGTTAATTTCGATCTCTAAAGTTTCTTTAGCATATTCCAATAACAATGCATCATTAATTATTACCATAATTATCAAAATGATAAATGTAAAATCTATAACATCATAAACAACTCATATTTAATATAATTTACATCCTTCTTATACCTTCTTATAACATTGGAATATGTATATCTGCGGGGTATAATACAAATAACAAACATTCTAAAATAGATTTGATCTTAATTAACACAAACCCAACCAGAAACACAGAATAACATTCTGTATCAAAATAATTAATATTTACAAATAATTTAATCAACGTAAATATATCACAAAAATGTAATTTAAAATTAACAATCACCATATTATATTTTTATTAAATTACAATAATATTATAAATATGATATTTCATATTCCATTATCATAAATAAGAAACAATAATTCTTTTGTTTTTATAAACTCATTACCTCTGATACTTTATTTAGAAAATGAAGTATCTTACTTATTTATGTATTTAAATATTACACACATTTTCTATATAATGAAAATAAATATTTTTAAAAACCAAGAATCATCAAATCTAATCAATTGTAGATTCTTTAAAATTTTTTAATTTTTTTGACAACTCACGACGCTCTTTTGATAACTCTGCATTTTTTATAATATATTCGTCTACTCGATCTTCATAATCATTACGCATATTAGCAATAATAACTTGTATCCCTTCTATAGAAGTTTCAGACTTAATGTAATCACTTAAATCACCCAGCAATAACACTCTCTTTTGGTTATCACGAATTTTTTTTTCATTATCAACAATTTCTCGTTGCAGTTTATTTTTACGACGGAATATACGCACAAATTCTAATACATCATAAAATGATTGATTAACATCATCTCTCATAATCATATCCTATTTATATTTACTGCAAACATCCTTATACTAAAACTTCACATCCCTAATTAAATCAAACTAAAGATTAATGTAACAAATATTATCAGTATCATGTAATGTCATTACATATTGTAAACATTTATGATTAGACTATTAGTAATAATAATAAATTAAAACACCTATATATAATACATACATATATACAATTAAATCTAATTAAATTATTATAATTTTAATAAATAATTTGATGATTATTCAATCAAAACAACTCACATCATTATGCTAACACATATTAATGTATCACAACCTAGTTTTTTTATTTATGATTATGAAACTTTTGGCATCAATCCAGCACTAGATAGACCAGCGCAATTTGCCGGAATTCGTACGAATAACACATTAAAACCTATAGAAAAAGAAAAAATCTTCTTTTGTCGCTTATCAAATGATTATCTCCCCGATCCGCAATCCGTCCTCATTACTGGAATCGCTCCTCAAGATACCTTGCGTCATGGATTGATTGAATCTGAGTTCGCTCGTCGTATTCATCAACTATTTTGTATCCCTAAAACTTGTATTCTTGGATACAATAATATTCATTTTGACGATGAATTCAGTAGAAACATTTTTTATAGAAATTTTCATGACCCTTACTTATGGGCTTATCAGCGAGGAAATTCCCGATGGGACTTATTACACGTACTACGTGCCTGTTATTCACTATGTCCAAATGGCATTACATGGCCATTGAACATTCAAAATAAACCCAGCTTTCGTCTAAAAGATTTAACACAAGCAAATGCTATAAAACATCTCAGCGCACATGACGCTATGTCGGATGTCTACGCTACTTTAGAATTAACAAAATTAATAAAAGAAGCTCAGCCACAATTATTTCAATTTCTATTTGATCATCGTACCAAATATCAATTGCAAAAAATAATCGATCTAGATACCATGAATCCTTTGATATTTATCATGAACAAAATAAATAATAAATATAAAAATTTTATAACTTATATAGCTCCAATTTCTCGACATCCCATCAATCCTAACATTTTAATAGCATGCGATTTAAATGGTAATATAGATAATTTAGTTAATTTAAATATCAATACGATATATCAAAAATTGTACTCTAATCACATAACGATATATGATATTTTAAAAAAAATACCACTACGATTTATTCGATTAAATGCGTGCCCTATATTAATACCAATAAACTTTTTTGAAAAAAACAATATTAACACTACTTACACCATGCAGCTCTCTACCAATTATCGATACTGTTTAAAAAATTTAAATTTTATTAGAATGCATGAAAATAGCGTCTATCTACGTAATAAAATAAATACACTATATACCATTATAGGATCTTACATCAATCAAAAAAATATATATAATAATCTTCATGTAGACAGTCAATTATATCATAGACTCTTCAATAATTCTGATCGTAAAATAATTGAAAGCATCCGTAGAACTCATTCAAAAGAGTTGAAAAATTTATGCACTGACCACGTTGATACTCGTTTAAAACCACTCTTATTTTACTATAGAGCCCGAAATTTTCCTAATACTTTAAATTACCAAGAACAAAAAAAATGGTTGAACTATAAAAAAAATAAATTATTTAATACAGATCAATCAAAATCTTATAACGATAAACTAAATCAACTTCTGTCAATCTATAAATATAATGATCAAAAAATTACACTTCTACATTCATTACAAAAATATTATCAATATCTTTATGAAGTTCATTTTAATTTTTATTAAAAATTAGTTTTTAATTTTTTCATATATACATAATTCGGTATACTTTAATCTAAACTAGAATATATGAAAAAATTTGCAAAAAAAAATCACATAATTTACACTAACAATATACACTATATTACATTTATATCATGCGAACATACGCAATATATAATTACATATTCGGATTATTACATGATTACTTCTCAACTATGCAAGCTAATACTTGCAAAATAATTTTTAATTTAATTAAAACATTAATTATATACATATATAAATAAAATAACTTTTATAACATTCAACTCTATACAAATTTAATTATATTCGTTAATATATTAAGGTAATGAAAAATTTTCAATAGGAAGACTGTACTTCATATGTTAATTTATCATCATTACCCTGACTAAATCCTTCAAACACATTTAATAATAGAAATCTTTTTTAATATTTTGTTTATTAAAAATATCAAAGGTACTTCTGTTGCAAGAATTTTAAAAAAGTATTTAGTAATGGAAAATTGTTGACATAAGGTAAAATATCATGCTGGATAGATCGAGGTTACGAATAGCAATACAAAAATCAGGAAGATTGAGCAAAGAATCCCAACAACTTCTTGAACAATGTGGAATTAAAATTAATTTACAACAACAACGTCTATTAGCGTTTGCAGAAAACATGGCTATCGATATAATGCGAGTGCGTGATGATGATATTCCTGGTTTAGTTATGGACGGTATAGTAGATTTAGGTATTATCGGAGAAAATGTATTAGAAGAAGCCTTATTAACGAGACGATCGCAAGGAGATAATCCTTGTTACATTATGTTACTCCGATTAGATTTTGGAGATTGTCGGTTATCTATGGCCTTACCCATAGATGAACCATGGAATGGTCCAAAATCCTTACAAGGGAAACGAATTGCCACTTCATACCCACATCTTCTGAAACAATATTTAGATAAATTAGGTATTCATTTTAAATCTTGTTTACTAAATGGCTCAGTAGAAGTAGCACCACGTGCTGGATTAGCAGATGCAATTTGTGATCTAGTGTCTACCGGAGCTACCTTAGAAGCTAATGGATTACATGAAGTAGAAGTAATCTATCGATCTAAAGCATGTCTTATTCAACGATCTGGAGAATTATCCAACATAAAACAATCACTGATAAACAAATTAATAATTCGTATTCAAGGAGTAATCCAAGCCAGGGGATCTAAATACATCATGTTGCATGCCCCTGCTGAACAACTAGAGGAAATTATTAATTTACTACCTGGAGCAGAAAGTCCAACAGTATTGCCATTAGCAGGCAATCAACATCGTGTGGCAATATACATGGTAAGTAATGAAACATTATTTTGGGAAACAATGGAAAATTTAAAAAATCTTGGAGCTAGTTCTATTTTAGTATTACCAATAGAAAAAATGATGGAATAATATTATGATTTCTCATGAACATCCTATATCTATTTATTGGAATGATTGTTCCAAATCTGAACAAAAAAAACTGCTGACCCGTCCAATAAATAACAAATTAAACGATATTTATATAAATGTTAAAAATATACTTACAAAAGTTTATAACGAAGGCGATCGTGCTTTATTTAAATTTAATTTTGATTTTGACAACGTCCAAACTACACAATTGCAAATCCCAACTGAAATTATCATGAATTCGGGACGTAACTTGTCTAATGAAATAAAACAAGCAATACATACCGCCATGACCAATATAACACGGTTTCATCAAGCACAATGTTATTCAGAGATAATCGTGGAAACTCTTCCAGGCGTATATTGCCAACAAATTATTCGCCCATTAAATATTGTTGGACTATATGTACCAGGAGGAACTGCACCGCTGTTGTCAACAGTTATGATGTTAGGTGTCCCAGCTCGTATTGCAAAATGTAAACGTGTAATATTATGTTCACCCCCACCAATTCCGGACGTAATTATATATACCGCACAACTTTGCGGTATCGACGAAATTTATCAAATAGGAGGTAGTCAATCTATAGCCGCTATGGGATTTGGCACTGAGTCTATTCCGAAAGTAGATAAGATATTTGGACCAGGTAATATATGGGTTACAGAAGCAAAACGACAAATTAATCTTGCTCCAAATGGAGCTGCTATTGATATGCTAGCTGGACCTTCCGAAATATTAATTATTGCAGATAATACGGCTAATCCTATTTTTATCGCAGCAGACCTTTTGTCACAATCAGAGCACGGACCTGATTCGCACGCAATACTTATAACGCCCTACTCGTGCATTGCAGAAAAAACAAAAAAAGAGCTACATAAACAATTAAAAATATTACCACGAAATGATATCGTTCGTAACGTATTATTGAATAGTCGCATGATTATTACTAATAATTTAATGGAATGTTTTTCTATAAGCAATAGCTATGCTCCAGAGCATTTGATTATTCAAATTGAAAATGCATCAGATTATTTACATTACATCACGAATGCCGGATCAATATTCCTTGGAAATTGGTCTCCGGAAACTGCTGGAGATTATGCAAGCGGGCCTAATCACGTTTTACCTACATACGGGCGCGCAGTTGCCACATCTGGTCTAGGAGTTATAGATTTTCAAAAAAGAATGTCGGTACAACAATTAACCCAAAATGGATTATTGCAGCTATCATCAACCATTACAACATTAACACAAATCGAACAATTAAAAGCTCATGAATATGCCATAACACATCGTATAAACTATATCAAGGAACAAAATGAACATTCGTTACTTGGCTAGGAATAATATATTAACTCTTAAACCTTATCAATCTGCTAGAAAATGCACACATTCAGGTAACATATGGCTGAACGCTAATGAATTTCCAATCGCTCCCGACTATCAATTTCGTTATAAAAAAATTCATAGATATCCTACTTGTCAACCACAAGAAGTGATCAACAATTATGCTTATTATGCCGGGGTTCGATCTGATCAAATTTTAGTGTCGAGAGGAGCCGATGAAAGTATTGAATTATTAATGAAAGTTTTTTGTAACCCTGGAAAAGACGTTATTATATTTTGCCCTCCGACATACGGTATGTATAAAACCACTGCAGAAATTTTAGGAATTAATTATCGGATTATACCTAAAAAGGAAAACTGGCAACTTGATTTAGCATCCATTAAATCACAATTAAACAATGTTAAATTAATTTATATTTGTAATCCAAACAACCCTACCGGTAACATTATTCATTTAAATAGTTTAAAAAAGTTATTAAAAATTATTCAAAACCGAGCGTTATTAGTAACTGATGAAGCATATATTGATTTTTGCCCGGACGCAAGCCTAGTACGTTGGCTACCAATGTATCCTCATCTGGTTATATTAAGAACTTTATCTAAAGCTTTCGCGTTAGCAGGATTACGCTGTGGTTTCACTTTAGCTAATCCAGAAATTATTAAATTATTAGAAAAAGTGATCGCACCATACCCATTGTCTACTCCAGTAATTGATATCGCAGAACAAGCTTTAACCCCTATAAGCATACAATACACCCAGAATAGAATAGCTACAGTCAATACAAACCGAAACATATTAATTACAGGCTTAAAAAAATGTTCTTGTGTTCAACAAGTATTTAATAGTCACGCTAATTATGTATTGGTTAAATTCAATCCAAAATATCAGGTTTTTAAGACATTATTGCATCAAGGTATAGTTTTAAGAGATCAAAGCAATCAACCAGGATTAGTTAATTGCTTGCGTATCACTGTCGGCACATATAATGAATGCAAACACGTAGTTTCTGTTTTAAAAAAATTACATGTTGCATCTTTATCTATATAGATAAATAGGAGCGCTCATGAATCATAAAGTTTTATTTATAGATCGTGATGGAACCTTAATTAATGAACCAAAAGACAATTTTCAAATTGATTCTTTAGACAAATTCTCATTGGAACCATATGTGATTCCTGCTCTTATAGCGTTAAAAAATATAGGTTTTGAATTTGTTATAGTTACTAATCAAAATGGATTAGGAAGTGCTTCATTTCCTAAAGAAAAATTTGATAAGCCACATCGTCTAATGATTCAAATATTTCAATCTCAAGGTATTAAATTCAATCAAATACTAATTTGCCCTCATCTTCCAGAAGAAGAATGTAGTTGTCGTAAACCAAAAACTGCATTAGTAAATTCTTGGCTAATCGATAACAAATTAAATAAATTTAATAGTTATGTTATCGGAGATCGAAATACTGATATGATTTTAGCAACTAATATGGATATTCAAGGAATACAATATAATCGTACTAATTTTGGTTGGAAAAAAATTAAAAACTATTTAACGCAACGTCACAGATCAGCACATATTCATCGCATCACTGAAGAAACTAATGTAGACATCACGATATGGTTAGATCAAAATAATAAAAGTTACATTAATACTGGGATTAATTTTTTTAATCATATGTTACAGCAAATAGCTGTGCATTCTGGATTATGCATGAATATTACGGCAAAAGGCGATTTACATGTAGACGATCATCATACTGTAGAAGATACAGCTTTAACATTAGGAAAAGCTTTAAACACTGCATTGGGCAACAAATGTGGCATCGGAAGATTTGGATTTACCTTGCCTATGGATGAAAGTATTGCGCAATGTGTATTAGATCTTTCTGGACGAACATACTTTCACTATGAAGCTAACTATACTTTTCAAAAAATAGGAGATCTTAGTACTGAAATGATAGAACATTTTTTTCGTTCATTATCTTCAAAAATGGGTTGTACTTTACATTTACAAGCAACTGGCAAGAATGATCATCATAAAGCAGAAAGTTTATTTAAATCTTTCGGGCGATCGTTACGTCAAGCCATTTACATAGACAATAACAATATACCAAGCTCTAAAGGAACATTGCTATGAATATAGTTATCATAGACACCAACTGCTCTAATTTATTATCTGTAAAAACCATGCTACATAGATTAGGACACAACCCAATAATAAGTGACAGAGCTGATGTTATATCTCAGGCGGACAAACTGTTTTTACCAGGAGTAGGCACTGCTTCATCCGCGATGAAACAATTAAAAAAAAAAATCTAATTACATTGATACAAAATTGTACTAAACCAATATTGGGTATTTGCTTAGGAATGCAGTTATTTGGATCTATAAGTTCTGAAAATAATGGTGTAAACACTTTAAATATTATTCATACACCTGTCAAACGTATGCAATACCACGGTTTTCCCTTGCCACATATGGGATGGAATACTATTACTATTCCAAAAAAACATTTTTTATTTTATGGCATAAAAGAAAATGATTATTTTTATTTTGCACATAGTTATTGCATAAAAGTATGTTCTGTAACAATTTCTCAAACAAATTACGGACAATTATTTAGTTCGGTTATAAAATATAAAAATTTTTTTGGTGTACAATTTCATCCAGAAAAATCAGGAATGCCCGGTCAACAATTAGTAAAAAATTTTTTGGAGATATAATTTGTGATTATTCCTGCGCTAGATATTATTAACGGAAATATAGTTAGACTATATCAAGGATCTTATTGCATGCAAACTAATTACGGCGAACCTATATCATTATTAAAGGAATACATACGACAAGGAGCAAAAATGATACATCTAGTTGATCTAGATGGAGCAAAAAATCCATTAAAAAGACAAAGTTTATTAATTAGTCAACTAATAAAAGAAGCCAATCCTTTATCTAAGATACAAATAGGAGGAGGTATACGTAACGCTTCAGATGTAGAAATTCTGTTAGAATCAGGAGCAACACGTATAGTATTAGGTTCTATAGCAGTTACACAACCAAAGATAGTAAAAAAATGGTTTGAATATTTTGATCCAAATACTTTAGTTTTAGCGGTAGATATACACGTTTATTCTGAAGAAAATCGAAAAGTTGCTATTTACGGTTGGCAAAAAGAAACTGATTTGCAATTAGAACAAATAATAGAAGAATATTATACTGTAGGCTTAAAACATGTTATTTGCACAGATATCTCCAAAGATGGAACTTTGTTAGGTAGCAATATATCTTTATATCGATCAATATGTCATGCTTGGCCACGAATAGCATTTCAATCGTCTGGAGGTGTTAATAAATTATCAGAAATATCTAAATTACGTTCTTCTGGAGTGGCAGGAATCATTATTGGTCGTGCTTTTTTAGAAAATACATTTACTATCAATGAGGCTATATCATGTTGGCAAAACGAATAATTCCTTGTCTTGATGTAGGTAATAACAAAGTAATTAAAGGAATACAATTTAAAGATCATAAAATTGTAGGAGATATCTTAGAATTAGCAAATAGATATGCAAAATCAGGAGCCGATGAATTAGTATTTTATGACATCACAGCATCACCTAATGATCAGGTAGTGAATAAGAGATGGATTTCTCAGATTGCTAAAGTAATAAACATACCATTCTGTGTGGCTGGGGGCATAAATACATTAAAACAAGCTAAACAAATTCTTGCATCTGGAGCAGATAAAATTTCAATTAATTCTCCTGCTTTAATTAACCCAATGCTAATCCAAGAACTAGCTGATCATTTAGGCACACAATGCGTTGTAGTTAGCATCGATACCTGGCATAATCCTCAAAAAAAGATTTACCAAGTAAAATGCTATACTGGGGACAGTACTCGTGCAAAAATCACAACATGGCAAACATTGGATTGGGTTAAAAAGGTACAAGAATATGGAGCTGGAGAAATAGTATTAAATATGATGAATCAAGACGGAATGAAAAATGGTTATGATTTAGATCAATTACGAAATATTAGAAAACATTGTCAAGTACCACTTATAGCTTCTGGAGGAGCTGGTACCTATCAACATTTCTTAGAAGCCTTTCGTGATGCCGACGTAGATGGGGCGTTAGCAGCTTCAGTATTTCATAATCAAATTATTGACATTCATAAATTGAAACAATTTTTAAATAAAGAAGGAATAAAAATTAGATTATGCTAATTAAAAATCAGCATCAGCAATTAAATTGGACTAAAAATCATGGTCTAATACCCGCTATCATACAACATGCTGAATCAGGAGAAGTATTAATGCTAGGGCATATGAATAAAGAATCAATAATAAAAACAGAACAAACTAAGCATATTACTTTTTTTTCACGCAGCAAAAACAGATTATGGACTAAAGGAGAAAAATCTGGAAATATATTAAAATTAATCAATTGGTATTCAGATTGTGATCAGGATGCGTTATTAATTTTTGCTTTGCCTCATGGACCTACTTGTCATAATAATACTAGCAGCTGCTTCCATCCTGGGATAGCAGAATTAAGTTTTCTTCATCAATTAGAAAATATTATATCCTCAAAAAAAAATATATCATCTTATCTCCCTAATACATCCTACACATCTCATTTGTATGCTAGTGGCGTCAAACGCATTGCTCAAAAAGTTGGTGAAGAAGGCCTGGAAACTGCCCTTGCAGCTATTTCCTGTTGTAATACAAAAGAACTCATTAATGAAGCATCAGATCTAATTTACCATTTATTAGTCCTATTACAACATAAATCATTAAATTTTAATGCAATCATCAAGGAATTAAAAATTCGCAATAATAATAACAAATTAAACCAATAAACAATAATATTGTACATATATAAATATGTATAATGAAACCAAACAATTACTAATGTCATTAGTAATGACATATATAATCAATATTAATATATTTATAGGAATACCAATTAATTTATTATACATATAACAAAAAACAATCCTAATGAATAAAAACTAATAAATTGCGATATCTCCAATATCCCACATATCATGGGATATTGGTTATTACTTAAATTATTCAATTATTATTGAAATAATATTCACCACCTTATATTTATTTTAACCAATCAGTGTGAAACGTACCTTTTTTATCAAAACACGTATAAGTATGTGCTCCGAAACAATCTCTTTGAGCTTGAATAAGATTTGCAGGTAACACATTACTGCGATAACTATCATAGTAAGATATAGCAGCAGATAATGTAGGCATGGGAATACCGTATTTAATGCCGCACACTACCACCTCTCTCAACATTTGTTGGTAATCATTCGCGATATTGACACAATACGGAGACAATAACAAATTAGTAATATCTGGAGTTTGAGAATAAATATCAATAATTTTTTGTAAAAATTTTGATCTAATTATACATCCCGCACGAAAAATCTGAGCAATTTGTTTGTAATTCAAATCCCAATGATACTTATCGGACGCAATTTTCAATTGATAAAAACCTTGTGCATATAAAATAATCTTGCTGAGATATAACGCTTTTCGCGCCTTTTCTACGTATAAACATTTGCTTTCAAAACAATTTTCTCTATTAGGTCCTAACAATATTTTTGATGCTTTAAGACGTTGTTGTTTAAGTACAGACATATAACGAGCAAACACTGATTCAGTAATCATACTTAATGGTATGCCTAAATCAATTGCATCTTGACTAGCCCATGCCCCAGTACCCTTATTTCTAGCCACATCTAATATAGAATCAAGAATGTAACCATGCTTGGCATCTTTTCTAACGAAGATGCGACTTGTTATTTCGATAAGATAACTATTTAATTCGCCTTGATTCCATTTATCAAAAATTTCTCCTAATGCTTCATGAGTTAAATGAAATATATTTTTTATAAAAAAATATATTTCAGCAATTATTTGCATATCTCCGTACTCTATGCCGTTATGTATCATCTTCACATAATGACCAGATCCATTTGGTCCTATATATGCAACACAAGTTTCATCATTAACACGAGCAGCAATTTTCTTAAAAACCGACTCAACCATTTTATATGCATCTATGTTCCCTCCAGGCATAATCGATGGCCCTTTTAAAGCCCCTTCTTCTCCCCCAGAAATACCAGTTCCAATAAAATTTATCCCTTTTTTTGATAACTCAAGATTACGACGCATAGTATCTTTATAAAATGAATTACCTCCGTCAATTAAAATATCTCCCGGATTCATATAAGGGGACAATATTTTTATAACATTATCGATATGCGTTCCTGATGTAATCATTAAAAATATAAAACGAGGTTTATTTAAAGATAGCGCGAACTCCTCTATTGAATAACATGGGATGATATTTTTTTTTGGATTATTAGTAACAACTGCATCGGTTTTATCCTTAGAACGATTATAAATCGTAACACAATAACCTTTACTTTCAATGTTTAATGCTAAATTTCGACCCATAACACCCATACCGATAATACCAATCTTTTTTTGTTTGAACATATCTGCTCCTCTGGGGTATAAGTATGTTATATATTTTAATAATAGTTAAATAATGACTAATTTGTATCTAGTTCATAATATGAACATATTATACATAAATACTTCAATATAAAAATAAAAAGTTTTAAACAATATTTAAATGTAAATACAAAACATACAGCAATAATCAGATTGAACAACGTTATAAAATCGTAATTAACAGAGCCAATTGTGAATATTTATTTTAAAAAATATCTTCAAGGCGGACCATATACATATATGTATTTTATACATCATAATAAAAATATTATTACACCGTACTAAATTAAATTTAAAATGCATAATAAATTATAAAATAGAATTTTTATTGAATATAAAACCACCATTACAACAATATTAAAACATTAATAAAAACTATTAAAAATAACCAAATACAATTTTAATTATCATAATATATATATACAATAAGTACTGTATATTCATGATGTAAATTATAAAAAACAATTACATTTTAACAATTACAGTATATGTCGTCATACGACATATTTAAATTTTAAATCCACAAAACTATTATGACTACAAAAAAAATGCTAGTTACTTGTGCCTTGCCTTACGCTAATGGTTCACTTCATATTGGACACATGTTAGAACATATACAAGCAGATATCTGGGTTCGTTATCAACGCATGCAAGGAAATTGCGTATACTTTATTTGCGCAGATGATGCGCATGGAACTGCCATTATGTTAAAATCACAACAACTTAATATAGCTCCAGAACAAATGATTGCCCAAATACGACAAGAACATCAACGAGATTGCTATAAATTCGGAATTAGCTATGATAACTACTATTCTACTCACAGTGACGAAACTCGTGAATTACTGCATGACATTTACTCTCGATTAAACACACGTGGATTCATCAAATCTAAATTTATTTCTCAATTATATGATTCTAAAAAAAATATGTTTTTACCGGATCGATTTGTTAAAGGCATATGTCCAAAATGCAAAAAAGATGATCAATATGGAGATAATTGTGCAGCATGTGGTACTATCTATACCTCTTTAGAGCTTATAAACCCCAAATCAGTTATTTCTGGAACGTCTCCGATAATACGCAAGTCTGAACATCTCTTTTTTGATTTACCAGCTTTTACTGATACATTGCGTACATGGATTCGATCAGGAAGCATACAAAAAGAAGTAGCTAACAAAGTAGAAGAATGGTTTAAATTAGGTTTAAAAAAATGGGATATTTCTAGAGACGCTCCTTATTTTGGATTTAAAATTCCTAATTCTTCAGAAAAATATTTTTATGTATGGATGGATGCCCCTGTCGGATATATGGGTACCTTTAAAAACCTATGCAAAAAAAACAAAAACATATCTTTTAACGACTTTTGGGGATCAAATTCCAAAACTGACTTATATCATTTCATAGGTAAAGATATTATTTACTTTCATTGTTTATTTTGGCCAGCTGTTTTGTCAGGTAGTCAATTTCGAAAACCAACTAATATATTTGTTCATGGGCATGTTACTTTAAATGGATCTAAAATATCAAAATCTAAAGGGACTTGCATCAACGTAAGTACTTACTTATCATGTTTAAACCCAGATTATTTAAGATATTATTATGCCACGAAGCTTTCATCTCATGCTAACGACATAGACTTGAATTTATCAGATTTTATTACTAGAGTAAATTCGGATATTATTAATAAAATATTAAATTTAGCATCTAGAAATTCTGGATTTATACATCAATATTATAATGGCCATTTGTCGAATACATTAACACATCCACTTATATATAATATGTTTATTGAATCCAGACATTATATAGGAAAATTATTTCAAAAAAGAGAATTTAACTACGCAATGCGTGAAATTATGAAATTAGCAGATGAAGCTAATCGTTACATAGATAAACATGCTCCGTGGCATATCGCAAAAAAAATAGACCGTAGACAAGAGGCATTATCTATTTATTCTATGGGTATTCAGTTGTTTCGTGTGCTGATGATCTATTTGAAACCTGTCTTACCTAAATTAGCTAATTATAGCGAATGTTTTCTCAACACTCGTCTTACATGGGGCAGTCTTTCTGCGCCTTTATCAAATCATCGAATTAATAAATTCAAAATAATTTTTTCTCGAATCCATCCCGATCAAATTGCATCTATGACAAATAAATCTCAATTACATGAGCGCCTTACGGATAATAATGTATGAAGAGCACAAATCACACTCTTTAACAATAAACATAATATAACGTTAAAACAACTAACTGTATCATTGCATACGCTACACAATGGAAACTGTACAGGAATTGTATTATCAAAAATTAAAGATATATATGATATATACTTTTGTTTAAAAAAATATTACTCGAAAAAACTTAACATACATACAAATGTAATGTTACATTCAATACATTAATGCAGATAAATAAAAATATTTCTTAATCTTGTGATTACACAAAATAATACAATTAATTCTTTTAAAATACTTTAAAATAAAACAAAATCATATTAACATATGTTATCTACAAAAAATAATTACTAATAAAATTAATAACAATAAACAAAATTAAATATTAAATAAATTTTTATTATAACCATTCCTTTTATTCATAAAACTATTACTTGATAGAATTTATTTTATTTATGTGCGCCATTCATATCAATATTCTTATATAATTTAAAAAATTTTGGCTTCTAAGTATACTCATTCATGTTTCCATTAAAAATGGCACCTCTAAAGACAACACTCCTCAACTACATTTGCAATAAACTAAACGAATCTAAAAACATAATATGGATATAGATATTAAATCCATATTATTAATTAACACAAATAAATTCAATTACACTGAAATTTTAATTTTCATAGTCTTTTTTGACACATTTAATCATAAAAAATAAATTTAAATCAATCTATTTAATAAAAAGCTATATACATGATTTTCTACTTAAATTTATATTCTGATATACAGTTACAGTTCTATATCAATAAAAATAAACCTTTAAAACGATTCTAATATCTATTCAAATAAACATAAAACATTCCATTTTCATTACAAATACTTAAACAAATATTATAAATCAGATTGCTATGTCTTTAAAAATTCATATTATATGATATATAATAACCTTATTAAATTTTAAATAAAAAAATATAAATCAATGGTTACAATACATAATTGCGTGCAGAAATTCTTCTCTAGTATTCGTATTAGATTCAAATAACCCCCCTAGCGCAGTAGTAGTTGTAGTGCTGCTAACATCATGAATACCCCTAGCTTTAACACAATAATGTACTGCATCAATAAATATTGCCACATTATCTGTATTAAGTAAGGTTTGCAACGCTAAAAAAATTTGTTTTGTTAATCGTTCCTGTAACTGCGGTCTTTTAGAAAAAAATTGAACTATTCTATTTATCTTTGACAAACCAATCACATTTTTTTCTGGAATATAAGAAATAGTCACTTTACCATTAAAAACAATGAAATGATGTTCACAAGTGCTGGTGATATTAATACCTCTCACTGTAATCATCTCATTTATTTGCATTGTATTTTGAATAATTGCAATTTTAGGAAAATTTGAATAATCCAATCCTGAGAAAATTTCTTCTATATACATCTTAGCTATACGTTTAGGAGTATTTAACAAACTATCATGTTCCAAATCGAGATTAAGAAGATGCACAATAGCTCTCATATGGTTTTCAATACGACGTTTACGTATTTTATGATTAATATTCAACTCAATTAATGGATTTTCTAATCCTCGAACTGATAAAGCATCACGTACTAATAGCGCTTCTTGTGTTAATATAGACATATAACTTTCTCTAAAAATACATTCAAGAAAAACTTTTCGCGTAATATTATATCGTACTAATCACCTTCGAAACATTTTAATTAAATCAAGTATACATTGATTAATATTAAAAATGCATATTTTATTATTACAAACCCGCAATCAAGTATATAAATTTTTTTAAATTACTTAGATCTTTTTATATAATTACATTTGTTATAGAAAAACACCTGAACATCACCAACACTTGCGTGTTGTAAAAAAATAAATACTATAATTTATGCAAGAGCATCAAGAATGTATTCCTCATTTTTATACATAAATATCTCTGTAAATCACCTTTATAATTTTGTAATCTACAAATAAATTATATATTCATTAATGTATTAAAAATACAAAAATCAAATTATATTTATTCGTTTATTTTTAATATATTTTTTCTATCGAAAATATTTTACAAACAATCAAAATTGTTAAAAAGTGATCAAATCATTGAGAGTATTTATTCTATTACATTTTTATGAATTTTATGATACCATAAATGCTTTAAAATAAAATTTGATATCAAATTCAATGAATATCACGAGCATAGGACTATAAAACCATCAGAATTTTTTATAATTTTCACAAATTGATATACTTAAGACAAATAAAATACATCAGACTAATATAATCAGATATACCTAATGAGGTATAAATGTTAAATTTTCAATTACTTTCATTGTTTAATATATTAAACGGTTGAAATGATTCACTTGAGAATTCATTACGGAAGACAAATACTAAAGAATATTTATTGGCATATAGTATTTAATTATATAAATGGTTATTCATCTTGTCTTATGTGATAAGAGAGTCATCGTTTTAAATTTATAGATATTATAATCAAATTATTAATAAAAATACTTAATATGGTACTACAATAATGTTAACAATCAAAGCTAATTTACGTATTTATCACAAAAAAGGCGCAACAAGACGATTACGTAAACAAAACAAATGTCCAGCTGTTATCTACAATAGAGGCCAAGAACCAAGCATACCCATTATATTGAATCAAAACGATATTTTACATCCTGAAGCTGTAATACAATTATACAAAAATAATGTTATTCTATTGTTTATAGAAAATCAACAACCTATTACAGTCAAAGTGCAAGAACTACAATATCATCCTTTCAAGTCCAAATTAATCCATATTGATTTTACACGTGTTTAATAACATAATTTATCTTATAAATAACACCTAATTAAAAAATACATCTTTAATTATAAATTAAGATTTGTTTTCTTTATATAATGAAATATTAAATGCACATTAACCATGTAATAAAATGTTTATTAACAACTAATGAAATTAAATTTAATAAATATTGAACATAAAATGATAAAATACCAATACATATAACATCAAATATATATATAAAAATATCTGAGTGATCACAAACAAAAACTAAAAATTATTTTCAGGATAAAAATATACAGTTGTGTATTCATAAAAAATAATATTTTTTACAAATTTTTTATAATAAACCTAAAACGGCATGTAGCGTAGTTTGGTAGCGCACCGTCATGGGGTGTCGGGGGTCAGAGGTTCAAATCCTCTCATGCCGAAAATATTTCAATACAGCACCATCTACATGATAAAAACAATTTTTTTTATCATGTAGATCTAGCGCTAATTCTACCAATTTCGTAATTAGCTCTTGCAAATTTAATCCACTTACCTCCCACAATTTAGGATACATACTATCGAAAGTAAATCCAGGTAACGTATTAACTTCATTAATAAAAATTTTATTATCCAAATTTAAAAAAACATCTACCCGCGCCATTCCAGAACAATTTAACACTTGAAATGCACGTAAAGCAATATGACGAATATCATCACTTATTGCATCATTAATTAACGCAGGTATCATAATCTGTGCTTTACGTTTCACATATTTATCATGATAAGTATAAAAATTATTATCTGATAATATAACTTCACCACACACACTAATTTTCGGATTATCGTTACCCAATACTGCGCATTCCAACTCTCTTCCAATAATAGCTGGTTCTATTAATATTTTATTACTAAAAGAGAAAGCTTTGATTAAAGCTAAGTTAAAATCTTTACATTTAGTAACTTTCGATACTCCTATCGATGACCCTTGATTTGATGGTTTCACAAACAAAGGTAGTCCAAAGATAGAAACAAAATAATCAAAATCTATATTATGTTGATCCTGAGCCAAAACAGTTCTAAATGGTACTACGGATAAACCCGCATCACGCAACAAACATTTAGACACGTCTTTATCCATCCCTACAGATGAACTCAAAACATTAGATCCAACAAATGGCAAATTCATCATACACAATAAACCTTGCAAAGCACCATCTTCTCCTAGTGTTCCATGAACTACAGGGAAAATAACATCAAATTTTAATAAAATATTTATATTTTTAGTATGAAATTTAAACGGATAAGGACAGTTTTGTAACAAAATGGAAATTTTTTCATCTTTATGATACGATAAATCATTAAAATCGATATCTTTCAAATGCCAACATCCTTTTTTATCTATCCATAAAATCATGGCCTCGAAACGAAATTTATCAATAAACTGTGCAATACACATAGCTGATTTCAATGAAATCTCGTGTTCTAAAGAACGACCCCCGCAAATAATACCAATGCATAATTTAGACATATTCCATTCCTTGATACATTAAAAAATACTAAAACAGGCGAATTAATATTTTAATTCGCCTGTTTTAGTATTTAATGTCGACCTATTCTTAAAATGCGTAAGCTACGCCCAACGCAATAACATTATCGGTACAAATCTGAGACGCACTGGTGAAACTATCCTTATGTAATAAATTAATTCTATAATCTATAGTAGTACAAATATTTTTATTAAAAACATAACTTGTTCCAACTGTAACACATTTTTTTAAGAAATTGCTGTAAGCATCATTTTCCGCATCATTAGCTTTTGAATACAAATAAGATACAGAAGGACGTAAACCAAAACCAAATTGATATTGGGCCACTAATTCAATATTCTTAGCTTTATTAACAAACCCATAAATATATTCTGGATTAAGATTATCACAAAAACTACCGAATGGAGTCATATTATAAGTCTCTCCATAAATTGCTGCTACATACATACCGTTTCCATCATATTTTATGCCCAAGGAGTATGCTTCAGCATTAGCATTACAACAAAGATTGCTATCTAAACCAGTTTGTTCAATGATACGTTTATTATTAGTGTAAGCCAGGGATGCAGCAAACCCATTGTCCAATGAATAAGATGCAGATACCCCGTATCCTTCTCCGTTAGCCGTTTTTAAAGTACGACCCGTTGCTTTGTTCACATCATTTTTACCTTGATATTGCAAGGCAAAATCCAGTCCATTCACGAAACCAAAAAAATTTTTATTACGATATGTAATCACATTCGAACTACGATTAGATAAAAAATTATCTACAAACAATATATCTCCTCCAAATCCTGGTGTTACATCTGTCCATGCTCCCACATCATACAATACTCCATAATTTCTTCCGTAATCAATGCTTCCTAAATTTCCAAATTTTATTCCTGCATATCCAAGCAACACCTTATCATTATTATTTACGATGCTTCCTTCAGTATTCTTTAAGGAAATTTCATGCTCCCACATACCAAAACCAACAATTTGATCATTAATATATGTTGTTCCAGAAAAACCATATCTTACAAACGAATTATCCCCATTTTTAGTATTATCTTTAGAAAAATAATGACCTCCAACAAGACTACCAAACATATCTAATATATTTCCATCTTTATTGTAAATTTCAGAAGCCACGGCAGTGCTTGCCATAACCATAGTTGCAACCAGGCTAGTAAAACACCGTAATTTCATATTAATACCTCACCATATAGTAAATAAAAAAAATACTATTTAACAATTTCAATAACATCCAGTAACTTTCTTCAAAAATAAATCAACAACTTTATATGCGCCAATCCATTCTTAGTTATTAACTATTACATAATAAACCGCCACTTTGCTCACATTCCCATTGTATCAACTATATCGGCATATTAATAAAATACAATTCTCCAGCAATTTAGCTTATATTTGAACAATAGACACAAAAAATATTACGTATAAACACATAAAAACCCACATGTTTCTCTCTATCTATATTATTTACTATCTAATACACAACGATTTCTTATTCAATGTACATATCTAACAATTCCTGTCATTGAATATCATATTACTTATGATCATAATGTTCAATATCAATAACAAAATGATCATATTATAATATAACATTGCATGTTTGTTACATTACCTCAACTTAAATAACCACTACTCCAATTAATTATTTCATAAATCATAGTAATTATTTTTTATTATTATATTAGAAATAATTACTGTATACCACATATATATTAACATAATAAATATTAAAAAATGAATAAACAACACAAAATACAATATTAATTGTTACAGATGTAAAAATCCCATATTATTGAATAAAATTTCACTATTAAACCCAACAATTAATAACGATAAATTCTCTTCAATACTGAGTCAAATAAAAAAATTTTAATTTCTATACCGATTCCACAACACACTGTAATCCAACGACGCATTCATTGCATGCTGTACGAATTAACATAACTCCTTGAGTATTACGTCTAATGATATTAACTTCAGAAACACGAGTGCGCACTAATCGACCTAAGTCAGTGATCATTACTATTTGATCAGATTGATTTACTTGCACAGCACCAATTACATTACCATTTCGCTCCGTAACCTTAATAGAAATCACACCTTGAGTCGCGCGAGACTTGATTGGATATTCTGATTGATTAGTACGTTTTCCAAAACCATTTCGAGTAACAGTAAGAATAGAACTCTTATCTTTTGGTATAATTAAAGATACTACGCGATCACCTTGTAATAAATGAATACCTTTCACGCCAATCGCCGAGCGACCTACACTGCGCACCTGCGTTTCTTTAAATCGTACAACTTTTCCGTAAGCAGTAAACAACATTACCTCATTACTACCATCGGTTACATCAGCTCCAATTAATTCGTCCCCATCATTAAGATTCAATGCAATAATACCAACATTACGTGGCCGACTAAACTCAGTAAGTGGCGTTTTTTTTACAACTCCACTACTAGTCGCCATAAATACTTGATGTCCTGTTGTATAATTTTGAATTGGTAAAATAGCAGTAATTCGTTCATTCACATCTAATGGTAACAAGTTAATAATTGGTTTACCTCGTGATCCACGACTAGCTGCAGGTAATCGATAAACTTTCATCCAATATATACGCCCATAATTAGAAAATAACAAAACCGTATCATGAGTATTAGCTATTAATAATCGCGTAATAAAATCTTCTTCCTTAATTCGTGTTGCTAATTTTCCTTTTCCTCCTCGTTTTTGCGCCTCATAATCTGTTAATGGTTGATATTTAACATAACCTTGATATGATAAAGTTACTACTACATCTTTTTGATTAATTAAATTTTCAACATTAATATTTTCAATATTGCTACTAATTTCAGTACGACGAGAATCGTTATACTCTTCTTGTATCATCAATAGTTCTTGACGAATTACCCTCATAAGGCATTTAGGATCTTTTAAGATAGAGATTAAATTTTTTATTTTTTCTAACAAACTGCTATATTCTTGCAATAATTTTTCATACTCCAAAGTAGTAAGTTTATGTAATTTTAAATCTAAAATAGCTTGTGCTTGATTCTTGGTAAGACAATATTGATTATTGTGAACAGCATTCTTGACTTCTGACCCCTCAGATTTCATCAAATTAATAGAAGTTCTCTGTTTCATATCAAAGACATTGCCTATATTCCACGATGAAGATATTAAAACAGAACTAGCTTCCACCGAACTATTAGATTGACGAATAAGTTTAATAACTGAATCAATATTAAATAATGCAATCGCTAACCCCTCTAAAATATGAATACGACTACGAGCTTTCTTTAATTCAAAAGTAACACGACGTATTACCACTGCGCGACGATGACATACAAAGGCAGATAAAATGTCTTTTAATGACATAATTTTTGGTTGGCCTTGATGTAACGCTACCATATTAATACCGAATGAAGTTTGTAACGAAGTTAAAGAATATAAATTATTTAAAATTACCTCACTAATAGCATCACGTTTAATTTCAACAACTATTCGCATACCATCCTTATCAGATTCATCACGCAAATTATATATTCCCTCAATGCGTTTTAATTTTGCTAATTCCGCGATCTTTTCTAACAATCGAGCCTTATTAACTTGATAAGGAATTTCATATATTACGATAGATTCACGACCACTTTTAACATCAGTTTCAATTTCCGACCGAGCGCGAATATAAATTTTACCTCGTCCGGTGCTATATGCTTCTTTCAAACCACCGCTATCATTAATAATAGCAGCAGTAGGAAAATCTGGGCCCGGAATATATTTCATTAATTCTTCAATAGTAATATCCTCATTATCTATAAACGCCAAACATCCATTAATTACCTCAGAAAGATTGTGAGGAGGGATATTAGTAGCCATTCCTACAGCAATACCAGAAGAACCATTAACCAAAAGATTTGGAATTCTAGCAGGTAATATTCCTGGGATACTTTCAGTGCCATCATAATTTAGTTCATAATCAACAGTTTCTTTGTCTAAATCTAACAATAATTCATTTGCTATTTTAGACATACGTACTTCAGTGTAACGCATAGCTGCCGCTGGATCACCATCTACTGAACCAAAATTACCCTGTCCATCTACTAAAGCATAGCGCATTAAAAAAGGTTGTGCCATGCGTACTATAGTTTCATATACTGCGGTATCCCCATGAGGATGATATTTTCCAATAACATCACCTACTACTCTAGCTGATTTTTTATAATTTCTATTCCAACAATTCCCAAGTACTTGCATGGCAAATAATATACGCCGATGCACGGGTTTTAATCCATCTCGAACATCTGGCAATGCGCGCCCAACGATCACTGACATGGCATAATCTAAATAAGAATGTGTTAATTCTTCTTCTATGTTAATTTGTGTGATTTCTTTAGCAAAATCATTCATGCATTTATATCCTCTATTTATTTTTTAATTTATATATATTAAAAATTATTTAAATAATCTATTAAACTGTAATATAAACTGTTTTAATAATATTTAAATTACTCTATAAAGATAAATACATTTATCATGTTACATATAAATCAGTTCATAACCATATTTCGATGAACTGATAGTTGTAAATAATTTATATACTAATATTCAAATCTATAGCGTTCCCATTTTCTTATTTTAAGAAAATCTTAACATAAAAGACATAATTATTGATGAGCTTACAGAAAAATCAAAAAATATGAATAAAAAAAAAATCGATGAATTCAAGACATCCACATCACAATGGTGGGGTCCTTTTAATGCATTTAAACCATTGCATCACATTAATTCGACACGCTTTAATTATATTATTGAGCATAGTCATGGACTATTTGGTAAAAAAATATTAGATATTGGCTGCGGTGGAGGTATTTTATCAGAAAGTATGGCAGAAGCAGGCGCAGAAGTTGTTGGGTTAGATATCAATGCTTCTGTTTTAGAAGTTGCAAAATCACATGCCTTACATCAAGGATTAAATATTCATTACATACAAGAAACAATAGAAAACCATGCCTTAAACCATGCTAATCATTACGATGTAGTAACCTGTATGGAAGTTTTAGAACATGTACCGTGTCCTTCATCAATCGTTCATGCTTGCTCTACTATGATTAAGATAGATGGATCAGTATTTTTTTCCACATTAAATCGTACATTTAAATCATGGCTGTTCGTTGTAATAGGCGCTGAATATATTTTTCGCATTATTCCAAAAGGCACTCATAATTTTAATAAATTTATTACCCCATCTGAATTACTAGAATGGATTGACTCTACCATTTTAGAAGAACAAAACATCACCGGATTATGCTATAATCCCCTCACGAATAAATGCGCCTTAATACGTAACCTCAATACAAATTATATCTTACATGCTAAACTAAAAAAATAATCGCTCTATATGATATAGAGCGATTACAAATTAATAAATAATAAGCGTTTACTATTGCAAGAACAATTTTTTTTAATATGATCAATATAATATTAAAGACATAATCCAATTGTTCAATTATATTAAAATAATAATACGGTACAGCATAATCACATGTATTTATAGGCACAATCAGTTATTATTGATATTTAGAATATTTATACCAAATAAGAATCATGCAATATTTTCCACCTGTATTACTATTTAATTAATTACTATTTTATACATAAAATTATGATGTCATTATTAATTCACCGAATTATCACGAGTCTGATCCATAATTTACTCATCACAAATTACTGTGGTCTAATATTATTATTATTTCACAACAGGTATACATTTATATGAACCAAACTCTACTAGTTACCAAACGAAACGGTCATCACGAACCTATTAATCTTGACAAAATTCACCGAGTTATTAATTGGGCCGCCAAAGGATTAGAGCAAGTCTCTGTTTCACAAGTAGAATTGCGTTCCCACATACAATTTTATAATGGAATAAAAACTTCCGATATTCAAGAAACAATCATAAAAGCAGCAGCAGACTTGATTTCTGAAGAAGAACCAGACTATCAATATTTAGCAGCACGTTTAGCAGTATTTCATTTACGTAAAAAAGCTTACGGTCAATTTGAACCACCAAAACTGTATAATCATGTGTTACGATTAATAAAAATTGGTAAATACGATCAACATTTGCTAGATGATTATAATGCGGAAGAGTTTAATCAAATGGATACATTTATTGATCATTGGCGGGACATGAATTTTTCATATGCTGCTGTAAAACAATTAGAAGGTAAATACTTAGTACAAAATAGGGTAACCGGAGAAATTTATGAAAGTGCTCAGTTTTTATATATATTAACTGCGGCCTGTTTATTTTCTAAATATCCCAAAAAAACTCGAATGCATTACATTCAACAATTTTATGATGCGATATCAACTTTTAAAATTTCTTTAGCAACACCTATTATGTCTGGAGTACGCACACCAACACGCCAATTTAGTTCCTGTGTATTAATCGAATGTGATGATAGTCTTGATTCTATCAATGCAACATCCAGTTCTATTGTAAAATATGTTGCGCAACGCGCTGGAATAGGTATTAACGCTGGACGTATTAGAGCATTAGGTAGTCCAATACGTAACGGAGAAGCGTTCCACACCGGATGTATCCCATTCTATAAACATTTTCAAACAGCAGTAAAATCATGCTCTCAAGGAGGCGTACGTGGAGGAGCGGCCACACTATTTTATCCTATTTGGCATTTAGAAATAGAAAATTTACTTGTTTTAAAAAATAATCGTGGAATCGATTCTAACCGAATACGTCATTTAGATTATGGTGTACAAATCAATAAATTAATGTACCAACGTCTTATTGAAGGAAAATATATTACACTATTTAGCCCATCTGATGTGCCAGGACTATATGAAGCTTTTTTTAATAATCAAAATGAATTCGAACACTTATATAACATATATGAAAATGATCATAATATTAGACATCGAAAAATTAAAGCAATAGAATTGTTTTCTTTAATGATGCAAGAGCGAGCTTCTACTGGAAGAATCTATATTCAACATACAGATCACTGTAATACTCATAGTGCTTTTGATAGTATTGCCGCTCCAGTTCGTCAATCCAATTTATGCTTGGAAATCACTTTACCAACCAAACCTTTAAATAACATTAATGACCATAATGGTGAAATTGCTTTATGTACACTATCTGCTTTCAATCTTGGTAACATTGAAAATCTTGATGACTTATCTGAACTCTCTATTTTAATAGTAAGAGCTCTCGACGCTTTATTAGATTATCAACATTATCCTATTCCTGCTGCACAACGTAGTGCTGTAAGAAGACGTTCTTTAGGCATTGGAGTAATTAATTATGCTTATTATCTTGCTAAACATGGGGTACGCTATTCAGATGGTAGTGCTAATAAACTAACACATCGTACTTTCGAAGCTATTCAATATCATTTATTAAGAGCGTCTAACAATTTGGCTCAAGAAAAAGGATCTTGCGAGTGGTTCAATGATACTTCATATTCAAAAGGAATCTTACCTATTGATACATATAAAACAGACCTGAATTCATTTATTAATGAACCATTACATTATAATTGGGAAGATTTGCGTGTAAAGATTAAAAAGTATGGATTACGAAATTCTACATTATCTGCATTAATGCCATCAGAAACTTCGTCACAAATTTCTAATGCTACTAATGGGATAGAACCTCCCAGAGGTTACATTAGCATAAAAACTTCAAAAAACGGAATTTTGCGTCAAGTAGTACCTGAATTTATTAAACTAAAATCTGATTATGAATTATTATGGCAAATACCGGATAATCGGGGATATCTACAATTAGTAGGGATTATGCAAAAATTCATTGACCAATCCATTTCAACTAATACTAATTACGATCCCTCTCGATTTCCAGAAAACAAAGTACCTATGAAACAGCTACTTTCAGATTTATTATACGCATACAGACTTGGTATTAAAACATTATATTATCATAACACCCGTGATGGAGCTCAAGATGTACAAAAAACACTGCCACATAACCAATCAAATATTTGTACAAGTGATGCTTGTACAATTTAGAAAAGTAACTACTATTTACTAAAACCTACATATTTATTTTTAAAAAAGGAATAAAAATGATTTATACAACTTTTTCTCAAAATAAAAATAATCAACTGCTCGAACCGATGTTTTTAGGACAACCAGTAAATATCGCTCGATTTGATCAACAAAAACATTCCATTTTCGAAAAATTAATTGAAAAACAACTTTCGTTCTTTTGGCGCCCAGAAGAAATAGATATTTCTAAAGACCGTATAGATTTTCAATCATTACCAGACCATGAAAAACACATTTTTATTAGCAATTTAAAATACCAAACTTTATTAGATTCTATTCAAGGACGCAGTCCCAATATTGCATTATTACCATTAATTTCTATACCAGAACTGGAAATTTGGGTAGAAACTTGGTCATTTTTTGAAACCATTCACTCCCGTTCCTACACCCATATTATTCGTAATATTGTTAATCACCCATCTTTGATATTTGATGATATTATCAGCAACAAAGAAATTTTAAAACGTGCTAAAGATATTTCGACGTACTATGATAATTTAATTGAATTAACCAGTTATTATCATATCTTAGGCCCCGGTATTCATCAAATCAATAATAACACTGTCGCAGTAAACTTACATGAACTTAAAAAGAAATTATATTTATGTTTGATTAGCGTTAACGTCCTAGAAGCTATTCGTTTTTATGTCAGCTTTGCCTGTTCTTTTGCATTTGCTGAACGAGAACTCATGGAAGGTAATGCAAAAATTATACGACTTATAGCACGTGACGAAGCTTTGCATTTAAACGCTACTCAACATATTTTAAACTTAATGCGCTCTGGATCAGATGATCCAGAAATGGCCGATATCAGTACAGAATGCCAACAAGAAAGTTATGCGCTGTTTTTAATGGCTGCAGAACAAGAAAAAAATTGGGCTAACTATTTATTTAAAGATGGCTCTATGATAGGTTTAAATAAAGATATACTTTGTCAATATATTGAATATATTACCAATATACGCATGCAAGCAATCGGGCTAAGAACACCCTTCAACATTAAATCTAACGTGATACCATGGATTAATTCTTGGTTATCATCAGATAATGTTCAAGTGGCGCCACAAGAAGTAGAAGCCAGTTCTTATCTAGTAGGCCAAATAGATCCTAATATTGACGAAAATGAATTTCATGACTTTCAATTGTAAAATATTTTTTCTTCAAAAAAAATATTTAAATATACAATTTGCGCATAACAACAGAATGTATCGTTCCTTATTAGAAGCATTGGAAATGCATCATATACCATCATTAAATTATCAATGTCGATCAGGTTACTGTGGAAGTTGCCGTGCCTTATTAATAAGAGGAAAAGTACAATATTACACAGAACCTTTAGGTTATATTCATTCTAATGAAATTTTGATATGCTGCTGTGTTCCTATAGAACATATTATATTAAAACTACTGTAACACGTGTTTTAAACGACATTATTATAAATTCACAAACTCATAAAATCATTCGTTAAATAATTTAAAATGTAAAATCCTCCGATTACATTTATATTTCAATTAAAGTACCGGTGGATATATTAGATGCATAAAATAAATCAAAGGCTTTGGATATAATCCTAAAAATAATATAGAAAAAGATACTATAATCACTATTATCTTATCAGGAGTAACACTCCAACTAGATAAAAAATCAGAGTTGATATTTAAACGATTTATAGGACTAAGATATAAATTTATTATAATTCTTAAATAATAAAATATACTAATAACACTACTCATTGCTATAAAAATAGTAAACCACCATAATTTACTGTCTATTCCCAAAACAAACAAATAAAATTTCCCAATGAAACCTAATGTCATAGGTATTCCCGCTAAAGACAATATAATAATCGTAAATAATACCGATAACATTGGCTGATGCCAAAAAAGACCACGATATACAAACAAAGAATCTACGTCTGTGTCCTCATGGGCATAAAAAAAAGATACTATATTGATAATACCAAATGCACCAATACTAGTCAGAACGTAACTTATAAGATAAATACCAATAGTTTCCAAAGCCATGGGGTGGTTGACCCGTAATATTGCAATAACACCAATTAAAACATAACCTGTATGTGCAATTGAAGAATAAGCTAAAACACGCTTAATATTATCTTGTTTAATAGCCATTAAATTGCCGAATAACGCTGAGCAACATGCAATACCTAATAAAAATATACAAAATACCGTATTATACTGATTAGGAAACACCATCAATAATCGTATCAATACAGATATTACAGCTATTTTACTGCTAGTTGTCAGATACAATGATATTGAAGATGGTGCTCCTTGATATACATCAGGAGTCCATAAATGAAAAGGAACTAATGACAATTTAAAACCGAACCCAACCATCATCATACCTAGTCCTATGGTTGACATAAATATAGATTGATTCGACGCAATAATATGTAAACGTAATAATTGACTAATACTAGTAAAAGACAAAAAACCAGTTGCAGCATATATCAATGCTATACCAAATAATATAAATGATGAAGATACTCCAGATAATATAATATATTTAATACTTGCCTCTAAAGAAAATTTGTTAAAAAAAGAATAACCTATCAGCCCAAATAACGGCAACGAAATCAGTTCCATTCCTAAAAATAATATTACTAAATGATTCGTAGTTGCTAGTAAAATACCGCCAATACTAGAAATAAGTAATAATAAATAAAACTCGTCACGATTATTACTCGGATAAATTAACAACCATTTATAAGCCAATACAGAACTTGATAAACCAGAAACTAACACCAATATTATGTATAATATAGAAAAATCATCAACACATATTAATTGCAAAAAGTTTCGATCTCTTTGATCCCATACTAATCCAACCGATATAATTGCTAAACTAAATCCGAATATTGTTAATGAAGTATGTAAAAATAAATTACGACGATATGCAATAGATAACATAACAATAACGGTTGTCATTCCAATAATTAGTATAGGCAGCAATAGAATTATGTGCGTCCAAGTTATTAGCATAACAAATCAAGATCCTATATCGTTATAATGTAATCACATTGAACAGTTATATTCTTTTAAAAAAAGACAAAGATTGTGCATTGTCATATATGAAACATTCAAAATATATTGCGGAAAAAAACCAATTAAAAAAATACATAATAACAATATTATAATAATATTCTTTTCCCGTAGTGTCATATTTCTTAATAACCCGCTCTTATTAACTCTGGGAACCAATATTGGACCATAATATATGCGTTGCATTAAAATAAGAGAATAAATTGATGATAATATTATTCCAAAACAAGCTATTATTGTAATTATAGGTGCTGATTGAAAATTACCGAACAAAATCGTCACTTCTCCTATAAAATTTCCAGTACCAGGCAATCCAAGTGTTGCTGCTGCGAAACATAAAGAAAAAGCAGGAATTAAATGCATGCGACTCCATAACCCTCCCATCAAACGCATATCTCGAGTATGTATTCGCTCATATAATTGACCGCAAATTATAAACATTCCAGAAACAGATAAACTATGAGAAATCATTTGTACCACAGCACCCTGATATGATAAGTGAGTACCACTATAAATTGCGATCAATACAAATCCCATATGAGATATACTGGTATATGCAATTAAACGCTTAACATCAGTTTGTGCGAATGCCATACAAGCTCCATAAAAAATATTTACCAAACCTAAACACATAGCAATTGGGGCAAAAGATTTTGAAGCACAAGGAAATAACGGTAAAACAAATCGGAAAAATCCATAAGCCGATGTTTTTAATAAAATTCCTGCTAAATCGACTGACCCAGAAGTAGGAGCGTGACTATGAACATCAGGTAACCAAACATGAAAAGGAACGATTGGCATTTTTACTGCAAAAGCAAAAAAAAACCCCAACATAATTAAATATTCCGCATTCACTGGCAACAACATATTCAATAAATCTTGATAGTTAAACGACCACACACCATGCATATCATGATGTATAGAAACAAGAGCAATAATAGAAATTAACATAAATAATCCGCTAAATTGAGTATAAACAAAAAATTTAATAGCAGTATTAATGCGACCGCTTCTATTAACCTCTTTGTGTCCCCATAAAGATATCAAAAAATACATCGGAATAAGCATTATTTCCCAGAAAAAAAAGAACAAAAACATATCAATTGATAAAAAAACACCAATAACTCCACCCAAAATCCACAATAAATTAAGATAAAAAAGACCGTGATAACGCTGAATCTCACACCAAGAACATAACACTGCCATGCATCCTAAAAATCCAGTTAATGTCACCATCAACAAAGAAAATCCATCCAATGCTAAATGAACGCTAATTCCAAATCTTGGGATCCAAGGATATATATATTCTAATTGCCATTTAGGAAACACATGTTCTGTTGGATGCGAATTTAATAAATCATGGCACTCGTACTGCCATAAAAAAAAAGTAGTAATGAATGTTATGCTCATTCCAGATAAAGCAATCCAACGCGGTACCCAACATCCAATACGTTCTGACTGCCAACATAACAGTCCAAAAATAAAAGGAATAAATATTAAGATAATTAATAACATATTATTTTTTGTTTTTCTCGCTAAAACACATACATTAAATATTTATATTTCCTTATATTGTATACCAATAATATTACACTGATTTACAGACGATCATAAATTAATATCATGATTAATATCATAATTGCCCCTATATTCATCGATACTATATACCAATTAAGCTTACCATTTTCACTACATATCAAACCATTCTTAAGCCAACATAATAACGATACGATAACATTCACGATTACATCAACTGGATCAGAATAAGATAATTTTTTTGTTATAAATAAATATGGCTTTATAAATATCAATTTGTAAAGCCAATCAAATCCCCATCCATAATAACATAACAATACTATGTATCGTTCTATTACTTCTGTTACACGAGGTCTAATAATCTCTCCTGTAATCCTGCTCGAAGAGTCCATCCAAAAAATTGACGCCAACCAAATACCGAACGTTACTAAAAGTCCCGATATTATTTCAAGATATATTTGCCCATAATTATACACCTCACTAACGTTAGTAATTATAGTATCTGTTAACAAAGGTAATTTGATCCACCCACCAATAAACGTCGATAACAATAACAATAAGATTAAAGGTAAATTTTGAGTGATTTTATTACATACACGTGGCTCTATTTTTTTCTCACCATGAAACACAACAAAAATCATTCGGAACGTATAAATAGGTGTTAAAAACATTCCTATTACTCCAGATAACAAGAAAAAATAATCATGATTAGCTAATGTTTTTAACATGATCATTTCTTTTGAATAAAATCCAGCAGTAATTATAGGTACTCCAGATAAAGATGCCCCACCTATTAAAAAACAAATGTAAATTAAAGGTATAAATTTATATAACCCTCCCATCTTAAAAATATTTTGTTCATATCTACAAGAGTAGATTAATGAACCTGCAGATAAAAACAACAACGCTTTAAAAAAAGCATGTGTTACTAAATGAAACATAGCTGCATCCCAATGTCGGCCTCCGAGTGCTAAAAACATATATCCTATTTGACTTATAGTAGAATATGCTAAAATTTTTTTAATATTGCTTTGAAATAACGCTGAACAACTAAATAAAATCACAGTTAATGAACCAATAATACCGGTCAAGTATAAAATACTTGGAGTCATTAAAAAAAAATTATTCATACGAATTATTAAATACACCCCAGAAGTAACCATAGTAGCTGCGTGAATCAATGCAGACACTGGGGTTGGACCAACCATAGCACTGGTTAACCAATTTTGTAAGGGTAACTGAGCTGATTTACCTATTGCTCCAATAAGTAACATAAAAGATATCCATGTGATATCATTAAAAATATGACATGATGAACATTTTAGTTCCAACGTTAGTAATTTACTAAAACTCAAGGTATGATATTGATCATAAATCATGAATAACGCACACACCAAACATATGTCCCCAGAACGAGTAATAATAAATGCTTTTAAAGCTGCTATTCCATTCTTAGCATCAGAATAGTAAAATCCAATTAATAAATAACTACACAGTCCTACGCCTTCCCATCCAAAATACATCAATAACAAATTATCTGAAAGCACTAAAAGCACCATATTTGCCATAAATAAATTAGTGTAAGCAAAAAAACGAGAATATCCTTCGCATCCACTCATATACCAAGTGGCATATAAATGAATGATAAACCCAACACCAATAATTACTGATAACATGATTAAGGATAACCCATCTAATCTAAGTGCTACAGTAATACATAAGGCATTAATAGTAAACCAGGTCCAAAGTTCCTGCACAAACACAAAATTAACATCATTACTAAAATTACAATAAAAATTAAATATGATGTATATAGTAACCAACGCTGATGCACTTATCGTGCCTACTCCTATTATAGAAGAAGTATTTTCTGACCATTTTCCTTGAGAAATAGCTAACGTAATGAATCCTAATAACGGGAAAAGTATAGTTAAAAAAAGTAAATTCATCCACGCATCTCACTAATATTATCAATATGCAATGTATGATAACGACGATATAATTGAAGTAATAATGCTAAAGAAACTGCAGATTCAGAAGCAGATAAAGTAATTACTAAAATATACATAATCTGACCATCTGATTGCCCTAAAAAAGATCCTACTATCACAAATGCTGAAGCAGCAGCGTTAATCATAATTTCTAGACCTAACAATATAAACAATAAATCACGTCTTACTATTATAGCTATTAAACCTAATATAAATAAAATTATAGATAAACTAAAAGCATGCGATAAAGGAATCATATTTTATATTTTTTT